>NZ_JADNGN010000002.1:52832-127288 GCF_015553355.1 Collinsella aerofaciens
AGAGATCCTCGCGCCAGAAGGGCATGCTCATGCAGCGCGGGCCGCCGCGGCCGCGGGAGAGCTCGGCGGAGGGCACGACGAGAAGGTCCAGGCCCTCCTTGTACAGCACGTCGTTGGTGACGGTGTTGCGGGCGTAGACGCAGATCTTGCCGGGCTCGACGCACAGGGTGTTGGAGCCGTCGTTCCACTGCTCGCGGGAGGCCGCGATCGGGTCGCCGCCGCCGCAGGGGATCAGCTTGACCTGGTCGACGCCGGTGGCGTCCTCCAGGACGTGCTCGAGGGTGTCCTCGATCAGGCGGATGTTCACGTCGCCCGGGTTCTTGCCGGCGGTCAGCTCGTAGACGCGCAGGGTGCCCATGATGGCGGGGTGGATCGTGAACTTATCGACGTCGATCTGGGTGAAGACCGTGTCGAGGTGCATGAAGGCGCGCGAGACCGGGATATCGAAGGCCAGGATGCGCTCGACCTTGGAGTCGGAGTTCCAGAAGATGTTCTGGGCCATGACGTCGATCGCGGCGGCCTGGGTGCGCTGGGAGATGCCGACGGCGAGGGTCTTCTCGTTGATGTTCAGCACGTCGCCGCCCTCGGTGTGGAACTGGCAGTCGCGGCGGAAGTACAGCGAGACGTCCTTGTAGTCGGGGTGGTACTTGAAGACGTACTTGCCGTACAGGGTCTCGCGGTTGCGGGTGACCGAGTACATGCGGTTGAGGTTGACGCCCTCGCCGACGACCGCGAACGGGTCGCGGGTGAAGTAGAGGTTGGGCATCGGGTCGATGATCAGGTCGGACTCGGACTCGGAGTTGACCAGGGAGTCGAGGGTCGTGGACGCCGTGAGGGGCATGTCGATCTCGGACTTGGTCATGCCGGCCATGGTCTTCTTGACGAACTCGAGGTTGTCCTCGATGGAGTCCAGCTTCTCGCGGACGATCTGCGGCATGTGCTGGCCGCGGATGCCGGCCTCGGCGATGTACTGGTCGGTGAACTCGGCGCGGGCGCCGGGGACCTGGTCGAACACCTCGGCGACGAGGTTCTCGAGATAGAGGACCTCCACGCCCTGGTCCCTCAGGATCTGGGCGAAGGTGTCGTGCTCCTGCTGCGCGACCTCCAGGAACGGGACGTCGTCGAACAGGAGTCGCTCGAGCTCGTCGGGCGGCAGGTTGAGGAGCTCGTCGCCGGGACGGTGCAGGCAGACCTTCCTGAGCTTGCCGATCTCGGAAGGCACGTGCAGACCTTTCGTCATGGCCTCCTACCTTTCTTTCGGGCCCTTGTCAGGGCCGATTCGTTAGCGCCCCTCCGTGTGAGGCGTTATTGCTGACGACATATTTATATCCAAAATCAGCTCATACTTCCACCTTGCCCCCGAACGGTTTTTTATAGGGGGTGAACGGCATACACATATACTTCACGCATGGCACACTTCATCTTAATAAAGCGTATTTACGTGCTTAAACGCGTTTTCAATCCTAAAATCAAATGGAACTTAACTTTGTTAAACCATCCTCAAATTGCATATTTCCACTAAAGCTATGAATAGAATTAGCGGTTCATACCGCGTCTCAACCATTTTCATTTTTATTCAGAAAAAAGTTTGTCCTATTCATTTCTGGTAAATAAATTACCGTTTACCAGACGCTTGATACCGTTCACCGGAAACTCAGTATAAGGCCCAGCGGATACCGGCTCGCTTTACGGCCCCATTTGTAACAACTTGACTTCTCGGTACAGAAAAACGGACCCGCTTCACTAGGGAAACGGGTCCGTTTTCGATTATCTTCGGCCAATTTAGATAACGCCCTCGAAGATCATCGGAATCCTAGCGATCGAACTCCGCCAGCGCCTCGCCCAAAAGCCTCAGGCCCTCGCGCAGAACGTCCTCGCTCGCGCAGTAGCCCAGGCGTGCGCCACAGGGAAGCTCAAAGCGGCTGCCGGGTACCAGCAGCACTCCCCTCTCGGACAGCAGGCGCTCGCAGAACTCCTCGTCGTCCTCGGGAATATCCAGCTGGATAAACGAGGTGGACACGCCCTGCGGGGCCGTCCAGGAAACGCGATGCTGCGTATCGATCCAAGCCTGCGCGATATCGCGGTTGCCAAACACGATCTTGCGATTGCGCTCGAGAATCTTATCCTTGTGCTCAAGCACATAGGTCGCTAGGGCATCGTTGAACACGCCGCCGCAGATCATGGTGTAATCGCGATAGGTACGGATGCGGTTGGACACCTCTTCGTCGGCCAGGACCCAGCCCACGCGGGCCGCAGGCGTCGAATAGGTCTTCGACAACGAGTTGGTGACAATGGCCCTCTCGTACACGTCGACCATCGACATAAAGGACTCAGTGCTTTCGAGCGGCAGATACACCTCGTCGCACAGCACGTAGGCGCCCACCGAACGGGCGATCTCGGCAATCTGGCCGAGCATATCGGCATCGAGCACCGTACCGATGGGGTTCGATGCGTTGTTTATGCAGATAAGCTTGGTGTTGGGGCGCACCAAGCGCTTGAGTTCCTCGATATCGGGCTTCCAGCCGAGTTCCTCGCGAAGCTCCCAATACTCGACCTCGGCGCCCAGCGTGCGCGGAATCTCGTAGAGCGGCGCGTAGGTGGGCCACTCGGCGATAACATGGTCGCCGGGCTCGACCACAGCCATGATGGCGTTGAGGTTAGCGCCCGTGCAGCCATTGGTCTGCAGAATGTGATCGGGATTGACCTCGCGACGATACAGCTTGGCAACCTCGGCCTTAAACTCCGGCGAGCCCTCGATCCAGCCGTAGTTCATCTTCTCGCGGTCCAGGCGCTCGTAGAACGTGGCGCCGTCCTGTTCATCGAGCGCGCGCAGCTCGCCCATGGTGAGCGACGAGATCGTCGACTGGGCGATGTCCCACGTGGCGCTCTTCTCCCAAACGTTGAGCCATTCCTCAACGCCAATCGTCTTGATGTCCATGGCCAAGCTCCTTACAAAAGCAGTCATCCAATCGTGTTGACGTTCCTCATACAAGATTGGGGCGGTGCGAAAACCCGCACCGCCCCAATGGGAGACATCTAATGGCAGCTAGATGTATGTATTATGACCTGTACGGGTCCTTGAAGACCTTAGAGGTCCTCGCGCCAGAAGGGCATGCTCATGCAGCGCGGGCCGCCGCGGCCGCGGGAGAGCTCGGCGGAGGGCACGACGAGAAGGTCCAGGCCCTCCTTGTACAGCACGTCGTTGGTGACGGTGTTGCGGGCGTAGACGCAGATCTTGCCGGGCTCGACGCACAGGGTGTTGGAGCCGTCGTTCCACTGCTCGCGGGAGGCCGCGATCGGGTCGCCGCCGCCGCAGGGGATCAGCTTGACCTGGTCGACGCCGGTGGCGTCCTCCAGGACGTGCTCGAGGGTGTCCTCGATCAGGCGGATGTTCACGTCGCCCGGGTTCTTGCCGGCGGTCAGCTCGTAGACGCGCAGGGTGCCCATGATGGCGGGGTGGATCGTGAACTTATCGACGTCGATCTGGGTGAAGACCGTGTCGAGGTGCATGAAGGCGCGCGAGACCGGGATATCGAAGGCCAGGATGCGCTCGACCTTGGAGTCGGAGTTCCAGAAGATGTTCTGGGCCATGACGTCGATCGCGGCGGCCTGGGTGCGCTGGGAGATGCCGACGGCGAGGGTCTTCTCGTTGATGTTCAGCACGTCGCCGCCCTCGGTGTGGAACTGGCAGTCGCGGCGGAAGTACAGCGAGACGTCCTTGTAGTCGGGGTGGTACTTGAAGACGTACTTGCCGTACAGGGTCTCGCGGTTGCGGGTGACCGAGTACATGCGGTTGAGGTTGACGCCCTCGCCGACGACCGCGAACGGGTCGCGGGTGAAGTAGAGGTTGGGCATCGGGTCGATGATCAGGTCGGACTCGGACTCGGAGTTGACCAGGGAGTCGAGGGTCGTGGACGCCGTGAGGGGCATGTCGATCTCGGACTTGGTCATGCCGGCCATGGTCTTCTTGACGAACTCGAGGTTGTCCTCGATGGAGTCCAGCTTCTCGCGGACGATCTGCGGCATGTGCTGGCCGCGGATGCCGGCCTCGGCGATGTACTGGTCGGTGAACTCGGCGCGGGCGCCGGGGACCTGGTCGAACACCTCGGCGACGAGGTTCTCGAGATAGAGGACCTCCACGCCCTGGTCCCTCAGGATCTGGGCGAAGGTGTCGTGCTCCTGCTGCGCGACCTCCAGGAACGGGACGTCGTCGAACAGGAGTCGCTCGAGCTCGTCGGGCGGCAGGTTGAGGAGCTCGTCGCCGGGACGGTGCAGGCAGACCTTCCTGAGCTTGCCGATCTCGGAAGGCACGTGCAGACCTTTCGTCATGGCCTCCTACCTTTCTTTCGGGCCTTTCGGCCGAATCTCTCAGCGCCCTTCCATAGCGGACGCTGCTTGCTGACAGCTCTAGTTATATCCAAATTCCACCCGCAATTCCACCTCGCCCCCGAACGGTCAACAAAGTGCGATGAACGGTATATCGCATGAGATTCCCCCATAATGTACTTCGGCGTTCTAAAGTAACTTTTCTAAGGTAAACGCTCTTTTTTCCTAAAAACTATTTGCAATTGCATCTCTAAACTTTTGATTCAGAATTGCATAGCTAAATCGGTTTTATGTATATAAATGATGTTTGTTTACGTTTCCGCCTGCATTCAATGATATTCAGCTATCCATCATTCTTATTCACACTTACGTACCAGTTGAGTGAGGATATAGACCGCTTGCAGACGAGCAGGGCGTCAGTCCTATGACTTGTCAGCGTAAGAAGTAGGTAAAGATACCGTTCGCACAATACGTCCGTGCCACAAGTCGACTAAATTGAGACAATAGTGAATAGGGTTAGGCTACCGTCCCCTGCGGGGACTGAACGGACAGATGCATATGCCGAGCAAAATCGAAAAAAAGCAAGCCGCCGCAAAGCTGCGCAAACCGCCTCGCGACTTCTCGTACACGCAGAACCGAGAGCTCAGCTGGCTACGCTTTGACAACCGTGTGCTTGACGAAGCCTTCGATGAGACCGTTCCGCTGTTCGAGCGTCTAAAGTTCGTATCGATTTTCGAGTCTAACCTCGACGAGTTTCTCATGGTGCGCGTGGGCGGCCTGTCCGATCTGGCAGAGCTCAAAAAGCAACCTGTCGACAACAAGAGCAATATGACCGCCTCCGAACAGGTCGATGCTGTCATGGCCGAAATGCCCGGGCTCCTTACCCGTTGGGAGTCCATCTTTAAGAGCATCGAGGGCAAGCTCGACACCTTGGGCGTTCACCGCGCCCGCATCGATTCGCTTACGCCCGAGGAGCGCACCTTTGTAACCCGCTACTTCCAGGCCTACGTGTCGCCGGTCATCTCGCCGCTGGTCATCGATCCTCGCCACCCCTTCCCCAACCTACGCAATGGCGCGCTCTATCTGGCCTGTGGTCTGGACGGCGCCACCGACGAGGAGAGCCTGCTGGGCCTTATCGAGATTCCCGCCTCGATGAACCGCGTGGTCGAGATCCCCTCGCCCACCGGCACTTACTCCTACATCTTGCTCGAGGACGTCATCCTCGCCTGCCTGGACAGCTGCTTTGGCTCCTATAAGCCGCTGGATCGTGCGCTGATCCGCGTCACCCGCAACGCCGACATCGATCCGGACGGCGAGGGCGTCGAAGAGGAAGAGGACTACCGCCAGCACATGAAGCGCATCCTCAAGAAGCGCCTGCGTCTGCAGCCGGTAGTGCTCGCGGTCTCGGGGTCGCTCGAGAAGGCAACGCTCAAGACCATCCGCAAGGCGCTCGAGCTTTCGCGCCGCTCTGTCTTTACCTGCGATATCCCGCTCGACCTGGGCTACGTCTTTGGCATTGAGGGCAAGATTCCCGAGCACCTGCGCAACGAGCTGCTCTTTACGCCGTTTAGGCCGCAGCCCAATCCCACCATCGACATGACCCGCTCCATCCGCGAGCAGGTGCTGCAGCACGACAAGCTGCTCTTTTATCCCTACGAGGCCATGAACCCCTTCCTGGATCTGGTGCACGAGGCCGCCTACGACCCCGAGTGCATCTCGCTGCGCATCACGCTCTACCGCGTGGCCAAGCAGAGCCGCCTGTGCGAGTCGCTGATCGATGCTGCCGAGAACGGCAAAGAGGTCACGGTGCTCATGGAACTTCGTGCCCGCTTTGACGAGCAGAACAACATCGAGTGGGCCGAGCGCCTGGAAGAGGCCGGCTGCACCGTCATCTATGGTTCCGAGGGCTTTAAATGCCACTCAAAGATCTGCCAGCTCACCTATCGCGAGGGCATGGCGCTAACGCGCCTCACGCTTTTGGGCACCGGCAACTTTAACGAGAAGACGGCCAAACTCTACAGCGACTTTATGCTCATGACAGCCCATCCCGGCATCGGCGAGGACGCCAACCTGTTCTTCCGCAATCTGTCGCTGGGCAACCTGCGCGGCGACTACCGCTTCCTGGGTGTGGCGCCCGTCGGACTGAAACCGCTCATCATGCGCGGGCTTGACCGCGAGATCCAGCGCGCCCTTGCCGGCGAGCCCGCCCGCGTGTTCTTTAAGCTCAACTCGCTGACCGACCGCGAGGTTATCGACAAGATCGCCGAGGCATCGTGTGCCGGCGTGCGCGTAGACATGATCATCCGCGGCATCTCGTGCCTCAAGCCCGGTGTTCCGGGCAAGACCGAGAACGTACATGTCCGCTCCATCGTCGGACGCTTTTTGGAGCACGCCCGTGTTTACGCTTTTGGCGTGGACTCGGACATGATTTACCTGAGCTCGGCAGACATGATGACACGTAACACCGAGCACCGCGTGGAGATCGCCTTCCCTGTGCTCGACCCCACCTGCCGCGCCCTGGTACACGAGTACATGGGCATGCAGCTGCGGGACAACGTGAAGGCCCGCAGCCTCACGAGCGACGGCACCTGGGTCCCCGTGGAGCGTGCAGAGGGTGAGAAACCCTTCAACTCGCAGGAGGCTCTGCTGGAGCGCGCCTATCGCAACGCCGAGGCCGCGCCCGAGCCCGTCATTGAGGCGGAACCTGCCCCCGAGGCCGAGCCGCAGCCAGTAGCACCCAAGGTCCAAGAGGTCCAGGCGACCGTCATTGAGCCCGAGCCTGCACCTGCACCTCAGCCCGATCCGCAGGTCACCAAGCCCGCACCCGAGACGAGCGCCCGTCGCGATAAGCCCGCCGGCAAGACCAAGGCCATCGAGCGCCATCGCCCCGGCCGCGTGCGCATGGGCCTGGGTCTAATCGGCCTGGGTCTTAAGACGCTCATTACCGGCAAGACGAAATAGTCGTTTGTAGAAGCAGTTTGTAGAAGCGCCCCGCATTTGAGGAAAGCCTCGGATGCGGGGCGCTTTTCCCTGCTACCATGGTGCGAACAACAACGCGAATGACAGGCAGGAATATGAAGCTCACTATAGAATCGATGACCTACGGCGCCGACGGGCTGGCACACGCCGACAACGGCAAGGCCGTCTTTGTGCAGGGCGCCGTGGCAGGCGACACCGTCGAGGCCGAGGTCGTACAGGACGGCAAGTCGTTCATGCGTGGCCGCACCACCGAGATTCTGGAGCCAAGCCCCGATCGCATTCAGCCTCCCTGCCCCTTCGTGGGCATCTGCGGCGGCTGCTCGTGGGGCAATCTCTCACGCACGGCACAGCTCGCCGCCAAGGAGCAAAACCTGCGCTCCACGCTCGAGCGCATCGGCAAGTTCGCTCCTGAGCAGGTCGATGAGTTGGTACAGCCCATCTGCCACACCAAGGACGACTGGGGCTACCGCAATAAAATCGAGCTCGAACCGACCGTCGTCAACGGTCGCGTGCGCCTTGGCATGCACGGTGTCGATCCTCGCAAGATCGTGACCGTCGATTCGTGCCCGTTGTTCGACAAACGCTTCCCCAAGGCACTCAAATCGGTCGTCGGCGCGCTCAATTATCTGAGCGGCAGCCACGACCTGGGCCTTGAGCGCGTGGGCATTCGCGCCTCGCGTCGCACCAAGGCACTCGAGGTGGCGCTCTGGACGCCTACGGGCTCTTTCCCGCGCTCGCAAGTCTCGCGCGTGTTGGCAGACGCCGTGCACCCCACAAGTGTCGTGCGCGTGATGAGCAAGGGCGAAAAGAAGGCCCGCCGTGTCTCCAAGGTCGAAATGCTCGCCGGAGAGGGCTCATGGACCGAGAATATCGCCGAGGGTCAGATGCGCTTGTCTGCCCCGTCTTTTTTCCAGGTCAACACCAAGGGTGCCGAGATTTTGATCGAGCTTGTCATGGAAGCGCTCGACCCGCAGGAAGACGAGCTTGCCGTGGACCTGTACTGCGGTGCCGGCACCTTTACCCTGCCGCTCGCCCGCCGCTGCGACTTTGTCGCCGCCGTCGAGGCCTACGGCCCCGCCGTGCGCGACCTGCGCCGTAACCTGGAGATCAACAAGCTTGATAACGTCGACGTCATTGGCGGAGACGCGGTACGCGAGTTCCCCGACCAGGATGCCGACGTCTTGGTGGTCGACCCGCCGCGCGCAGGCCTCGCCCCCGAGGCGATCGACCTTATCGCCAGCACGAGTGCCCGCGACGTCGCCTACGTGAGCTGCGACCCGGCCACCCTGGCGCGAGATCTCAAACGCTTTGTCGAGGAAGGCACCTTCTCCCCCGTAAAAATCACGCCAGTCGACCTGTTCCCACAAACCTTCCACTGCGAAACCGTCGTCCACCTCAAGCGCAACTAGACTGTTTGCCCAAGACCACGCCCGATGATTTTTCTGGGACGGGGATTAAATAATCAATTTGCACCGAATGATTATTTAATCCCCGTCCCTTTTTAAACATTGGGAAATCGAGCGTGGCAAGCGGAGGTCTTCGGGGTATAAGACGGCTAATTGTATGCCGTCTATGAAAGGAACCCTCATGCCCAGCGTTGCCGTTCTCGCCGCCGATGGCTTTGAAACTATTGAATGCTTGACCATGGTCGATGTCATGCGTCGCGGCGGCGTGCGCGCCACGCTCGTCTCGATCATGCCCACGCGTGAGGTCGTAAGCTCGCTGCAGATCCCCGTGACCTGCGATGCGCTCTTTGATGAGATCGACTTTGACGAGTACGACTGCGTCGTGCTGCCCGGCGGCCTGCCCGGTGCCACCAACCTGCGCGCCGATCAGCGCGTCTGCGACGTGGTCTGCGAGTTCGCCGCGACCAAGTACGTCGCCGCCATCTGCGCCGCCCCGTTTATCCTGGGCGAGCTCGACCTGCTCGAGGGACGCCATGCCACGTGCTTCCCTGGCTTTGAGAAAAGCTTCCCCGAAGGCGCCTATACCGGCGAGAAGGTTACGCAAGACGGCAACATCATCACCGCCAGCGGCATGGCCCAGTCGCTCCCCTTTGCGCTTGAGCTGCTGCGCACGCTCGCCGGCGACAAGGCCGTCGAGAAGGTCGCCGAGGGCATCCAACTATGATTTTGGCTTCGCAATCGCCGCGCCGCATCGAGTTGATGCGCGAGGCAGGCTACAACATTCGCGTGATTCCCGCGGATATCGACGAAACGCCCTTTGATGGCGAGGCCCCGCTCACGCTTGTCGAGCGCTTGGCACGCGCCAAGGCGGCTGCCGTTGCTGCCGAGTATGCCGAACCCAATGAGCTGACGGTCGCGGCCGACACCATCGTCACCTTTGACGGCAAGATTCTGGGCAAGCCAGCAACCGAGGACGAGGCGCGCACCATGCTCCGTGAGCTTTCGGGCCGCACGCACCAGGTCGCAACCGGCGTCTGCATCGTTAAGGCAGGCGATACGGCCGCCCCGCATGCCGCCGAGAGCCTGTCCTTTGTCGATGTGACCAACGTGACGTTCTACGAGCTCACCGACGAGCAGATCGAGCACTACGTTGCCTCGGGTGAGCCCATGGATAAGGCAGGCGCCTACGGCATCCAGGGCACAGGCGGCCGCATGCTCGTGAACGATATTTCGGGCGACTTCTATAACGTGGTGGGCCTACCCATCGCCCGCGTCGCACGTGCCATTCAAAAACTCTCGTAATTGCATCTGGCGCCGGGTGTCCCCCAGCGCCTACAATTTTGGCGTACCGTACGGATCCCGACCGGGCACAAGGCGCGGCGGAAAACCGATAGGAGTTAAACATGGATACACTGCTCGAGGCCATTGACGTCTGCGATGTCGATGGCTTTTGCTATGGCAACTATACGGACGAGGAGGCCGGCACCGGTTGCACCGTAATCGTGGCACCCGAGGGCGCCACCGGCGGTGTTGACGTTCGCGGCGGTGCTCCCGCTTCGCGCGAAACCGACCTGCTGCGACCTGAGAACACCGTCGACAAGGTCCACGCCGTCTGCCTTTCGGGCGGATCGGCCTTTGGCCTCGAGGCTGCAAGCGGCGTCGCTCGCGAGCTTGAGAGCCGCGGCATCGGCCTTCCTGTCGGCCCCACGCAGGTGCCTATCGTGTGCTCGAGCTGTATCTTCGACCTCGCCTTTGGTAACCCCACCGTTCGCCCCGACATTGAGGCCGGCATCGCCGCCGTGCGCGAAGCACTCGACAACACCCCCACCAAGCTCGAACAGGGCAACGTAGGCGCCGGCACGGGCGCTACCGTGGGTAAGCTCATGGGCCCCGCTACCTGCATGAAGGCCGGCCTTGGCGCTGCCGCCGTGGCGCTCGGCCCCATCAAGGTGGGCGCCGTGGTCTCGGTCAACGCCTGCGGCAACGTTGTCGACCCCTTCACCGGCGAGTGGGTTGCCGGTATGCGCGCCGCAGCCGATAGCGACCAGATCGTCGACATGGAACTCGCAGCCTTTGCCGCCGCCGGATCCATGCAGATGCCGCTCGACCGCACCAACACCACCATCAGCTGCATCGTCACCAACGTGGAACTCACTAAGGCACAAGCCACCAAGGTCTCCCAGATGGCCGCAGACGCCTACGCACACGCCATCCGTCCCACGCACACCACCAACGACGGCGACACTATCTACACCCTCGCCAGCGGCAAACTGGGCGCCCAGGCAAGCGCCACCGTTCCCCTAGACCTGCTGGGCATGCTCGCAGTAAGGGCCCTGGAAACTGCCATCGTAAACGGAGCCAAAACCGCCAAAACCTCCCACGGCATCCCCGGTGCCGCAAAGTAAACTAGCTCGTCCGGTTGCCCGGTGGGCCTTGGTTATGTTTGCTGCTCTACAGTCCTGGCTCGCACGAAGAGCACATTAAGTGCTCTTCGGCTCGTGCGGAACTCGCGACAAACATAACCAAGCCCCACCGGGCAACCTACCAACCAGATTCTTTTCAGCCCAGGCCCCTGTGTACCGCGCGTCGAAGATCTTCAAATTCACCTATCTGACAATCGATTTATAGCAGAGGCCCCTTGGCCTTTAGTTTGATACAAGTTCCACACGAACCGGAAAGCACTTAATGTGCTTTCCGTGCGAGCAGAACTGTTCGCAGTAGCAAACTAAAGGCCAAGGGGCCCAGTCAACCTATCAGCAGCGATTACTCAGCAGCTAGTTGAATTTGAAGATCTTTGAGGCAAGACGGTATAGGCCGAGTGTGGTCTTGTCTCCGGCCCGTCCGCGCAGATTGGTGAAGAACCCGACCACGCCGTAGCGGGCACGACGATACATGCGCTCGTCGTAGGCCTTCAAATCATTCCACAGCGTCTTTAGGCGCTCGTCGGCGCAATCTTCCTCAGAAAGCTTGGTGAGAACCGAGCAGATCGCCATCATCATGGTGAAGTAGCCCATCATGTACGAACGCAGGCGCGACGACTCGACATCGCTGTACAGGTGGTACGACTCCATCATGATACGCGTAACACGGAACTGCTGGTCCAGACGCTTGACCATCGTGGCCTCGTTGACACTCTGGCCCTCGCGACCGATAAAGTAGCGATAGAGGTCGATGTCGGCGTAGTACATGGTCTTGCAACGCGGCAACGGCACATAGGCGTAGATGTTGTCCACATAGAACGTGTGCGGCGGCATGGGAAGGTTGGACTCGCGCAGCACATCCGTGCGATAGCACAGGCTGTGCATGAGTAGGTTCTGGTCCAGGCGGAAATGACCGATCTGATCCCAGGAAAAGATCTTTTTGCGCGGCAGGGCAAATTTGTAGCCAATAGCGGTATGCGTGCCCTCGTAAACCTTCTCGTACACGTAGTTCGAGATAAACAGGTCAACGCGCTGATCGCGCTCTTCAAAGCCACGCAGAATCGACAGCATAGTCGAAAGAGCCGCAGCGTCGAGCCAGTCGTCCGAGTCGACGACCTTGTAGTAAGTGCCCTGTGCCTCGCGCAGACCCGAAAGGACGGCAATACCGTGGCCGCCGTTCTCCTGGTGTACCGCGCGAATGATACCGGGATAACGCGCCTCCCACTCGTCGGCCTTGGCGGCCGTCTCGTCCTTGGAGCCGTCGTCCACCACGATAATCTCGATATCGGTGGCGTAATTGCTCCCCTCCAAGATGGAGGTGATGCAATGGTCCATGTCCTTGGCGGCGTTATACGAGGGAATACCGAATGTTATGACTTTATGCATGGCAGGCGATAATCTCATCCGAAAGATCGAGGGCGGAATTGGTCACGGCGTCCATATCGTAGTAACGATACTCGGCCAGACGACCCACCGGGTGGAAGTTCGTCAGGTTCTGGACGCGCTCAAGATAGCGCTCATAGAGCTCACGGTTCTCGGGCTCAAGAATGGCGTAGTACGGCGTCTCGCCCGAGCCGGGCGTATAGGCCTTGGAGTACTCCTTCATGATGGTGGTCTTGCCGGGCAGGACCTGACCGGTCATGTTCTTGAACTCGGTAATACGCGTATAGTCCTCGCTCGTGGTGTAGTTGACGGTGCCCACGGGCTGGAACTGATCCATATCGAGCGTCTCGAACTTCATATCGAGCGTGCGGTACGGCAGCGCGCCCAGGTCGAGGTTGAACAGCTCGTCGAGTGGACCGGTGTAGACGATCTCGCCGCCATAGACCTTGCCGTCGATCTTGACGGTAGTCTCGTCGATCTCAAAGAGATCGCGGGCGTCCACGTCGCAGAACACGTCGATTAGGTCGTGGTCGAGCATGTGCTCAAAGAGCGCCGTGTAGCCCTCCTGCGGCATGCCCTGGAAGGGAGCTTGCGGGAAGTAGCGGTCATCATCACCCACAAAGACGGGAACGCGGCCGGTGATCGAGGGGTCGATCTGATCGGGCGTCTGGCCCCACTGCTTCATGGTGTAATGCAAAAAGACGTTCTCGTAGACATAATCGGCGACCTCGGCCAAGTCGGGGTCGTTCTTCTTACGAAGCTCCATAATGGGCACCTTGACATCCTTGCCAAAGGTCTCCACGAGCTTCTGATACAGCTCCTCGCCGCGCTCGTCACCAAAGGCGAGCTTGAGACTCGCATGGTTGAAGGGCACGGGCATAAGGGTACCGTTGATGTTGGCGAGCACCTTGTGCTGATAATCCGTCCACTTGGTAAAGCGCGACAGGAAATTGTGCACGCGCTCGTTAAAAGTGTGATAGATATGCGGACCGTACTCGTGGATCAGGATTCCGGCCTCGTCAGTGCAGTCATAGGCATTGCCCGCAATGTGGCTACGGCGCTCCAAAACGGCAACACGATAGCCGATGGTCTCGGCAAGACGGCGGGCACAAACGGCACCGGCATATCCGGCACCGACGACAATCATGTCGTACGCGCCGGCGTTAAAGCCTTCAGGCAGGCCTGAGGTAATCTGCATCGATACTCCTTGTCAAAAGCCACGGGCTCGTTAGCTGGGCTTTTCTCGAACATTCTTCGAGACATATTTATCAGAGCGATTATAGCGCTAATGCGTCCTATAATGAGCTTGCCACACAAGGAAAGCTCAAGCACAGCGGCGAACATAATTGAAAGGTAGACCCGCTAGCAGCGGGTTTATTCGTGAACAGCCGGGCGCCTGGAGCTTAGCGAAACGCTTGTAAGGAGTAACATGAGTGATTTCCTAAACCGTATGAAGTCTGCCGCCAAGGCCGACCTTAAGACGATCGTCCTGCCCGAGGGCGAGGATCCGCGCACTATCGTCGCGGCCACCAAAATCATCGAGGAGGGCCTGGCAAAGATCGTCATCCTGGGCAACCCCGACGAGATCAACGTTCCCGGCGCTACCGTTATCGACCCACGCAATGCCGAGAAGCACGAGGAGTACGCACAGAAGTTTGCCGAGCTCCGCGCCAAGAAGGGCGTTACCATCGAGCAGGCTCGCGCCCAGGTGATGGACGCCACCTACTTTGGCACCATGATGGTCAAGATGGGCGATGCCGACGGCCTGGTCTCCGGCGCCTGCCACTCCACCGCCGACACCCTGCGCCCCGCGCTGCAGATCCTCAAAACCGCCCCGGGCACCAAGCTGGTCTCGGCCTTCTTCGTGATGTGCACCGACACCCCGCAGTTCGGCACCGACGGCACGCTGATCTTCGCCGACTGTGGTCTCAATATCAACCCGTCCTCCGACGAACTCTCCGAGATCGCCATCGCCTCCGCTCACTCCTGGTCCACCTTCATGGGCAACGTTGAGCCGCACGTGGCCATGCTCTCCTACTCCACCATGGGTTCCGCCGGTGGCGAGGTCGCCAAGAAGGTCCAGGAGGCCGTGAAGTTCTGCAAGGAGAAGGCTCCCGAGCTCGCCATCGACGGTGACCTGCAGCTCGATGCTGCCATCGTCCCCACCGTCGCCCAGCTCAAGGCTCCCGGCTCCTCTGTCGCCGGCAAGGCCAACGTGCTCGTATTCCCCGACCTCGAGGCCGGCAACATCGGCTACAAGCTGGTCCAGCGCTTCGCCGGCGCCGACGCCTACGGCCCCATCCTGCAGGGCATCGCCAAGCCGGTTAACGACCTTTCGCGCGGCTGCTCTGCCGACGACATCGTGGGTGTCGTGGCCATCACCGCCGTCCAGGCTCAGATGGCTGAGTAGCGTACGCACTCGCCCGAAGGCCGTACGGGCAAACCCCTGAAAACGTCCTCGACCAATGAAGCGCCCCCGTTCTGCTCCTCCGGAGCTACGAACGGGGGCGTTTCTGGTCTGCGGATTGTTTTCAGGGGTTTGCCCGTACGGCCTTCTACCGCCACGTAGCAATCAGGGTATCTGGGGTGGACGGCGGCTTGGCTACGAGCTGGAGCTGAAAAACTGAATGGATGAGTGCCGTTGCTGGAGGGTCAAACGATGCAGATATGGTCACTTTGGGACCGAAATGTTGGCTGCGGTCTGATGTCTAGCCCGCCGGAAAGTGTGTCCCGGTTTGGAGGCGGATTGTGGGATGCAGCTTCCGCTTGGGGCCTGTTTGGGAAACCGTGGGACGGAATTATGCTTTATTGTGGGTCACACTTTCCGCAACATGCCTCAACTGGAAAGCGTATCCCAGAATTTGCGCTCGAAATGGGATGGAGTTTCCGCCGTCCGCCTGTCAGCAAAAAGGCCTCCGGAGCTGTTGCTCTGGAGGCCTTTCGTTTACTTGCAAATGCGCGCGTTAGTTGTTCTTGGTCAGACGCTCGACGTCGTGGGCGATCATGTATTCCTCGTCGGTGGGGATGACCATGACCGTGACGGCAGAACCGGCGGCGCTGATGACCTGCGGGCCGTTGCCCACGGCCTCGCGGTTCTTGTTGTTGTCGATGCGCACGCCCAGCCACTCAAAGCAGTCGCAGAAGGCCTTGCGGATCGACCAGTCGTTCTCGCCGATGCCGGCGGTAAAGGTGATGGTATCCACGCCCGCCATGGAAGCGATCATGGAGCCGGCCTGCTGCATAGCCTTATAGGCGAACATATCGAAGGCAAGCAGGCAGCGCTCATCTCCCTCGGAAGCGCGCGTGCGGATGTCGCGGGCGTCGTTGGAGATACCCGAGATAGCAAGCAGACCAGACTGCTTGTTCATCATGTCGTCGACTTCCTGATAGCTGTAGCCGCCCTCACGCTGCAGGTAGCACACGGTAGCCGGGTCGATGGAGCCGCAGCGGGTTCCCATCATCAGGCCGTCAAGCGGCGTGAGCCCCATCGTGGTGTCGCGGCACACGCCGTCCTCGATGGCGGCAAGCGAGGCGCCGTTGCCCAAATGGCACGAGAGCAGGCGGTGGCAGCGCGAACCCAGGATCTCCTTGGCCATCATCCACTCATAGCGGTGGCTCGTGCCGTGGGCGCCGTACTTGCGCACGTGGTACTTGTCGCACACGTCCTTGGGCAGCGCGTAGGTATAGGCGACCTCGGGCATGGTCATGTGAAACGAGGTATCGAAGACGGCGACGTTGGGCAGCTCCGGATACTTCTCGCGGCAATACTCGATTGCTGCGGCCTCGCCGTAGTTGTGCAGCGGAGCAAGCGGTGCCACCTCGAGAATCTTGGCCATAACCTCGTCGTCGACAACTGCGGAATCATCGAAGTGCCAGCCGCCCTGAACGATGCGATGCCCAATGCCATCAATCGTAAAGTCGGTCTTCTCGAGCTCCTCGAGCACGCGAGCGATAGCAGAGCGATGATCGGGGAAAGGGACCTCCTCGGTTTGCTTGGCGCCACCGTTCTCGGAGTGACCAAAGATGCCCATGTCCGATCCGATACGCTCGCAGTTGCCCTTGGCGAAAACCTTGCGGGTATCGGTATCCAAAAGCTGATATTTAAGGCTTGAGCTGCCGGCGTTGACAACAAGTACGTTCATGAGACTCCTTTGCAGTGCAATACGGTCGACGCAGACCCCTTAAGGCGGCCGCATTTTAATAAGAAGTTATCACAACTTAATAAATAGCTATCAGGCATATCGCCCAACGAGCATAAAAGGGGGCCGAACGGCGCTCGGTCGTCCAGCCCCTCCCCTCTTGCAATTACTTGCCGTTGACGATGCGCTCGACGTCGGAAGCGATCATGAACTCCTCGTCCGTGGGGATGACGAAAATCTTGACCTTGGAATCCTTGGCAGACAGGCACCAAGCGCCATCGCCACGCAGGGCGTTACGGGCATGGTCCATCTTGACGCCCATAAAGGCCAGACGGTCGGCAACGCCGGCGCGAACGGCCGGAGCGTGCTCACCGATGCCGGCGGTGAAGACCAGCGTGTCCATGCCACACATGGAAGTGGCCATCTCGGCAGCCTTGGCGGCAATCTTGTAGACGAACATGTCGAAGGCGAGCTGAGCCTCGGGGTCGCCAGCGGCGGCAAGCTCCTCGACGTTGCGGCAGTCGTTGGTCTTGCCACCGGTCACAGCCAAAAGGCCGGACTTCTTGTTCATCATCTCGTCGACCTCGTCGAAGGTGTAGCCGCCCTCGCGCTGCAGGTAGCACACGGTAGCCGGGTCGATGGAGCCGCAGCGGGTGCCCATCATGACGCCGTCGAGCGGGGTGAGGCCCATGGTGGTGTCCATGCACTTGCCGTCCTCGATGGCGCACAGGGAAGCGCCGGAGCCGATATGGCACACGACGACTTTGCGGGCCTCGCCGTCGGTCATCTCGGCGACCTTCTTGGAGATGTAACGGTAGCTGGTGCCATGAGCGCCATACTTACGGATGTGCAGCTTGTCGCAAACGTCCTTGGGCAGGGCGTAGGTCTTGGCGACCTCGGGCATGTTGAAGTGGAAAGCGGTGTCGTAGACCGTAACGTTGGGCAGGTCGGGATACTGCTCCAGGCAGTACTCGATAACGTTGGCCTCGGGGTTGTTGTGCAGCGGCGCCAGCGGGGCGACCTCGCGAATCTTGGCGAGAACGTCCTCGTCGACAAGGGAGGAATCGCCAAAGTACCAGCCGCCCTGAACGATACGGTGGCCAATGCCCTCAATCTTGACGCCGTTGGCCTCGAGATCCTTCAGAACGACCTCGATGGCGACCTTGTGGTCGGGGAACTCGATGTTCTCGGTCACCTTCTTGGAACCGTTGGCAGCGTGGGTGAAGGTACCGCCGGTAAAGCAGACGCGCTCGCAGGAGCCCTTTGCGGACACCTTGTGGGACTTGGTATCGATGACCTGATACTTAAGCGTCGAAGATCCTGCGTTGACGACCAGAACGTTCATGTGTCTCCCTACTAACAGGCGGTGTGGCGCCGCCAGGTTACATACGTTTCAATAATAAACCCAAACGCCCTCACGCTCGGGTTTATTGCGTTGATATATAAGTTATCGGTGCCTAAATACTCATGGCCTTTGGCTTGTAAGACGAAAGAGCGCGGGGATATACACCAGAGAAGAAATCCCGAGCGCAACAAGCAATATGACTCGAATGTCCGCGATGCTGCTCAACGCAGCATTGAACAGATAGAAAAGGATGGCACCCACCGCCACCATCTGGCTTTGAACCGAAATCAGTGAACAGCGCATCGAAGAATCGGCAGCATTTTGAAAAATCGAGTATTTGATTGGGGCAAACAACGAGTACGCAACCGTCTGCAGCACATAGAACACGGGCATCAAATTAGCCGGAGTAAGGGGAATCAAAAACAAAGCTGTCAATACTAAGCGAATGATGCCGCAAATACGCGCAAAACGGCCCTTGTCGACACGAGCAATCACACTGGGCACAATAAATCCTATGGAGGCGGAGGCAAGGAGCTGGACCGCAATGGTCGCGCCCGAAGCGACAGCATTCATTCCGCGGCCTGCAAGCAACAGTGAGAAGAAGTCTTCCAGGGCGACAAAAGCAAATGCCTGAGAACAGTCCATGATGAACGCTGACCGAAGAATGCCATTACCCGCAATAGCAGCACCGATCATCTTCGGGCTCATTCCATGCCCAGGTGTCACCGCAGCGCCCTCTCTTCTCGCCTCAGGAATACAGACAACGACAACCAATGTCAGCACCATTGTGATGATATCGACCGAAAGCCCAATGAGATACGCGCCAACGGACGAAATGAAACCGCCCACGCAAGCGGAGATGGCATAAGAGGCATAGAAAACAAATCGCTCAACGACATTAAGTCTTACGAGCTGGTCCTGAGAGACGCTGTCAATGTAAATCGCTTCTATGGATCCGCTCACACATGCAACGGCAAAACCTTTGAGAGCAAACGCGCCGATTAAAAGCAGAGGAGAACGGACGAGAAGCAGGGCGACATAGTATCCAAGCATCCCCACGACGCCAACGAGACCACTTGTCTTTCGTCCAAACCTATCGGCAATATAGCCAGTGGGAACTTCAAGGATGAACTTGCTCATTTGATATGCAATCATCATGCTAGAAATCGCTACCATCGAAAGCCCGACGAACTCAAGGTAGACGGTTAGAAAATACAAGATGGTGCTAAAGTTCGACAGGAAAACGAACATCATATAAAGCAAAATCGTACGGTTTTTCATGCCCCGCCCTCCAAGAGTCAGCAATCTAAATCGGAATCTTAGAAAAGCATGAGGGCAAAACTGTCAGCTATGTGTTGCAAGGCGTCAATAATCACTTGACGTCTCGAAGCCAATTAATCTCACGAAGCAAGATGACGCAATAGGTGCAGAAAAACCGTCTGGTGTCGATCGGTCCAGGCATTTTGTCGATAGCAAAAGTAGATGGGCAAGGCTACGTCATGCGAGCCTTCAATGGAGCACTCGCTCACTTCCAGTCCATCTGATGCGAGAGAAGAGCCAGAAAAACTCAATATCAATCCCCCGGCTTGAAGAAACTCAGTCTGCGCCCTGTTTCCGTATTCGACATCGCGAAAGCGGAAATTAACCAGCTGAGCTTCGGGACATTGATTGACTGCATTGAGACAGGGCGACAAATTAATGGGAACAGCTAACCTGCCGCCCAGTAACTCACGAACGGTCATAGCACCCACAGATTGATGACCCGCTGGGCACGAAAGAACCTTGAGCTCCTTTTCACCCAAGTATTTCGAAGAAAGGACACTGTCCCTTGGTTCCTCAAATGAGATGGCCGCATCCGAAATGCCAAGCACAAGTGATTCAAAGCATGTAGCCGTCGGCTGATGCCAAACATCAAGGTGAATCTGAGGGTGCGAGCTTTCAAACGAGTCGTACCAGTTTTCGGAAAAAAG
This sequence comes from Collinsella aerofaciens, assembly GCF_015553355.1. GTDB lineage: Bacteria > Actinomycetota > Coriobacteriia > Coriobacteriales > Coriobacteriaceae > Collinsella > Collinsella aerofaciens_V. The sequence continues at coordinate 72,801 of NZ_JADNGN010000002.1, forward strand.
ACGCCCCCGCCCGTGAAGACAGGGGGCGTAAAGACGGAAATGGCCGTCGGGCGAAACGCCGCCGTTCCCCGATTGAGCGTACTTTTTGAGATCGTCGACTTGCGCCAGGATCACGCGTGCACGATGCGCAAATTCTCTGCCCGCCGGAGACAAAACAGCCTCCCCCGCCGATCGGTCGAGCAAAACAATCTGATACTCAGATTCCAACTTTTTTATTGCCGACGAAACGGCCTGCGGACTCACGTGAACGGCGCGAGCCGCTTTGCGCACGCCGCCATAGTTCGCTACCGCTTGAAGGTATTCGAGTTGAGAAAGCTGCATAGGTTACTCCAAAGGCAGCCAAGGCGACGGGCTGTGCGTCCTCAGATGAGGTTCTCGCCCAGGTTCTTGCCGCCGAGGACGTGCATGTGGAAGTGCATTACGGTCTGGCCAGCGTTGACGCCCTTGTTGGAGATGACGCGGAAACCGTCCTCCAAGCCCTTGACCTTGGCGACCTCCTGGATGGCGTGGGCCATGGCGCCCATGGTCTCGGCGGGCACGTTATCGGCGATGTCGCTGTAGTGCTTCTTGGGGATCACGAGCGTGTGGACCGGCGCCTGGGGATTGAGGTCGTCGAAGGCGATGACTTGGTCGTCCTCGTAAACGACGGTCGAGGGGATCTCGTGGTTGGCAATTTTGCAGAAGATGCAATCACACATGGTTGGTTCCTTTCTCGCAGACCAAGGTAATTATATTTGGTCGGGGTGGTTAGAACGAAAGGTTGTCGTCGGTGTTGGCGGCTTCGCCGTCGGCGAGCACGTCGTTGCCGTCGACGTCCTTCAGGAGCACCGAGACCTTCTGCTCGGCATCGGACAAGCGGGTACGCAGGCTCTTGAGGAGCTCGACGCCGCGGGTATAGCTCTCAAGCGACTCCTCGAGCTCCATATCGCCCGATTCCAAGCTGCGTATGATGAGCTCCAACTCCTGCGAAGCCTGCTTGTACGTAAGCTGCTCGACCGGGGTCTTCTCTGCCATATCTGTTTCCTTTCCTAAAGGTTTATCGCTATGAAACGCGGTCTACTCGACCGTATTGACCGTTGCTGCCACGTTGCCGTCTGCCATGCGCACGCGGATGGCGTCGCCGGGCTTAAAGGTCTTGGCGCTCGTAGCCACACCATCATCGCTGTATGCGATGGAATAGCCACGGGCAAGCACCTTGAGCGGCGACAGGGCATCGAGCGACGCGGCAGCTCGGCCCAGGTCGGACACTGGCTTGCTGAGCATCGTACGTCCCTGATGCTCCAGACGGGAACTCGCAAGCGTGAGCGCATGGCGCTTGCCATCGAGTCCCGAGGTGCTTGTAGCCAGACGCTCGGGCAGGCGTTCAAAGCTGGATCGGAACGCCCCGACCGAGCGCGTTATGGCACCGGACAAACGATCGGCCGTCAAGGCAAGCTCTGACTCACGACGCTCGACCATAAATGTCGGATCGTTGAGACACGGGCGGCATGCGGCCGCATCGAGCGCGTCGCCCAAGCGAGCCGTATAGGTATCCCAGGAACGACGGCCACGCTGATCGAGCATCTCCAGGTCGACCTGGGCCGACCCAATCATCGATGCCATCGCGGCACCCAGACGCTGATGGCGCGCCTCGAGCACATCGGCCAACTCCGTCATGGCCGGCGCCACCGATTCGGCCGCCGCCGTGGGCGTGGAGGCGCGGCGGTCGCTCACCATGTCGCAAATCGAGGTATCGGGCTCATGGCCAATGCCGGTCACCACGGGCACAGGGCAAGCCGCCACCGCACGGGCAAGCTCCTCGTCGTTAAAGGTCATGAGGTCCTCGAAGGAACCGCCACCACGCACCAGCAAAATACAGTCGGGCGCTGGCGTAATGGCAGCGGCGCGGTGCAAGCCTTCAATAAGCTCTGCCGGCGCACCCTCGCCCTGGACCTTTGCGCCCACGCAGACGAGCTCGACGAGCGGGTTGCGTCGGCGCAGCGTACGCTTGACGTCGTCGATTACCGCACCGGAAAGCGAGGTGACAACCGCCACGCGTGAGCAGAACACCGGGATGCGGCGTTTGCGCGCTTCGTCCATCAGGCCCTCGCGGCGTAGCTTTTCGGCCAGTTGCGCCACTTGTTGACGCAGCAGACCCTCCCCCGCCAGCGAAAACGAGCGAGCGACAAAGCTCATACGACCCGTGGGCTTATAGAGGTTGAAGCTGCCCTTAAAGCTCACCTGCATGCCGTCACGCAGATCGAAGGTACGCTTGAGATAGGCGCCCTTCCAGATGATGCAGTCGACGGCGGCCGAGTCGTCTTTAATCTGGAAGTAGCAGTGGCCGCTTCGGGCGTTGGGACCACGGAAACCCGTGACCTCGCCCAGGACACTCAGCTGCGGAATGGCATCGAGCGCACCAGCGGCGATCTCCACCGCCTGGCTCACGCTGAGCTCCTTGCGCTCCTGCTCATCCGAACCGTCAAACTCGGCGGAAACGGCATTGCCGGTTAGATTCCAGCCTGCCACGCAGCCTCCTTTCGTTATCGTGCACAAGGGCTTCGGCCCTGCGCAAATTCAAGTCCAACACATAGTACAGCGCCGCGGGGACACGAATCCCCGCGGCGCCCAGCGACCCAATTTGTTATCGGTTGGAGTTTCTGTTGTAGCGAGCCATAAGATAGAGCAGCTGAATAATCGAGGTGAGCGCAGCGGCAACATAGGTAAGCGCGGCGGCCGTCAGCACCTTCTTGGCACCGTTGACCTGCTTGGAACTCATACCCGACTGCTCAATATATGCCACGGCGCGGCGGCTGGCATCAATCTCGACCGGCAGCGTAACCAACTGGAACAACACACTAAACGAGAAGAAGATCAGCGCGAGGGTCGTGAGCCCGGCAATGTTCATAAACAGGCCCAAGAGCAACACGATGGTCCAGGTGTTCTGGGTAAAGTTGACGACCGGCACGAGGGCGGTACGTACTTTCATCATGGCATAGCCGCTTTGACACTGGACGGCATGGCCCGCCTCGTGGCAGGCGACGGCAACGCTTGCGACCGAACCGCCCGAACGGTTGGCATCCGACAGATACAGGTTGTTATCCTGCGGGTTGTAATGGTCGGTGAGCTCACCGGCAACACCCTTGATACCCACGGCATTGCAACCGTTGGCGTCAAGCATGCGGCGAGCAACCGTGGCGCCCGTGTCGCCGTCCGAGCGAACCTTGGACCAGGTCTTGTACGTCGAATTGATATAGCTCTGCGCAGCAAGGCCAAGCACCGTGCAGACAAGAACAACCAGCAGGTACAGCGGGTCGATGACAAAGCCGTATCCATAGTAATAAGGCATGCGAATTCCTCCGAGTCGAGTTACACGTTGGAGGCATTTTACCCATTCGACTGACCAGCAAATCAACATCAATGTTTTGGCAATGTCAGCGAAAACGGCCGAGAGCGAGCAAGGTGACGTGAAAGAGAAGCGACGCGTACTTTGGTACGCGAGCGACGATTGAACGTCAGATTGCCGCTCTCGGCCGTTTGCAGCGTCGAGCTGTTACGCGGTTTGGTAAAACCGCGTAACTATATACCTACAGCAATTCGATTTTTCCGTCCTTCACGGTGAGTCCCATATTGCCGGAAAGCAGATCGTCCAGGCGCGAGCCCACAAGCTCAAAGCGCCAGCCTTCGCGCAAGGGGCTCTGCTCGGGATGCTCAATATAGTCGGCCAGGTCATCGCGCGAGGCAATGACCGAAGTCGCCACGCCCGAGCGCTCGGCAACCAGGCGGATGAGCGCGTACATCAGGTCCGTCACACTCTCCAACTCCGGCGAAATCTGACGGTGCCCGCGCACCATGAGCGGCAGGCGATCGTGCGGGCAGCTCGCGCCGCGCTTGATGGCCATGAGCGCACCGTCCACGTCGCGCTCCCCCAACTGATCGGTACCGCGGATACTACGGAACTCCTCAACGCGCACGGGATTGCGCTTAACGAGCGCAAGCAGCGTGTCGTCGGACATGACCCACTTGCGCGGGATGTTACGGCGCTCGGCGCGGTCCTCGCGCCAGGCGGCGAGCTCGCGCGCGATGCCCAACTGGTGACGGCTGCACGAATTGATGCGTTTGACCTTGCGGAACGCCTCGTGGCGATCGGCGCGATAGTGCGACTCGTCAGCCAGCGGGCGCAGCTCGTCGAGCACCCAGTCCACACGGCCCAGCTCGCGCAGGCGGCTCATCATCTCGGTATAGGCGACGATCAAGTACTTGACGTCATCAATCGCATACTCAATCTGCTTATCGGTCAGCGGGCGGCGCGACCAGTCGGTCAGCGACTCGGTCTTGGGCAGCGATACGCCGCAGAACGTCTGAACAAGCGCGCCATACGAAATCTGCTGGCGCTCGCCCAAAAAGGCGGCGGCGACCTGCGTATCGAAAATCGGTCGTGGCAGCACGCCCACGGTATGGAGCATGACCTCCATATCCTGCGAGCACGCGTGGAAGACCTTGGTCACGCTCTCGTCGGCCATAAGCTCGGCCAGCGGCAATAGGTCGTCGATTACCAGGGGATCGACCGCGACGCTCTCGGCAGGGGTGGCAATCTGAACCAAACACAGACGCGGGTGGAATGTGCGCTCGCGCAAAAACTCGGTATCGACGGCAATCGCGTCGAACTCACGGGCGCGCTGGCAAAAGGCGAGTAGAGCCTGATGTGTGGAAATGTACATATCAACCCATCGAATAAGGTTAGGCCCGAAAAACACGGGTAGGATATCGGCATTGCCTTACAACTATACTCGGTTAGTCACAGAACGGGAACGTAAGTATGCGCTGCCTTATCATCCACAACCCGGCATCGGGCCCCAGCTCAGATGAAATCTACGCATTCACGCACGCCCTCGCGCAGGGCGGCGACGAGGTCGTGATGCGTTTTATCGGCGATGGCATGGAGCCCGAGGATGCCGTGGCAGACGTGCGCGAGTTTGATCGCGTGGTCGTTTCGGGCGGCGACGGCACCGTCTCCAACGTGCTCGACCAGATGCGCGGGTGCGGTGTCCCCACGCTCGTCTTCCCCTCCGGCACAGCCTGTCTATTCTTTAACAACATCGGTAATGCCCCCGAGGCAGCGGCGCTCGCCAAGGCCTGCCGTGCCGGTCGCACGGTCAAAGTCGACATGGGTGAGCTCTTTTGGCTCGACGAGAACGGCAACGAGAAGCGCCACGGCTTTATCATCATCGCCGGCTCGGGCTTCGACGCCGAGATCATGATGAAGGCCGCCCCCACCAAAAACGACATCGGCGAGATCGCTTACTTCCTCTCCGCGCTCGCCACGCCCAATCCCACGGTGGCGCACTTTACGATTGAGCATGACGGCATTGTCGAGGAGCTCGACGGCATCTGCTGCATGGCCGGCAACACCTCGGTCATCCAAAACGACATCAACCTGTTCCCCGACTGCCGTATGAACGATGGCATGGTCGACATTGCGGTCATCGAACCCGTAAAAACTGTGCAGCTTCTACCGACTGTGATCACCGCCGCACTCGACCCCGCCGGCAAGGTACTCGGCCGCCCGCAGTTCAAGATCATCCAGACCAAGGAAGCCAAGATCACCTGCACCCCGTCGCTGGGCATGCAGTTCGATGGCGAGATCATCTCCAGCAATTCGGGCGTCTTTGGAGCCCGCGCGCTTCCGCAATGCCTCGACCTCATCGTCGACGAATTCTCCCCGCTCGGAAAATAGGAGGACCCTATGAACGACAATCCCCTGCTCGGCTTTATCATCATCGTTTTGGCCATGCTCGTCGGCTATGCGATCAACGTGATCCACCGCCGGAAGAAGTAACTCCACATTGGTATGATATTCATCCAATTATCGTCTCCCCTGCTGTTTATGCATTTGCCAAACAGCAGGGGATTTTCATTTCAGGCATTCCCAGCTACTTTATTCGGCTACAGTAATTACAGGGCGTCTTTATTAAAGTAAAGCTACAAACTGAGTACAATTAACCGCTCGTCGCATATTTCATCACGCTTATCGAGTAAGTGTCTTTCATAGATGAATATTGTTTCCAGTTCGTTACGCTAATGGGGTGTCTTTATTGGCTGAAGCCCTCTGGCGACAGAGGGCTTTCGCACGCTGGGAGGGAAAATGAGGAAAACTCACCCCGTCAACGCGCTCAAGAAGCTAGGCATAGGCCTCGCCTTTGGAGCTGCAACCATCATGTCCATGCCGACATCTGCGCTCGCCTGCACGCAGATATACATGGGCAAAAACCTTACGGCCGACGGCAACACGTACTACGGCCGCGCCGAGGACTTTGGCAAGCGCTATCTTAAGCACTACGGCATCGAACCTGCCCACGAACCTGGCTTTAAGTACAGCTCGATTGAATCTGCTTTTGAATACACTTCGAACAAGCCTACCTATCGTTACAGCTATGTACGCGACCACCCCTCCAACTGGATGGGTCGCACCGACGCCTATTCCGAGGCCGGAATCAACGAGAAGGGCGTCTCCTGCTCTGCCACGCTAAGCACTTCCTATAACGAGGAGGCCGATGCAGCAGACCACATCGATGAGGAAGTGGGTCTGGGCGAGTACAGTTACGGCAGCATCATCCTGGGCGAGAGCGCCACGGCCCGCGAGGGCGTCGAGCTTCTCGGCAGACTGATCGATGATCAAGGCGTCTGCACCAACGACCAGATCATCATCGCCGACAACAACGAGACCTGGCTGTTCGCCACACTTTCCGCCCATCAGTGGATCGCCATGAAGCTTGCTGACGACGTCGCGTCGCTCAACCCTAATATCGGGAGCCTCAACTACGATGTCAACCTTGATGACGACGAGAACTGCCTACACTCCGAGGGCATCGAGTCCATGCCCGTGGAGAAGGGCTTCGCCAAATACTCCGCTGACGGCAAATTCGATGTCGCCCAAACGTATGGCGAAAGCCTCGCCGATTCCGGCGTAAACCAGTGGTCCCGCTATGTGCAAGGCCGCTATTATTTTGGTAATCAGCTGACCGAAGGCACAGATTACGACATTATCACAGTAGAGAAGGAAGGAAAACCCGACTAAAAGGGAGCCATGGTCAGCGAAATCCAGCCCCTGTTCTTCAAGCCTGGCAAGTCTGGTTGGAGCACTTTCGAGTTGATTCGCGCCTTCGGCAACCGCGGCGAGAACGTCCCTGGCCTCAACGCGAACACTGATGGTGTTTATTGCATCGGCAGCGAGCGCAACACCGAGATCAACCTCTTCCAGATTCGTCGCGGGTATGACCCCGAAGTCGCTACCATCCAGTGGGAAATGCTCTCCCGCGCCGCGTACTCCGTCGCCATCCCGTTGTACTCCGCTCTGATAACTGAGGTCAGCCCGTACTTCAGCGATCAGACCGTCTCCTTCGATCACTGCAAACAGACTGACGTCGTGTACAACGAAGAGCCCGAGAACTCAATCAACTACGTCCTCATGGACATCAGCTCGCTCTGCTTTGAGAACCCTGACACCCTTGGTATCAGCGTCCGCGCCTACCTCGATGCGCTCCAGAACGAGCTCATCGAGCAGAACAAGGAAGTTGACGCCGCCATGCTGGCCGAGACGACCACCGAGGGCCGCACTGCCCTGGCCAACAAGGCCGGCAAGGCTGCCACCGAGAACACCTACAAGAAGTGCAAGGCACTGCTCCAGGAGATGCGCGCCTATCAGAAGGCCGAAAACTTCGACCAGCCCTTCACCCCGAGCGACCTGGACACCGAGACCAACGGCCTCAAGGTGTCCATCACCTACGCCAAGGACGCTCTTGCCACCGATCCGGTCACCCCGGATCAGCCCGGCACTCCCGAGCAGCCCGCTAAGCCCGAGCAGCCCGCTAAGCCCGAGCAGCCCGCTAAGCCCGAGCAGCCGGCCGCCAAGCCTGAGAAGCCTGGCAAGTCCGACACCACGACCACGGTAACCACTAACAAGACGAACACCAAGGGCGGCCTGCCCACCACTGGCGATCGTTTTGATGGCCGCATGGTGGCCGCATTCGCCATCGCTGGCGTTGCCGTCATCTCCGCGGGCGGTTACTTCCTCTACCGTCGCAATAAGGAGTAACGTCCTAGCTGAGCGGGCGGGGCACATGAGTCACCACGCCCGCTCAGCCCGCTCTTTTGACCGGCGGGAAACCCACCTGAAATCTTTTCAAAAAAGATTTCCCCGCACACACTTCGCTGTGCTATAGTGCAGCGCAACAGCAACTAGGTGCGACCGCGCCACGGCATCACGAAAGGAGCCACCAACATGAAGAACACGATGAAGTCTCTCAACAACTGGTGGTGGCGTGATGCGAATACGATCGGTCGACAGTGAGTCCCTCACGCCTGTTTTTGCGCTCTAGGTGATTGGAAGGCCTCCGGTTTCGACCGGGGGCCTTTTTCTATCTCGAGCCCGATCGCATTCGCATCACGCGCCTCCGCTTTTCTCTTGCACTCCCATTCCGAAAGGATTTTCACCATGTCTCAGAACACCACCGCCACCCAGCCCCGCACCGTCCAGACCGCCGACCGTGGCAAACTCGATGTCCGCGCCCTCGTCCTGCTTGCCATCCTGCTCGCCGCCGGCTTCATCCTCAACTTCACCGTCGGCAAGGCCATCTCGGGCATCTCGGGCGGCATGATCAGCCCCGAGTTCATCATCTCGGCCTTCTGCCTCACCATCCTGGTCGTTCGCCCCAACATCGGTCAGGCGCTCGTCATTGGCCTCATCTCGGCTGCCGTGATCCAGATCACCACCACTTCGCCGTTCGTCGATTTTGCCGCCGAGGGCATCGCCGCCATGCTCATGGCCGGCATCGTCAACGCCGCCGGCAAGAACGGTCAGGTCAAGCCCGCGATCGCCATTGTCGCAACCTTCCTGACCACCTTTGTCTCCGGCGTCATCTTCATGGTCATCAAGATGGCCATGCTCGGCGTGGTAGGCGAACTCGCCGCCGCCATGCTGCCCGTCGTCGCCATGACCGCCGTCTTTAACGCCATTCTGGTCGGCGCCCTCTATCTGCCCATCCAGAAGGCCCTGAAGCTCAACTAACCCACAGTGCCCCATCGGTAAAGACTGTCCCAAACGGCTAGCTTTTGGGGACGTTCTTAAACGACTAGTCATTAAAGAACGTCCCCAATGACTATGAAAGGTATCCATGGAAACGATCATCAACGTCGACGATGTCTCGTTCTCCTATGGCACGCAGACCGAGCAGGCGCTTAGCCATATCTCGCTCAGCGTGAACAAGGGAGATTTCATCGGCATCATCGGGCCCTCGGGCGCCGGCAAGTCCACGCTTGCCGCCTGCCTGTCGGGCGCCGTGCCCCACCACTACACCGGCACGTTCTTTGGGTCCGTCATGGTTGACGGCCACGACACCTGCGAGGCCTCGCTCACCGACGTGTCGCAAATCGTCGGCAGTGTGCTGCAGGATATCGACACGCAGATGGTCGCTTCGGTCGTCGAGGACGAGATGCTCTTTGGCCTCGAGAACTTTGGCGTTCCCCACGACCAGATCGAGCAGCGCGTGAGCGAAACGCTCGAGACCGTCGGCATCAGCGACCTGCGCGACCGCGAGATCGCAACCCTCTCGGGCGGACAGAAGCAAAAGGTAGCCATCGCCGCCATCCTCGCCATGCGCCCGCGCGTCTTGGTTCTCGACGAGCCCACCGCGGCACTCGACCCCGCCAGCTCCACGCTGGTTTTCGAGACCCTGCGTGAGGCCAACCGTGCACTAGGCATCACCATCGTCGTCGTTGAGCAAAAGGTCGCCCTGCTCTCGGAGTACTGCAACCGCGTGCTCGTGCTCAACCATGGCGAAATCGCGCTGCAGGGCGAGCCACACGAGGTCTTCGCGCATACCGACGAGCTCCGTGCCATCGGCGTCGACTGCCCTCGCGTCACGCGTATCTTCAATAGCCTCGAGGCCGATGGCCTGGTAAGCGGTACCCCCTGCTTGGATGTCGATGAGGCCGAGCGCCTGATTTCGGGCATCGTCGACCCCGCACACGCGGCCATCGAAGCCCAGGCGCCTGCCGGTTCCCCGCATGCACCGTCGTTGCGCCCTCATGCCAAGGACGCAGAACCCGTACTCACCTTCGACCATGCTGAGTTTGCCTATCCCAATGGCGGCGCCGCCGTACACGACCTTAGCCTGACGCTCTATCCCGGCGAGCTCGTGGGCATCGTCGGCCAGAACGGTGCCGGCAAGACCACGCTCACCAAGCTGCTCACGGGTCTGCTCAAGCCCGCCTCGGGCAGCGTGCGCGTCACGGGACTGGATACTGCAACCGTCCCCACGAGCCGCATTGCCCGCGAGGTCGCAACCCTCTTCCAAAACCCTGACCGTCAAATCTGCAAGGACACCGTGCTCGACGAGGTCGCCTTTGGCTTGGAGCTTGGCGGCATGGACCGCGCCGAGGCTCTGCGTCGTGCCCAACTCGTCATCGACCGCTTTGGCTTGCCGGCCGATGAGGCGCCTTTCTCACTTTCGCGCGGCCAGCGACAAATGGTGGCACTCGCCTCCGTCGTAGTGGTTGAACCCAAGATCGTGGTGCTCGACGAGCCCACGAGCGGCCTTGATTACCGCGAGTGCATGACCGTCATGGAAACGGTGCGTACCATGGCCGAGCGTGGCTGCGCCGTAATCATGGTCTGCCACGATATGGAAGTCGTCTCGGATTTTGCCGAGCGCATTGTGGTAATGGCCGACGGTCGCATCCTCGACCGCGGCCGCACGCACGAGCTGTTCTCGAACATCGATCTCATGCGGCGTGCCTACGTTGAGCCGCCCCAGGTCATCGAACTCTCGCGCCGTCTGGCATCCAACGTCTCACCCGCCTTTACACAGGTGAGCGAGGTCTCCGATGTCGTTCGAATTACCAAGGAGATGGTCCACCGTGGTTAACGTCATCGACTACATGCCGGGTGACACGCTGCTGCATCGCCTGAACCCCGTCGTCAAACTGGGCCTCGCCGCCGCCATCATCGTCGGCATCTTCTTGTCCGACACCTACGTGGCGCTGCTGGGCTTTTTGGCACTCACCCTTGCGCTGGGTGCCTATGCCGGCGTCGTCGACCGTCTGTTCTCGCTGCTCAAGTTGCTGGTCCCGCTCGCGCTTATCATGCTGGTGCTCCAGCTGGCCTTTATGCGCGATGGCAACGTGGTGTGGGGCTTTATCACCGACACGGGCCTCATCACGGGATCGAAGGCCTGTCTGCGCCTACTGGGCGTGGCGTTACCACTCATCCTCATGCTCATGGTGACCAAACTCAACGACCTTGCCAACGCCTGCGTCGAGGTGCTGCACGTGCCGTATCGCTATGCCTTCACCTTTACCACGGCGTTGCGCTTTGTGCCGGTGTTTGGTCAGGAGATGAACGCCATCATGGAGGCGCAGACCGCACGCGGCGTCGAGTACGACACCAAGAACCCCATCAAGAAGCTTAAGCTCATGCTGCCACTGTGCGTGCCACTGCTCATCTCGAGCGTGGGCAAGACCGATGCCACAGCCTTGGCGGCAGAACAGCGCGGCTTCTACCTGCGTACGCGCGCCAGCTCGTACAAGCGCTACCCCATCAAGGGCCTGGACATCGCCGCGCTCATCGTCAGCATCGCCCTCATCGCCATCGGTTTCCTGTTCTAGTTCACCACCGACAGCAACCGCCCAACGCAAAAGGCCTCGGCTCGCACCAAACGAGCCGAGGCCTTTACTGTTTCACCAGATAAAACCTACCAAAATAAACCTGTCTCTTTTTGGCAGGTCGGAAGCTAGAGGCGGTAGGGGGCGCCGCTGCGGATGATGGATTCGCGCACCAGGACGTCCATGGCGTCGAGGGTGACCTCGGGCATCTCTCGGTACTTCTGCAGCACCGAGAGCTCGGTGCAGGCCAGAATGACGCGGTCGCAGCCGCTACGAGCGAACTCCCACATCACGCGGTCGAACTTATCCATATCGGGCTCACGTCCGGCCTTCACATCATCGTAGATAAGCGACATCACATCGTTCTGACGTTTCTCGCTGGGATAGACAACCTCAACACCCGCAGCCTTACATTCGCGGCCGTAGACGCCCGCGCCCACGGTACCGTCGGTGCCCATGATGCCAATCTTGTGCACCGGCTCGGCCGGCATACTCAGGTTGGGGTCGAACTCGCACTCCCCCATCACCGCACCGGCCAGAGCATAGCGCACCGACTCACGCGGCATGTGGATAATCGGCACCTTCGTAAACGACTGGATCTGGTCGTAGAAGTAGTGCGACGTGTTGCAGGGAATGGCAATGTGCGCACAGCCCAGCGACTCGAGTGCCTGGGCACACTCTTTCATGGTCGCCAGCAGCTTGGCATGCTCGCCGGTCTTAATGGCCAGCGTGCGGTCGGGCATGGTCGACTTGGAGAGCACCACCATGTCGATATGTTCCTGATCGCAGGCAGCAGCCGTATGACGCACCACCTGGTCGTAGTAATACGACGTGGCCTCGGCGCCCATGCCGCCGATAACTCCCAGCTTTTCCATCGCCGCCTCCTTGGTGACGCTTGCGCGATTGCGCGTATCATACCCGCGCCCGCCCGATGTAAACCGGACGGGCGCCGCACTCATCTACTTGTAATACGTCTTGAACAGCTTAAAGTGGCGCAGCTTGGTGTGCCACATGCGCAGCCAGCGGTTAAAGACAAAGTCGCCCTTCATAAACGAAGGGTCGGCGCCCTTGCCTTCCTTGTCCAGGCGATGCACCTTAGCGCGCAGCTCGGGATCCTTGACGTACTTGTCGACGACGCCCATGGGGACGACCATCCACAGCGCCTCGTCCTGTGCCGTCACAAACTCCGGCTCAAACGGGCGGTTGAACACATACTCGTCCACCACATACTTGGCAACGTTAAAGCCACTGTTAGTGACGTAGTAGTTGCTGCGGCCCTGGCGCGTGTTGAAATCGAAGAACTTAAACGAGCCGTCGCGCTCGTCGTACTTAACGTCAAAGTTGGAATAGCCCACAAAGTGAAGGTCCTCGAGCAACTTGCGCACGCCGTCCATGAGCTCGTCGTTGGGCTCGGTAATGATACAGGCATGGTTGCCGACACCGTGGGGCTGATGCTCCTCGAGCAGCACATGGCCCAGGCACATCATGCGCACCTTGCCGTTGCGGTCGGAATAGCTGGTGAGCACGCGCATGTACTCGTCGTTGCCGGGCACGCGATCCTGCAAGATCAGATCGTCGGTGTAGCCGCTGGCATACGAATCGCGAATGACCTGTTCCAGCTCGGCGCGGTCGGCAATCTCATAGGCCTTTTTCTGGCCCTCGAACTCGTGCTGCCACCACATGATGCCGTCAGAAGGCTTCAGAATCATCGGGTAAGGAAAATCGATCTGGTCGAGCACTTCGGCAGGCGCCTCACCCTGGGCATTGAGCATCGCCTTGGTAAAGGTAAACGTGTGCGGATAGGGCACGCCATGCTTCTCGCACAGCTCGTAGAAGATCTCCTTCTTCTGGCACTGCTCGAGCATGCTGTAGGGCGCGTAGGGAGCGACAATGTTGTCCGCCAGCTCATGAGCATCCTTGGCCTGAGCCACGAGGGCAACATAGTTGTCGCCACAGCCCACAAGGACAATCGTCTTGTCGGCATGCGCTTGGGCAATGCCGTTGACGGTTTTGAGCATCACGGGCATGGTGTCGATATCCACGTTGGGCGTGTAGTCGATAATCTGGCTGCGGTACGCGGGACCCGTCTGATACTTGCCAAAGACCAGACTCTTGACCTGGTACTCCTCGTAGAAGGCGCGCGCCACCGAATAGGCGTTGATGTCGCCACCAAGCAGCACGGGAATGAACTCGCGCTCTGTAAATTGCAATGCCATGGAAACTTCCTATCATGAACTGCCCACACAACGGGCGGTCTTTGCGCAACTGATTTATTCTAGCGTGCCAAGCCGCCGGCGCCCAAAGCTCCACCGTATCTATGGCAATCGACGTAATCGTCCAGCACGAAGGCCAGCACGAAGACGGCGCTCACCGTTGTATGACAACGGGCAATGAACCTACCATTGTTGTAGGATTCAACATGTAGCCCGCCCCGTCGAAAGGTGCACCGTGCCCCAGGCTCATCCGATCAACAACCCCATCATTGACGCCGCCAGGCGCGAACTTGCAGATCGTGCCCAGACGGCAGCTCCCCTACGCACCGCAAACGATGCTTACAACGGACCCGCCCGCATCGTCTCGATCAACACGTCGGCACACAAGGGCACGCGCAAGTCGCCCGTCGCCGATGGACACGACACCGTTATAGAGCAATTTGGCCTCGCCACCGATGCACACGCCGGGCATTGGCACCGTCAGGTTTCCTTTTTGGCCGCAGAGTCCATCCAGACGGCGCAGGCCCGCGGACTCGATGTGCGCAAGGGTGACTTTGGGGAGAACTTCACCACGCAAGGCATCAACCTGCTCTCGCTCCCCTTGGGCACGCAGCTCAAGCTTGGCAGCGAGGTGCTCGTCGAAATCAGCCAAATCGGCAAGGTCTGCCACACACGCTGCGCCATCTACTATCTCGCCGGCGACTGCATCTTTCCCCACGAGGGCGTTTTTGGCGTGGTACTAAAGGGCGGAGAGGTCTACGCCGGCGACGATATCCAGGTAATCAAACTCGGCGACGGCACCTGTTCGTTCACCCCCGCCGAGGCCCTCGAAGAGATTGAGCAGGCTCGCCAGAAGGGCACGCTGTAGTTATAAAACCCCACGTTGAGATGGCTTTTACAGCCCAAAACTCCTCTCAAACAGGGCTCTGTAACGTTAAAGTTGAACTCTATGGTTTCTCAACAATTCATCATAACTGCAGGTCAAAGCCAAAGCCTCAAGTTCAACTTGACCCTTTGGGACCTTTAAGGTTCAAGTTGAGGTCGAAAGCAGTAGTAGAATACCGTTCGAACCATAACCTACGATTGATTGCAGAGGGACTGGATGCAGCATTCGAATCATCGCACCGCAGCGCTCATTGCGTCGAAGCCGGCTCGTATCATCACGAGCGCCGCGCTCGCCGTTGCGCTGACGGCCACGCCGATGCTCTCCCCCGTTGCGGCGTATGCCGCCTCGCAGGCAACGCAGGACCAGCTTTCCGCAGCCCAGCAGAAGATCGAAGCCGCCACGAGCGCCTACAACGACGCCCGCACCAAACTCGATGACCTGCAAAAGCAGATTGACTCCAATGAGGCAAGCATCGAGGAAATCGAGGCTAAGCTTCCCGAGCAGCAGGCCAAGGCAAGCTCCGCCATGCGCGATCTGTACAAGTATCAGAAGGGCACCAATCCCATCGTGAGCTTCCTGGTCAACGCGCAGAGCCTGGGTGAGTTCATCACGACCTGCAAATACACCAACCAGATCACGAGCTCGAGCGTCGACGAGATCGAAGAGCTCAATAACATGCAAACCGAACTCGAGCAGAACAAGGCTGAGCTCCAGCAGGCCAAGTCTCAGCTTGAGGCAGAGCAGAAAAACGCCGAGGATGCGCTGGCGCAGGCTCAGCAGCTCCGCAGCGAGGCGCAGGCAAAAGCCGAGCAGGAAAATGCCGCCGAGCTTGCCAAGCTTGAGGCCGATAAGGCCGCTGCCGCCGAAAAGCTCTCGGGCGAGGGCGTGAGTGGCAGCAATTCCAGCAGCCAGGCCACCAACACCAACACCACCATCGACACCACGGTGAACAACGCCAATACCGGTAGCTCCGATTACGATTCGTTCATTAATGAGTGGACGAGCCGCATCGACAATTATCTCGCCGGCTCCCCCATGGCAGGCCAGGGCTATAACTTTGCCGTCGCCGCTTGGAATACCGGTGTCGACCCCCGTTGGTCCCCCGCCATCGCCTGCATCGAGAGCACCAAGGGTGCTTATTGCGCCAATTCTTTCAACGCCTGGGGCTGGAGTGCACGTGGCGGCGGTTGGCGCAGCTTTGGCAGCTGGAGCGAGGGCATCTCCGCTCACGTTGCCTATCTGGGCGCCAACTACGGCTCCACCCTTACCCCGGCAGCAGCCAAAAAGTACTGCCCGCCCACGTGGCAGGACTGGTACAACAAAGTCGCCGCTCAGATGAACCGCATCTAAGTGCAACTGCAAAGGGCCCCAATGGGGCCCTTTTCTTTTAGGTAGCGGAGGTATCGACGACGCCGGTCGCATTGGCAACCGCGACTATGACGATCATGCATAGGAGCAGCGCACCCAATGCCTTGAGCCAGAGTTTCGCGAGTTTCTTGCCGCGATAGCTGTCGAGCAGCGCGAATCGCCGACGAAGACGGCGCTTATCGAGCAGCGCAAAATGCATAAGCACCATAAGGCCATCGACAAAGAAAAAATACTCGATTATGAGAAGCCACGTCGGGTAGCTTTGGTTTGCTCCGGTGGGGTGAAAGACGGCAAAGTGACTTCCGGCAAAGAACACAAGCAGCGAGAAGCAGACGAGCGTATTCCAAATGCGCCCCAGAGACTCCGAAACGCGAGAGAGCAGGCCGCATGCAGCGGAGGCGGCAGGCCTAGGAAGCCCTGTGGGGTTCTGGAACCCTTGGGGCGTCAACACCGTCTCCGAGTCTGGAGTACGGACAGGCGCAGGCGCAGGAGGCCGCACGGGGCGACTCAGATCGTATGCCGCGCGCGTCGCCCGTCCCAACGCTTCCGCACTCGCAAAACGCTTGGCCGGATCGAGCGCCATCGACATGCAGACGGCATCGGCAAGTGGAGTGGGAATGCCGCGCGCCTCGCATTGCTCGCGCATGTCGAGCCCTGGTTTAGGGTCGACTCCCGTCAAGCAGAAGAACAACAGAGCGCCAAGTGCGTAGACGTCGCTGCGCACACTCGTCTGCCCAAACCCATACTGCTCGGGCGGCGCATAGGGCCGTGTCCCAAACTTGACGGTGTCGGCATCGGCGCCATCGCGCCATACGCGCGCGATCCCC
Source organism: Collinsella aerofaciens (assembly GCF_015553355.1). Taxonomy (GTDB): domain Bacteria; phylum Actinomycetota; class Coriobacteriia; order Coriobacteriales; family Coriobacteriaceae; genus Collinsella; species Collinsella aerofaciens_V. The sequence goes on from NZ_JADNGN010000002.1 coordinate 89,735, forward strand.
AGGTCGATAATCACCAGCGATGAAAATGTCAGGCCGTCATCAGGCGTATAGTTGGCACCTGTCACGATGATATTCGACGGCTTGAGGTCGCGATGGATCACCGGCGCCGACGTCTCCCCCGCTATTGCAAAACCGGCGTGGAGCTCGCCCACGGCATCGCATAGGGCAGGATACAATTCACGCGCATAATCGGGGGTGGCTCCCAGACGGTCCACCAGCGCCCCGAGCGTCTCCCCTTCGATGTATTCCATAACCACGTTGAGCTCGTCGCCCACACGACGACAATCGACGATTCTGGGCAGGTGCTCAAAACGCCTGCCCACCCGCTGAGCGGCAAACAGACGCTCGTATGCCCCGCCGATTTGAGCCGAGGCATCGATGCGTTTACGGACAAAGGGGCCGAGCGAACCACCGCCGGTTCCTTCAAAGACACGAGCTCGGTTGCTTCAACGGACGAGCGCTTAAGTACACGCTCCACGCGATAGCTGTCGTCGCGATCGAGCGACGCCAGGTGCTCGGCAAGCGCTGCGGTCAGCTCGTCATCGGAATATGTTGGGCTCTGAGTATCCATAGCCTCCATCATAGCGCAGGGCGCAGACACCCCATGGCATCCGCGCCCCGTTCGTTTGCATCGTTGTTCGGCAACTCCGCCGGCTCAGATATCAGCCGCTAACTCACCGTCTCCTCGCCAAAGCGATACAGCTCCTCGTTGACCTTTTGGAGGCTGCACCCGCGATCGATGCAAAAGATGATAATCGCATCGCGGCGGTCCTTGCAGTTAAGGACGCTTACCCCGGCAGCCGTCAGCGCACGGTTGGTCTCTTTGAGCGTCAGCGCCATCGCAAAGGCAATCTGCAGCACCTTATTGCGACTCGGATGACGCGCACCGGTAAAGATCTGATAGCCAAAGGTCTCATTGAGATCGGCCATACGAACCACGCGCGAGCGCTCCAAGCCCTTTTCCTGCAGTAGCTGCTTCAGGTAGTCCGAAAGCGACGGGGTGGCAAAGTCGTGCTCCTTGATATAGCCATCGATGTTTGGCGCGTCGAGAAGCTCATTGAGTAACTCGTCAGCCAGCTTTTTATCGGGCATACGACTTCACCTCCCCCAGTGCATGCAACATGCTAGAAACCGCTTACGTCCGAACGCTCCCAGCTAGCAACCTGGTCGGGAGACACCGTACCCAGCGCCTCGAACTTCCAGGAGCCGCCCGCCTTCAGATGATTGGTGTTTGCAAGAGCTGTTCCAACCTGGTTGCCATCAGCATCATACAGAACATACTCAATCTGAATGTAGCTCTTTTCCTTGTCCGTGTTATTGGTCAGCGTGCCCGTGATCTTATAGGTAAACTGATTGGAAGTGTCTTCAGCCTCGTCAGCAATGGTATACGGTTCTTGCGGTTCTTTTTGCTCCTCAGCCTGCTGTGTCGCCTCGGCAGGTTTTGCCGAATCGCTCGCAGACGAATCGGTTGAGTTGCCGCCCATAGAGCCCACGGCACCGACAATAACCAGCACCACGATGACGCCTAGGACAATCTTACCGATCGGCTTCTTTCCCTCTTTTGCCATTATTCATCCTTCCTACGATCCGGCTACCGTGCCGGCACACAGCACATCGTAGGAAGGATTAAACTTGAATTCATTAGCTGAGAGCTGAGGTTGCGGTAAACGGCCAATGCAGTTATCCAAACGCCGAGCAAACGCACTTTGCGCGACCGTCTGCCGGCAGCGCATCAACCCACCGTGACGGATTCCCCGGTAAAGGCACTGACCATCAACAGGACAAAGAACACCAGGTAGCTGACACTCAGCGGGTACGCAATGACCAGGAATACAACCCAGCCGACATTGGTTTTACCGCCGGCACGGCGTCGCTCGCGATTGCGGCAGAGCCAAATCGTCACGCCGATGGCAGTGATAAACAGTACGAGTGCCGCCGCAGCCAGCCCAGCAAGCGCAAACATCACGCCAATGCTCACAGCAATAACCGGAAGCAACAACAAGCCGCATCCACACCCACCGGGACTATAAACGGCAGACTGTCGGCGTCGTTCCATCGTCACTCCAACCTCAATATCTTTGAGCACTACAACGCAGCGGCCTGCTGGACAGGAACGATCTTATTCAGCTCCGGTTCGATCCGCCTTTTCTCGGCCTCAAGGTCAAACGCCACCTGAGCGCGCAGCCAATAACCATCCGTCAGGCCAAAATAACGGCAAAGACGGAGGTCGGTGTCGGCCGTCACGCGACGTTTTCCCAAGACAATCTGCCCGATACGCTGAGCCGGAATCCCAGTCTCTTTCGCAAGGCGATATTGAGAAATGCCCATGGGAACAAGAAACTCCTCTTTGAGAAGCTCACCAGGAGTCACCGGCGACAGCAAATCGGCCGAAGTCTCATCACTTGTGATAATCGACGATTTCGACATTCCAAGCCATCTCCTGTCTCCACTCAAAACAGACCCGATAGCGCTCATTACGATGCAATCATAGTATCGCCTTACGTTAATAACGTCAAACGTTTCTATAGACTTACATCTCTATTATAGCGTACATTTGTTCGTATTTTCTAGAGCAGGTATCCTTCGCCAATTAACCAAGCAGAAGCAATCGTTTGTAGACATCGAGCCCTTTGAGAAGGATTTCCTCGTCGAAGAGCATGCTATCGGTATGCAGAGCGCTTGTGGCATAGGCGGGACAGCCATCCGAATCACTCGGGTTGTCTTGGTCCTCTGGCATACCCGTGCCCAGCAGGAAAAACACGCCCGGCAGATGGCGTTGATAGAACGCGAAATCCTCGGCGATCAGCAGCGGTTCCTCCACAAGCTGCAGCCCGGGCAAGGCAGGCGCGACGCTGGCAAACAACTCGGGGTCGTTGTCGACCGGTGGATAGCCCTCGGCAAAGTCGAGGTCATACGTGCAGCCCGTTGCGGTGCACGCCTCGTCGAGCACACGGCGTACGCCCTCGCGCGCACGGTCGAACATGGCGTCCGTAAACACACGCAAGCTACCGGCAACATGGGCCTCCCCCGCCACCGCATTGCAGACGGTGCCCGCCTGCAGCAGGCCGAACTTGCCAATGCAGGGCTCATCGGCACCCAGCTCATCCATCAGCCCGCGCTCGGCAACCAAAAACTTCGCTGCCGCCAGCGCCGCATCGTGCGACTCCCCAACCGGCACACCATAGGTCTTAGCGATATGGGTGCTCGTCCCGTGAATATGAATGTGTGTCTCACTCGAACGCGCCAGTAGCGGGCCGGAACAGCTCGCCAACGTGCCGGCGGGCAGATCGGGCCACACATGGAAGCCAAAAATGCGGTCGACCCCGTAGCATTCGAACACACCGCTCTCACATACCGTCTTGGCACCACCGGTCGTTTCCTCGGCCGGCTGGAACACAAAGAGCACATTGCGCTTAATGGCGCCCGGCTGCTCACGGATCGTATGGTCGACAAAGGTTGCCGCCGCAAGCGCCATGGCCATGTGTCCATCATGTCCGCAAGCGTGCATCTTGCCGGGATGGGTCGAGGCAAAGGCCGCTCCCGTCGCCTCCGCGATGGGCAGCGCATCCATATCGGCGCGAATCGCCGTGGCATGCGCGGCATCAACGCCGGCGTCGAAGAAAGCACAGACGCAGCTGGGGCACGGATGGGTCACTTCGCAGGTGAGCGGTGCCAGCACGCCCTCGATATAGGCGATAGTCTGCGGAAGATCGAAATCGAGCTCCGGAATGCGATGGAGATCGCGGCGATAGCGACGGAGTTCTTGGAGCTCGGTCATAGAGAATCCCTTCGTGAGGCACATCTGTTGCAACTTATTGTGATACAGGATTGTGGCACACATGTTTCCAGCATATTGCTGCATTTTTTAAACGTTATATACGAATACTCTTGTTTGGTAAAGTGCAACGTGATAGGGTCTTTACCACTTGATAGAGGCGCGGGCACGAAGAGCCGCGGGCGAGCCGGCAGGCTTTGACCCCGTGGGGAGGCGAAACCCGCCGAACTGGGTTTTTCGGGCACGAACAACCTGGTGGGCCTGTGGGAAACACCCACAGGACTGTCTGCAGCAATGCGGGAGCGCTATCCGGACATTGGGTCCACGCTATGCGGATTCGATGCGCAGATGGCGCCGTCTGGATAGCGAGGTTTACGGGACATGGCATTGACCCCCAACGAGGCATATGCGGCCAAGCAGCCGTTTGTGGACAAGGAGACACTCGAGCATATCGTCGAGCAGTTCCCCACGCCGTTTCATCTATACGACGAGGCAGGCATCCGCCGCAACATGCAAGAAGTGAGCGACGCCTTTGCATGGAACCCGGGCTTTAAGGAATACTTTGCCGTCAAGGCCAACCCCAACCCGGCGCTCATCTCCATTCTCAACGAATACGGCTGCGGCTGCGATTGCTCGAGCTATACCGAGCTCATGATCGCCCGCTCACTGGGTATCACGGGACACGACATCATGTTCTCTTCCAACGACACGCCGGCTGCCGACTTTGAGCTCGCCGACAAGCTGGGTGCCATCGTCAACTTTGACGACATCAGCCACATCGAGTTCTTTGAGCGCGTTGCGGGGCCCATCCCCAAGACGGTCAGCTGCCGCTTTAATCCAGGCGGTCTGTTCCAGCTCTCCAACGGCATCATGGACAACCCGGGCGACTCCAAATATGGCATGACCACCGAGCAGCTCTTCGAGGCCTTCCGCATGCTCAAGGCCAAGGGCGCCGAGGACTTTGGCATCCACGCATTCCTTGCCAGCAACACTGTCACCAACGACTACTACCCCAAGCTCGCGCGCATCCTCTTTGAGCTTGCCGTACGCCTGGAGCGCGAGACCGGCGCACACGTCGCCTTCATCAATCTGTCCGGCGGCGTCGGCATCCCCTACCTGCCCGAGCAGCAGGCCAACGACATTCGCGCCATCGGCGAGGGAGTACACGCGGCATACGACGAGATCCTGGTTCCTGCCGGCATGGGCGATGTGGCGATCTGCACCGAGATGGGTCGCTTTATGATGGGCCCCTACGGATGCCTGGTCACCAAGGCCATCCACGAGAAGCAGATCTACAAGGACTATATCGGCGTGGACGCAAGCGCCGTCGATCTGATTCGTCCTGCCATGTATGGCGCTTACCACCACATTACGGTGATGGGCCAGCCGGGTGGCGACGACAAGACCACAGCGCCCGTCACGGACACCTACGACATCACGGGCAATCTGTGCGAGAACAACGACAAGTTCGCCATCGACCGCGAGCTGCCGCATATCGACATGGGCGACCTGCTTGTGATCCACGATACCGGCGCGCATGGCTACTCCATGGGCTACAACTACAATGGACGCCTGCGCTCCGCCGAGGTCCTGTTGCGCCCCGATGGCTCGGCCGACCTCATCCGCCGCGCCGAGCGCCCAGGCGATTACTTTGCCACGCTCGACGTGCTGCCGAGCGGCCGAGAGCTGCTGGCCAAGTCGCGCGCCGAAAGTGCCCGCCGTCGCGCCCAAGACGAGCGCCTGACAGTCGCCGCCCAATGGAACAAACGCATCCAGATCGCGGACGCGAAGGAGAAGAACATGGACATCCGCAATCTCGAGGGCTCAGTCGTCGCCCTCGTCACGCCGTTTAAAAAGGATGGCAGTGTCGACTTTGACGCACTCGAGCGCCTTATCGATTTCCACCTGCAAAACGGCACCGACGCCATCCTCACCCTGGGCACCACCGGCGAGAGCGCCACGATGACCGACGACGAGGACAACTCCGTCGTCGCCGCCGTGGTCAAGCATGTTGCAGGACGCGTCCCCGTCATTGCCGGCTCGGGCTCCAACTCCACGCAGACCATGCTCACCAAGTCGCTTACTTACCAGGGCTTGGGAGCCGACGGCCTGCTGCTCATTACCCCCTACTACAACAAGTCCAACGAAGAGGGTATCTATCAGCACTTTAAGACCGTCGCCGATGCCGTGGACATCCCCTGCATCCTGTACAACATCCCCGGCCGCTGCGGCTGCGGTATCAGCGAGCGCAACGTAGAGCGCCTGGCCGCGCACCCCAACATCATGGGTATTAAGGAGGCCTCGGGCAACGTCGCCTACGCGGCCAAGATCGCCCACCTGCTGTCAGACGACTTCCGCATGTACTCGGGCGAGGACGCGCTTACCGTGCCGCTCATGAGCCTGGGCGCCTCGGGCACCATCAGCGTGTGGGCAGACGTGCAGCCGCAGCTCGTGCATGACATGTGCCGCGCCTATTTGGACGGTGACGTGGCGCGTGCCCGCGATATCCAAATTGCCGGCCAGCCGCTCATCAATGCCCTCTTTAGTGAGGTCAACCCCATCCCCGTCAAAGAGGCGCTCGCCCAGATGGGTATGATCGAGGCAAACTACCGCATGCCGCTGTGCCCCATGGCCAACGACACGCGCTCTGCACTTACCGATGCTCTGAAGGGGGCTGGTCTGCTTGATTAAGACCGTCATTATGGGAACGGGCCGCATGGGCTCGCTCATCCGCACCACCGCCGAGGGCGTTGTCGACGCCGCCGGTCAACCCGTTTTTGATATCGTGGCCCAGATTGGCTTCGATTTGAGCAAGCTCGAGAACGCACCGGCTGCCGATGTGATTATCGACTTCTCGAACGTCGCGACCTTCGATGCCGTCGTCGCCTATGTCGAGCGCACGGGCGCGGCGTTGGTCTCGGGCACCACAGGCTACACCCCCGAGCAGATGGACCGCCTGCGTGAGCTGGGCCAGAACACCCGCGTTATGCACTCGGGCAATTACTCCATCGGTATCGCAGCCCTGCGCCATCTGGTAGCGCAGGCTACACGCGAGCTGCCCGGCTTTGACTGCGAAATCGTCGAGACGCACCATAACCAAAAGGTCGACGCCCCCAGCGGCACTGCCAAGTTGCTGCTCGATGCCGTCGTCGAAGCCGAGCCCGAGGCAGGCTACCACCCCGTCTATGGCCGCGGGGGCATGTGCGGAGCGCGCGACCCCAAGGAAATCGGCATGCACTCGCTGCGCGGTGGCACTGTCGCCGGCGTGCACGAAGTGAGTTTCTTTGGCCAGGACGAGGAAGTCACGCTCACGCATCGCGCCACGAGCCGTCAGATCTTCGTCAACGGCGCCCTGGCAGCCGCGCAGAAGCTCGTCGCCCGCGAACCCGGCTTCTACACCTTCGACCAGGTCATGTTTGCCTAACCAGGTATCAACCGAATCCACCCAAAGGAGAGACAGCAAATGAGCAATGCAGCCGAGATGGATGCAGAGGAGATTATCAACTACATCGCCACCGCGCCCAAAAAAACGCCCGTCAAACTGTACGTGCGCGAAAAGCCGGGCATGAAGGTCCAGTGGGGCAATGCGCACGTCTACGGCGGTCGTCGTGGCAAGACCGTCTTTGGTGACTGGGATGAGCTCAAGGCAATCCTCGACGCCAACGCCGACTCCATCGACTACTACGACGTCGAGAACGACTGCCGCAACTCCGCCGTGCCCATGCTCGACCTCAAGGGCATCAACGCCCGCATCGAGCCGGGCGCGATCATCCGTGACCGCGTCGAGATCGGCGATCGCGCCGTCATCATGATGGGTGCCATCATCAACATCGGCTCCGTCATTGGCGAAGGCTCCATGATCGACATGGGCGCCGTGCTGGGCGGTCGCGCCACCGTGGGCAAGAACTGCCACATCGGCGCCGGCACCGTGTTGGCGGGCGTCGTGGAGCCCGCAAGCGCCACGCCCGTCATCATCGAGGACGATGTCATGATCGGCGCCAATGCTGTGGTCCTGGAGGGCGTGCACGTGGGCAAGGGTGCTGTAGTTGCCGCCGGCGCCGTGTGCGTCGAGGACGTCCCCGCCGGTGCCGTCGTGGCCGGTGTCCCCGCCCGCGCCATCAAGATGCGCGACGAGAAGACCGACAGCAAGACCGGCCTGGAAGAGGGCCTGCGCCAGCTGTAGAAGTTACGCGGTTTTGCCAAACCGCGTAACGGCTCGACGCTGCAAACGCCCCTAAGCGGCAATCTGACGTTCAATCGTCGGTCGCGTACCGAAGTACGCTTCCCTCCTCTTTCACGTCACCTTGCTCGCTTAGGGGCGTTTTCGCTGACGTGAGCTCAACCTGCGGCGCAATGTCAGCAACCAAGCCGAAAACAAAAAAGGCCGAAGTCCCAAAAGGCTTCGGCCTTTGTTTTTTGCAACGTCCAAGAGCAGTTTATCGATTCTCAATACTTCCGATGTTCTTGAGCTCGATGGAGATGAGGCCGTTAGGCTCATTGACGAACTCGATGTACTCGGAGTTGGAACCCATCTCGGCCGGGAAGCTGATCTCGATACCCGTGTCGGTACGGATCTTATGATTGCGCACCGCCGCGCGTTCGACCTGCTTGCGCTCCACGGGCACACGCTCAGGCACCTTCTCCTCGGTCAGTGCCGCGCGCACGCTCTCCTTGATGACCGGCTCGTCCTCAAAGACCTCGTCGACGATATCCCAAGGCGGCAGCTCCTCGTCATCCTCGACCTTCTCGGCAACAGCAGCCTTAACCTTGGCGAGCGCTACGGCCGTATTGGCACCGTGCTCCTCGGCGACTTCCTCGACCACACGCGTCACGGTGTCGATGACCTCCTTGCCCGATACGCCCGTGTCGCACTGCAGCAGGCCATCGGGGATAAGCATACGGTCCTCGCCGGCGATCTTGCGTTTCTTGTCCACATAGCCGATCTCCATGGTGCTTGCACGCACGATTGCATAGCTCGGCACCTTTTGCGAAGGGTTCGGCAGAATGGCGTAGTGGCGCGCAATGTCGTTGCGCACCTCGCCCTCTTCGCGACCTACCTCGTGCATAAAAGCCTGCTTGGAGCCCAGCAGCATCACGGCAAACCAGCGGGCATCCTCATCGTCATCAAAGTCCGCCACAAGCACGTCAGTGGACTCGGCTTTCTCGGCCTTGGTAAGTTCGGAAGAGATGAACTCCGCAATCTGCTGAGACAGGTCCACGAACTCACGCTCACCAAAGAAATAGCCCTTGAGCTCGCCGCCGAATGCGGAGTTCTCGGCAAACGTGGCGCGTTTATTGTCGGCCGAGGTGCGTGCGCGGCGCAGATGCGTGGTCACGAAGTTGCGCACGGTACGGCTCTCGATATCGAGCTCTCGCTGGCTCATGACGTTGACGGCAGAGTCAAAGTCCAGGATATGCAGAATCGCGTGATTGATTTTCATATACGGCATTCCGTTCTAGATCGATTTCGGCACGAATCAGTATAGCGGTCGAGCCCGCCCCAGGCGCTTCGAAGATTGGTGCATCGGGGACAGGTTGCTTGCACCAATGGTTAGCGCAGGAGCTCGGACTGCCAAGCCTCGAGCTGTTCTGCCAAACTCTTGCCGGCAGCGGGCACGTCGATCTGGGGTCGTTTGGGCAGCAGCGCACACTTAAGAATCGCAACGATGGTCTGCGAGACAAAGCGTCGTGTATCCTCGTCAAAACCTTGCGCAGCCTGGAGCATCACGGGCAGGCTCTCGCGCAGATTCCCAGCGATATCCGCAAACCGCTCAGCACCCGTGGCCTCAAACACGGAGAACAACGCATCTACAAAACGCTCGCGTTCGCTAGGCGACACTGCAAGCAGCATCTCACGAATGGAACCATCAACGTATCGAGCACCGGCAGACAGGCGCTCACAGTACACGAAGTCGTGACCATCAACCACCCAGCTAAAGGGATTGTGCTGCAGCAGGCTGAACTCGGTGCTCTCAACGATGGCATAGTCCTCCTGTGTCTCGAACATCATGCCAAAGATCGACGACCGAGGTAGCGTCTTGTCGATTCGACCGGAAAGATCGGCAAAGGCGTTGCCGTTCAGAAACTCCTCGACGAAGCCCGGGCCATCATGGGAATACGCCCGTTCGATTCGTTCACGGGCAACATCGGAGCACATCGCTGCACCGTACACCGCAAGGTTTCCACCCTTGGAATGACCCCCGCACAAAAGCGGCCCGCCAATCGCATCCGCCGCCTCGTCCACATAACGTGCCGCGGATTCCTGGGCCGGCACAGGACACCGGAACGCCATGTTAAAGTCCTCTTTCCAGCCCACAATCGTGCTGTCGGTCCCCCGGAAGGCAAGATAGCTAAACCCCGCCGGAAATCGGAACGTCATGGCCGCAAACTGCTCCGTTGTCTCGGCATCACTCACGCTACGATAGCCGCAAACACGAACGCCACGGTAGCGAGGGCTTGCTGCCACAGCCTCCAACAGGGCACGACTCCCCTCCGGATCCCACAGGTCGCCAATCATGTCTTGGTAGCACTCGGCGCGCAGCAGCTCGCGTACGTCTAGGCCCTGCCAGTTCGTCAGCTCCGCTATATCACCCGGCAAACGCAAATAGGACAACCACGCAAAGACCAGGCTATCCACCGCGCAGAACGGCCGTTCCTCAAACGGATCAAACGCTGTCTGGGCATAGGTCAAAAAATTAGGCGAATCCGACATGGCCCTCCCATCAACTATGGTGCATTGGGGTCAGGTTACTTTGCACCAAAAAGGCGCCCGGGCCGTGTGGACCCGGACGCCTTCATTGTAGCTTTTCGCTCTAGCGAGCTTGATTTAGCAGGAGAAGTCGACGCTGTCGATGATGTCCTTGAGGGCCTTGGCGGAGGCGGTGAGCTCATGCTGCTCGTCATCGTTCAGCGGCACGGGGACGCGGCAGACGACGCCGTCGCGGCCAACGACCGTCGGCATGGAGATAGCCAGATCGGACAGGCCATACTCGCCCACCATGAGCGAGGAAACGGGCAGAACGGTCTGCTCATCGCGCATGACAGCGGTGCAGATGCGCTTGACGGCCATGGCGACGCCGTAGTAGGTGGCGTGCTTCTTCTCGATGATGGTGTAGGCGGAGTTCTTGACGTCCTCGGCGATACGCTTCTCGGCAGCCTCGTGCTCCAGATGACCGTGAAGCTCGCAGAAGGTGTTCAGCGGAACGCCAGCAACCTGAGCGCTGGACCAAGCGACAAACTCGGAGTCGCCGTGCTCGCCCATGACATAGGCCTGGACATCGCGCGGGTCAACCTCGACGTGGGCACCAAGCATCTGCTGCAGACGGCCAGTGTCGAGCACGGTGCCGGAGCCGATGACATGGCCCTCGGGCAGGCCTGACATCTTGATGGCAGCATAGGTCAGAACATCAACCGGGTTGGAGACGATTAGCAGAATGCCGTCGAAGCCGGACTTCTTAATCTCGGGGATAATGGACTTAAAGATGTTAACGTTCTTGTTGACCAGGTCCAGGCGGGTCTCACCGGGCTTCTGGGCAGCGCCAGCGGTGACGACGATCATGGCGGCGTCGGCGACATCGGAATAATCGCCGGCGTAGATCTTCATCGGCTCGGCAAACGTCATGCCGTGCGCGATATCCAGAGCCTCACCCTCGGCGCGGTTCTTGTCCACGTCGATGAGGACCATCTCGGAGAACAGACCGCTCTGCATCAGAGCGAACGCCGAAGACGAACCGACGAAGCCGCAGCCGACAATAGCGACCTTCTTCTCGTTAACCATTAGAAACTCCCATCTCTCTCCACAAACAAGCCGCCCGGGAACGACCCGAGCGGCTTGCCGTAATCCCAATACATCCAATCGGGACTTTGATTATGCTCCTATTCGCAGCCAAAAATCGACCGTTTACCGAAATTGTTTGCAGAATTCGTAAAATAACTGCACGAAATCGGTTTCGAGCTATTGGCGAGTCGAAATAGGTTTCTAATACAGGCCCGCCTCGCGAATGGCCTCGACAGCCAAAGCGATCTGATCGGGCGGCAGGACCAGCGCCATGCGCACGTGTCCCTCGCCCGAAGGGCCAAAGCTCGCGCCCGGCGTCACCACAACGCCGGCCTTCTCCATGAGCTCCTCGCAAAACGCCATGGAATCGGTGCGACCACCGGGAAGCTTGGCCCACACAAACATAGAGCCATGCGCGTTGGGACGCTCCCAGCCCAGGCCCTCAAGACCGTCGCACAGGGCATCGCGGCGTTCCTGGTACTTCAGACGCTGCGCCTCGACCTCATCGCGCGGACCGTTCAGACACGCGATGGCGGCCTTCTGAATCGGGAAGAACATACCGAAGTCGATCTGGCCGCGCAGCTTGGCAAAGGCCGAGACCACGTCCTCGCGACCGACCAAAAAGCCGATGCGGGCACCGGTGACGTTAAACGACTTGGAAAGCGAGAAGAACTCCACGCCCACCTCAAGCGCACCGGGATACTGCAAGAAGCTGCCGCCGGGCTCGCCGTCAAACACGATGTCGGAGTATGCGTTGTCGTGAACGATGAGCAGGTCGTGCTCGCGGGCGAAAGCGATGATCTCCTCGTAGATCTCGGGCGTGCCCACCGAGCCCACCGGGTTCGCGGGCAGCGACACGATCATATACTTGGCACGATCGGCCACCTCGGGATCGATACCCGCCACATAGGGCAGGTAATTGTGCTCGGCAACCAGCGGATAGTACTCGAGCTTGGCATCGGCGATCTTGGCACCCGCCTCAAAGACCGGGTAGCACGGATCGGGAACCAAAATAGTGTCACCCGGATCGAGCAGGGCCAGGCCCAAATGACCCACGCCCTCCTGCGTGCCGTTGCACGACTGCACCATGGACGGTGTAATGCCCGAAACGCCAAAGCGGCGCTCATAGTAATCGCACACGGACTGCTTGAGTTCGGGCAGGTCGCGCAGGGCATACTTCCACATCTCGGGATCTTGCGCCGCTTGAGTGAGCGCCTCGACCACGTGGTCGTACGGCTTAAAGTCGGGCGTGCCCACGCTCATGTTATAAATGGTCTTGCCCTGAGCCTTCAGCGCAAGCAGTTTGTTGTTGAGCGAGGCGAAGACCTCCGCGCCAAAGCGGTCGAGACGCTGCGATGCCTGCATGGTGCCACCTTTCGATATAAAAAACGCGGCGCTCCGACAAGAGCGCCGCGCGATACGGGCCATCAGATTGCAAAAGTGTAACGCTTGCAACCCCCGTATTGGTTCAATTTGGCCAACCTTAGTCAATTGCATTAAGCGCGTCGATCTGCGCAAGCCACAGTCGCGAGCTGGCGTCACTCGGCATACGCCAATCGCCGCGCGGGCTGAGCGTCACCGAGCCCACCTTGGGACCATCGGGCAGGCAGCTGCGCTTAAACTGCTGGGCAAAGAAGCGACGGTAGAACGTACGTAGCCACGTGTGGACGGTCTTGGCGTCGTAGACGCCCTCGAAGCTCTTGAGCGCCATGCGGTAGATCTTGCCCGGCTCAAAGCCAAAACGCAGCAGGTAGTAGAGGAAGTAGTCGTGCAGCTCGTACGGGCCCACCAAATCCTCAGTCTTCTGCGCAATCTCGCCGTCGCCCGTGGGCGGCAGAAGCTCGGGGGACACCGGCGTGTCGAGGATATCGAGCAAAACCTCGGCAATACGCCCGCCAAAGACATCAGCCGCATAACGCACCAGATGGCGCACAAGCGTCTTGGGCACGCTCGCGTTGACGGCGTACATGCTCATGTGGTCGCCGTTATAGGTAGCCCAGCCGAGCGCCAGCTCCGACAGGTCGCCCGTGCCAATGACAAAACCGCCAGCCTGGTTGGCCAGATCCATCAGGATCTGCGTACGCTCGCGGGCCTGGCTGTTCTCGTAGGTCACGTCTTGGACGGCCGGATCGTGCTCAATGTCCTTGAAGTGCTGCTCCACAGCCGCATGGATCGAAACCTCGCGGAAGCTCACACCCAGGTCGCGAGCGAGCGACTCGGCGTTCGACTTGGTGCGATGCGTCGTGCCAAAGCCGGGCATGGACACGGCCGTGATACCGGTGCGCGGCAGCCCCAGTGCATCGAAGGCACGCACGGTCACAAGCAGTGCCAGCGTGGAGTCCAGGCCGCCCGAAAGGCCGATGACGGCCGCCTTGGTGCCCGTATGGGCAAGGCGGGTCTTGAGGCCGGCGGTCTGCAGGTCGAGGATGGTCTCGCAACGCTCGGCCAGGTCGCCGTGGTCGGCCGGCACAAAGGGCGCACGGGGGAAGACACGGTCAATGTCGAGTGCATCGCGCAGAACAGGCTCTTTGGCCAGCACGCCCTCAAACGAAAACTCAACGGTCGTGGCCTCCGGCGCATCGTCCGCGCGCGTCCACGTCGTCGAGCGACGGCGCTCGGCAACCAGGCGGTCAAGGTCAACGTCGGCGACGGCCATATCGCAAGTGAGGAGCTTCGTCGCCGCCAGCTTAGAGCCGTTTTCGTAGACGAGGTTCTCGCCCGCAAAGACCATGTCGGTCGTGGACTCGCCCTCGCTCGCATCTGCATAGGCATAGGCACAGTACAGGCGCGCACTCTGATTGGAGATGAGACTGCGGCGATAGTCTGCCTTACCGATAATCTCGTCCGAAGCCGACGGGTTGAGAATCGCCGTCGCACCGGCAAGCGCCATCTCGGTCGAAGGGGGCGCCGGCACCCACAGATCCTCGCAGACCTCAACGCCCAGCACCATATCCTCGGCACCCTCATCACAGCAGCGGTAGACAAGCCCCGAACCCAGCGGAACCGGACCCTGACCGGCAAATTCAACCCACACGGGATCTGTGGGCGCCGGAGCAAACCAGCGGCGCTCGTAGAACTCGCCATAGTTGGGCAGATACTTCTTGGCCGTGAGGCCCAAAAGCTCACCCGCGCAGCACACGGCGGCGCAGTTGTAGATATTCTCGGCAACTGCAACGGGAAGACCGATGGTAAAGACAATCGGCAGCTCACGAGTCACATCGAGGATATGCACCAAAGCAGCCTCGCAGGCATGCAGTAATGTGCGGTTATGGAACAGATCGGCCGCGGTATAGCCGCACAAGTTAAGCTCGGGCAGCACCAGAGCACGAACGCCGCGCTCGGCAGCCTCGCGAACAGCCGCCAACGCAACCTCGGCATTGCCCTCGACATCGGCAACGCGAATCTGCGGCGACGCCGCCGCCACACGCAAAAAGCCATCGTTCTTATTAGCCGAAACGCAGCATTGCCTTGTTGATCTGGACACTGGAGGCCCCTTCTACCCTGAGATTCAGTCTAACGAACGTTCACATACCTCTAACTAGCCAAAGCAACCTCCCAGTTTACTGAGAGGCCAACCTGTGCTAAGAGCATGTATTTCAAAAATATCTTTAATTAAAAAAGGAGAAATCGATAATCGACTTCTCCTTTAAGCGAGGCGAGTAAATTCCGAAACTAATGGCAGAATTTATCCATGTAGTCCTCAAAGTCGAACACTTCTACCACGACGCCCTCTTCCTGAAACTCTTTCAGTTGCTCCAAGAGATCTTTGTTAATAACGTCCATGCAGAAACCTCCTCTATCTAATCAATTGTAGTATATCTGCTTTCATGCAATTATCAACCAACTTGTTTAATTGCTCCTCGTTTGCCGATAGTCCCTCTTTTTTCAAAATGTCGCGCACCTCGTTCTTAGTAATCGGCTTTTCAAACAACGAAAGCAAAGCGAACGAAAAATCATTAACCGCACACATTCTATGGGTGGCACAACTCAGCAGTACTCTTAACCCCTCTTTTGAGCGTCCGACTTCTTTCACAAACGAACTTTTAACCAATTGAAAACCATTATCGTGCATTACATAATCGGCATCGATATTTGTATTCAGCAATCCATAATGCAACAGTTCTTCTATCGCCCTTGTCAGCTCGAGATCGCCCTGATCAAGGATAAGAGAAATGCTACAATCAGCCTCCAATAAACGGGCCAACTTAAGGTATACCAACTGGGAAACAGCATAGACATGATGGTATTCAGAATTATAGAAGTAGGCAAATGGCTCAACGAGCACGACAGAGGTCTTGGAATCCAGCCAGATTCGATCAGCTGGATTTAGACTAGTTAGCCGTCGCTTTACTTTGGTCAAATGTCCCTTATACCTGACAGCGTGAATAGAATCTAGGATCCAGGTCACCTCTGAAATATGAAGCCGCTGGGGCAAGTCAATTGTGTCGCTACCGTTTATGACCTCTTGCATATAAAAATCAATATGATGCTCATCAGATAAGGATTTTGCTTCATTTAAAGTTAAACCAGTGCCTGAAACATAATCCACTTCGAGGCGCAAATCCTCATATTGGGACTTCGGCATTACAGAGACACCATACTTATCGGGATGATTCCAAACATCCGACCCCATAACGAGACCAAAATTCGTAAATCCTCTCGTGGAATATGGAACACCACATACCTGTTTTGAATAATTCAAAACATTCTCTGTATAAGCTAAGGTGTTCAGAGCCTCTTCTTTAGTTTCGGTCGGAAAGCCAATCATAAAGAATAGATGAACAGGAATACCCGCATTGAGACAATCATGGATATTGCGATCAATCCAATCAACTCTCGTGTTCTTCTTCATTAGATCAAGAACTCTTTGGTTGTATGACTCGAGGCCAAACTGAATCTGCCTACATCCACTTTGGTATATCTTGTTGAAAACGTCTGTACTTAGGGTTGGAGAGAACCTCGTTTCTCCATGCCAGAAAAACGTTTTTCCCGATGCGTTTATTTCATCCGCGAGTTGCTCCATTCTTTTGCCTTCGAATGTTTCATCCACAAAAGAGAAAACTCTCGTGCCGTATTTTTCATTTAACCGACACATTATTTCAAATACTCTCGATATGGGCATCTTTCGGTAACAACCACCGGTAGCACCGGGAATGGTTCAGAAGGCGCAATGATTAAAACACTGCCTAGAGGAATAAACCGGCAATATTAACTCAGGCATGAAGTATTTAGAAAGGGCGAAGCCATCGAAATCGGGAACTGTATCGTTGATAAATGTTTGCTCAATCCGATGGTTTTTATATATCTTTCCACCTTTAGCATGGCAAAGGTTTGGAACACAGTCGAGATTGTCATCACCAGAGTCAAGAGCCTCAAGAAGACGTGCAAGCGGCTCTTCGCCGTCATACATCATTATCGAATCAATGTATTCAAAAAAGGGATGCCATTCTTTCATGCAGTCATCTGCTAAACGAGTAATGTAATTGCCGCCCAATGAGACGTGTTTAACAGATGGACATTCTTCTTTAATCAGTTTCGCTAACGTAACTGCAGAAATCAATTGGAAACAGCCGCTCACCGAAATCCCAATAAACTCGATTTTTTCCCTCTGAATACGCTTAAGAAAGGCAGTTTCATAGAAGGAAATAAACGGATTATGCAAGGTATCCGCAAGCGATTTCATTATTTCTGGTGTCGAATAATAATCATAGGGCAGATCTATGGAGTTGAACGTGTATTTAACTCCATATGAGACGTGATTTATGATATAGAGTGCATTTCTAAAAATGTTTTCAGCATATTGTCTTTCTTTTAGATTAAAGTATCTCTTTGATCTGAAAATATCTTTTGCTTCGTCAACATTAAGTGCTGACTTTTGTATCAACTCGATTGTTAATTGAACATTCGAACTAAACGAATCCTTTGATTCCCGATACCTTTTACAGCACTCTTCGACATGCCTAAAAGATAGGAGGTCATCGTAAAATTCCACGTTTAAGTCAACAATGTCAACTTTGTATTGTTCAACCTCTTGAAGATATGACTTCAAAACAGGCAAGGCAAGATACGGCCCCACTGGACTCCATCCTGGGGGAAATACTAAAAGCGTTTTAGGCATATCAACGTCACATCTTTCGCAAATAATTCAATTGAAACACAACTACCATCATAATTGAAAATACACCAAGTCCTGTAACGAGAATTGAGAACATCGCGATGCTCGTGAACAGCGAAACAAGGAGTGTTGAAATAACAACAGCAACCGATTGCAAAGACTCCCTAATTGAAAACAGGCTTATCGATTCAGATCCGTCTCTCGCCAAATCCTGCAGCGATGTTATGAGAAGCACATCTTGAATGGCGTTTCCGGCACCGACGATAAAAAGGAAAATAAACGATATCCCAGACGCATAGCGATAGCCAAACGCCAGATACGCACCGAGCGCAAGATACGTCACAAAACAATATGATTTAACGCAATCGGAACCACTGATTAAACGACCATATATTGTATTTCCGAACAACAGTCCGATTGTAAGACTACTCTGAAGGAATCCGTATTGTATCGATGACGAGTCAAATTGCAATTGCGCTATAGCTGGCAAAAGAGAATTCAGAGAGCCGAATGCCACGCCACTAGAAATATCGATTAATAGGAAACCAATTGCCAAGTGCTTCGCGCTAAGATCACTAAATGCAGTCCTGTTTTTTTCATTTTTGCTTATCCCCTCTTTATCATTAACCTCGATAACCGACGGAACATCTCGCAGCAACCAGAACGACGCGGCAAAAGAAAGCGCGTCTAATGCAAGAACAGCCTCCGCCCCAAATTGAGCGACAACAAAACCGCCGGCAACTGGCCCCAGAACCATCATCAAATTCTGCAGAAACCCAAACGAATTATTAATTACGTCGCGATTGATACTATTCGTATTGGCTCTTAACAACGAGTAAAAGCAGGGCATTTCAACCGTTCGGCAAAGCGATACCGCGCACGTAATAGCAAACATACTCCATTTACTATCAACAAAAATATAGCAAACGAATAATCCCGCGCGAATTAAGTCTGCCAATCTCATGGCCTGCAGTGTCCCGATACCCATCTTCTGAGGCAGCTGCGCGAGCGCAACTGAAAACAGAGAGGGGGCAAATCTGCAGCAGACCATCAAAGCAGTTGCAGAAACATCGTGAGTTACCTCGTAAATCAGCATTGGCAAAGCAATATTCGCACACCAATTGCCTATTTCGCTTATCCCTCTAGCAATATATAGGACCCGAACCGGATGGCTAGCTCTCAATACCGTGAACATCACGATTAACCTCGTATTTCAGGCCTCGTTCATCCCTTAATAGGAATCCATAATCAACCAAGTACCGCCTCAACACGGCATAATCAGGATAGAGCTGTGACAGCACACGATTAACCTGAAGCTCCGTATAACTTGTATTTAATTCAAAGAAAGAGACGGCCCATAGCAGCATGATTCTTTTATAGCTTTCCTTTTTTGGAATTGAAACCAGCTCGCCATTCTTGAGAAATCGTTTTTTAAAGTCTATTAGCTCATCCATTCACATCCTCCATTTCATACGCATCTAATACTAAAAATGCATACGCTTTAGGTCATCTCATTCGGCTTCTATATTCGAACTAAACTCGAACTAATCTAAATGATTTGCTCAAACACTCTTCGAAAGCTCGTTTTTCACTCTGAGTAAAATGCCCTTCCCAGTCAGTCCACGAACAGGAAGGCAACTCACAACGAGCGGAGTCGAAGCCCTCTGCCGTCGGTCGTTCAAAATGCACGATAACCTTTTCGATATCCCCATCTGTTATCAGGTCAGAATGAACGACCTCGGTACCGTCTTCGAATGTCATATATGGGTACATCACGTAAACCACCTCGCAATCGTAAATCCAGTTTAGCATCAAGCTATTGCACCAAAGACAGCAAGCCCCCCTTGATGAGTTGATGGTATCTGTTAAATGTCACGTACGATTCACATCTGGTGGGTACCCTGATGGCTACACGAAACGAAGCAGATTTACACCGGGAGGACCCCGTATGACAACCAAGTACACCGACGCGCCGCGCACGCGCGTCATGACGCCGGCATCGCTCAACAACGGCGTACACGAGAACCATTCCATTGGACAGACCATGGCCATCGCGCCCAAAAAGGGCCTGTTCGACGACATTTCCATTCCCCAGATCATCGCCGGCGCCGCAGCTGCCGCCACGAGCGTGGCGCTTGCTTCAAAGATCGGCATTGCCGGCTCGGTGATTGGTGCCGCTGTGAGCTCAGTCATCACTGTTGTGTCCTCGCAGGTCTATCGCCACTTTATCTCCGCCAGCGCCGAAGCAATCAAGGGCACGCATGCCGCTGTCGACTACCCTGCCGGCGCCTACGAGCCCGTTGAGCCCGATGTCGAGGAGCACCTAGGTGGCGCCGCGACCACGCAGGAGATGCGCCAGGTTGCGGGACGCGCGACCACGGCGCGCGTCGCCCCCAACAGCCTGCGCGCCAAGGCGGCGGCAGAGCGCAGCCAGACACAAAAGAAGGTCATCGTCTTCTCGATCGCCATCGCCATCGTCGCGGTCATCGCCTGCGCCGGCGCCATCCTTATCACCACTGCCGGTGAGGGTCTGGGCGAGCGTCCCGAGCCAATCCTTTCGTCGCGCACGACCGAGCACGACGCGGATAACACCGGTCAATCGCAAAGCCAGCAGGACGACTCGCAGGGCGCCTCCGCATCCACCGACTCGTCCTCGAACACCCCCGATCAGTCGCAGAGCGCTGATTCCTCTGCGAACAGCGGCGGCACGCAATCCAGCACGACCGACTCAAGCCAAACGACTGACGGCTCTCAACCGAGCACAGGCGACCAGACGAGCGGCAATGCATCGGGCACGGGATCTACCGACAATAGCAACACCAACAGCTCGAGCGGAACCGCTTCCGGCACGGCATCAGACAGCTCGAGCCAAGACACGGCATCGGGCAACTAAGCACGTTTGCCCCTCATAGATAACCGACCTGCATAACGGGCGCGAACCGGCAACGGTCGCGCCCGTTTGCCTTGGGCGACGAGATGGCAAGCCCCGCGCGATGGTAAGATGCTTTGGTGTGTAAAGAGGAGATTTGCCATGAGCAAGACAATAGTTAAGCCCACGCTATCGCTGGGCAACCACATCTATCTGTATCGCCTGCTGCGCGACGCGATTGGGTGCGGCAAGCAAACGTTTATGACGCAGGTCGAGGAGGCACTCGCCGCTGGTGACATGGTCGCATATGACCTGGGCTTTGAGTCCACGCGCGAGCTGCTCGAGGAGCTCGACGACTGCATTAAGCTGACTGTCTTTAAGGGCGGTCGCCTGTATGCCACCGTCATCGCCAACGAGGCTTGGGATGCCGCCCTTGCCAAAGGCGAGGACAAGCCCAAGACCGCCAAGGGCGCCAAGCAGTCCTACAAAAAGAAAAAGCGCGGTGAGAAGGACCTCAAGGCCGTGCGCCCCAAGCACGTTAAGCGTCCCGAGCCCGAAGCCATGGTTGAAGCCGCGCCGGAACCCGAGCCCGAGACAGAGATCGAAGTCGCTATTGAGGTAACGGCAGAAGCCGAAACCGAAATCGCCGCCACGACCGATCCCAAAGTCATATCCGAGCAGGAAGCCACTGTGGAGCTCAACGAAGCGCCCAAGTCGACAACCGAAGAAGCCGCTGACCAACCCGAGCCGCCTGCGTTCCAAAACAGCGATGTCTTTGGCGACGAGGCCGAGGACGATCAGTCCGACGAGCCCACAGATCAAGACGCTACCGAGTCGGCGCCGGAACCCGAGACGCCGCAGCCCGCCATCTCGCTCACGGTCGTCTATGACCCCGAGAATGCCAATGCCGGCATCACCACCATGGCATCCACGCCCATCGAGGCAAAGTCGAGCGTCGAGAATGAGAGCGCGACGCAGGTTGAGGTTGAAACTGAAGCTGCAGACGCGCCCGTCACCGTGAAGCCCGCAGATTCCACAATCAAGCCGAAGACGACGCTGGAGTTCGCACCCGTCATCGAATCCGTGCCCGCCTCTGCTTGCGACCAAATTCCCGCACCGGCACCGGCTTCGGTACTCGCAGAGGCCCCAACCCCCGCACCCGTAGCGCCCGCCATCCCCGAGGACTTCCCCGTCGATTTCGCAACCGAGGTCTTCTGCCCCGGCCCGCTTCTGCACCAGCTGTCGACCTATCTCCCCTACGGCGCCGATACCCTCGGCATTGTCGGCGAGTACTACTGGATCGCCCGCGAGCGCGGTACCATCGAGGCCGCGCGAAACCGCGCAAGCTTCCCCCTGCGCTACACGCAGGCCGGCGAGCGCCGCGAGGTTGCCGTGCGCATCCGCCGCAATACCACCGGTGGCCTCGGATCCACCTGGGCCATCGATAAAGTCGAAGAACCCGAGCAGTAACGACAAACGACTCAAATCCAAATCAGGATTTGAGCCGTTTTTATTTGTTGATGTTGCGTAACCAACAGCGAGCGGGCCGCAAGTGCCCCAGGTTGCCGTGAAAGAGGAGCGACGCGTACTTCGGTACGCGAGCGACGGCTTGAACGGCAAGATGGGGTGCTTGCGGCCCGCGCAGCGTCGAGCAGTTACGCGGTTTGGAAAACCGCGTAACGATCTAGTCGCGCGTCAGCTTACGGTGAATACGATGCGGCTGGGCTGCGTCCTCGCCAAGGCGCTCGATGCGGTTGGCCTGATAGGCCTCGAAGTTGCCCTCAAACCAATACCAGTTGCCCGGATTCTCGTCGGTGCCCTCCCACGCTAGAATGTGCGTGGCGACGCGGTCCAGGAACATACGGTCGTGGCTAATGACCACCGAGCAGCCCGGGAACTCGAGCAGCGCCGCTTCGAGCGAGGACAGCGTCTCGACGTCGAGGTCATTCGTGGGCTCGTCGAGAAGCAGCAGGTTGCCGCCCTGCTTGAGCGTAAGCGCCAAGTTCAGACGGTTGCGCTCGCCACCGGAGAGTACGCCGGCGCGCTTCTGCTGGTCCTGGCCTTTAAAGCCAAAGCTCGCCACATAAGCACGGCTCGGAACCTCGGTCTCACCGACCATCATGTGGTCCAGGCCATCCGAGACGACCTCCCACAGGTTCTTATCGGGGTCGATGCCGGAACGGTTCTGATCGACATAGGAGATCTTGACGGTCTCGCCCACCTCGAGCTCGCCCGAAGTCAGCGGCTCCAGGCCCACGATGGTCTTGAACAGCGTGGTTTTGCCCACACCGTTGGGGCCGATGACACCCACGATACCGTTGCGCGGCAGGGTGAACGATAGGTCGTCGATGAGCACACGGCCATCGAACTCCTTGTGCAGGTGATGAGCCTCGAGCACCTTGTTGCCCAGACGCGGGCCCACGGGGATGCGGATGTCGGTCCAGTCGAGCTTCTGGCTTGCGCGGGCCTCGGCCTCCATCTCCTCGTAACGAGCCAGACGGGCCTTGTTCTTGGCCTGGCGAGCCTTGGGCGAGCTGCGTACCCACTCGAGCTCGGCCTCCATGCGCTTGGCGAGCTTGGCGTCGCGGTTGCCCTGCGCCTCGATACGGGCGGCCTTGGTCTCCAGATACGTGGAGTAGTTGCCCTTGTAGGGATAAAGGTGACCGCGGTCTACCTCGCAGATCCACTCGGCAACGTTATCCAGGAAGTAGCGATCGTGCGTGACGGCAAGCACCGCGCCCTGGTAGTTGTGCAGGAAGTGCTCGAGCCACAGGATCGATTCGGCGTCCAGGTGGTTCGTGGGCTCGTCGAGCAGCAGCAGGTCGGGAGCCTCGAGCAGCAGCTTGCACAGGGCCACGCGACGGCGCTCGCCGCCGGAAAGCACGTTGACCGGCATGTCGGAATCGGGCAGCTGCAGGGCGTCCATGGCCTGGCCGAGCTTGGAATCGATATCCCAGCCGTCGGCGGCGTCGATCTCGTCCTGGAGCTTGCCCATCTCGGCCATGAGGGCGTCCATGTCGCAATCCGGGTCGCACATCTCCTCGCCGATCTTGTTGAAGCGATCGACCTTGGCAATCATGTCGCCAAACGCCATGCGCACGTTCTCGATGACGGTCTTGTCATCGTCGAGCGGCGGCTCCTGCTGCAGGATGCCCACGGTGTAGCCGGGAGTGAGCCTGGCATCGCCGTTGGAGACCTCCTCGATGCCGGCCATAATCTTGAGCAGGGTCGACTTGCCCATACCGTTGGGGCCCACGACGCCGATCTTGGCACCGGGGTAGAAGCTCAGGGTCACGTCGTCAAGGATCACCTTGTCGCCATGGGCCTTGCGAGCCTGATACATCTGGTAGATAAACTCTGCCATTTGCCTGTTCTATCCTTTCTACCTGCTGTTTCCCTATTCTTGATTCGCTTTAGTGGAAACGAAATGAGGGAACCAGCTCTGAAACGTAACGAAAAAGGGGCATGGTTGCCCACACCCCCTAATACTACCTGGGAAAAGTCCCCCGGAACATACTATGAACTGCGTACGCTAGTTTTCCGCAACCTTAACGAGCGGCTCGCTGCGATTTGCGCCACAACAGATACGAG
Source organism: Collinsella aerofaciens (assembly GCF_015553355.1). Lineage (GTDB taxonomy): Bacteria > Actinomycetota > Coriobacteriia > Coriobacteriales > Coriobacteriaceae > Collinsella > Collinsella aerofaciens_V. Next base: position 113,862 of record NZ_JADNGN010000002.1, read on the forward strand.
TAGACGTAAACGGCTCCAACCGAACCAAACGCCAGAGCCGCAATCACCGCGGCGACGACTTCACTCGAAAGCACGCTGCCTGCCACGCCCATCACAATCAGGCCAATACCCAGCACCATAAAGCAGGCGCCGCCAAAACGCTGCGTACGGCGCCAGTTCTCGGGATCGGCAAGCGCCCAGGGTGTCTTGATACCGAGCGTATAGTTCTGCTTCACACGCGGCAAGTAGTTGCCTACGCCGATGAACAGCAAACCGACAACACCGGAAATCAGCACGTTGACCGAACCGACCGCCGGCACCACGCCCCAGACCGTAAGCTCTCCCAGCCAGCTTATGGCGCACATGAACAAGGTGAAGGCGATTACGAAGCCCTGGTAGAACTTGCCCGAGGTTCGATATGCCTCACCTTTGGGGTCGATGCGCGGCACCACGCAGAACATTGCGAGAAGCGCCAGAGGCAGCGCGCCGAGCGCGGAGGCCATCCAGCTAGGACCCCAACCGTCGACGGCGCCGTTCGCGCCCCAGTGCGTGGGAATCTGCGCAGGCAAGCTCGGCATCACCATGAGGTGCGCTACGACATTGGCGGCGCACAGAGCGACCAGCGCAATCCACACGCGCGACGATACCCCCGTGGGGTGAATGCCCTTGTTTTCGTTATTCATCCTTATCACCTTCAGTGTTTGTAAAGCCCATAAACCAGCCAATTAAATCCTGAATGACGGTGGTGTTTAAGCTGTATACGATGTTTTGGCCATGGCGCTCGTCGGTCACCAACCCGGCATTTTTGAGCGTCGCCAAGTGATGGCTTAGCGACGGCTTACTGATATCGAAATGCTCGGCAAGCTCCCCCGCCGTGCAATTGCCCTCGCGCAGCAACTCCAAAATGCGCCGTCGCGTTGGATCGGCAAGCGCCTTAAAACCCTCTCCCGGCATAAGACCTCCTCTCATCATCTCTCATGACGCGCACACTATACTCGATATTTAGATGTTTGTCTAACTGTCTAATCGCAATGCTTCAAACCACATCAAAGCAAACGCCATCGCAACCTATGGGCGATTACCTATAATGGCGATAGCTAAAACACGACCTGCTTCCCCATCGGAGGATATTTATGACCGAAACCGCAGCCCCCATCGAGACACGCGACACCAAGCTTGAGATCATCATGGGCCGCGAGGCACTCGATAAGCTCGCCAACGCCACGGTGCTGGTGCTCGGCTGCGGAGGCGTGGGCTCCAACTGCTGCGAGGCACTCGCCCGCGGCGGCATCGGTCATTTCGTCATTCTGGACAAGGACATCATCGCGCCCAGCAATATCAATCGCCAGGCCATCGCCTTTCACAGCACCATCGGCAAGCGCAAAGTGGACGTGATGGATGCCATGATTCGCGATATCAATCCCGCCGCCACCGTTATCAAGCGCACCGAATACCTGCTGAGCGACAACATCGACGAGTTCTTCGCGAGCGTTTTGGAGCAGACGGACGGCAAGCTCGACTACGTCGTCGACGCCATCGACACCATCTCGGCCAAGCTCACCATTGCCAAATATGCTCAGGACCACGACATTCGTTTGGTTAGCTCCATGGGCGGGGCCAACAAGCTCCATCCCGAGTGCCTCCGCTTTGCCGACATTTTCGATACGGTACGTGACCCCATGAGCCGCATCATGCGCAAAGAATGTAAGAAGCGCGGAATCAAGAGTCTGCACGTGCTGTTTAGCTGCGAGGAATCGGTTAAGACCCAACCCCGCGACCCGTCCAACATCCATGAGCGTACCGAGTTGGGTACCGCCAGCTTTATGCCGCCCATCATGGGTCAGATGATTGCCGGCGAGGTCATCCGCCAGATCAGCGGGCGCGGCACCGAGCGCGTACGCGCCGACGGCCAACGCCTGGACTAGCAGGATGTCCTGCGATGGAACCGCAATTCTTTGACACGCATTGTCATCTTGATTTGATGCTCGGCCCCGATGCTGCAGCCAGTGAGTCGGCGGCGTCGGGTCTGGGGCTCTTTGACTGCGGGGTCGACCCACGCGACTTTTCGGCCGCAAACGAGCGCGCCCGTCGCCTACCAGGCATCATCGCTGGCGTTGGGCTCCACCCCTGGTGGCTCGCCGACGGCCGCTGCGGTCCTGCCGAAGTCGATCTGCTTTGCGAAGTTGCCGCCCAAGAGCGCTACATCGGCGAGGTGGGACTCGACTTTTCCGCACGCTTTGCCGGAAGTGAGCCGCTACAAATACAGGCATTTGACCGGCTCTGCGATACACTCGTGCAGCATCCTCTTACCGGGCGCGTGATATCAATTCACGCCGTTCGTTCGGCAGGAGCCGTACTGGACGTCCTCGAATCGCATGGACTACTCATCCCAAACCCCGACTCCCCCGTTATCATCTTCCACTGGTTTAGCGGCACTTCGGACGAACTCGTCCGCGCGCGTGATGCGGACTGTTATTTTTCCGTCAACGAACGCATGCTCGCGTCTAAACGAGGACGCGAATACGCACGACAGATTCCACTCGATCGTTTACTGCTCGAGACCGATGCACCAGCGGAGGCAAACACAGAAACAAGCGCGCAGTCGCTCATCAAATCGCTCACAAGGACCTCAGAACGCATCGCCTCGCTCAAAAATTGTGACGCAAAGCGCATCGAGTCGGCAGTTTTAACAAATGCGCACTCCGTTTTTGACCTTCGCTAACCCCTGTGGGCAAAAATGCCAAGGGACATGCGAATCGCACAACGCAGTCCCTATTGGTAGGCAGTACAATTCGGCAGCATTACGCCAATTCGTGCATGAGATCACGGTTGCGTGCATACAATTCGTCAAAGATATGGCGGCGCGACACATATAACTCGTGGGCAGCCATATCGGGCACGATTGTTTGCGCAACGCCAAGGACTTGGGCGAGCTCATCCCACGATGCATAGGCGCCACCTGCGAGAGCTGCCATGATGGCATCACCGAAGCATGCGCCCACCGTAACCTTGGCAACCGAGACCTCGCGCCCGCATACGTCGGCGATAGTCTGCATCCAAACTGGATTCTTGGTTCCACCTCCGACAAGCATAATGCGCCCAATTGGCAGTCCATGCTCTCGCTCGATAATGTCGACATGGGATGCAACGGTATATGCGACGCCTTCCAAGGCGGCGCGAACCATATGGGCTCGCGTATGCCTTCCGGTCAGGCCAAAGAAGACGCCACGCGCCTCGGGATCGTTGAGCGGAGTACGCTCCCCCGCAAAGTACGGCAGACACAGGAGCCCATCGGCACCCGGCGCCACATCGGCGGCATCATGCGCCATAACCGAATAGGCATCGGGACCACCGTGACCCTCGGCCTCTACGGCGTCGCGATACAGCTCTTGGCGTAGCCACGATGTGAGTGCGCCCGCCGTATTGGTCCCCGCGCAGATCCCGTAAGTTCCGGGAATGATAAACGTCCCCGGCCACAGGCGGGCATCATCGATCATATGATCGGCTAGGTAGATGAAATACGCAGTACTCCCCAACTGAACCATCATATCGCCGGGACGGAATACACCCGTCGAAATGGCCTCGGCACCAGAGTCGCCCGTTCCCACTAAGACAGGTGTCCCTGCCGCGAGCCCCGTCGCCTCTGCCGCACGCCGCGTAATCACCCCGGCAATATCGGTAGCCGACATTACCTCCGCCATCTGGTCAGGCCGGCAGAAACGAGCACATTCCCGAGCATCAACCTTCCAGGTGTAGCGGTCGTATAGGGGAAGAAAATCCTCCGCCAAATAACGGTCCACCGTAAATCGCCCCGTCAACTTTGCGCACAAAAACGATGACGCCGTCAGGAACTTCGCGGCACGTTCGTGCACATCGGGCATATTCTCCTTAAACCACAAGATCTTGGGAGCAATATCTGACGAACAGGGATCGTGCCCGAAAAGCTCGCGTGCGCGATCTGACCCATATTCGGAAAGAAGCTCGTCAATCTGCGGCTTCGAACGTGCATCGACTCCATACAAAATCGCGGGCGCCAGCGCGTTGCACTCGGTATCGACCGGCACACAGTCGCAACCCAATGCGGAAAGCCCCACGCATCCGATCTGCGCCGCGTTAACCCCCGATCGCACCACCAGCTCGCGCGACAAGCGGCAAAAATCGCCCCACCAAACTGCCTCCGCATCATGCTGGTACCATCCATCACGCGGGTTGTCCGTCTCGTGTCCACAAGAGGCCTGGCAAACGATGTTGCATCGACCATCGATTAAAACGCCTTTAGAGGCGCTTGTCCCAATATCAATACCCAGATAAAACGCCATAGGTGCCTACTCCCCTCGCGCCGTACGAGCGGCAGCCATAAAACGAACTACCCGCTCGACATCAACCGGGGCATCCAGCTTTCCGTCGCGCTTTAAGCACGTGCCGACAAACGCGCCATCGTAGTGAGCAAATACGTCAGCCACGGTATTTTCGCGACAACCGGTGCCACATACCACAGGCACTTCGCCAACACGCTCGCGGACTTCATCGGCAAGCTCGCCCGAAGCGCTACGACCGGCAGCCGAACCGCCGATGACCATCGCATCCGGAAGGCAATTAAAGAGAAGTGAATCGGCAATGTCCGCAGTCGTGCGGTCGTTGAGATAAACCTCCCCCTCGCTCGTGATGAAGTGAAAAAGCTTGAGGTCGTCCAGGCGCAGCGCCGCCTTGCGACGCATGGTGTGAGCGAAATCTCGGTTAATCAGCCCGAGATCACCGGCCCAGGCACCGCAAAAATTGCAGCGCGTGAACTGCGCGTCGACGGCAGCGCACAGCTCGATTGTGGCATCACCATCGTAAATAGCCTCAGCTCCCCAAGGAGTCGACAGATCATGGGACAGAGCCCCGATTATATAGCCCATCGATGCAAGAGTTGAGGGAGAAACGTGCTGCTCATAGGGCATCGAGAGCTCATTGGTAATCAAAATGCCATCGACACCGCCCTGCTGCAACGCCTCGAGATCGCGCTTGGCGGCTTCCACGACCTGCGACACGCTTCCGCCCGGGTAATACAGTGGATCGCCCGGCAGAGGACGCAGGTGCAGCATTCCGATAACCGGCTTTTCGGTCTTGAACATCGAGGTTAGAAACGACATAACATGCTCCTTCATAGGGTTATTGCAGGAACGTTATTCCCCCAGCACCTCGACGTACACTTTTCGCTTCTGAGGACCGTCAAACTCCGCAAGATAGATGTTCTGGGCACCTCCGCACACGATGTGGCCATCTTGGACGGGAAAGAAGCAACTGTTTCCACAAATCATGCTCTTGATATGCCCACAGGAGTTGTTGCCGGTGGCTCCATAGCTCGGCAGGAAGTGTGCATGCGCATAGGGGGCGTCGAGTGGGGCGATGCGATCAAGCGTCTCCATAAGATCCGTCTCCACGCAGGGCAGCCCCTCGTTTACCACGATTCCACAGGTCGTATGCGACAAAATAATCGCTGCCAAGCCATTGGTCACCGAGCTGCGTTTGATGGCAGCGTGCACGTCTTCGGTAATATCGATGAACTGGTCCGGAGCAGTCGATAGATAGCTCAATGTCTCGAGCGTCACCATGTTTACTCATCCCCTTCAAGAAAACGCAGGGCATTACCCCAGTAGAGCCTTTCTCGCGCATCGTCGCGCATGGGCACGGTATCGAGCGCCCGCTTGAGTTTGAATGCACGGAAGCGCGGCGTATTGCTGGCGAACATCACTTGATGCGATAGCGCGCGCTCATACCACAGCGGCCCCATATCGACCGTGAAAAGACGCTGCATCATCTCCTCGGGCGAATCGATGTAAGTGATAGAGGTGTCCGTGTAGCAGTTGGGATACTTGAGCAGCATCGCCACGGTCTCGCGCACCCAGGGCCAGCCAAAGTGGGTCAAACTAAAGCGCACATTTGGATGCGTTGCGATTGTGTGCTCAAATGCAAGCGGGTTACTGCGCGAGAGCTCTGCGCCAGGCTCCCAAGACATACCGGCATGGAAAACCACCGGCTTGTTATAGCGCTCGCACAGCTCGTAAAGCGGCTCGGCCACAGCATCATCGGGGGCAAAACCCTGCTTTGCCGGATGCAGACAAAGCCCCTTTGCCCCCAACTCGGTAAAGGCGCGCTCCAATTCGTCTGCGGCACCGCTCACCTGCGGATCTACGCTCGCAAATCCCCACAGACGATCGGGGTGCGCGGCAACCAGCATGGCAATCTGGTCATTGGTGCCAAAATGCCCTCCGCATGCCGTGGTTACATCGAGCGGCATGAGCACACTCTTCTGCACGTCGCAGACGTCCATCTCGACTTGAAGCTCATCCCAATCCATGGGGCCCATATGCCCCATACCATATTCTCGTGACCAAAAACCGAATCCATCAGGCTCATCACCCGGCGTACAGATCTCGCCGTAGAGCATAGGATGGACCAACATGTCGATAACCATTTCGTACTCCTTTCCAGGCATTTAACCCTAGTACGGCTCAAACGAACCAATCACTCGGGACGACAGCTCAGCGCCCGCCTTCATACACGCCGGAATATCAAGGCCATCGATCACGCCCTTGGTAAACCCGGCAATATACGAGTCGCCGGCACCCACGGTATTAACGACCTTCTCCGCCGGTACGATCCCGCACTCATAGAAGCGCTCACCGTCATAGGCAATGCTTCCCTTCTCGCCAAGCGTGGCAACCGCAACGCGCGGTCCCAATTCCTGCACGTGGCGTACCCAGTCTCGCAGCTCCGGAGTGTCCTCTTCAAACGACATGAACGCATAGTCTACGTAAGGAAAATGAGCCTCGCATGCATATTCGGGATCCTGGCTGAACACCGAGAAGTCCATAACCACCGTCTTGCCCGCATCATGCCATTCGGGCAGGAGGTCCAAACAATTGCCAAACAGGTCGGTGTGAATGATGTCGTGCTCTAGGATAAACGCCCGGTCGTCTTCATTCGGACGATATGTCTCCATTACGCCATCGATTGCCTCGAGATGCACGCGATCGACGCCGTCTTTCAATGCCATGAGCATCACCGAGGTGTCGCCATCCTCCACCCGCAGATGAGAGATATCAAACCCCTCTGCGGCCAGCGCCTCTCTCATCTTGTCTCCGTACTCGTCCTTGCCGACAACCGACACGGCGGATACCGAAACGCCCATTCGTGCAAGATGGATACCCCAGTCGATGCCGTTACCAGTCGGATAGAACACGCCGATGTTTTGATAGACGTCCGCGCAGCAAAAACCAGCCGCACACGCTTTAATACCCATGGTCTTCTCCAATGCTCAAAAGGGGACCCACCACATGGCGAGCCCCCTTTTCGCGTTTCGCTTATTGTTTTGCATCGGCTGTCCAAGGCCTCATAGCCAGACCGCCGTACGCTTTCTTAAGCTATTCGACGATTGGCGCCCCGTGGCCCCAAGAACCTTCCATACCGCACACGGTCGAGGCAAACCCGGCAGCAAAGTCGAGCGCGCGCTCGATGGCCTCGGCGCCATCCTCGCCGCGCTTGGCGGAATCGAGATAGCACATCAAAAACGAGGTGAGGAACGAGTCGCCCGCCCCCATGGTGTCCTTCATGTCCGTTACCGGTTTAGCCAGTTGGCGGTAATAACGCTCGCCGTCGTAAGCAATGCAGCCCTCGGCGCCCGCCGTAGCCGACACAAAACGCGGACCCAGGCCCTTCACCCATGCCAGACGCTCGCGAATCTCGTCCTCACTCGCGGCATCCGCCGCGCTAAAGAAAGCAAAATCGACGTAGGGCGCAATCTGCTCGTAGTACTCGTCGGTGGAGTCGTCCGAAAAGTCAAAAGAGACCGTGACGCCCGCAGTCTTCAGCTTGGGCAGCTCGCGCTCGGTAAAGCAATAGTTGCCCGAATGAACCACATCGAACTGCTTCATGTACGCAAGATCAAAGCGATCGAGGACATAGCGCGCATCGCCACGGATACCGCCCTCGTTGGAGCCAAGGAAGACACGGTCACCGTCAACGACGGTCACGCGAGCCGCTCCGTTCTCGCCAATCATCTGCTCGCACTTGTCAAGCTCGATACCCTCATCCTCGAGGCTTGCAATGACATGCTCGGCAGCGGCGTCATTGCCAAAAATGCCCATATATGCGGAGCGTGCGGCACCGCATTTCTTGGCATAAACGGCGAAGTTCACCGCGTTGCCGCCAGGATACATGGTGTGGATATGCTCGTAGCGATCGACGACGTTGTCGCCAAATCCGAGCGCGTTAACGTTAAATGCCATGGCCTTTGTCCCTTCTAGTACTCGACGACGCCCATATAGCGGCGGAAATCGGGATCGTGATCAAACACCTTGCCGCGTGCAGCACGCAGCTCGCAGTTCATGGCGTAGAACAGCACCGGGTCCAGATAGGCACGGACGCTCGCCGGCACGGCTTCCATACCGTACTCCTTGGCATCGAGCACCATCAGCGTATCGGTATGCGTCTTAAGGAACGCCAGGGCGCGCTCGTCCATAGCACGGCACTCGCTGGAGCCCATCTGCAGGAAGTAAAAAACGCCATCCTGAGTAGCCTCGAAGGGGCCATGGAAGTACTCGGCAGAGTGGATGTAGCTGCAGTGCTGCCACTGCATCTCCATAAGAGAGCAGATAGCGAAACCGTAGGTCTGGCTAAAGTTGGGACCGCTGCCCAGAATATAGAAGAACTCGTGCTCCTGGCAAAGCTTGGCAAAACGATCGCCCAGCTCGGCATTTACCTTCTCGCGTGCCGGGGGAAGAATTTTATCCATCTCGGCGATACCGGCATACATATCGGCAAGATCGGCGTAGCCCTCCTGCTGATCGAGCAGCTCTGCCGCAAGTGACAGCGAAATGCCAGCGGGGACCTCGGCCTGCGGCACACCCTCGCCCCATGGGTAGACCCACGTGGTCCACTTGCCGGAGTCGATCTTGGATCCAGCGTTGTCGGTCTGGGCGATCACCGTAGCGCCGGCGGCAAGGGCAATCTCGCAGCCCTCGACGACCTCCGGGGTATTGCCACTGTGGCTGCAAGCAATGACCAGGGACTTCTCGCCCAGACGACGCGGACGCATAATGTCGAATTCACGCGCGGTATAGATATGCGAAGTGAAGGTGGTTGCCTCGCGCTGCAGAAGCTCATGAGCCGGGATCAAATCGATCATGGAGCCACCGCAAGCAATCCAGTAGACGCTGTCGAACTTGCCCTTCTCGGCAATTGCCTCTTTGATCAGATCGTGTGCGTTCATATCCAGTTCCTTTCTTGTTTGGCCGCAATCAATGACGTTGGCTGCGTGGCCGATAGTTGTTTTAGTCAATCAGATATTTCTCGAATGCGGCCATGTTCTTGGCATCTGCCGCTGCCGGGTCATCGTAGTAACGACCATCCGTGATTTCCTGGCCCAGCATGCCGTCGAAACCATGGGCGTTGAGTGTGGCGACGAAGGCGTCCATATCGTGCTTGCCATCGCCCCACACCAGATGGCCATACGGGTCGCCGTCGATAAAGTGCATCTCGTGAATTGCCCCATCACCAAAGGCGGCAAACCAGTCCTCGAGCGTCTCGCCTGCAACGCCCATCGCGGTTGTATCAACCATGGGCTGTAAGTACGGACTCGCGACCTCGTCAATCATGCGCTTCGCATCGGAAACCGTCGTCACAAGGTTGCTCTCCTCGGGACGCAGGCTTTCCATCGTAAGCACCAGACCGTGCTCGCCGGCATACTCCGCCAGAATGGACAGGTGCTCGCGGCTGCGCTTCCAGGCTTCCTCGCGGTCCTCGTCCCAGTCGCCCCAGCCCGAGTTGATGGACATACGGTCGCACCCAAGTACCTCGGCAAGTTCAATGCCGTGTTTAAAGTACGCCAGGCTGCGCTGTTCATGCAGCGGCTTGCGTGCGCAGTACTGCCAAGGATAGACAACATTCTCGGGGCACAGAGTACGATACCTAAGCCCACGGTCTGCAGCCTTTTTTGCCAGGACCTCAGCCTCAAAGTAGCCCGTATGGTCGAGCGTCACATGCGGCTCTGCACACCACAGCTCAATGGACTCAAAGCCCAAGCGCTGCTGAACATCAAGGAAGTAATCGAGCGACCACATGATGTAGTGGATATTCATGCCCGCAATCTGCTCGCGGCGCAGCGTCGGTTTGGATTCAGACATCTTATGCCTCCTTATTTCGGTCGAACACGATTTGTCCGTCCGACATCGTCATGTCAACCGCAAGATCACGTGCGTCGCGATAATCGAGGTCGAACACATCCCGATCGAGCACGCAGATATCGGCAAGCTTGCCAACCTCAAGCGTACCCAGCTCGTCTTCGCGCATCAGGTCGTACGCGCCCCCGGCAGTCCAAGCGCACAAGAGCTCGACAAGCGTCAGCGTGTTGACCTCATTCACGGGCAGTCCGTCGTCGAAGTATCCGCCGCACGCACTGTAGATTGACTCGCCCAAGCTCGGAATCAACAGCGGCAAATCCGTGCCACAGCACACTGTGCATCCGGAATCTTCCATGCCGCGGCGATTCCAGCTGTGCAAAAGCCGCGTCTCGCCAATTTGTCGACGCATCATCGACAGGCAATCCTCGTGCCGGTCCAGCGTCAGAATCTGCGGATAGACCTCGCAAATTCCACCTAACTTGCCAAACTCGACAAGATCGGTCGGGTCCGAGTTCTCGAGATCGGTAATCGCATGGCGGCGAAGCATCCGTCCGTGCTCGTCTCGAGGCAGCGAGGCATAGAGCGCCACGGTGCGACGAACGGCGCCATCGCCCTGGCAATGCAAGGAATATCGGAAGCCGTCAGCATCAATTGCACGCAGCTCGCTCTCAATCAGATCCCACTCTGGCTCCTCGACGACCGTCTTGCCGGCAGCGCCCGCATCGGCCGTGTCTTCATAGGGGTCAATCATCTCGGCAAGCCCCGTCCATACACCGCGATCGGTCATACGTTTGAAGCCGGAAAAGCGAACGAACGGTCCCCGGAAGCGCTCTCGTGCCTCGCGGGCATATGCCAGATTTGCACCGGCACCCACCGGCTGCGACATCATAGAGACGCGAACCGTCAGCTCACCAGATTCCTCACGGCGAGCCATTTCGTCGGCAAAGCCGTAGTAGTCATCAAACGCCATCTCCTTGATGGCGGTAACGCCGCGTTCGTTAAGCATGCTCATGTAGTCCGAATACCCTGCACGTACCTCGGGCAGCGCGAGGAAATCGCTCATCATGCGCCAGATCTTCTCGGCATAGCACGCCTGGGGTGTGAAGCCGTATCGCGCACTGGCGGCAGCATTGAGAACACAGGTATCCGCGCCCGGTGTAAAGCAGACGACAGGGATATCGCCAAAACACTCGTCAAACACAGCTGCTGTATTTGCGTTCTCGGTATCCGATGCCAACGTTTCGGGTAGGTTGTGGCCAAAAGCCGCCGCGCAATCCGGATGATCTTCTTTCCATGCACGCAAGAGCGACACGGCCTCTTTGGCATCATCGATGCCGGACAGATCAGACCCCAACGTCCGCAGCGCCCAACCTGTATAGAAGGTATGCACATCGATCAGGCCAGGCATGACAGTGCGGACGCCCAGGTCAACTACCTCGTCCGCCTGGGTCAAATACGAAGCTACCTCACACTTGGTGCCAACAGCCTCAATTCGATTGCCACGGACCGCTACGAAACCTTCAAACGGCAGGTCCCCCGTACCGGTAAAGACGCTCTTAGACGTCAGGACCGTCAAACGATCAGACATCACAACCACCTACACCGGAAGCATGCCAGAGATTGCCGTTACAATCAGGCCAAAGACGACCATGAAAATGAAGAACTTCCAAATGGTCTTCCACCATTGGCCAAACGAAATCTTAGCCACGGCAAGGCCGGCGACCGTCATACCCGCCACGGGGCTGATGGTGTTGATGGTCTGGTTGGCAAACTGGAGCGCGGTGACGGCCGCCTCGGGATTGAGGCCCATGAGCTCGGTCAGGGGGCCCATAACGGGCATGGTGAGCGCCGCCAAGCCAGAACTCGAGGGAACCAGCAAAGAGAGCAGGCCAAGGACGACATACATAAACGTGGTGTAGACGGCGGCGGGTGCACCGGCGAGCGCGGTAGCGAGCGCCTGGAGGATGGTGTCGATAATCATGCCGCCCTCGGCGATGACCAGAATACCGCGAGCGATACCGATAACGACGGCAGCGTACGCAAAGTCGGCGAGACCCTTAACGAACTCCTCTGCGATCGTCTGCTGGTCAAGGCCGCCCAGGATACCGGCAAGCAAGCCCATGCCAAGGAACACGGCGGAAATCTGATTCATGTACCAGCCCTGGGTAACAAGACCCCAGACGATAATGCCCATACCGCAAGCAAAATCGATAAGCACGAGCTTCTGACGGATAGTGAACTCTTCCTCGATGGAGGCATCGGTCACGGAAAACTCAACACGCTTGAGCTTATCGTCCTCGTACACAATGGACGACTCGGGGTTTTTCTTGACGCGCATGGCGTAGCGCATGGCCCATGCGATACCGACGGCAGTGAAGATGACCCAAGAAACGGCGCGCAGCCACAGTTGCGGATTGCCCTCGATGCCAATGATGCCCTGGGCGATCAAAACATTAAACGGGTCGATGGTCGAAGCACAATATCCCAGGTTAGGACCAAGGAAGCAGATGATGAATGCCGTCATCGAGTCATAACCGATACCCATCATGATGGGAATGAAGATGGCATAGAACGGCAGGGCTTCCTCAGACATACCAAACGTAGTGCCGCAAATGGACAGCAATGTCATCGTGATGGGAATGATGAGGATGTCCTTGTTCTTGAGCTTTTTAATCACACGGCTCATGCCGGCATTCAAAGCGTTGGTCTTGGTGATGATCGCGAACGATCCGCCAATCAATAAGACGAACGCAACGACGTCGGCAGCCTCTTGGATGCCCTTGGTGGGCGCTTGCAGAACCGCGAAGATATCCTGGCCCAGATTGATGGTCTCACCGGTCTCGGAATCGGTGTAGTTCTTATCGACCTGTTCATAGGTTCCAGCAACGGCGACTTCACGCTCGCCCGCCGCTGTTGAAATCGTCTTGCGCTGATACTGACCAGAGGGAACGATCCAAGTCAGGACCGCAAAGACAACGATCAGCAAGAACATGATCGTATAGACATGCGGTAATTTGAACTTAAAACGTCTGTTTGTCTTCTTCGCCTTCGTATCTGACATAGATACCTCCAAAGAACTCGAGACTGCATCGCATCTCGCTTCAACGTTTGCACAATGCAAACGTTCTATGACGTCCCATAGATTACCAGCAGCTTTTTCCTTCATCAAGATAATTTCAAACTGATTGCCGCAACGCGGTTGAACCCTTGATTATCGACTTCATCCGAACACCTCCCACATTCATCCGTACATGTACGGATGAATGTGGGAACCCGATACCC
>NZ_JADNGN010000030.1 GCF_015553355.1 Collinsella aerofaciens
CTCTTAGGATTAGTTTGAGAAGAAGTCGACAGTACATTTAGAAGCACCTACGTTCCTCAAAGCATCGTTAGATTAATAATGACAGACCGAATGAAGATGCGTGCGACGGGGGCGAGGCGAATGGCTGAGCGGTATCGATACGCTGGTTCAACGGTATCACATTGGCCACATAGCTCCTGAATCCGCAGTTGATTAGAAACAGAAGGGTCCACCTGCGGGAACCCAGAGAGACGACGATTCGGGGCTCCCACCCCCGTTGATTAAGTCATTGGCTGCACCGCGCTTGCACCGCGCTCCTCGAAGCCGATAATATGCTATTTGGACAAACCGCGCTGAGCTGGTAAAATTACATACGCGGAAATGCGCTACTTGCGCTATTTGCGCGTGTTTTAACAAAATTAGCACAGGTCAGGGTCATTCTGACCCCGCTGGGGGTCAAGGGGTCGCTGGTTCGAATCCAGTCGTCCCGACCAGAAGTTTGCAGGTCAGGCACCTAGTGCCTGGCTTTTTTATTAAATTGCTTAAAGCAACGAAGAATCAACGACTGCACCGCTCGATACGTATGCGAATCAAAACGTGTACGTCAGCCTCCAAAATCGAAAATTTTCGAAATGTTTGGAGGCTGATGTACACAAATGCATGGTCTCGCCCCGCCCACAACACCCTCCACATGTCTGGACTCTCTATGGCTTGGCTGGATAAACATCGCCGGAACGGGTATAGTATCGAAAGTTTTGTCGTTAACCAGCGGGGGAGTCCTGTGGGCATCAAAAAGAAGATCAAAAAGGAGCTTATCGGCACTTCCGATTACCCGTCGAATAAGATCTTTACGATCTCCAATTTCATCACCTTTACGCGCCTGATCCTCACCCTGGTATTTCTGTACCTGTTTGTGACGGATAACAACCGCGTCATCGCCATCGCAATCTACGCCGTTGCCGCCTCCACCGACTGGATGGACGGTCAGATCGCCCGCATGACCAAGACGGTCTCGTGGCTCGGCAAGGTCATGGATCCCATCTGCGACCGTGCGCTGCTGTTCACCGGCGTCTTGGGACTGGTGGTTCGCGGAGAACTGCCCATCTGGGTCTGCGTGCTCATTATTGGCCGCGACATCTATCTGGGCATCGGCACGCTTATCGTTCGTCATTATCACCGTCGCCCCATCGATGTCGTCTTCCCCGGAAAGATTGCCACAGCGCTGCTCATGACCGGCTTCTCGCTTATGCTGCTCGGGTTCCCCGTTATTGACGGCCTGCATCTTTTACCTTCAACCCTTACGGCCTTCCCGGGCCTCAACGGAAGCTCGGTGCCCCTCGGCATCTTCTTTGTGTACGGCGGCGTGATCTTCTCCATGCTCACCGCTGTCATCTACTCCATTAAGGGCGGAGCGGCCATTAAACAGGCTCTCACGCATCCCGAGGACGAGGACATCGACTTTCTGAACCCTGAAATCGAAGACTGATTCGTTGGGGTATGATTACGTACGGTTCATTATTTGCGGCACGTCCGCGATAAGTTAGGGGTTGTCATGGACAACATGGTTAACAATATGCCTCAGAATGATAAGACTGCTGACGCTACCTGCGTATTCCGCGTGCCTTCAAGCGACGTCACCGTTCCCGACCTCATGGCCAACGTGCGCATCACCGCCCCCGTTCTGTCCATCGTCAAGGGTCCGCAGACTGGTGCCGCCTTTGAGCTCGAGGACGACGTGACCACCATCGGTCGCGATCCCGCGAACGGCATCTTCCTCAACGACATGACCGTTTCGCGCAGCCATGCGCGCATTATTCGCGAGGGCCTCGGCGCTCGCATCGAGGACCTGGGCTCGCTCAATGGCACCTGGGTCGACGGTGCCATTGTCAATGCAGCCCCGCTGCACGACGGTTCTTCCGTTCAGATCGGTACGTTTACGCTCATCTACCACGAGAGCACGCCGGAGCGCATCGAAACCGGTGAGTAGGGCATGGCCGAACGCAACTATCTGAGTATCGGCCAAGTCGTCAACCTACTTCGAGGCGCATACCCCGATCTTTCGAACTCAAAAATTAGATTTCTAGAGGATGAGGGGCTCATTACCCCTCATCGTACGCCTAAGGGATACCGTCAGTACTCCAAGGAGGACGTTGATCGTCTGGAGGTCATCCTGCACTTGCAGAAGACCCGCTACATGCCGCTCAACGTGATTAAGCAGCGCTTGGAAAACGCCACGGACCTGTCAACGCTCGCCTACGAGGTGGGCTTGCTATCCGATGTTCCGCTCAAGACGGAGCCCAAGGAGACTAAGCAAAAGCTGCATCCCATCGAGACCATTCCCGATATGTTGGGCGTCGAAATTTCGTTTATCCGCTCGCTCGCCGAGAACGACCTCATTCGCATCATCAAGAGTCCGCAGAATCGCGAGCTTGTAGATGGTCGCGATTTTCCGATTATCCGCTACTGCTCCGAGCTGTCACGCTTCCATATCGAGCCGCGCAACCTGCGTCAGTACGTGTCTTCCGCCAACCGCGAGTCCTCGATGTTTGAGCAGGTGCTCGTGAGCATGCTCGGAATGGATACCTCCGATGACGAGCGCGACGCCAAGCTCGAGCGTGCGTTTAAGAAGCTTCACGACCTGACGGAGGGCGTGCACACCGCGCTGCTCAAGAACCGCGTTTTTGAGTCGCTCAACGCCGTGGTCGAGGACGCCGACATCGATGCACTCGATGAGGAAATCACGCGTTCCGAGTCCACCAAGGCCAAAAACGAAGAGCCAGCCGCGCCGGTTTCGCACGAGGATTCTCTCGTAAAGCCGCTCAAAGTCGTCGCCCCTTCGCAATCCGGCGCCGCCACCGCGGGCAAATAACCGCTGCTGAAATTTCGGCAATCCATGAAAGGTCACGCCATGTATGACTTCGAATCTCATATCGTCGATATTCCCGACTATCCCGAACCCGGAGTCGTATTTAAGGACATCACGCCGCTCTTTGGCAATCCCGAGGCTCTCAAAGCCATGACCGATGCCCTCGCCGAGCACTTTGCCGGCATGGGAATCACCAAGGTCGTGGGTCCCGAGGCTCGCGGCTTTATGGTTGGCGTACCGGTGGCTGTAGCCCTTGGCGCCGGCTTTGTTCCCGCACGTAAACCGGGAAAGCTGCCGCGCGAGACCGTGAGCCAGAGCTACGAGCTCGAGTACGGCACCGATTCAATTGAGATCCATGCCGACGCTATCAGCTCTAAAGATACCGTGTTGATTCTGGACGACTTGGTCGCGACGGGCGGAACCGTCGAGGCAACAGGTAAACTGGTGCGAGATATGGGCGCAAAGCTTGTCGGTTATGGTTGTATCCTTGAGCTTGCGTTTCTCAACCCGCGCGAGAAGCTCACGCCGTCTGATGACGATGTGGAGCTCTTTAGCCTGGTGACGGTGGACTAGCCGTTACCCTTAGTTACTGGAAAGGAAGCTACATGCGCACAGCAAACACGCATAGAAACATGGCACGCTGCGCTGCTACGGCAACCCTCGCTTGTGTTTTGGGCTTGGGCCTCGCGGCTCCTGCCTACGCCGATACCGCATCCGACCTTGCCGCTGCTCGTACGAAGCTCGAGCAGATCGGTACCCAAACCCAGCAGATTTACGATGAGCTCGCAACGCAGACGCAGGCGCTCGATCAGACTGCTGGCGAGATCACGCAAAAGCAGCAGGAGATCGCCGATGGTCAGGCCAAGCTCTCGACCTATGTCGCCGGCGAGTACAAAACCGGCGGTCTGAGCCTGCTTCAGGTTCTGACGGGCGTCGATGACCTGAGCGATATGCTCAACCGTCTGTTCTACTACGGCAAAGTTTCCGATAAGCAGGCTCAGACCATTCAAGAGGTCAAGGAGCTCAAACAGCAGCTCACCGATAAGCAGGCCGAGCAGGAAAAGAACGTCGCCACCACGCAAAAGAAGGTCGACGAGCTTAACGCCCAGCAGGCTGAAGCACAGAACGTCGTAAACTCTCTGGATTCACAGCTGCAGGCTGAGCTTGCCGCTGAGGCCGAGGCCAACGCCGCGCTGCAGGCCGGCATCAACGCCAGTACCGCCGAGAAGGCCACGGTGAGCAACGAGACTGCCGGTGCGACCGAGAACACCAACAACGGTGGCCAGACCAGCAATAACAACAACAAGGGCGGCAACACTCCGGCTCCTACGCCGGCACCTGCTCCGACACCGCAGCCCCCCACGCCTGCCCCGGCTCCGACGCCTTCTGCTCCGAGCCAGTCCGTCGATGGCGGTTCTGTTGTCTCGCGTGCATACAGCAAGCTTGGTTGCGCCTATTCCTGGGGCGGAATTGGCCCGAACAGTTTCGACTGCTCTGGTTTTGTTAGCTATTGCCTCACTGGTCGCTATTGCCGCCTGGGCACCACGGGCACCTTTATGGGCTGGACGCGTGTGTCCGATCCGCAGCCCGGTGACGTTGTGGTCAACTCGTACCACACCGGCATTTACATCGGTGGTGGTCAGATGATTCATGCTTCCGACTACAACACGGGTGTTATCATCAGCTCCGTTGCCGCCGGCATGAACAACAACTACATTTTCGTGCGCTACTAAGTATTCAGATAAAGCAAACGGATATGGACCTCGTGGCTTTGAGTCATGGGGTCCATTCTTTTGCCTTTCGTGCAGTCCGCTATCTAGTTTTGAATACTAGATAGCGGCCCAATCGGTCTACAAGATGGCTATAATTGAATGGGAACGATTAGAAAGGACCCTCTATGAGCTGGGCACTTATCTCCGATTCAAGCTGCAACCTCCGCGATTGGCAACCGACCGCGCCCCATACCACCTTTGCATTTGCGCCCCTCAAAATTCGAGTGGGGGAGCGTGAATTCGTCGATGACCTTTCGCTCGATGTTCATGAGCTCAACTGCGCTGTTCAGGCGGAGACGAACGCTTCTTCGAGCGCTTGTCCCAGCGTAGGGGAGTGGGCCGAGCTCTTCAAATTGGCAGACAAGACCATCTGCATGCCGATCTCTGAGGGCGTGTCGGGCAGCTACAACGCGGCAGCCACGGCTCGCGATATGGTTCTTGCCGAGGAACCGGACCGACAGATTCATCTAGTCAATTCACGCGCAGCTGGCGGCAAAATGGACCTCATTTTCCTGCTGTTCGACCGCTATCTTGCAAGCAACCCGGATGTCTCATTCGAGGATGCTTGCGCATACTTCGATAGTCTTGAACAGAACAGCAAAATCCTCTTCAGTTTGTGCAATTACGAAAACCTCGCCAAAGCCGGACGTATCCCTAAGGCAGCCGGCGTTATTGCCAACAAGCTCAATATCCGCATTTTGGGCACGGCGAGCGAGGCCGGTAAAATCGAACTCGTCGGGCACACGCGAGGCGAAAAGAAGATGCTCAACAAGATTATCGATACCATGGAAGCCGAGGGCTTTACGGGCGGTGAGGTCATCATCGATCACGTTGAGAACGAAGCTGGAGCCCAGGCGCTTACTGATCGCATAGTCGAACATTGGCCCGGCTCCAAGACCATCATCATGCCCTGCAACGGCCTAGATTCCTATTACGCCGAGATGCACGGCCTCATCATCGGCTACGGCATGGGCGTAGCTTCAGGCAAATAAAGTCCAACCAAGCAAAATACGGGCGGGACAAAGCGACAGATGGCTCTTTGTCCCGCCCGTTTTATACGTCGGCTAGCTATTAAACCCGTTGAACTTGAGATAGCTCATCAAGTAAGCCTTCGAAACAAAGGATGAAACCGCACTGCGCACAAGCAGCGACTCACGCGTTACCTGATGCGCCGTATCGGGAACCGGCGTCTGCTCGACGGAAAACGCCGAACGAATCGATGCCTCGAGCTGATCGACCACATAATCAAAGGCCGTCGGAGCATCGTAGCTCAAACGCTGAATGTTAAAGAGAGCCTGCACCGCAGCAATAGGTAGCACCTGCTTAAAGATGCAGATAGCGATCAGGCGGGCAATCTGCTCGCGGCCATATTGCTTTTTGACCGGAGCGGGCACCAGGCCGACCTTCACATAGTTATTGATCATCGATGGCGTAATGACAGGCTGCTCAACGCAAATGGATAGCGGCTCCATCCACAGCGCAACATACTCAATGACCTGGTCGCGGTAGAGCGTCACATTGGGCAACTGGTCATAGCGCGGCAGACTCAACGTATTGAGTTTGCGCACGATATCGGACTGAATAAATGCATCGGGCAGCACAGTGGGCTGAATATCCTCAGGCTTAATGCTGACCGACGAATCAGACATCGGAATAACGTGTTTAACGTGGTTCATAAAGGTCCTCCGTTCATTTTCTATATTGTATTCTAGGTTATCTAGTTTTGCATACCACATAGCCGGCAAGAAAATGGCAGGACAGTGCACCGATGCATCGTCCCGCCATTTAGTTAATTGATAGCAACCTTACATAAGATATATTATCGTACTTATGCGTGTAGGAAAGCGTATGCGCTGGTTGCCGCTATAGCTCCGTCCGAAACGGCGGTCACAACCTGGCGTAAACGCTTGGAACGGATATCGCCGGCAGCGAATAAGCCGGGTGTACGGGTGGCCATGGACTTATCGGTAAGGATACCACCATCGGGCCCCAGATCGACCAGATGCTCGACAAGTTCGGTATGAGGTTGCGTGCCGGCAAAGACAAAAATGCCAAACGAGCCAGGTTCAAAGGTCTCAGTATGCGTCTTGCCGCTCGCATTGTCCTTGAAGGTAATTGTCGTGGGCATCGCTTCACCAGAAAGCTCAACAATACTAGTTTGGTACCTAACTGAAATATTGTCCTTAGCAAGCACTTTATTCACAACGCCCTCGGGTGCACGGAACTGATCGCGACGCAGCACGATGGTCACGCTGCTGGCAATGTCGGACAGGAACAGCGCCTCTTCGCATGCCGAATTGCCGCCTCCGATAACAAAGACCTGCTTGCCGCGGAAGAACATGCCGTCACACGTCGCGCAGTACGAAACGCCACGACCGCGATACGTGTCCTCGCCAACAAAACCCGCAGGACGCGGCGTGGCACCCATGCAAGCGATAACGCTCCTAGCCGTCGTGTCGCCCATATCATGATGAATGGTAAATTGAGCCGCATCGGCATCGTAATCGACGCCTGTCACCATACTCCATTCAACCTGAGCCCCCAGGCCTTCAGCATGCTGTTGGAATCGCTCACCAAGTTCAGCACCGCTCAGCAGCGGAATGCCAGGATAATTCTCGATCTCGTCGGTCGTGGCGATCTGTCCGCCCGACATGCCCTGCTCAAGGACAGTCGTCGTCAGGTTGGCGCGCGCCGCATAAATGGCGGCAGCATAGCCCGCGGGGCCGCCGCCGATAATCGCAACGTCGATCGTCTGCTCGGTAGTCATGAAGAGTCCTCTCGTCGAAACGTTGTCGTTCTTTGCGCTCATACCCAAATTTATGTGAACGTGACACTCATGCACTACAATGATAAACCCATGTTACAACGTCGAAGGGGAGTTATCGATGGATCAAGCGCAGACGAGCGACGACGCTTCCCTGCTCACGCACAGTACTCCCCAATCGAAGCAAACCGTGCCCTTGGCTCAGAAAAAACCGCTCGTGACCATCGTGCACGCCTCGGTCGGCTCGGGCCACAAGGCCGCCGCAAATGCGATTGCGCAGGCATTCGACCTCTTCCGCGGCACCAATGGCATCCCCGAGGATGTTGAGATTGAAGTGCTCGATATCCTTGATTTTGGACGTATTAAATTCGACGGCAATAAGACCGCGGCTTCTTTCACGGGAGCCACGCGCCCCATTTACGACCTGACCTGGCGATATACGCTTACAGGACATCTTCTCTGGGGTGGCGGCACGGCATGGTCGCGAATTATGTTCCCCGCCTTCAACGAATATATTCGTAGCCGCAGGCCCATAGCCGTGGTCGCAACGCACATCACAGCAGCCAATGTTGCCGTGGGCGCCCGCGTAATTACGGGTATCGATTATCCGGTCACCTGCGTGCCGACCGACTACGAAGTCGAGGGCTGGTGGCCCCACAAGGACACCGATCTATTCTGTGTTGCCAACGAATTTATGGCCGAAACGCTGCGTCCGCGCAAGGTGCCCGAGGCAAAGATTCGCATTACCGGCATCCCTATTCGCGCCGGATTCGACACGAATTACGATCGCGAGGAAGAGCTAACCAAGTTCAACCTCCCCACCGACAAGACCGTCGTGCTGGTAATGGCCGGCGCCAGCTTGCCCCAGCCTTACGTCCGCTTTCGCGCGGCGATGGACCACACACTCCCCTTCCTGCGCAGCTTCGAAGACATGCACTTTGTCTTTTTGCCCGGCAAAGACGTGGAGTATGCCACCCGGCTGAAGACGCTCTTCGATGCCATGAAGCTCGAGAACGTCACGGTGTTGGACTATGTCGACGACATGGCGGCCCTCATGCACGGCTGCGACTTGGCAATCCTCAAATCGGGCGGACTCACGGTCACCGAGTGCCTCTGCGCGCATCTGCCGATGATCCTGCTGGGCAAGTCATATGGCCAGGAAAAGGCCAACACCACCATGCTCACCGGCATGGGCGCCAGCATGCACGTCACCACGGCACGAGAGCTCATCGTAACGTTGCGCCACCTGCACGACCATCCCGAATCACTCAAAGCCCTGCTCATCAACGGCGAAGTACTACGCCGCCCCCATGCAGCCAAAGACATCGCCGTCGCCACCATGGAACTCGTAGGCAAACCCCAAAAGCGCAAACGAGCCTTCTGCCGCTTCTACTGGGGCGGGAAGCCTGCTCATATCCGCTAGCGTCGGACTGTTCGCTTGCCCGTGGGGGCCTATATATCATCCCGTGCTCAAACATTCTCACTACGCTGCGAAACTGCGCGCGGGACGATATATAGGCCCCCACGGGCAAGCTGCGTTTACGCACTAGCAGCTAAACTAGATTCCCCTCCAGTAGAACCAACAAAGGCGAGACCGGAAAAGATAAATACAGTTAGCCGATGCGACAAAGAGACTATTCCTTTGTCGCATCGGCTAACTAGAATGTAAATTTTTTCAAGCGAGTAGCCGCCCGCCCGCCTCTCTCACATATCGTTCCACGCGCAGTTTCGCAGCGAGCGAAGCGACGCGAGAATGTTTGAGCATGGAATGATATGTGTGAGAGACGGGCGGGAGGGATACGAGCGCCCCCGCGAGAATGTTTGAGCATGGGATGATATATAGGCGGGTCGGGCCAGTCAGCGGACAGTACGTAAACGACTAAGCGACGCCGCTAGAACCGAAACCGCCGGCTCCTCGGTCGGTTTTATCTAGTTCTTCTACTTCTATGAGGTTGACCGTGGGGACTTCTTGGATGACGAGTTGGGCTATGCGGTCGCCTTTGTTGATTTGGATATTGTTGGTGGGATCCAGGTTGATGAGGATAACCTTGAGTTCTCCTCGGTAGTGGGCGTCGATGAGGCCCGGCGTGTTGACTATAGACAGGCCCTGCTTGATAGCCAAGCCGCTGCGGGGCTGGACGAAGCCGGCGTAGCCATCGGGCAGGGCGATAGCCAGCCCAGTAGAGACCAGACGGCGTTCGAAGGGCTTCAGGACGCAGTCCTCGTTGGAGCGCAAATCCAAGCCGGCATCAGTGGGATGGGCGTATTTGGGAAGCTCGACAGTGGGGTCGAGACGCTTAATGTTAACGGTAATGTTGGACATGAAATCACCTTAGCTTGTCGAGCTCTTGCAGAAACTCATCGACGTCTTTGAAATCGCGGTAGACCGAGGCAAAGCGGATGTACGCCACCTTGTCAATCTTGGCCAAGCGCTTGAGCACCATGTCACCCAACTCATGAGACGTGACGGCCGTCAGCGTGCGAGAGCGCAGTTCGACCTCGATGTCGTCGATAATCTCATTGAGCTTCTTAGTGTCGATATCGCGCTTGATGGTGGCGCGCATCAAGCCGACGAGCAGCTTATTGCGATCGAACCGCTGCTTAGTTCCGTCCGACTTAATGACCTCGATTGGGTCTTCACATCGCTCGAACGTTGTAAAGCGGTAGTTACACGAGCAACATTCGCGACGACGCTTAATGGTGTTATTTGACTCCTGCATACGGGAATCAACGACGCGGGTATGTGCCTTGCCGCATTTGGGACAGCGCATGGTACCTCCTCTTAAACGATAACAAGGGTACCATGCGCAGCGCGATAATGATTACGAACGAGCAGGAACCTTAAGATGCGCACCGGCGGCGAGCGAACCATGCTCCAGATGATTGACGTTACGGATCATGTCGGAAGTCTCTTGCGTGGAAAGGCCTTCGATTGGATATTCCTCGGCAAGCGACCAAAGAGAATCGCCAGGCTGAACGCGAATGGTCTCGTAGGTAACGTTGGAAACGGACTCGGCATACGCGGCGTGACGCGCGCTAAAGACCGACGTAGCGAGGACAAAGAAGAGCGTAAGCGCAACGGCAACGGCGACAATCGTCGGAACCTTCAGGGCAACGCGGGCCGGCGCGACTGCAGCCTGCTGATTGCGAGCAGGCTTTACGGTCAAAGGCTGAAAGCTGAAGCGGCCACCCTGAACAACCGTAAAAGTGGGTTCTGCAGGCGTCTCGAGCTTAAGGGCGAGGTTTCCCTGGACCATATTCGTTGCGTTCATCATGTTCTCCTCTCGCGTGTTTTGCTGAGAACAGTTTTATCAAGCCGCGCGGACAAAAATGTCTAGCGCGAGAACGAATGTTCGGTTATTATTATCTTCGAACAGTTGTTCCTGTCAAGCAAAATTCGAACATTTGTTTGACATGGGTAGAGAGGATGCCCTGATGGCTCGCAAAATTACCAAGCGTCAGCAGCAAATTTACGACTTCATCAAGGAATATCAGCAGGAGAAGGGTTATCCGCCCAGCGTGCGCGAGATGGCTTCTGCTGTGGGCCTTTCCTCCCCCAGCACCGTGCACGCCCATCTATCTGCCCTGGAGGCGCGCGGGCTACTCAAGCGCGATGCCACTAAACCGCGCGCCCTGGAACTCTTTAACGAGGACGGTTCCTCTGTCTCAATTTCTAAATCTGACGAGCCCACCACACCTCGCGGAACGGTCTCGCTACCGCTCGTTGGTCGCGTCGCGGCAGGAATTCCCATTCTGGCCGAGCAGAATATCGAAGACACTTTTACTATCCCGACCGAAATCGCCACCGATCAGGGTTCCTTTATCCTTGAGGTGCATGGGAGCTCAATGATCAATGTCGGCATCTTCAATGGCGATTACATCATCGTCCGTGAACAAAAGAGTGCCATGAACGGCGAAATTGTCGTGGCCATGATTGATGGTTCAGCGACCGTCAAGACGTTCTACAAGGAGCAGGGACGCGTACGCCTGCAGCCCGAGAATGACACCATGGAGCCTATCTATGCAACGAATCCCGTTATCTTGGGCAAAGTCGTCGGCTTGATGCGCCGGTTCTCGTAATGCAAAAACGCATCACCATCTTTGATACCGTCCGCGGGTTTACGATGATTTCAATGGCAGGTTTTCACGCTTGCTACGATCTCGCCTACCTGTACGACTGGGATATGCCCTGGTTTACCCAGACTGTCTTTCAAGACATCTGGCGCGCTAGTATCAGCTGGGTATTTTTGTTTATCGCCGGTTGGATGTGCACGCTCTCGCGTAATAACGTTAAGCGCGCCCTCAAATATGCAGCTGCAGCCTTGATCGTATGGATGGCAACGACACTGGTATCAGTCGACGATTCGGTAAACTTTGGCATCATTTATTGCATGGCGGCGTGCACCGCGGTGGTCGCACTCACCCGTCCGTTACTCCAAAAATTACCGAGCACGTGGGGCATCGCAGCGTGCCTTATTCTATTTGCCCTAACCTGGGGCATTCCAAAAGCGGTCTACCCACTCCCCTACCTGGCATGGCTTGGATTCCCAGGCCCGGGTTTTGTTTCGGGAGACTACTATCCGCTCATTCCGTTTGTCTTTATGTACCTTACC
The DNA here is from genome assembly GCF_015553355.1 of Collinsella aerofaciens. GTDB lineage: Bacteria > Actinomycetota > Coriobacteriia > Coriobacteriales > Coriobacteriaceae > Collinsella > Collinsella aerofaciens_V. Next base: position 11,995 of record NZ_JADNGN010000030.1, read on the forward strand.
GGCTTTTTTACTGCCCAGGCAGTAAATGTATCAAGCCTCGAAGCGCCAGCATGGGCATACGCCAATCCCATCCCGGCGCTCGCAGTCCTCGGTCGGCATGCCTTACCGTTCTACCTGCTCCATCAGCCTGTCATTCTAGGCGTACTAGAGCTCGTTTATTCTGTACGATAGCGCTCAAGACGCGGCGCGATACGGGCCGGTAGCTTCACCACAATACGAACGCCGTCCTCAAGATATTCCTCGTGCAAAAGGGTTCCCTGCTCATGCACCAGCGTGATGAGGGCGCCCTCGCGATACGGGATATCGGCAGAGAGCAACACATCGGTGGCAGCCGCCTCACGAGCAATACGGTCGACGAGATCGTCGAGCCCCTCGCCCGTTTGGGCCGAAAACAGCACAGCCTCGGAATAGCGACGACGGAAACTTAATCGATCAACGCTATCGAGAAGATCGATTTTATTGAATACGGTCAGCGTTAAACGCTCTCCAGCGCCGATCTCATCAAGCACGCGGTCGACAGCCTCCAGCTGTCGCTCATAGTCCTCGTCAGACGCATCTACGACTTTGAGAATTAGATCGGCACCCAACACCTCGGACAGCGTGGACTTAAAGGCATCAACGAGACCATGCGGTAGCTTTTGAATAAAGCCAACGGTATCGGTAATCGTCATGCCGCGACCGCCGGGCAGGCGATACGAACGCGTCGTCGGGTCGAGCGTAGCAAACAGCTTGTCCTGCGAAAGTACCGTAGAGCCGGTCAGGCGATTGAGCAACGTCGATTTACCGGCATTGGTATAACCGGCTAACGCGACGCGAAACGCCGGTGACTCAATGCGGCTCTTGGACTGGACATCGCGACGCTGCTCAACCTGCTTGAGCTCACGACGAAGCGCGGCAATCTTATTGCGAATCAAGCGACGGTCAACCTCGAGCTGGCTTTCACCCTGGCCAAAGCGCGAACCGATGCCGCCGCGCGTCTGCTCCTTGGCAAGATGGCTCCACATGCCACGCAGACGAGGCAACAGATATTGAAGCTGCGCCAGCTGTACCTGTAGGCATCCCTCACGCGTCTGAGCATGCAGGCCAAAGATATCCAAGATCAGTGCTGTACGATCGATAATCTTTACCGGCTCACCCACGGCTTTCTCCAAATAGGATTGCTGCGAGGGCGTCAGGTCGTCGTCAAAAATAACGACATCGGCATCCATGCGATGCACCAGGCCGCACAGCTCTTCAACCTTACCGGAACCGATAAACGATTTTGGATACGGCTTAACCAGACGCTGTGACAAACGCGCCACGCACTGGGCGCCAGCCGTATGGGCCAGGCGCTCAAGCTCGTCAAGCGAACGATCGAGCGGCCATGCATTGTCGCGCCACTCAACACCAACTAATATGGCACGCTCGGGCTCGGGTGTCGTGGGAACAAGGGGGAAACGGGCCATTAGGCAGCCTCAATACGATGCAGGATGTCCTCAACGGCCTCATCGATCGTAAACTCGTCCATATCAAACCACACGATACGGTCATCGCGCTTAAACCACGAAAGCTGACGTTTGGCATAGCGACGCGAACGCATCTTGATGAGTTCGCGAGCCTCATCCATAGAAATCACGCCATTGAAAGCATCAATGATCTCTTTATAGCCAATTGCCTGCATCGAAGTAAGGGCATCTCCCAGCCCCTGGTCCATAAGACCGCGAACCTCATCAACGAGACCCTGTTCAAACATCAGATCGACACGCAGGTTAATGCGCTCGTAGAGCACCTCGCGATTACGCGTCAGACCAAACCATAGAGCATGATAATGCTCGCGCGGAACACTAAACTGACTTTTTTGCTGTGCATAGGAGATACCATCATCATGCATCTCGAGCGCACGAATCACACGGCGCACGTTATGGGGATGAATAACAGCAGCCGATTCTGGGTCGCGCTCGGCAAGCAGGGCATGCAGTTCTTCCTCGCCAATACGCTCGGCAAGCTCCTGATAGCCCATACGACGATCGTCCTCAAGTTCACCCGAGGGAAAGTCCATCTCATCGAGGGCGGCCTTGAGATACAGCCCCGTACCTCCGCAAAAAACCGGCAGGCAACCCGAACCAAGGAGACGTTCAACATGCGCGCGAGCGTCAGCCTGATAAAGCGCAGCAGAATATGCCACACCCGGCTCTACAATGTCGACGAGACGCAGCGGCACCGTACACTCATCGGGCGCCATCTTTGCGGTACCGATGTCCATGCCGCGATAGATTTGCATCGCATCGCACGACAGCACTTCGGACGAAAGACGAGCTGCCAAACGGTCGGCAACATCACTCTTACCAACCGCCGTCGGACCGACGATCGCAACGGCGGAAAGTCCTGCCCCGGGAGAAACCATTAGCGCGGCTCGCCCACAACGGAGCCGGACAAATACCAGGTCTTGGCAACGTCAACGTCAACATCAACGATCTTGCCAACAAGCTGATCGATGCTGTAACCCTCGGGGATAGGCGCATGCACGGTCTGATTCTTGGGACTCTTGCCCAGCAGGACCGCGTCGTTCTTTTTACTCGTTCCCTCAATGAGCGCCGGCACCACAGTATGAAGCTCACCCTGGTTATACTCGTGTGCCGTAGTCTCGATAACCTTAACCAGGCGGTTGAAACGCTCGAGAATAACCTCATGCGGCGTAGGATCGTCAATCTCTGCGGCCGGGGTACCGGCGCGCTTGGAATAGATGAAGGTATAGGCCTGAGCATAGCGGACCGTCTCGGCAAGTGAGAGCGTCTGCTCAAAGTCCTCTTCAGTCTCGCCCGGGAAGCCAACGATAATATCGGTCGAGAGCGCGATATCGGGCATGCGGTTGCGAATGCGATCGACCAGGCCCAGATAGTCCTCGCGTGTATAACGGCGATTCATCTCTTTGAGGATACGCGTGGAGCCCGACTGAACGGCCAAGTGAAGCTGCGGCATGACGGCGGGCGTCTCGGCCATGGCGTCGATGGTCTCGGGCAGCAGATCCTTAGGATGAGAAGAGGTAAAGAAGATGCGCTCCACACCCGTATCACCCACGGCACGCAGCAGATCGGCAAAACGCGGCTTGCCAAACAGATCGCGACCATATGAGTTAACGTTTTGGCCCAGCAGCGTAATCTCGCGCACGCCCTGGCGCACCAAACCGGTCACCTCGTCGACAATTTCCTCGAAGGGGCGGCTCTTTTCGCGACCGCGCACGTACGGCACGATGCAATAGGTACAGAAATTATTGCAGCCCGTCATAATGGGCACCCAGGCGTGATACTGGGTCTCGCGATGCCACGGCATGCTCATGGCATCCGTATCCTCATGCTCATTGGTGCGGATATGACGCTTGCCATCAAGGAACGCCTCGGCAATGAGCTCGGCCACATGTGCGATGGAATGCGTACCAAAGATGACATTGACGTTATCGACGTTGGTGAGCAGGCCCTCGCCATCGCGCTGCGCGATGCAACCACCAACGGCAACCACACGCTTGCCCGAGGGTGAGGGCGGGAGGCTCTTACAAGAGTTGCACTGACCGTACAGGCGAGTATCGGCGGCCTCGCGCACGCAGCATGTCATGAAGACAACAATATCGGCATGCTCAGGATCGAGCGCCATGAGGCAACCATACGAATCGAGCAGACCGCTCACGCGCTCAGAGTCGTGCTGATTCATCTGGCAGCCAAAGGTGCGGATAAAGTAGGTTTTACCGGCAAGAATATCGCGTACGGAACGCTGGTCCATGTGCATAAGTCCTAACGATGGAGAGGGGGGGCGAATCGAGGCAAGCAGAAGCTATGCCACAGGCTTAACATCATCCATGACGACGTTATCCATAGCAGCTCGATTGATCTGGTGAACGTAAATAGAAAGACGGATGGCCGTGCGCGACTCCCCGTTAATAACGATGTCGGAGAACACGGGCGCGCAGGAAATATCAAAACCGGTTGGAATCAAAAAACCGCGCGCGATAGCCACAGCCTTTATGGCCTGGTTGACCGCACCGGCGCCGACACACTGAATGTTGACGGGCACACCATCCTTGACCATGCCGGCGATGGCGCCGGCAACGGACGCGGGCGATGATTTGCTTGATACCTTCAGGCAATCCATGAAGAAACTCCTGCGTTTAAAAGTACGTTTTAACTGCAATAACTGTATCGTACCGAGTGGACTCGGTAAAGGCACTATTCCTCTTTGGCAAGATCGAAGGTCACAGTGATTCGATCACGCGAAACGCGAATCTTTGGGTCGCCGCAAAGGTTGAGATAGTACCGGGCGGCAAGGTCATTAAAGTCGCGCTCCACAGCACGCGAAAACTGTGCCATGTCATCCTTGGCAATACGAAGCCCGCGACGATCCTTCGCGAGATCGACAGGAGCCGGCGCATGCGAGGACGAATCACGCTCGCGCAGCAGACGCGCGGTCACACCGCGAACGGGCTTAATCTGCCCTGCCAAAATGCGATGTGCCGTGCGCTCGGACATCTCAAGACCCAAACCCGAGCAGATACGAATAAAGTCCTCGGCATCAGAGGCAAGGCCTAAACGATCGACAACCGGAAGCTCGCTCTCGTCATCAATAAACAGGAGACGAGACGTATCGAGCCGACTTGACGCCTGAGCATAAAGGGTCGCGGCAATCTCAGACGGAGAACCAAGATAGACATCGCAACCACGCAGCTCCTCGAGCGCAAACTCACAGGCAGCGCGAATAATATTATGCGGGCCGCGAACACAGACATAACGTCCGTCCTCATCCTTGACGGCCTGGGGCCAGCTGGACTGATCGGCACGCTCACTGAGGCGGTCGGCTGCAACGCTCACCTTAAAGGCTGAACCAAGATCGACGCCGGACGTGACCACACGGGCCTCGTCGGTGTTCTGCTTGATCGAAAACAATGCCATGCCACGACCGTGAACGCCCCAACGGTCCATCTTCATGCTCTCGAGCTTGGAGGTAACGCGGGCATCGAAGATTCGCTCTTGCATATCCTGCGGAACGCCCGAACCGTTATCCAGAAAGACAAGCGTGCGGACGCCATCTTCCTTGGTCGTGGCGAGATAGACCTTGTCGGCGCCGGCATCGCGAGCATTACGGAGCATTTCGATGACGATATCCTCGACATGCTGAATGTCGTGTTTTGCCTGGCGCCGCTCGGCCTCCGAAACGCGGAGGCGGACATACCCCTCGCCAAGGTTCTCCTCGACGCGAAGGTTGCCCTCCCCCGACATCGACGCGATAAATGAGATGAGCTCGTTCGCGTCGCTCATGTTATTTAGCGATATCGACAGCGCGGCTCTCGCGAATCACGACGACGCGCACCTGACCGGGATACTCCATCTCTTCCTCGATCTGATGGGCGATATCGTGAGCCAGGACCGTGGACTGGGCATCGGAGATCTTGTCCGGCTGAACCATGACGTGGACCTCGCGACCAGCCTGCATGGCATAGGTACGCTCGACGCCTTCATGGGAGTTGGCAATCTCCTCGAGCTTCTCAAGACGCTTGATGTAGTTCTCGGCAGACTCGCGACGGGCACCGGGGCGAGAGGCGGAGACGGCATCGGCGGCCTGTACCAGGACATCGAGCACCGTGTTGGGGTCGACATCGGCATGGTGAGCCTCGATAGCGTGAACGATAACGGGCTTCTCGCCATAACGGCGGGCAAGCTCGGCGCCGATGACGGCATGCGGGCCCTCGACGTCGTGGTCGATTGCCTTGCCCAGGTCGTGCAGCAGGCCGGCGCGCTTAGCGGTCACAACGTCCAGGCCAAGCTCGGAAGCCATCACGCCGCACAGATCGGAAACCTCGAGGGAGTGCTGAAGCACATTCTGACCAAACGAGGTACGGTAGCGCAGGGCACCAAGGGTCTTGACGATCTCGGGGTGCAGGTCGTGGATACCGGTATCAAAGGCAGCCTGCTCGCCAGCCTCGCGCACGCGCTGCTGAACCAGGTCGGCAGCCTTGTGATACATCTCCTCAATGCGGGCGGGGTGAATGCGGCCGTCGGCGATGAGGTTCTCGAGGGCAACACGGGCGGTCTCACGACGGACCGGGTCGAAGCTCGAAAGAACGACGGTCTCAGGCGTGTCGTCGATCACGAGGTTGACGCCGGAAACCTGCTCGAAGGTCCGGATGTTGCGACCCTCGCGACCGATGATACGGCCCTTGAGGTCATCAGAGGGAATGTGCACGGAGGTAACGGTGACCTCGGCTGTGTGGTCGGCAGCGCAGCGCTGAATCGCCAGGGACAGAATCTCCTGGGCGGTCTTGTGGCACTCGGCGCGAACCTGCTGCTCGGACTCGCGAATGATCGTGGCAGCCTCGTGGGTGACCTCGCCGCGAACCTTATCGAGGAGCTCCTTGTGGGCGTCCTCACGGGTCAGGTCGGCGATACGCTCGAGCTCGGAGGTCTGCTTGGCGCAGAGCTCCTCAAGCTCGCGGGAGCGCTTCTCGACCTGACCGGCCTGGCTGGACAGCTGGTGCTCACGCTTGTCGAGAGCGTCGTTTCGGCGATCAAGGGACTCCTCGCGCTGCATCACACGGTTCTCGAGCGTACGAATCTCGCTCTTACGCTGCTTGTCCTCGGCCTCGGCGGCCTGCTTGTTCTTGATGATCTCCTCTTTAGCCTCGAGCAGAGCCTCTTTTTTGAGGGTCTCGGCCTGACGCTTAGCATCACCGATCAGGGACTCAGCCTGTGCGTGTGCCGACTGGATCTTTTCGTCGGCCTCGTGAAGACTACCCTGCTTGGCGGTGCGCATGTAGGCAATGGCGACGATGGCACCCAAAACGATGCCAACGAGCGCTGCGATGATAGGCATGCTCACTCCTTTTTATGGATTCGTTACACAACAAAGCGAACCGTCCTTACGAACGGCTCGCGACATTTGAGTAATATGGGCGCAGCTTATGCGGGTCGGATACAGATAAACATATAAACAAACTCATCACAGATGAGCACATATCACAAAGCAAATGACAGTGTTTATCGTACGTTGAACCACAACAACTGTCAAATAAATGGCCCCGGCACGGCGGCTAAAACACGGTGAACGGCAGGGCCACAAAACACATACGCCTAAACCGCACATTCCTCGCGTTCGGCATCGAGACGTGCCTTAACGGCATCGGCGGCGACGTGATACGAGAAGCCCTTGCCCATCAAAAACCGAACCAGTTTTTCGAATGCGCGCGTCTCTGGAACACGCCGCTTGGCGAGCAGGGCTGACGCACGCGCCAAATCGTCTTCGACGGCAAAATAATCCTCGGGATAACCGGGAATGTCATCGAGCACGACATGACGGCGCTTGAGCTCGGTCTCGATTTTGCGCTGTCCCCAACCGCGCCGCTTGCGCTCCTCGATAAAGTACGAGCAAAAGCGGCTCTCGTCTAAAAAACGATACTCGGTGGCGCGCTCGACGGCGAAATCGATCGCAGGCTGGTGAAAGCCGTAGCGAGCCAGCTTGTCACGGACCTCACCCGTCGCATGGTCGCGGCGCGATAACATCTCGGTCACCATGGTAAGTGCACATTTACGCTCAATGAGCTGCACCGCCTCACGGAAGTTGTCCCAATCACAGGGAAGATCGGGGCGGTTTTTGACATACAGCCGCGCGACCCGCACGGGAATCCAAATGGACCGCTCAAAACCGCCCTCAAGCTCACAATCGATATGTGCGCAAGGCTTTTTGGACGCATACCCGCTCGAGAACGAGGAGGCCGCCTTCTTATCGGGAAAGACGACCGTGGCCTCGGTCACCGTATACGACATGAGCGTAACCGCTACTCGTCGTCATCATCGAGCATGGCGGAACCATCGATGGCGTAAAGCTCGTCAAACTCCTCAGGCGCAGGCTGATCGGTCAGCTCGACCTCGGACGGAGCATCGTCATCAAACTCAAGTCCACAGGCAAGGCGGACCTCATGCTCAATCTCGTCGGCACAATCGGGGTGTTCGCGCAGGAACGCCTTGGCGGCCTCGCGACCGTTGCCGAGCTTATCCTCGCCATAGGCAAACCAGGAGCCCATCTTCTTGCAAATGCCGCACTCGACAGCCATGTCCAGAATCGAGCCCTCCTTAGAGATGCCCGTACCGTACATGATGTCGAACTCAGCAGAACGGAACGGAGCTGCCACCTTGTTCTTAACGACCTTGGCGCGCACGCGGTTACCGATAACCTCGTCCTTAAGCTTAATGCTGTCGATGCGGCGAATGTCGATACGCACCGAAGAGAAGAACTTAAGGGCGCGGCCGCCCGTCGTGGTCTCGGGGTTGCCGAACATGACGCCGATCTTCTCACGCAGCTGGTTAATGAAGATGCACGTCGTGTTGGACTTGGACAGCGAGCCGGCGAGCTTGCGGAGCGCCTGGCTCATCAGGCGAGCCTGAAGACCGACCGTAGTGTCGCCGATTTCTCCCTCGATCTCGGCACGCGGGGTCAGCGCGGCGACGGAGTCGACGACGATAGCATCGATGGCGCCGGAACGCACGAGCATGTCAACAATCTCGAGCGCCTGCTCACCCGTATCGGGCTGGGAAATGAGCACCTCGTCGATATCCACGCCGATGCGCGCGGCATACGTGGGATCAAGCGCGTGCTCGGCATCGATAAATGCCACAACGCCACCCATTGCCTGGGCCTCGGCCAGGATCTCGAGCGAAAGCGTCGTCTTACCGGAGGACTCAGGACCGTAAATCTCGACGATACGGCCGCGCGGCACGCCGCCGATACCCAGCGCGGCATCGAGGGCCAGGGCGCCCGTGGGAATGGCCTCGACCTCGAGCTCGGGGCCACCGTCGCCGTACCTCATGATGGAACCCTGGCCGAATTTCTTCTCGATCTCGGCCTTGGTGGTGGCGATCATCTCATCGCGCTCTTTACCCGTCGTGCGAGCATGAACGGTACGTACGGGACCTGAATTCTTGGCCATGAATAGCCCTCCTCTTAACAACCTGCATCGATAATAAACGAACGGCTGTTCGTGGTCAACCGTTCAGGCCAATCATATGCAGGCGGTCTTTCCAAAACCCAACCAAACGCCGACCAAACACTGACCAAATACTTGACCACAAAGGACCAAATATGAACAAGGCAGGCAAAAATACATCTACAACCAGCACAAACGCTAAATTTGTCAGAGGTCCCTATCTCCACAATTAAGGGGCCCTAAGGCCCCTTAAAACATGTCTATTCCATAGAGTTGAGCACAAGGGCAATGCGCCCCAATGCCTCCGCGACCGCATGGGCACGAACACACGAACGGTCGCCCTCATAGTGGCAGCGCACAGAGTCCACGACCGGCACGCCCCCATCGGCGGAACGATGCGCCCAGCCAATATAGAAAGTGCCCGCCGGATCGTCCTCAGTGCCACCGCCGGGGCCGGCATAACCCGTTGCGCTCACTGCAATATCGCTCTGGTACAGCTCCAGCGAACCCACCGCCATCTCGCGCGCGGTCTGATGCGACACCGCGGTATAGCGGTCGAGTGTCTCCTGCTCAACACCAAGAACACGATGCTTAATCTCATCGCAATAGGTCACCGCACCGCCACGCAGCACCGCCGAGGCGCCCGGGATATCGGCAATCGTCGAGGCGATCATACCCGCCGTCAGCGACTCAGCCGTCGAAACCGTCACGCCCCGAGCGCTCGCGCGCTCGACAATATCACGCGCCAGCTCCTCGTTATGTGCGGAAATCTGCTCAAAAGAGTCCGTCATACCCACCAGGACCTAGACCGAAAAGACGATCTTGCGGCAGTTCCAGAAGTACTGGGCGCCCGAGATAACGGTCAGGACAACGGCAACGGCGTACAGGAAGCGCGACACCGAGTAGATGCCGAGCGTCAGCGCCACCGGGCCAAGGTGCAAGCCGGCCATAGCAAAAACGCACAGGTAACCGCAAATGGAGACCATCGTGGTTGCCGTCTTGTACTTGCCGAGCTTATCGGCCGCAACGACCACACCGGCCGCACTCGCGACCATGCGAAGGGCGCTCACCAGCAGCTCGCGGAACAGGATAATGAACACGGACCACACGGTCACCGCGCCAAAATCCAAGAACAGCAGCAGGGCCGAGAACACGAGCAGCTTATCGGCGATGGGGTCCAAGAATTTACCGAAGTCGGTGATCTCGTTGCGCGAACGCGCCAGATAACCGTCGACCTTATCGGTGCACGACAGGATCACATACAGAATGAAGGCAGCGGCGGCGAGCGGGCCGTCGAAGGTGCTCCAATCCGTACCGGCAACACTCGTGTGAGAAAGCGCCGACACGATCATGAACACCGGGATAAAGACGATGCGAACGCACGTCACGATGTTGGCGGGCGTCCAGACACTCGTCAGTTCCTTATTGCTCTCGTTAGCCACGACGCTCTCCTACTCCACAACATGACCGATAAGCTCATAGCAGAAGCTATCGGTAAACTCGACGGTCAGAATATCGCCCACGGACGCCTCGCTGGCGTCCAGATGCACCGCGCCATCGGAATCGGGCGCCTGGAACCAGGCATGGCCGATCAGCTCGGCGCCATCCTCGGTCTCTTCGATACCGTCGACGATCACCTGGGCGCGCTCGCCCACATGTGCGGCAGTGGCGGCAAAACCGAGCGACTCGGCCAGGTCCATGGCCTCCTGGGCGCGCTCGAGCTTGACCTCTTCGTCGACCTGACCCTCCATCTTAGCGGCCAGGCTGCCCTCCTCCTGCGAGTAGGCAAAGACGCTCGTGTAGTCAAAGCCGACGGTGTCCATAAAGTCGATAAGGTCGCGGAACTCGTCGTCGGTCTCGGTCGGGAAGCCGACCATGGCCGTGGAACGGATCACGATGCCGGGGATACGCTCACGCAGATCGCGGAACAGGTCCTCGAGCTCCTGGCGCGAACCAGAACGGCGCATAGCCTTGAGGATGCGCGCGTCGCAGTGCTGCACGGGGATATCGATATAGGGCAGCACCTCGGGCGTATCGCGAATCGTCTCGATGAGTTCGTCAGTCATGCCCTCGGGCTGCAGATAGAGCACGCGGACCCAGACGTTGTGCGGGCGCACGGCCTCGGCGACGGCACGCAGCAGCTGCGCCAGATTGCGCGGCGAGCCATCGGCGACGTCCTCGTCGGCAAAGTCGGTACCCCAGATGCCCGTGTCCTGGCCGATCAGCACGATCTCGCGCACACCGCCGGAAACCAGGTCGCGCACCTCGGAGATGATGCTCTCGGCATTGCGCGAATGATAGCGGCCGCGGATGTAGGGAATCATGCAGAAGCTGCAGAAGCGGTTGCAGCCATCGGAAATCTTGACGTAAGCAACGGCGCCCTCGACGGTACGCTTGACCTGAGGGATATAGGCCGCGATCTCACGCTCGACACCCAGCACGCCATCGATGACCGCCACGATGCCGTCCTCCTCGTCGGCCTTCACAAAGGCAGCGACCTCGGGCAGCTCGTCAGGCAGGTCGTCGCCATAGCGCGACGGCACACAGCCGCACATAACGATGGGGCAAGAACGAACGCCGTCCTGAACCTCGTTGGCGAGCTCGAGCGTGGTCTCGATGCTCTCGGACGTTGCGGAGGCGAGGAACGAGCATGTATTGACGATGGCGATATCGGCATCCTGCGGGTCGAATGCCTCCTCGTAGCCCGCAGCAGTCAAAAGAGAACGCATGCGGTCGGTGTCAACCTCGTTCTTAGCGCACCCGAGGGTGATGTAGAGCACGGAGCCCAACGGTGTATCCATGTTGGAGAGCGGTCCTTTCGAATGATATTAGCGGTAGTTGGTGAACTGTAGCGGCTGGCCGTAGTCCTGGTCGCGCAGGAACTGGATTACGGTCTGCAACGCATCCTTCGAAGCAGAGGAAACACGCAGCTTGTCGGCCTCGATGGTCACCTTGACCTTGAGCTTTTGGTCCTTGATGTCCTTGTTGATCTTCTTGGCGGTCGCCTGGTCGATACCCTCGACAATATGGCCGAGCACGCGCACGGTGCCGCCCGATGCCGCCTGAGGAGCATCCCACGAGACAGCCTTGAGGTCAATGCCGCGCTTGATGAGCTTGGAACTCAGCACGTCGATAATCTGCTTAGAGACAAAGTCAGCCGGGGCGCTGATCGTAAAGAGCTTGTCGCCCTTCGAAAGCTCGATCGTGGCGCCGGAATCCTTAAGGTCATAGCGCTGGGAAATCTCGCGCGTGGTCTGCTGGAAGGCGTTGTCGACCTCTTGCATGTTGACCTCGGACACGACGTCGAAGCTGGAATCTTTAGCCATGATGTTTCCTTTCGCGTACGAGCGGCTTAGTAGCTATCGTACGAATAGTCGGTAGAATCGGTGGGTGTCTGACCGTCAGTTGCGGTATCGGCGCCATCCGTGGACTGGGCATCGGTAACGTCGGTGGTATCGGCACCATCGGTGGAATCGGTACCATCAGAACTTTCACCATTCTCGGAATCAGTCGTCTCCTTCTTGGGAACGGTGATCGTCACACGCGCCACGCCCGAGGTCTTGGTATCGTAACGGACCTTTTCACCGTTCTTGGTAACGGTGACATCGGAAGGCTTGGACGTGGTGATCTCGATCGAGGACTCGGGCGAGTACTCCTGCTCAAAGGGGCCAGTCGCTTGGGCGCCATAGACCGACTTGCCGTCGACCTTGACCTCAATCCACGCGGTCTTTCCCTTGGCAACGGAGACTTTGACCTTCGTGACCTCGTTCTCTTCCTTCTTGGCCGTCGTCTTGGTAGCGTCCGAGTCAGTCGACTCATCCGTCGCCTCATCGGTGTCTTCGTCCTCGTCGACCGTTTCGGTCTTCTTAGAAGACTTCTTGGTCGTCGTCTTGGTGGCAGTGGGCGTCTCGGGCGTGGTCTCGGGCGCCGAAGATGCGCAGCCGCGCAGAAGCACCACGATGAGCACAATCAACAACAGCGCAACGGCACCGATGCCGGCGTAGACGATACGCGGATCGAGCCCGTTGTTTTGAGGAGTACGTGATCCGCCGCGTCCACGATTGGAACTGCTGCGGCCGCCTCCCTGAGGCATACGACCACGATTGCTATCGGAACGGCCGCGATAGCCACCCTGGCCCTGAAGGCTGCGCTGACCCGAGCGGGGCGCAAGTTCACCGCGGCCTTGATAGCCACGCTGGCCCGAACGCGGAGCCGAAGAGCGCTTTCCATACGGCTGTGATTGAGAGCGAAGACGCGGCGTCACCTGCGTGGTATCGGCATCCGCATAGCCACCGCGAGAGCGTCCGGTGGAGACACCACGGTGACCGCGATCGGAATAGCCGCCGTCGCCGTAGCCGGCACGAGGGTCACGCGCCACGCCGCGGGCAGCGGGAAGTGCACGGTCCTCGGGCATCGGCGTACTGCGGAACCGGTCACGCTGTGAGCGAATCTCCTCGCCCGAACCCGTCTCAGTAATATAACCGGCCTGCTGAGGACGCTGTCCATAGCGGGTCGAACGACCGCCCTGAACCATCAGGAAGCGCCCGTTATCGACCGAGGAACGCGAATTGACGTAGCCGGCGGCGTCCTGAAAACGACCGCCCTGCTGCGACGTTTCGCGTTCGTATGCCATCAGGTCGTCAAAGTAGGCATTGACGACCTCGCGCGGATTGAGGCCCAAAAAGCGAGCATAGCTCGAAATCATGCCCTGTGCATAGCCGCGCGGCGGCATCGAAGCAAAGTTACCGGTCTCGAAAAACTCGATGATCTGCGGCCTGATTTTGATGGTGTTGGCGACCTGCTGAATGGAAAGGCCCATTCGGCGACGCTGCTCGAGCAGCATGTCACCAAAGCGTGCAGCCATCAGAATCCTCCAAACTCACGATCTTCACGTGCCATCTCGGCGTCGACAGATTCCAGCGCGGCTAGCCCCTCCTCGTCCAGCAGGACCTCGCGCGGCTTGGAACCGTCGGGCGGGCCGACGACACCCTTTTCTTCCAGCATGTCCATAATACGCCCGGCACGCGCATAGCCAACCTTCAGACGACGTTGCAGGCCAGATGTGGAGCCCAGCTGCGATTCCACCACAATATGGGCGGCTTCCCAAATGAGCGGATCATCGTCTTGCGGCTCAGCTACTCCGGTGCGGACAATGCCGCCGCCACCCACCATGGACATGGAAGCGGGCGCCACGGCAGACAGGATCTCCTCGTGGTAGTCGGGCTCGCTCTGCGACTTGACGAACTCGACAATCTCGTTGATTTCGTCGTCCGAGACAAAGCAGCCCTGGATACGGCGAGGCTTGCCCCAGTCGACCTTGGAGAACAGCATGTCGCCCAAACCGGTGAGCTTTTCGGCACCCATCTGGTCGATGATGACGCGCGAGTCGATGCCCGTGGCGACATTAAAGGCGATGCGGTTGGTGATGTTGGCCTTGATAAGGCCCGTCACTACGTTGGAACTGGGGCGCTGCGTGGCCACGATAAGATGAATGCCGGCGGCACGGCCCAGCTGCGCAATACGCACAATCGAGGCCTCGACATCCTTACCGGCGACCATCATCAGGTCCGAGAGCTCGTCAAGGATGATGACCAGGTAGGGCATCTTTTGCGGCGGGTTGTCGTAATGCTCAAACTCGCCGGCGGCCTGCTTTTCGTTGTAGGTCGAAATCTTACGCACGTTAAGGCGTTCGAAAACCTTCAAGCGACGCTCCATCTCGGACACGGCCCATTGCAGAGCGCTCGCGGCCTGTTTGGGCTCGGTCACTACAGGCACGTAAAGATGCGGCAGACCGTTATAGCCCGCAAGCTCGACGCGCTTGGGGTCGACCATGATCAGGCGAACGTCCTCGGGAAGGGCGCGCATGAGCAAGGTCGTGATGATGGAGTTGATCATGACCGACTTACCGGAACCCGTGGTACCGGCGATCAGCAGGTGGGGCATCTTGGCAAGGTCGGCGACGACCGGCGTACCCTCGGCATCTCGACCGATGGCGAGCTCGAGCGGACCGCCCTTCACATAGGGAAGCACGTCGCCCAGGTTGACGTTCTGGCGCTTGCGATTGGGGATCTCGATACCCACAAGCGAGGTGCCGGGGATCGGGGCAAAGATACGCACCGACTGGGCAGCAAGCGATAGCGCGATATCGTCCTCGAGGCTCGAAATCTTGCTCACGCGCTCGCCCTCGCCAGGTTGCAGCTTAAAGGTCGTCACCGTGGGGCCGGCGATCCAGCCGACCACGCGGGCACTGCGGCCAAACTCAAGCAGCGTGGACTGCAGTGACTCGGCAGTCTGCTCAAGCTCTTTGTCCGAGGACGCGGCGGAAGCCGACTGCGGGTTGGCATGCAGGATTTCGAGCGGCGGAAGTTTGAGACCGTCCTCTTCTTCGCCCTCGTTATCTGCGGCGCCGCCGTCCGCTCCCCCATCACTAGCCGCAGCCGATTCGACAGCACTCAAGGCAGGCGCATCGACAACCTTGGGATGCTTCAAGAAGTCGGGAATCTGAGGTGCTGCCGAGACGGGATTCACGGCAAACGGCGGCTCGGACTCATCGATCTTATCGGGGTCGTCTTCCATCGAAAGCTGACCGGTTACCTGGTCGCGCTTTGCATGGCGACGCGGCAGCAAAGTTGTCTTTGCGGTCTCAATCGGAGCCTCGTCGCCCTCGTCATCGCCCTCAGTGAGCTCAATCTCGCTCTCGGACCAAGACGGGTCGGGCTCACTCGTATTGAGCTTAGGCGCAGCCTTGCCCTTCTTGGCATGGCGGCGCGGCATCAGCGTCGTCTTAGCGCGCTCAGCTTCCACGGCATCGGACACGTCGACAAACGGATCTTCGTCCTCGTCGTCATCGTCCAAAACCAGGTCATCATCGTTGCCCATCACCGTGGTCACGGCCATATCGGAGCCCTTTTGACGAAGAATGCTCAGGCGCGGACGGGCAACACCGGGCACCGACAGGGCCTCATCGTCACCCCATGGGCTCGCGTTAACATCGGCACGATGGCGCTCGGCAAAATCTGCCGCACGATCGCGGGCAGAGCGCAGCACGCCGCCCACCGAAAAGCCAATGATAACCAGGCCCACGACAACAAGGCCCAGCAGGACTACCATCGCGATAGGCTTACCCAGGGCATTCTGCAGCACACTCGCTATAAACGCACCGATGTAGCCACCCGAGGCGGACAAATTTTGCGGCGTGAACATAAGGTCGCACGAGTCACTCGTACCCGGCACCATCAGCGAAAGAATGGAGACGACGGCGATAAAGACCACGGCGCCGCCCGCCACAGAGCGCACGTTGAGCGGCGAGTCCTCACCTAAAAAGAGCGTGGCGGCAAACAGCAAAATGACGATCGGCAGCACGTAGGCGCCCAGACCAAAGCCCAGGTGGTAGAAACCGGCAACCGCAGCCGTAACGGGTGCAGTCGCCGGCGAAATCACGGCAATGAAGGACGCAATCGCCAAAACGGCGATAACCACGCCGGCGATATCGCGATTGGCTGAGGGCTCGACCAAGGGCTCAAAATCGTCGAAGTCGGCCTCGTGGCCCTTATTGGCACGCAGATGGGAACCGGCACCCTTAGCAGATGCCGGTTGGTTATTGGCCTTATTGCCTTTGGCGTTTTGTGCAGATCCGCGCGCCAAACTAAACCTCCATGACGACCGGGATGATCATCGGACGGGTGCGCGTACGGCTCCAAATAAAGTTAGAGAGCGAATCGCGCACGGCCTTGCGAATGGCATCGGAACCGCTGCTCGTAAAGCTGAACTTGCCCTTCTCGATCGTCTTCATGATGGACGCGGAGGCATCCTCGGAGAACTGGTCGTCGATGGCAAACGAGACGCCGCGGCCCGAGAACTCGATGGCTTCGATCTTCTTATGCTTGAGCGAGACGATGGCAACGGCCGTGACCATGCCGTCGTTGGCGAGCTTCTGGCGATCGCGCAGGACGATGGGGTCAGTGTCGCCGATGCGAAGACCGTCGACATAGACGATGCCGGACTCGACGGGCGTACCGCGCTTGACGATACCGCCACGCATCTCGAGCGTATCGCCGTTGTCAAGGATAAAGATATGGTCGTCCTTGATGCCCATCTTGCGTGCAAGTTGAGCATGAGCGCGCAGATGCACGGCCTCGCCGTGGACCGGCATAAAGTACGTAGGCTTAGCCATGGCCATCAGGAGCTTGAGCTCCTCCTGGCTACCGTGACCCGAGACGTGAACGAGGGCACGGTTCTTATCCCACACGTCGCAGCCGAGCTTGGCGAGGCTGTTGACGACCTGCTGAACGGCCTTCTCGTTACCGGGGACCGGCGTTGCCGAGAGGATGACGGTATCGCCCTCGTGTATGGAGAGCGTCTTGTGCTCGCCGTTGGCCATGCGCGAAAGGGCCGACAGAGGCTCGCCCTGCGAACCGGTGCACATGACGACGATCTTGTCGTCGGGCAGGTTGTCAATATCGAAGGCATCGATGATATCGGCATCATCGATGTTGAGATAACCGAGCTCGCGCGCCACGCGGGTGTTGGTGAGCATGGAACGACCGGTCACGACGACCTTGCGGCCGCACTTGCGGGCGGCGTCGCAGATCTGCTGCAGACGATGGATGTGGCTCGAGAACGACGCGACAAACACGCGGCCCGGAGCATTCTTGATGGCATGCAGCAGGTTGGGGCCGACCTCGGCCTCGGACTTGGTAAAGCCGGGGACCGTGGCGTTGGTGGAGTCGGACAGCAGCAGGTCGATGCCCTGCTTGGCAAAGCGGCTGATAGCGGCATAGTCGGGCGTGACGCCGTCGATGGGCGTCTGGTCGAGCTTAAAGTCGCCAGTGTGCATAACGGTGCCCTGGTTGGTGCGGATGAACACGCCCAGAGCGCCCGGGATGGAGTGCGTCATCGAGAAGAAGTCGAGCGAGATGCCACCCAAATTGACGTGGCTGCCGCCCTTGACCTCACGGAACTTGGGTGCACGAATGCGGAACTCGGAGAGCTTGCCCTCGATAAACCCAAGCGTCAGCTTGCTCGAGAAGATGGGCACCTTGTTGTTGAGGTCCTGCAGCAGATACGGAAGCGAACCGGTGTGGTCCTCGTGGCCGTGAGTGACGATGATGCCGCGGAGCTTTTCCTCGTTTTCCAGAACGTAGGTGTAATCCGGGAGCACCAGGTCGATACCGGGCTGCGAGTCATCGGGGAACATGAGGCCAGCGTCGACGAGCACCATGTCGTCGCCGCACTCGAAGACCGTCATGTTCTTGCCGATGCCATCAAGGCCGCCGAGCGGGATGATCTTCAAGGGAGATGATTTTTTAGCTGCCATAGGTGAGTGTTGTTTCCTTTCTTCGAAACGGGTCTGGAACAACCGGCGGGGCGCTTCTGGCAAACCGACCGTCGGGAACGTACAAACATGCATCACGGAGTCGACACATTAACCACAGTATGATACCCATTTGCACAACAACAGACCACCCATGCATCAAAGCCCCATCTGAACCCGTCTATCCCACCGGTCTGGTCTCAGCGGCCCCGGCACGGGCTAAGTTTCCTGCTCTACAGTCCTGCGCAAAACGGAAAGCACATTAAGTGCTTTCCTTTGCGTGCGGAACT
>NZ_JADNGN010000031.1 GCF_015553355.1 Collinsella aerofaciens
GTACCATCCAGGCGGCCTTCGCCATACACGACTCAACCAGTCGTTACTTCTTATTGCGCATCTGCGCTTCCATCTGGCGCAGCAGATCCATATCAGACTTGGGGCCGCCCGTTCCAAAGCCGCCCAGGCCGCCCAGCCCCATGGCATCCAGGCCGGGAATATTGGGCATGCGCATCTTCTTGCCCTTCTTACCCTTCTTGCCCTTCTTGCCGCCGGCCTGCGCCTGATTGGCCATCGTGCGCATGCGGCCCATCATCTTATTCATCTCGCCCCACTGCTTCATAAGGCTATTGACCTCAGTGGGGGTCACGCCGGCGCCCTTGGCGATGCGGGCGCGGCGCTGGCCGTTGATGATGGAGGGACGCAGACGCTCCTCCTTGGTCATCGACATGATGATGGCCTCGTTCTTGTCGAAGATGCCCTCGTCCAGGTTGCCGCCCATCTGGTTGAGCGCGCGCTGGCCACCGGGAAGCATGCCCAAGATGCCCTTCATGCCGCCCATCTTCTTGACGGCCTTCATCTGGTCGAGCATGTCGTTCATGGTGAAGCCCTCGCGCAGCATGCGCTCGGCAGCCTCGAGCTGCTCGGCGTCGGCCGCCTCCTGGGCCTTCTCGATAATGCCGACAACGTCGCCCATGCCAAGAATGCGCTTGGCCATACGATCAGGATAGAACGGCTCCAGCGAATCGGGTTTCTCGCCCATGCTCACGAACTTGATGGGCTTACCGGTCACCTGGCGCACGGAAAGCGCGCCGCCGCCACGGGCATCTCCGTCGAGTTTGGAGATGATCACACCGTCAAAGTCGGTGCGCTCGGCAAAGGTCGAGACGACGTTGACGATATCCTGGCCGGTCATGGCATCGACGACCATCAGCACCTGATCGGGCTTGACGGCCTTCTTGATGTCCACGGCCTCCTGCATCATCTGCTCATCGATCTGCAAGCGGCCAGCGGTATCGACGATGACCACGTCACGCAGGTGGTCGACGGCCTCCTGGATGGCGCCCTTGGCGATATCGACCGGGTGCGCGCCGTCACCGCGGAAAACCGGCACGCCGATCTCTCCGCCAAGCGTGGCCAGCTGGTCGGCAGCGGCGGGACGGTAGACGTCGCACGCGGCGAGCAGCGGCGAGCGGCCCTGCTTCTTGAGCAGGTAGGCCAGCTTTACGGCCGCCGTGGTCTTACCGGAGCCCTGCAGGCCCACGAGCATGATGACATTGGGAATGCGGTTACTAAAGACGAGCTTGCTCTCTGTGGAGCCGAGCATCTCGGTGAGCTCGTCGAGCACGATCTTGACGACGTTTTGCGCTGGCGACAGCGACTCCATGACCTCGGCGGTCATGCAGCGCTCCTTGGTCTTGGCGACGAACTCCTTGACGACCTTGAAGTTGACGTCGGCCTCGAGCAGCGCCATGCGAATGTCGCGCATGGCCGAGGTGATATCGGCCTCGGTCAGCTTGCCCTTGCCGCGCAGGCGGTCAAATGTGTCGTTGAGGCGATCGCTCAGGGAATCAAACACTAGTCACTCCTTAATTGGACTCGCCCACTAGGGCGCGGCAGAAATCTTTGGCATTGAACTCCTGCAGGTCATCGACCTGCTCGCCCACGCCCACGCGCAGGATCGGGAGCTTGAGCTTCTCGGCCACGGCCATGGCGATACCGCCCTTAGCCGTGCCGTCGAGCTTCGTCATGATAATACCGTCCAGGCCCAGTGCCTCGTTAAACTCGAGCGCCTGGTTCAGACCGTTCTGGCCGGTGGCGGCATCGATCACGAGCACGACTGAGACGGGCATGGGGCCGGCGGCCATATTGGCGGCGCGCTTACGCGTCACGTTGACCACCTTGGCAAGCTCGCGCATGAGCTCGGGGCTCGTGTGCAGACGACCGGCAGTGTCGATAAGCACCAGGTCGCTGCCGCGCTTGTCGGCCTCGTCGAGCACGTCGTAGCAAACACTTGCCGGGTCGGAGCCGCGATCGCGCTTGATGACGGGGACGCCAGCGCGCTGGCCCCACACATCGAGCTGCTCGATAGCGGCAGCACGGAAGGTATCGGCCGATCCGATCACGACGTTCTTGCCGCGGGCGGCCATGGCGCTCGCAATCTTGCCGACCGTGGTGGTCTTGCCGGCACCGTTAATGCCCACAAACAGCACGCAGCTCGGCGTATCGGAAAACGGATCGCGCTCGATGGGCACAAAGTGCTGCTCAAGCTGCTCGGCCAGGGCGCGACGGAGTTGCGGGGCGGTCTTGAGGTTCCTCTTGGCCGCGGCATCGCGCAGGTCATCGGAGACCTTGATGGCGACCTCGGCGCCCATGTCACCCATGACGAGGGTGTCCTCCAGGTCCTCCCAAAAATCTTCGTCGACCTCGCCGCCAAAGTAAAAGACCTCGTTGAGGGCCTCGCGACTGCGCTCAAGTCCGCGCGAGAGAGCGTCAAAGAATCCCATTATGCATTCACGACCTTTCCGGTTTCGCGATCGAGTTTTTGCGAGACGACGCGACTGACGCCGTCGGCTTGCATCGAGACGCCATAGAGGACGTCAGCGTCCTCCATAGTACGGCGCTGATGCGAAATGACCAAGAGCTGCGTATCGGAACGCAACACATCGAGCGCGCCGATGAGCTTGGACAGATTGGCGTCATCGAGTGCTGCCTCGACCTCGTCCAGCACATAGAACGGCACCGTACGCGTGCGATACACGGCAAAGAGCAGGGCAAGCGCCGTCAGGCTCTTCTCGCCGCCCGACATGAGCATCATCTTGGTAATGCGCTTGCCGCGCGGCTGCGCCACGACCTCGATACCCGTCTCGGCAGGATGCTCGGGATCGGTCATCTCCAGATGAGCCTGACCGCCCGAGAAGAGCATAGCGAAGATCTCGCGGAAGTTCGCGTCGACCTTCTCAAACGTCACCAGGAACGCCTTGCGCATCTTGCGATCAATGGCCACCGTGATCTTGGTGAGCGCCTTGCGCGCGCTCTCCAAATCGGCCAGCTGCTCCTCGATGTAGTCGGCGCGGCGCTTGAGCTGCTCGTACTCCTCCATGGCAACTTGGTTAACGGGACCAAGGTTGTTGATCTGGCGCACAAGCTGGTTGAGTTCGCGCTCGGCGGCATCGCGGTCCGTGGGCGCCGGAAGCATGAGCGCTTCCTCGAGTACCGTGGTGCCATCGGCGGTAATGGCCTTAATGGCGGCCTCTACCTGCACCTCGAGCTTGCCACGCGCGACCTTGAACTCGTTTTGCGTGGCAGAGGCGGTATCGACCCGCTCCTTAGCGTGGGCAACCTCCGCCTTGGCATCCTCGATGGTCTTCTTAAGCGAAGCGGAGTCCGCCTCCTCCAGAGAGGCCTGGTCACGCAGGCGCGCTGCCCAATCCGACGCGCGTTCCAACAGGGCCGAATAGCGTTCGTGCATGGGGTCGACGCGCAGGCGCAGCAGCTCGAGCGAGCGCGAGGCCTGGCGTGTTCCGCGGATACGACGGTCGATGCCCTCAAGACGATGCTCCAGGTCGGGCACGCGGCCCTTCAGCGAACGCAGGCGTTCGCTCGTCTGGGCTAGGCGAACCTTGGCGTCGGCGAGCTTGCCGGCAGCCTCGGAATCGTCACGGCGAACGCGGTCGAGTTCGTCGTTGGCCTCGGCAATCTGCAAGCCCAGATCGCTTGCCTGCGCGCGGGCCTCGTCACGCGAACGGGTGAGCTCGTCAACGCGCGGGCGCGCAGCGCGAACGGCTTCGGAAGCCTGCTCGCGGCGCTTGGAGATGCGCACGCGCTCGACCTCGGCATTGTTAGCGCTTTGCTCCAAGCGGCCGATCTCGGAGAGCAGCGAGCGGCGCTCGCCCTCAAGACGGGCGATCTCGCCGGCGGCATCGCCCTCAGCGGCACGCGCTTCCTCAACGGCCGCATTGGCCTCAACGACCTGGCCTGACACATGTTCAAACACAGCGGCCAAATCGGGCTCAAGCCCCTCCAGCTCGCGGATACGGCGCTTGCGCTCCAAGGCACCCGACGCCTCGCCGGCATCGAGGCCCACGCGCACCAGGCTGCCGCAGGCGACGCGGGCGCCATCGGGGGTCACGTAAGTCACGCCGTCAACGACCGGCGCCGACAACGCGGCAGAAAGATCGTCCACTACGTAATAGCCGCCGAGCAGCGCCTCGACGACGGGTCCGTAGCCTGCGCGCACGGACAGACGATCAACCAGGCGGGTACCGGCAGCGCCCTCGGCGGCAGCAGAGCCGCTCACGCCGCGCGCCACCAACAGCGCCTCGCCCGAAGCCTTCTTCTGGTCCAGAGCGGCACGACCGGCACGCTCAAGCGCGGACGTATCGTCGAACAGCAGCGCATCGATATCGCCGGCGAGCAATTGCTCAACCAGGCCCTCAAGCTCGCGCGGGGCCTCGAGCACGTCGCCCAGACGACCCGAGACATCATCGCCCAGCGCACCAACCAGACGGCTCACCAGCGGCGAGCTGTCGGCCATGCGGGCATCGAGTTTCTTTTGGCTGGCAAGCTCCGAGCGCACCTCGGATAACTTGTTGCGCGCCTCGCTCTCGCGGGCACGCAGGTCCTTCAGGGCCGCGCGTGCGGTCTCGGTGGCCTCACGCGCATCGACCTGAGCCTGGCGCGCTTCCTCAAGAGCACCCTCAAGCTCCTCGGCGCGGTCGCGACGGCTCTCAAGCGAGGCCGTGACCTCCTCGAGCTGTTCATCGATCTGCTCCAGGCGCGAGGCATACATGTTGTCCTCGACCTCGGCATTGCTCAAGGAATCCTTCACCTTGGCGAGCTCGAGCGCGGCATTATCGGCTACGCGCTGCACATCGCGTTGCTCACGCGTAAGCTGCGAAATCTGATTGTCGAGCGCCACGCGCCGCTCGTGGAGCTCGGCGGCGGCAGGACCAGCGGCGTCAACGTCCTCCTGGGCCTGCATGTGCGCACCGGTCACTTCCTCAAGCTGCGCACGCGCGTCCTCGAGCTCCTCGACCACGCGACGACGCTGATGCTCGGAGCTCGAAATCTGCCCGCGCATGTCAGACAGGCGCGACACCATGTTGTGGCCCTTTTCCTCGAGCAGGCGCATGTCGGAGTTAATGCGGCCGACCACATCTTGCATATGACGGCGCTGCTCGCCTAGGTCGCCCACAAACAGGCCCTTTTCCTCGAGCATGACCTGAAGCTTCTCGAGCTCGCGCTCCTTTTCGCCCAAGCGGTACTGCGCAAGCTCCAGCTCGGCGGCACCTTCCTTGGAACGGCTCTCCAAGTCATTCCACTGCGACTGCAGTGAACGCAGCTCGTCGACGGCTAGCATCTGCGTAAGCTCGTTCGCGCGCGAGGACAGCTCTTTGTACTTGCGCGCGCGATCGACCTGACGCTCCAGCGGGCGCAGCTGACGGGCGATTTCCTTATTGATGTCGCGGGCACGCGTCAGGTGCTCGTCCATCGACTTAATCTTTTTGAGCGCGCGCTCCTTGCGGCGCTTGTGCTTGGAGATGCCAGCGGCCTCCTCGATGAGGGCGCGGCGCTCCTCGGGGCGGCTCTGCAAGATGGCGTCGAGTTTGCCCTGGCTGATGATGGAATGTGTATCCTTGCCCAGGCCCGAATCGTGCAGGATGTCCTGAATGTCCATCAGGCGGCACGGACTCGAGTTGATGAGGTACTCGCTTTCGCCCGAGCGATACATGCGACGGGTGATGGCGACCTCGTCAAAATCGACGGGCAGCATATGGTCCGAGTTATCGAGCACCAACGTGACCTCGGCGACACCCACCGGCTTGCGCGCTGACGAGCCCGAGAAGATGACATCCTCCATGGCCTGACCGCGCAGCTGCTTGGCGCTCTGCTCGCCCAGGACCCACAGAATCGAGTCGGAGATGTTCGATTTTCCCGAGCCGTTGGGACCGACGATGACGGTCAGGCCCGGCTCAAACGTCATATGGGCACGGTCGGCAAACGACTTGAACCCTTTGAGCGTGAGGGACTTGAGATACACGGTTCCTCGCTTACACGTGCTTCTTATTCAGAATCACGCCGTTGGTGGTGTAACCCATGCGGTCGAGCGCTTCGAGCGCGGCGGCTCCCTCGGCTTCCTTCTTTGAGGAGCCAGAGCCGCGACCCTGACGAATACCATCGATCAACACCACGGCGGTAAAGGTGGGCGCATGCGCCGGGCCCTCGGAGCCAACGAGCTTATACGCCGGGGGCTCGTGACCGTCGGCTTGCACGCACTCCTGCAAAAACGACTTGGGGTTCGCAGGATGCTCGGCACGCTCAGAAGCCAAATGCGGCTTAAGCGTACGGTGAATGAACTCCGCCGCGGCATCCCAGCCGGCATCCAGGTACAGCGCGCCCACGAGCGACTCATAGACGTTCTCGAGCGCCGAATGCAGGCCGCGCGCACCGGTACCGGTCTCGGAGGCACCAAAGATGATGATGTCGTCGATGCCCAGCTCGTGAGAAACCTCGGATAGCGTAGCGCCCGAGACAAGCGACACCTTCAGGCGCGTGAGCTTGCCCTCGTCAAACTCCGGATAGGACTCAAACAGGGAGCGTGCGACCACAGCGCCCAAAATGGAATCGCCCAAGAACTCAAGGCGCTCATAGCTGGCAGAAACCGGCTGTCCCTCGACTGCCGAGGGATGCGTAAGGGCCGCGCGCAGCAGCACCTTATTATTGAACTCGTGGCCCAAGATTTCCTGGGCACGCGTAAGTCGTTCAGACAAAGCCAAGACCTAGGCCTCCCTGGCGTTTTCGATCGCGTCGACGGCGTCGGCGACAGAGTTGAGCGAGAGCAGAGTCTCGTCATCGATCTCGAGGTTGAACTCGTCCTCGATAGCCGTAACCAGCTGCAGGCGCTCGAGCGAGTTGGCATCGAGGTCGTCAAAGGTGGTCTCATCGCTAATTTCGGCAACATCGACGCCCAGAACGTCAGCAGCGACCTCGGCGATCTTGTCGAAGATTTCGGAGCGATCCATAGCGCTTCCTCTCATAGTGCATGAATACCAAAAGAATGGTACCGCCCGGGCGGTACCAAGACATGGTTCTGATTCTACCCCACGACGCACGCCCCGAGACGCATAACGCCGCTGTTATAAAACGATGCCGTCCATGGAGTTGGCGACATTCTCGACCAGCCCGGCGCGCACGGCTTCGGCCGCCGCGAGCGTACCGTTTTTAACAGCCTCGACCGATGTGGCGCCATGGCCGATCAGGACCACGCCGCGCAGGCCCAAAAGAATCGCGCCACCCTTGGCGTCGCCCGAAAGCTTGGCCTTTATCTCGCGCATCTGCTTTTTAATGAGCAGCGCGGCGATCTTGGTGCCGAGCGATGACATAAAGACGCCCTTGAGTTCCTGCAGCAAAAACTTGGCAGCGCCCTCGGTGGCCTTGAGCGCAATATTGCCCGACATGCCATCGGCAACGACGACATCGAAGTTACCGGAGGTGATGTCCGTTCCCTCACAGTTACCAACAAAGCCGGGAACGGCGGCTTTCATGGCCGGGAAGCAGGCCTTGGTAAAGTTGGAGCCCTTCTCGTCCTCGGTGCCGTTACCAAGCAGGCCCACGCGGGGATGCTCGATGCCCAGGACGACGCGGGCATAGGCGCTACCCATCTGGGCAAAACGCACCATGTCATCGACCTCGACATCGGGGTTGGCGCCCATATCGCACAGCACCGTCAGACCGCCGGCACGATTGGGCAGCGCATTGGTCAGACAGGGACGCACCGGCTGCTTCTTACCTTCGGCCATATATCTAAACGGCGTCACGTAGGCAGTAGCCGCGGCGGTCATGGCGCCGGTGGAGCCGGCGGAGAAGAACGCGTCCGCATTTCCCTTCTTGATGGCGCGGCACGACAGCACGATCGAAGACTTGCGTTTGGTCATCACGGCGCGAATGGGATCGTCATCCATGGCGATAACGTCGGGTGCCTCAAGGGCCTCAACACGTGCGTGGGAAGCAGCAAAGGGATTGACGATTTCGGCGGGGCCAGCTGCCAAGACCTCGATATCGGGATCGGCAGCAAGTGCAGCCTCGATACCATCGAGAACAACCTGAGGTTTCTCGTCTCCACCCACAACGTCTACACAAACGCGAACGTTACTCATATACATGCTCCTTATACAAAAATGGCCGACTCATTGAGCCGGCCATTGTGGTTCCATTTGGAACGGCATCGCATCCAGAGTATACCGTTACTCGGTAACGATAACCTCGCGGTCCTTGTAGAAACCGCAGCTGGGGCACACGTGGTGCGGAAGCTTGACAGCGCCGCAACGGGGGCACGTGGACTGAGCCGCAGCCGAGATCTTCATGTTGGCGGAACGACGGGTGTGAGTGCGGATACGACCCTGCTTTTGTTTAGGTACGGGCATAGTGACCTTCCTTATGAACTATCCAGTGTGGCGATTACGCGCAAGTAGCGATACTACCACAGTTTTACTCATCGAGCTTGAGATTCTTCAATGCTGCAAATGGATTTTCCGTGGCAGCGGCCCATTCTGCCTCTGCCTGGGCGGCGCAATCGCATTGCTCGAAGTTGAGATTGCAACCGCAAGTGGGGCACAGACCGCGGCAATCGGGCTTGCAGAGCACCACAAACGGCGTGTCCATAACGACCGCGTCATTGATGGGCTCGCCCAGATCGACGAGACGATCCTCACCCAGGAGCTCGTAGCCGTCCTCGTAGGCCTCGGGATCCTCGGGCTCCTCAAAGAGGTAGAACTCCTCGATCTCGCCGGCGATATCAAACGAGGCAGGCTCCAGGCAACGGTCGCACTCGCCGGTGGCGTGCGCGCGGACCATGCCCGTGAGCAAGACACCGGTACCGGCATTGGTAAAGACAACGTCGTAGTCGATGCCGTCCTGAAGCTGGTACTCCTTCTCGCCCACCGTGTAGGTGGCGACATCGACTTTACCGGTCAGCGGATACGAATCTCCAGGAAACTCGAGCTGCTCGGAAAGATCGACAGTAACGCTCGGGAACTCAGCCATTACCACTGACCATTCTGTTGGGCGGCACCCTCGTTGAGCTGCTGACGGCAACGGGTAACGGTGCCGGTCAGGCTCTTGAGGTTCTCCTCCAGGTGCGTAAAGACCTGCTCTGCGTAGTCCTCGGCAGCATAACGCGTCTCGCGCTCGTACTGCTGGGCACGATCGCGGATGTCGTCGGCCTGCTGCTGCGCAAGGCGGACGATCTCCTGCTCACCAGCAATGGTGAGGGCCTGCTGCTGAGCGTCAGCGATGATGGAATCGGCCTGAGCGGCGGCGGAAGCCATGAGCTCCTCGCGCTCCTTAAGGATACGGCGGGACTTCTGCCACTCCTCGGGATAGCTCATGCGGATCTCGTCGAGGATGTTGAAGAACACGTCGGCGTCGATGACCTTGAACTGAGCGTTCTTGCCGAAAGGCGGCTTGGCTTCCTCGATCAGCCCTTCGAGCTCATCGACCAAGCTGACGATCCTATCGCCAGGAAAATTCTCGCCCGGCATCCGGTCTCCTTTCATAGGTAACATATCATCGTGCTAGTTTACCACATGCCACCAGGCAATAAGAAACGTCACGAAAAGCGATGTTTGAGCGCTTCGACCACGTTGGGCGGGACAAACGTCGATACGTCACTACCGAGCGAGGCGATCTGGCGAACAACCGAGCTCGAGATATAGCCGTACTGCGGCGCGCTCATGACAAAGATGGACTCCAGCTCGTTATCCAAGCGATAGTTGAGGTCGGCCTGCTGCAGCTCATACTCAAAATCGGTCATGGCGCGCAGGCCCTTGACCACGGCCCCCGCCCCCTGCTCACGAGCGAAGTCGACCAGCAGGCCGGTAAAGGGCAGGACCTCAACGCCGTCGATATCACCGAGCGCCTCGCGGGCCAGCGCCACGCGCTCATCGAGCGTAAACGTGGTGCCCACACCGTTTTTACCTTGCGACTCGGCAACAGCGACGATCACGCTGGGAAAGATGCGGCGGGCGCGGCGGATCACATCGATATGGCCAAACGTGATGGGATCGAAGGTGCCCGGGACGATCACGCGATTGATGGTGTCACTCATGAGCATCCTCCTGAAACGTCGTGGCATCGTTGTTGTCAGCATCGGTGCCGGCGCTATCGCCCTCACCATCGTCATCGCCGACCCAACGAAGCAGGTCGACCGAGGTAATGCCGTAGCGCTTCTCGCGTACAGTCTCAAAGTCTGCCGGATGCGCGCCCGCATCGGCGGCGGCATGCTCAAACAGGGCATAAGCGCCAGGTGCAAGAAAACCCTGCTGAGCCAGGTTCTGCAGCAGTTCCTCGACCGGCTCGGCACCAAAAGCATAGGGCGGGTCGAGCAGGACCAGATCAAAGGGGCCGCCCGGCACGCGGCCGCGCGAGGCACTCGCCAGCATGTCGCCCGTGACCACGCGCCAACGCGCACGGTCACGGCAGAGCGACTCGATATTCTTGGTAATGAGCCGCGCGGCGTTGCGATCGATCTCAAACGTCGCGAGCGAGCGAGCCCCACGAGAGAGCATCTCTAACCCTAAGGCACCGGAGCCGCCAAAGGCGTCCAGCACACGAACCTCGTCCAAATCGAAATCGAATGCAGACATGACCATAGATGCGCACGCCTCGCGCACGCGATCAGTCGTGGGGCGGGTGACATCGCGACCACGGGGCTCCTCGATCTTACGACCGCGCCATTCGCCGCCGATGATTCTCATCCTCCGCTGACCTCCTTAAAGATATGTCGATAACGCATGGCGACCGCGTCGCGCAAGGGACGCGTCGCCACGGAGTCAAGGTTGCAAGCATACCGCAAGAGCTCGACCGCGTCCAAATGGGCCCATTCGATAAGGTCCTCATCGGCGTCCAGGTCCACAAAGCGCAAGGTCACGCCGCCGTGCTGACGGTAACCCAGGATTTCGCCCTCGTGACGCAGACGCAGGTCCATCTGGGCAAGCGTAAAACCATCCGAAGTTTTTTCGAGCGATTGCAGGCGATCTTGTGCTGCCGACGCGCCGCCGTTGCCCTTGGAGTGCGTCATGACCAGGCACGTGCCCGACACACCGCCGCGGCCCACGCGACCGCGCAGCTGGTGCAGGGCAGCCAAACCAAAGCGCTCGCCGTTCTCGATGACCATGACGGTGGCGTTAGGTACGTCGACGCCCACCTCGACCACCGTAGTCGAGACGAGCACATCGATCTCGCCACGCTTAAAGGCGTCAATCACGCGGTCCTTCTCCCCCGCCGGCATGCGGCCGTGAAGGCGCTCGATGGCAAGACCCGGCAACGCCAGACGCAGGCGATCGAGCTCGGTCGCCGTATCGTGCAGCGGCACGGGGACCGTCACGCGGCCCTCGTCGTCGCGGGCGATACCGGGCACGTCCTCCAGCTCATCGGCCGAGTCACTCGGCTCCACGAGCGGGCAAATCACGTAGGCCTGCTGTCCCCTTTCATGCGCCTCGCGGATGGCGCCATAGGCGAGGTCGCGGCTCGACTCGGTGAGCACGCGTGTCGTCACGCCAGCGCCAGGAACGGGCCGATGGCGGATGATGCTCGTGTCCAGATCGCCGTAGACCGAAAGCGCCAACGTGCGCGGGATGGGCGTCGCCGTCATAACGAGCAGATCGGCACCCGGGCCCTTGGCGCGCAGGGCGTTACGTTGGCCCACACCAAACCGGTGCTGTTCATCGATGACCACGAGCGACAGATGCTTGAACGCAACGTTATCCGAAAGCACCGCGTGGGTGCCAAAGAGCACGTCGAGCTCGCCCGATTCCAGCTGGGCATGGATGCGCTCGCGCTCTGCGGCCGGCGTGGCGCCCGTCAGAAGCGCCCAGGACATGCCGGCCTGCGAGAGCAGAGGACCAGTCTTATCGGCATATTGGCGCGCCAGAACGCCCGTGGGCGCCATAACGCAGGCCTGCGTGCCGCTATCGGCAGCCACAGCCAGCGCGCAGGCGGCAACGGCGGTCTTACCGGTACCGACATCGCCCAGCAGCAGGCGGTTCATTACGCGCCCACCATCGCACATATCGCGCAGGATATCCTGGAACGCGGCCTCCTGCTCTTCGCTCAGCGAAAACGGCAGGGCTTCCCTGAGCGCGACCAGGTGCTCGCCCGCGGTGTGGGCATAGGGCACCACATCGACCAGGCCGCCATCGTTGCGCAGGCGCAGCGCCAGCTGAAGGTAAAGGCACTCCTCATAGGCAAGCCGTGCGCGCGCGATATCGCGCTCTGCCATGCTCGAGGGAAAGTGGATCGATCGAAGCGCACGAGCATTGCTCATCAGGCGACGCTTAACGCGTAAGCGTGCCGGAATGGGATCAAAGGGATTGCCGACGACCTCGAGCGCGCCGCTTACGATGCGGCGCATCCACGCCTGGCTTACGCCATCACTCACGTAATGGACCGGCAGGATAGTGCCCGCGGCACGCCCTTCCTCGAGCTTTTCAAAGTGCGGCGAGGCCATCTGCTTAAAACCGTAGGCAAACTCAACCTTGCCCATCACGGCCAGGCGGTCGCCCTGCTTAAGCTGCTGGGCAATCCAGGGCTGGCGGAAAAAGGCGACCTGCAGCACGCCCGTCTCGTCAACGAGTGAGACCTCGGTCACCTGCATGCGCGGACGCGGCTGTTTTTGGACGATACGGTCGACCGTGGCGATGATGGTGCACACAGTACCGATGGGCGCCATCTCGATAGACCAAGAACGGGTAAAGTCCAGGTATCGATGAGGGATATGGAGAAGGAGGTCCCCCACCGTCCGAATTCCCAGACGGCGAAGGGCCTCCTCACGTTTACCCGAAACATATTTGAGTCGCGCGATATCCTCGTCGAGCGCATTGCTCTGGGCAAAGCGCTCCGAGACGCGCGGCACGGAGCACAGCTCGGACATAGGCAGAGCCTACTCGATCGAGAAGATCACGGGATAGAGCGGCTGCTCGCCACGATGGGCGTCGATCTCCAGATCGGGCTGAGCCTCCTCGATGGCGTCGACGATCTCCTGGAAGGCCTCGTCGGATAGCTCCTCGCCGGCCAGAATCGTCAGCGCGTCGCCTTCCTCTTCCTCCTGCATGCGGTTGATGCAGTCGAGCGTGACCTGCTTCACGTCGGAACCGACCACGTCGATGGAGCCGGCGATGATGCCCATGACGTCACCGGAGTGAATCGGAGAGCCGTCCGAGGCGCTGGAGTCGCGCACGGCGCGGGTGACCTCGCCATCGCGGACCTCGCTGATGGCGTCAACCATGGCGGCAACGGCGTCCTCGAGCTCAGAATCGGGTAGGACGGCGAACAGCGCGGAGAACGCCTGCGGGACGGTCTTGGTGGGAACGACGGCGACCTTCTTGTCGGTGCAGGCAGAGGCTGCGGCCTCGGCAGCCATGCGGATGTTGCCGTTGTTGGGCAGAATGATGACCGAGGTCGCGTTGACCTGGTCAACAGCGCCCAGCAGGTCTGCAGTCGAGGGGTTCATGGTCTGACCACCCGACACGATCACGTCGACGCCGAGGGACTTGAGGATGTCTGCCTCGCCGGACCCAGCGGCAACGGCGACAAAGCCCAGCGCCTTGGCGGGCTCGGCGGCCTTTTCCTGGTCCTCATGAATCTTGGCGGTACGGTCGTGGGCCTCCATCTCCATGTTGTGGATAAAGACCTCGTAGATCTGACCAAGCTGAAGCATGTGCTCGAGCACCAGGTTGGGGGTGTTGGAGTGCACGTGGATCTTGTAATCGGGGTAGGCGCCCACGAGTAGCTCACAGTCGCCCATGGAACCCAGGAACTTAAGGCACTCATCCTCGTCAAACGGGGCGTCGGCCTTAAAGAGGAACTCGTTGCAGTAGCGGAACTCCGAGCCCTCCCAATCGTCGTTGGCCTCGATCTCAACGCGGCCAAGAGCGGCATCGCGTGCAGAGCCAGCGGAATCGAACGTAGCGGAGAAATCCTCGACAACGGTGCTGCGACCAAGTGCTGCAGCCACAAAGTTCTCCAGGAAGATGGCAAAGCCGAAGGCGCCGGAGTCGACCACGCCGTTCTCTTTGAGGACGGGCAGCAGGTCGGGCGTGCGTGCGACGGACTGGTAGGCCTCGACGACGATACCGTCGAGCGCATCCTCGGCCGAGAACTTCTTCTTTTCGCACTCGTCGGCCTTGGTCGAGACATCGCGCAGCACCGTGAGGATCGTGCCCTCGATGGGCTTGCGGACGGCCTGGAAGGCCACCTTGACGGCACGACGGAAGGCGAAGGCGATGTTGGCGGACGTAATGGGCTCGTCGGCGGAGACAAGGCCCTCGGCCACGCCGCGCAGGATCTGCGAGGTAATGACGCCGGAGTTACCGCGGGCGCCCATCAGGGAGCCGTGGGTGATGGCGCCGGCAATGGCCTCCATGTCGGCATCGGCGGGAAGGGCGGAGAGCTCCTTGGTCACCGAGGCGAGCGTGAGCGACATGTTGGTGCCGGTGTCGCCGTCGGGCACGGGGAAGACGTTGAGCTTGTTGATCTCCTCGGCCTTGTCGGAAACGGCAGCCGCAGCGATCGGAAAACAGGTGCGAATGGTCTTTGCAATCATGGGTATTTGAATCTCCGTTTTCGGATGCTAGTTCAGACGGCTCTTGAGCGCGTCGATATGGATGCCGATCTTAAGGCTGGCGGGATCGA
Organism: Collinsella aerofaciens; assembly: GCF_015553355.1. Lineage (GTDB taxonomy): Bacteria > Actinomycetota > Coriobacteriia > Coriobacteriales > Coriobacteriaceae > Collinsella > Collinsella aerofaciens_V. The sequence goes on from NZ_JADNGN010000031.1 coordinate 14,632, forward strand.
TCTGGGCGATCTCCTGCAGGGTGAAGGCAACGGAGCTCGAAAGATTGTGGCAGACGGACTTCATGTTGACACCGTTCTCGAGCACGACGTGAAGATCGACCGTAAGGCCGTTCTCGTCGGCGGAGACAAGCACGCCCTTGCGGAGGCGCTGGCCGGCAAGCAGGCGCACGCTCTCGGCGCCCTGGAGCTGCTCAGCCATACCGACGACGCCATAGCACGTCATCGCGGCATAACCGGCAATATCGGCAATAACGTCGTTCGAGACGCTCAGGCTGCCGTTAATGGTCTCAGACACAAGAATCTCCTTATCTGGTGCTCGCGGCACCATGTCGTGGGAGCAATCATTGCAATATTCTACAACGACCGCGCCATGTTGAGGTGGTGGGTCGCGGGATTACATCCTCGACACGAAATGTTGATATGGCAACGTTCAAGTCAAGTGGTCGCGGCATGAAAAAACCCGCCGCATAAGCGACGGGTTTACAACCTGGCTCCCCGGGTAGGACTCGAACCTACAACAGCGCGGTTAACAGCCGCGTGCTCTACCATTGAGCTACCGAGGAATAGGTGCGTGCTCTCAAGCAACGAAGTTTATTATACGGACGAATCAGCTCAGGGCAAGAACTTTTTTAAGAATTTTTCCGACCTAGTCATTGGGGACGTTCTTAAACGACTAGTCATTCAAGAACGTCCCCAATGACTACATGAAAGCGCCCCCAGGCGGATGTGCTTGAGGGCGCTTCTTGCTTGACTAGCTTTCGATATAGTCCTTCAGCTTGCTCGAACGGCTGGGGTGGCGGAGCTTGGCCAAGGTCTTGGACTCGATCTGGCGGATACGCTCGCGCGTGACGCCAAACTCGCGGCCGACTTCCTCGAGCGTACGGGGATGTCCGTCGACAAGGCCAAAGCGCAGCTCGATAACCTTGCGCTCACGATCGGCAAGCGAGTCGAGCACCTGAGTGAGCTGCTCCTGCAGCATGGAGAAGCTGGCGGCATCGGGCGGAACGATTGCCTGGGAGTCCTCGATGAAGTCGCCCAGCTGGGAATCCTCTTCCTCGCCGATGGGGGTCTCGAGCGACACGGGCTCCTGCGAGATCTTCTGGATCTCGCGGACGCGGTCGGCGCTCATGTCCATCTCGGCACCGATCTCCTCGGGGGTCGGGTCGCGACCCAGGTCCTGAAGGAGCTGGCGCTGCACACGGACGAGCTTGTTGATGGTCTCGACCATGTGCACGGGAATACGGATGGTACGGGCCTGGTCGGCGATAGCGCGCGTGATGGCCTGACGGATCCACCACGTGGCGTACGTGGAGAACTTAAAGCCCTTCTGGTAGTCGAACTTCTCGACGGCGCGAATCAGACCGAGGTTGCCCTCCTGGATCAGGTCCAGGAACAGCATGCCGCGACCGACATAGCGCTTGGCGATGGAGACGACCAGACGCAGGTTTGCGCTGATGAGCGCCTGCTTGGCTTCGAGGCCCACGTTCTCAATGCGCGTAAGACGACGCATCTCGGCACGCGTGAGTTCGAGCTCACCAGCATCGGCAGCCTCGAGCTTCTCGGTGGCCTCAAGACCGGCCTCGATCTTCATGGCCAGATCGACCTCTTCGGAGGCGGTCAGCAGGTCGACCTTGCCGATCTCCTTGAGGTACATACGGACCGGGTCGCCGGTCAGCATCACCGTGGAGGCATCGATGCCGCGCACGCGCGAACGCGAACGGGACGTGCGCACGGTGCGCTTCTTCTTGCTCTTGGAAGAACCCATCTCGGCGTCGGCCTGGCGGGCCATCTTGAGCTCGTGATCGTCGAGCGAGCCGGAATCGTGCTCGTCGTCGTCATCGAAATCGTCGGTATCGGTATCGTTATCGTCATCGTCGACGTCCATGGGGGCGTCGTCGTTACCGCTCGCGGAGATAATCTGGATGCCGCTGTTGCGCAGCGCGGAATACACCGCGGTGAGCTGCTCGTCAGAAACATCGATATCCTTCAGGGCGACCTGAATCTCGTCCTCGGTTACCGAAGTCCTGTTTGAGCCGTTGCCCATGAGCTTTGCAACGTAGGATTCCAGCCCAGTACCCGTGCTCTCAGTCTTTTTTGGCACAGATTCTCCCTTCATAGTCCACAGGACTCAATACTTTAGCACACACATTGACGTCTATACCCAAAAAGAGGACTGGATATAGGCGAGAATACGCTGGTTGACCACAACATCTAGGCTTGTTCGGTGCCCGCGGCCTCCAGGCCGATCAAACGGAACGGGTCCGCCACGCCGCCGATCGACTTTTGCAGCTCGCGTTGACGCTGCGAATCCTGCGCGGCCTGCACGGTCAGCGCGCGACGCGCCTCATCATCGAGCGAACGGTCCTGTCGCAGCTTGGCCTGTGCGGCACGCATGCGGCGTTTGATGGTGTAGAGCTCGAGCGTATCGAGCATAAACACGATGTTCGTCTCGGTGGGGTGCTTGCTCGTCGCCGAGATGCGCCCGGCACTCACAAGCGTTGCCGCATCGGGACACACTGAACGCGCCGCATCCATGCAGGCTGCAGGATCGGTTCCCGGCGGCGTTGCCAGAACGGCCCATGCAATGGACTCGTGACGCGGGTCAACCCACTCGATGGAGCAGATGCGGTCGGCATACGTGCGGAACAGGTCGGGGTAGCTCGTGAGCATCGTCAACAGCTCGCGCTCCCCTGCCAAGGACTTGCGTTCAAGATCGGTAAGAACCATCGGCGCCGCCGCAGCCGGTGCGCCCGAACCGTCAGCCACAGGCACAGCGCCCATACCATCAGGCACATCGATCGGCGGAAGATCGTCGGGGGCCTCCACGGGCGCGGCACCGTAGGCATCGAGCGGGACGTAGTCGTACGGCTCTTCTTCGACCGGCGTCGCTACTGCCGGCGTCGCGCCCGATGCCCAAGCGCCGCGACCGGCATCGCGAGAACCCGACGCCCGACCGCCCGCGCTACCGGACCGCTCAGCCTGTGCCCGCTGGCGCTCATAGTTCTGCTCACGACGTCGTTCAGCATCCTCGCGCTTGGCGACATCGCGAAACACACGGCCCGAGCTCGCGCGCACGGTCTCCAGGTCCAAACCAAGCAGGTCGGCAATCTGGATAAAGTACGTGTCGATCATATAGCTATCGCGCAGCGGATAGATAAGCGTCAGCGCATCTTCCAGCGCCTTGGCGCGACCGCCCGGCGTGCTAATATCGCTCGACTCCTGCAGCGAACGGTACACAAAGTCCATAAGCGGCTCGGCCGCGTCGATGCGCGCCTGCAGCTCCTGGCCGCCGTGCGCCGAAATAAACTCCATAGGGTCGTTGCCGTCGGGCAGCACCACGCAGCGCAGGTCCATAGAATCCTGCTCGATAAACTGAATCGCACGGCGAGCGGCCTTTTGGCCGGCGGCGTCACCATCGAACATGTACACGATGCGCTTGGCAAAGCGGGTGAGCGTCTTGACATGATGCTCCGTGAGCGCGGTGCCCAGCGTGGCGACAACGTTTTTAATCCCCGCCTCCCAGCAGGCGATGCAATCGGTATAGCCCTCCACCACAATGGCGGTATCCTGCGCGACGATAAACTCCTTGGCCCAATTAAAACCGTAGAGGTTTCGCTTTTTATGGAACACGCTCGTCTCGGCGGTGTTGAGATACTTAGGCTGACCGTCGCCCATAATGCGACCGCCAAAGGCAATGTTGTGACCCTGCTCGTCAAAGATGGGGAACATCACGCGGTCGTAAAAGCGGTCGGCAAGCTGCCCGCGCCCGCGGCTCACGGCAACGTTGGCGTCGATCATCTCCTGCGGGGTAAAACCCGCCTGGGACAGGTGCGACACCAGTGCGTTACGGCCCGGTGCAAAGCCCAGGCAGTAGCGGCGGCAGACGTCGCCACCCATGCCGCGGCTGGCAAAGTACTCGCGCGGACGGCCGTCCTTACCGCGCATGAGCATGGTGTGGTAGAACTGCGCGGTCTCGGCGCACAGATCGTAGATGCGGGCACGCTTGGTACCGCGCTCGCGGCGATCTCCAGTGTCATGCAGCTCAATACCCGCGCGATCGGCCAAATAACGGATTGACTCGGGAAAGCTCAGGTTCTCGCGCTTCATGATATAGGTGAAGACGTCGCCACCCTCGCCGCAGCCAAAGCAATGCCACACCTGCGTGGCGGGAATAATGTGGAAGGACGGCGTCTTTTCGCCATGAAAGGGGCAGCAGCCCCAAAACTCATGGCCACGAGGCTTGAGCTCAACCGTTTCCTGCACGATGGCGACTAGGTCGGACGCAGCGCGTACCTGGTCTTTCTCCTCATCGCTAATCACGGATGCTCACCCCCTGCTCGCCCAAGTTGCGACGAATGTCCTCGATATTACCCTCGACGGTCGCGATCAACTCATCCAGCGAATCGAACACGCGCGAGGGACGCAGCCAGCGTGTAAACGCCAGCGAAACGGAAGCGCCGTACAGGTCGCCCGTATAACCAATTAAGTTAGCCTCGAGATGCGCAGATGCCGCATCGTCAGCATACGTTGGCGGCAGGCCGACGTTCACGGCAGCGGGCCACGCGGTGTCATCGACCAGCACCAGACCCTCATACACGCCATCGGCTGGCACCTGAATGCCGTCGGGAACCTGCAAGTTTGCCGTGGGAAAGCCCATACCAGAACCCTCGTGACGGCCACGAATAACACCGCCACGCACCATATACGGACGGCCGAGCAACTCAGCAGCCAGCTCCACATGGCCCTGTCCCAACTCATGACGAATGCGGGTGGCGCAAATGGCCTCACCGCCCTCGCAAAGCAGGTCGTGACCATACACGTCAACGGCGTGCTCGGAACCCCAGGCGCACATCTCGGCAACACCAGATGCACCGCCGCGACCCAGCCTAAAGTCGCTGCCAACGCGAATCGAACGAATGTCGACCAGACGCGACACCAGCGAGAGAAAACCAACATGGTCGAGTGCCGCAACCTCAGGCGTAAAGGGAACGGCCACCACCGCGTCGACCCCGGTCTGAGCCAAGGCATGCAGACGGTCGTCCGTCGTCATCAATTTTTGAGCGGGCGATGGGCTCACCACGACGTCCGGGTCGGGATCGAAGGTGACCACGACCGCCTTGCAGCCATGGGCACGGGCATCACGGACAAGCGCCGCAATGAGCTCCTGGTGTCCAAGGTGAACGCCGTCGAACACGCCGATGGCAATCGATGCGGCACCCAAGTGCTCACACTCATCAAACGTATCGGCAGCAACGATGCGAGCCTCGTCCGACTCGCCCGCGAAAAAGACACGCGCGAGCTCGTGAGCGGACAACATCATCGAACACCGCCGATTGCCTGCGGAAACACGTGCTCCATAACAAAGCGGCCACTCTCAATGCGGGCGAGCGCCTTGAGTCCCCCATCGAGCACCAGCGCAAACAGCGCCTTCGAGACATCGAAATCGGCAAGCGCACGCTCAACGGGAATGCGACGGCCGCAGAGCAGGTCGTCGGCAAGATTGCCCGGCAAGTCAACACGCGTGGCGCCCAGGGCTGCAATGGGATCCAGGGCAAAGCCAGCCACGGACTCGGGAGAAAGCTCCTCCAACGCATGACAAGCGCCAATGGAAACAGCACCGGATGCGGTGCGACGAAGCGCGGAAATATGCGCGGCGCTATCACAAGCACGGCCCAGGTCGCGAGCGAGCGCACGGATATAGGTGCCCTTGCTCACCGAGAACGCCACGGTCCACACACATGTATCACCCTCGCCGCCCACGGCAATCAGGTCGGCGGCATAGACCTCGACGGGACGCGGAGGTAGGTCCACCGCATTGCCCTCGCGAGCAGACTTGTAGGCGCGAACGCCATTGACCGAGATAGCCGAAAACGCCGGCGGCACCTGCATCTGCGGGCCCAACATAGCGGCCAAGTGCTCACGGGCATAGGCAGGATCGCGGAGCTCGTTGGCAACAGCCACTATGCGGACCGCCTCGCCCTCCGCATCATCGGTATTGGTCTCGGCACCAAACGAGATGTCGGCGACATAGCTTTTGGTATCGAGAGTTAGCATGCCCAGCAGACGAGTAGCCTGGCCCACGCCCACCACCATGACGCCGGATGCCATGGGGTCGAGCGTGCCGGCATGGCCGACGCGCCGCTCATGGAGGGCGCGTCGGCATTGCGAAACCACGTCATGGGACGTGCAGCCCACCGGCTTATCGACGGCGAGTAGCATATTCAAATGAGAAGGCGTTCGACGAGCCATGTACCATCCAATTAGTTAGAGCTCGACGGTCACCGAAGCGGGATCCTCCCCCACCAGCTCGGCCAGCATGGGAAGTGCCACGGCGAGCGTCTCGCGAATCGTTCCGTTGTTGGAGAAACCGGCGGCAGCATGATGCCCGCCACCGCCAAAGTTGGCAGCAATCTCGGACACATCGAGGTCGCCCTTGGAGCGCAGGTTGCCACGCACCCTGGTATCGCCCTCAATGCCCTTTAAGAACATGCAGACCTCGACGCCCATCACCGAACGCACCACATCGACCAGGCCGTCGCACTCGTCCGAGGTGACGCCGCAGGCCTCAAGGTCGCTCTGGTAGGCATAGCTATACGCCACGCGCCCATGCGCGACCGTCTTAATGCGACCCATAACGATGGACTTGAGGTGCAAAAACTCAACGCGCATGCTCTGATATACCTCGAGCGCAACGCGCGCCGGATCGGCACCGTGGGCAACCAGACGCGAGGCCGCATGGAACGCGGCGGCATCGGCGTTTTGGTACTGGAAACGACCGGTATCGGTAACCAAGCCACACAGCAGGCAAGTCGCGACGCCATCACGGGCGACAATGCCACAATTGTCCAAGAAGCGGTCGATGATCATAGCGCAGGCTGCAGCTTCAACGCGCCTCAGGCTGAGCTCGGCAAACTCCTCGCGCGCCGGATGGTGATCGAAGCACACCACATGCTTGGAGCGACGGAGCACCTCGGCGGAATTATTGAGGCGCTCGACAACCGGCACGTCCACCGAGATGAACAGGTCCGGATTGCCGGTGTACGCAGATGCCGGCACCAGGCGATCGGAGCCTTCCATAAAGCGGTAGATGCGCGGAACCGGGTCATCGTCTGCCAGCAGCAACGCAATGTTCTTGTTGGGGAAAAACTTCATAAGCGAGAGACCCAGACCCAGCACTGAGCCCAGAGCGTCGCCGTCGGGAGAAGTGTGTCCCGAAATCGCAATGGAGGACGCACCCTCGATGAGCTCGAGGATGCGTCGCTGAATATCTGCAGACTCGCACGAGGCGAGGTCGGCGGAATTAGTCATCTAAAGCTGCCTCCTGGGCGGCATCCACTATCGGATAGCCGTCCTCGTCCTTTTCGATCGCAAGCGTGGCGGGAACATTTTCCAGCGCACGCGTGATGCGCTCGGCCTCATCGGTCGAGCGATCGATGCGAAAATCGAGCTCGGGCGTGACACGCCAATCGAGCGAGCGAGCCAACAGGCTGCGAATACGGCCCTTGGCGCTTGCGAGCGCCTCCATGACCTCGTCGTAGCGGCTCGCATCGCACGACACGTACACGCGCGCGAACGAACGGTCCACCGCGACCTCGACCGCGGTCAAAGTAACCAGGTCGAGACGCGGATCGGAAACCTCAAAGAGCAGGATATAACCAAGCTTCTCGCGAAGCTGCTCGCCCAGACGGCGGGTTGCCTGCGTTTGCTTCATAGCGCTACCCCCTACTCGGTGCGGGCAACCTGGTCGATGCGGTAACCCTCGATCTGGTCGCCGGGCTTGATGTCCTGGAAGTTCTCCAGGCCAATGCCGCCCTCGGAACCGCTCTTGAGGCTCTTGGCCTCGTCCTTGTAGTGGCGCATCGAGGCGATCTTGCCGTTGAAGACCACGATGCCGTCGCGCACCAGACGCACGGAATCGGTCGCGGCGATCTCGCCCTCCTCGACGCGGACACCGGCGGCGATACCGACTTTGGGCACCTTAAAGGTGTCCAGGACGGTCGCGGTACCCGTGGCGACCTCGACCTCGGTGGGCTTGAGCATGCCGATACGGGCGGCGTCGAGCTCCTCGAGGCACTTGTAGATAACGTCGTAGCAACGGATCTCGACGCCCTCGCGCTCGGCAGCGGAGCGGGCCTTACCGTCGGGACGGACGCCAAAGCCGATGATGATGGCGTTGGAGGCGTCGGCCAGGACGACGTCGGTCTCGTTGATGGCGCCGACAGCGGAGTGGATCGTGTTGATGCGAACCTCGGACTGATCCATCTTGTCGAGCGAGTCCTGAAGGGCCTCGATGGAACCCTGGACGTCTGCCTTGATGATCAGGTTGAGCTCCTTGACCTCGGCGTCGGCAATAGTCTCGAAGAGGTTCTCGAGCGTGACGTGCTTGACGCGGCTCTGCTCCTCGATACGGGCCTTGAGCGAACGCTCGTCGGCCAGGGCACGAGCCTCGCGCTCGTCCTCGAACACGCGGAACTCGTCACCGGCGTTGGGCACGGACTGCAGGCCCAGAATCTCGACGGCGTCGGAGGGACCGGCCTCGGTGACGGCGCGGCCCTTGGGGTCGAGCATGGCACGGACGCGACCGTAGGTAAGGCCGGCGACCAGTGTATCGCCCACGTGCAGGGTACCGCGGGTCACGAGCACGGTAGCAACCGAGCCACGGCCCTTGTCGAGCTTGGCCTCGAGGACGTTGCCGGAGGCAAAGGTGTCCGGGTTGGCCTTGAGCTCGAGCACGTCGGCCTGGAGCAGCACGGTCTCCAGAAGGTCGTCGATACCGATCTTCTGCTTAGCCGAGATGTTGACGAACATGTTCTGTCCGCCCCACTCCTCGGGGATGACGCCGTACTCGGTGAGCTCCTGACGCACACGGTCGGGGTTGGCGCCCGGCTTATCGATCTTGTTGACGGCGACGACGATGGGTACGCCGGCGGCCTTGGCGTGGTTGATCGACTCGACGGTCTGAGGCATGACGCCGTCGTCGGCAGCCACGATCAGAATGACGATGTCGGTCACCTTGGCACCACGGGCACGCATAGCCGTAAAGGTGGCGTGACCCGGGGTATCGATAAAGGTGATCTTGCGGTCGTTGATCATGACCTGCGAAGCGCCGATAGCCTGCGTAATGCCGCCCGCCTCGCCGGCAGCAACGCCGGTGTGACGGATGGCGTCGAGCAGCGACGTCTTGCCGTGGTCGACGTGGCCCATGACGGTGACGACCGGGGCGCGCGGCTTAAGGTCGGCGGGATCGTCGTAGAACGAGAAGGTGTTCTCCTCCTCGGGGGTGATGATCTTGATCTGACGACCCAGGTCGTCGGCAACGAGCTCGACGAGGTCGTCGGACATGGACTGCGTCATCGTGAGCGGCGTACCCAGCAGGAACAGGCGTTTGATGATGTCGTTGGCCGGAACGTCGAGCGCCTCGGCGAGCTCCTGGACGGTAACGCCCTGGGAGACCTTGATGGCGTCGAGGTCCTCGGGGTTCACGCCCTGGGCCAGCGCCTCCTCTATCTTGCGCTCCTCCTGAGCCTTTGCGGCCTCGCGCTCGCGCTTCTCCTTGCGCTTTTTGCGGCGACCAGTGGACTCGCGAGAGGCCTCCTCGACGGCGGCACGAGCCTCCTCGAGCACCTTCTCGCGGCTGTACTCCTCGGCCTCGCGAGCCATGCGGCTGTAGTGGTCCTCTTCGTTGTTGTGACCGCCCTTGCGCTTCTTGCCCTTGCCCTGCTTGTCGGGGTTGGGGAAGTCCATGCCGGCAGCGACGTTGTTGCTGGCATTGGTGCGATGGCTGTGGGGACGGTTCTCGGAGGCATTGCGCTCGGAGTTGTTGTCGGAAGCGTTGCGATCGTTACGACGGCCACCGCGACGGTCGTTGTTGCCGCCACGACGGTTGCCGCGCTCGGCAGCGCGCTCGGCCTTGGCTTTCTCCTCGGCGTCCTTCTTCTCCTTGAGGACGGTCTCCTGTGCGGCGATCTGGTCGAGCAGCGAACGGAAACGCGAACCGGAATCGGAAGCGGGAACGGCGCGGCGCTGGGCCTCGCGGGCAGCCTCCTCCTTCTCGCGGGCAAGGCGCTCCTGCTCGGCCTTCTTCTTAGCCTCGGCCTCGGCGCGGGCGGCCTCCTCGGCAGCCTGGGCAGCGGCGAACTGGCGGCGCTCCTCCTCGCGTGCCTTCTCGGCGGCGATGCGCTCGCGCTCTGCCTCGGCAGCGCGTGCTGCCTCCTCGGCGGCAGCGGCCTGCTCCTCGGCCAGCTTGGCGGCCTCGACTTCCTGGGCGCGGGCCTCGATCACCGAGGCGAGCTGCTTGCGGACCATGGCGACGTATGCGTCCTCCAGAGCGGAGGAAGCGGACTTAGCGGGAATCTTCATTTCGGCGAGATGACCCATCAGTTCCTTGGAGGTCATGCCGAACTCTTTGGCCAGGGTGGACACACGGACTTTTGCCATATGACTTCACCTACCCTTTCTGGCACCTTGGGTGCCTAGAGACTGAACGAGCGTGGGGTATGCGCTGGGACCCGCCCGGCGCGACCGCGCGCTAGATCAGGTCCTCCGCATCATCGAAGGCGTCGGTGTCGTGGACACCGCAGAAACGGGAGCCGGGACGGGCCTGGTTGCGGCACTGGATGCCGTCCTCGGACACGAACTCGCAGCGACGGACGTCCTCGTCCTCCTCGTCACCGATCAGGTCGGCGGCGGGCTCCTCGTGAACGGGAACATTCTTGAGGATGTCGGCGGCAAGGGTCTCGGACTTAATGTCGATGTGCCAGCCGGTCAGGCGCGCGGCGAGGCGGGCATTCTGGCCCTCCTTGCCGATGGCGAGGGACAGCTGGTCATCGGGCACGATGACGCCGGCGTAGGCCTTCTCCTCGTCGATAAGGACGCGGGTGACCTTGGCAGGCGACAGGGCGTTGGCGACGTAGACGGCCGGATCGGCATCCCACAGGATGACGTCGACGCGCTCGCCACGGAGCTCGCCCACGACGGCGCGAACACGGCTGCCCTTAGGGCCGACGCAGGCGCCCACGGGATCCAGGCGATCGTCGAGCGAGTGGACGGCGACCTTAGAGCGCTGACCGGGCTCGCGGGCGATCGACTTGATCTGGACGGTGCCCTCATAGATCTCGGGCACCTCCTGCTCAAACAGACGACGCATGAGCTCGGGGTGGGTACGGGAGATGACAATCGGCGGACGGCTGTGCTCGCCACGGACCGGCTGCAGGTTGGAGTTGGGGTCGCGAACGTCGATGATCACGGCCTTGATATGCTGGTTGTGCAGGTAGCGCTCGCCCATCGGACGCTCGTTGCGCTCGTTCTCGTAACGGCGCTGGTCGAAGTGCGGAAGCTCGGCCTCGACGCCCTCGCGAATCTTGACGATCGTGAAGTCGGGCGTGGACTGCAGCACGGTACCGCTGATGAGGTCACCGATGCGGCCGGAGAACTCCTCGTAGATCTGCTCGCGGGCGGAGTTGCGCACGATGGCGTTGATCTCGGCCTTGGCGTGCTGGGCGGCGATACGGCTCGTGTTCTTAGGAGTGACGTCGATCTCCTCGAACTCGGTGAAGTTGCCCTCCTCGTCCATGGAATCGTCGATCGGCTCCAGACGGTAGACGTAGATCTTGCCGGTGGTGCGGTCGATGGTCACCTTGGCGCCCCACTCAAGATGCAGGATCTCGGCATAGCTCTTGGCGAGCGACTGCTCCAGGCGGTCGATCAGGTAGAGCTGGTCGATGTGCTTCTCCTGGCAAAGCTCCATCAGGGCGGACATCATGTCGGATGCTGCCATCTTACTTTCCTTCCTTCGCGGGCTTGAAGTCATAGGTGGGCTTCAACTTGCACTTTTTAACATCGGAGAAATCGAGGGTAACGGACTCGCCGTCCTCGAGCTCGAGGGTCACGCTCGTCTCGGTGGCGGCGGCAATCTTGCCGGCGTACTTGCGACGGCCCTCGGTGGCGGTGGAGGTGAGCTCGCAGTTCTCGCCCACAAAGCGGGCAAAGTCACGCGGGCGGCGCAGCGGGCGCGCCATACCCGGGCTCGACACCTCGAGCGTATAGCTCGAAGAGATGGGATCGAGCTCCTCAATCACATCGCCGACCCATTTGGTGTTGGCCGTGACGTCATTGAGCGACAGGCTCTGACCCTCGGCACCCTCGATACGCACACGCACGCAGGGGGCCTTGGTGGCACCCACGAGCTCAACGTCGACGATGTCGATATCGTGCTGGGGAGCGACGGCCTCGAGCGCGCCGATGATCGCCTGCTCGGTCTTGGTCTTGACCATTGCGGCACCTCCATCCATACAAAAAAGAAGCGGGGCCGAAACCCCACTTCTTTCAATTACTACTTCATTTGCAAGCAAACTATACCAATACCTGCACAAACGTGCAACCACAACACAAACCCGCAGGTCAGCGTGAGCACAGGTTCTCCACAAGAAATTGATAATTGGGTGTTGTCGCAAGTATCCATAACCAAAACGAGGGGCGACTCACTGCGGAATCGTCCCTCGCTTTTTATGTCGACTATGCGCGCAGCGCTTACTTGACCACCAGGTTGACCAGCTTGCCGGGCACGCAGATGGCCTTGACGACCGTCTTGCCCTCGAGCCACTTGGCGACGACGGCCTCGGCGGCAGCCTGCATATCCTCATTAGAGGCATCACGGGCAACGTCGATGCGACCACGGACCTTGCCGAGCACCTGTACGACGATCTGCACCGTGTCCTCGATGGACTCGGCCAGGTCGAACTCGGGCCAGGCGGCGGTGTAGGCATTGCCCTCACAGCCGAGTGCCTCATGCCACAGCTCGTCGGCCCAGAACGGGCAGATGGGAGCAAGGACGCTCACGATATCCTTGGCCACACCGTAGCACAGCGCCTTGTCACGGGAATCGCCCTCGGTGGCGTTGAGGTAGGCACTCGCGGCGTTGACGAGCTCCATGACGGCAGAGATCGCGGTGTTGAACTGGCCGCGGTCGAAGTCCTCGGTGCACTTGGCAATGGTGCGGTGACGCTCGCGATAGAGCTTCATCGCGACCTCGTCGAGCGCGGACTTGTCAAAGGCCACGTTGGCATCACCCGACTGGACGAGCTGCCACACGATACGCCAGGCACGCTTAATGAAGCGATTAGCGCCCTCGACGGCCTTGGGATCCCAGTCGAAGTCCTTCTCGGGCGGGGCGATAAACAGGATCGCCAGACGCATGGTGTCGGCGCCGTAGGGCTCGATGACCGAGCTCGGGGGCACGACGTTTCCCTTGGACTTGGACATGGTGTCGCCGTTCTCGTCCTTGACCATGCCCTGGCACAGCAAGTTGGTAAAGGGCTCGTCCACGCTCAGCAGGCCCAGGTCGCGCAGCGCCTTGGTAAAGAAGCGACTGTAGAGCAGGTGCAGAATGGCATGCTCGATGCCGCCGATGTAGTTATCGACGGGCATCCAACGGTCGGCGGCCTCGCGGGAGAAGGGCAGCTCGGTGTTGTGCGGGTCGGTATAGCGCAGGTAATACCAGCTGGAGCAGGTGAAGGTGTCCATGGTATCGGTCTCGCGCTTGGCCGGGCGGCCGCAGACCGGGCAGGTGGTCTCGTAGAACTCCTTGCACTCGGCGAGGGTCTCGCCGGCACCCAGGTCCAGGTTCTCGGGCAGCGTCACCGGCAGCTGGTCCTCGGGCACGGGCACGATACCGCAGTGCTCGCAGTGGATGGCCGGGATGGGGTTGCCCCAATAACGCTGACGGCTGATGAGCCAGTCGCGTAGACGGAACTCGACCTTGCGACGACCGCAGCCCATGGCCTCGAGGTCGGCCACGATGGCAGCCTCGCCCTCGGAGTGCTTACCGCCGCGCATGCCAGTGTACTTGCCGGACTGGACGAGCGTGCCCTCGGCAGCGTGGGCGCAATCCCAGTCAACGTTCTCGGCATGGAAGGTATCGATGGTCTCGCCGCTGGCCTCGACGGCAGCGCGGTCGTCATCGTCCAGGATGATCGGCACAATAGGCAGATCGTACTTGCGGGCGAACTCAAAGTCACGCTGGTCGCCGCAGGGAACGGCCATGACGGCGCCGGTGCCGTAGTCGGCAACGACATAATCGGCAACCCACACGGGGACCTTCTCGCCGTTGACGGGGTTCACCACATAGCGGCCGGTAAAGGCACCGTGCTTCTCGAGGGTGCCCTGGGCACGCTCGACGGCAGAGATATGCTTGGAGTCCTCGACGATCTTAGTGACGGCCTCCTCGTACTCCGTGCCCTCGACGAGCTCGTGCAGGCGCTCATACTCGGGAGCCAGGACAAAGAAGGAGACGCCGAAGAGCGTGTCGGCACGTGTGGTGAAGACGGTGATCTTACCCTCGTCGCCCTCGATAGGCTCGCCATCCTTGTCGCACAGGGTAAAGTCGACCTCGGCGCCCTCGGAGCGGCCGATCCAGTTAGCCTGCATCTGCTTGACGCGCTCGGGCCAGCCGGGGAGCTTCTCCAGGTCGTCGAGCAGCTCCTGGGAGTACTCGGTAATCTTGAAGTACCACTGCTCCAGGTCGCGTTTCTCGGGCTCGGTGCCGCAGCGCCAGCACTTACCCTCGGTGACCTGCTCGTTGGCCAGAACGGTCTTACAGGTGGGGCACCAATTGACCGGGTTCTTCTTGCGGTAGACCAGGCCCTTTTCCCACATCTTCTCAAAGATCCACTGGCCCCAGCGGTAATAGTCGGGGCTGCAGGTCTTGACCATGCGATCCAGATCGTAGGAGAAGCCCATGCGCTTCATCGTGGAAAGCGCCTGATCCATGTTCTTATACGTCCAGGCGGCAGCCTGCGTGTTGTGCTTGATGGCGGCATTCTCGGCGGGCAGGCCAAAGGCATCGAAGCCGATGGGGTGCAGCACGTCGTAGCCGCGCATGCGGGCCTGACGGGCCATGGCATCGCCGATGGTGTAGTTGCGCGCGTGACCCATGTGCAGGTCGCCCGACGGATACGGGAACATCTCGAGCACGTACTTCTTGGGCTTACTGTCGTCGGTGTCGACGGCAAAGAGGTTGGAGTCCTCCCAGGCCTTCATCCACCTAGACTCAATGGCCTGCGCGTCGTATGCAGGGATCTCGTCCTTATGATCTGTGCAATCGCACATATCAGCTCCTTTGTTATCTCGGTTGGGGCGGGGCGTTCTTACCTTTGCTCGCTGCTGCGGACAGTCCTGCTCGCACGAAGAGCACATTAAGTGCTCTTCGGCTCGTGCGGAACTTGCAGCGAGCAAAGGT
>NZ_JADNGN010000032.1:0-20283 GCF_015553355.1 Collinsella aerofaciens
AAGGGCTCCGGGTCGGCGATGGAGTTGTCGTTGTGGCTCTCGGCGGCGTAGTGCACGATGGCGTCGTGGCCGGGGACCAACTCATCGAGCAACGCGGCGTCGCAGATGTCGCCCACGACGAGCTCGACCCTGTCCTCGGGCAGCCCGGCGATGTTCTCGGGGTTGCCGGCGTAGGTCAGCTTGTCCAGGACGGTGACGTGTACCTCGGGGTGGTTGTCCACGACGTAGTGCACGAAGTTGCTGCCGATGAAGCCGCAGCCGCCCGTGACGATGATGTTCTTGGGTTCAAAAATCTCAGACATGAAAATCCAATCTGAAGCATGTACAGCTTCTTTAGTATGCCGCAGGAAGTGATGCCGCGACACTATTCAACAAAACTATCGGACATTTCGGCACGCGATAAGAGCCATAACCTTCGCAGAATTACTTCCCCTACAAAACGCCTCCGGAATGCAGTCTTTGTCGTACCGGAAGACCGAATTCCCAGTTTTATCGCGTAAGTACTTATAGAAGAAGTCCTCCCAGCTTTTAAACTTCTCACTGTCTGCAAACGCTTCCGGCTCTTGCAGAACTGCTTTGGCATCTAGCCCTGAAATTACGCCGGAGCTCAGCAGAAGCCACTCGAATGACTCGGGAAGACAAACCGTAACAGTATCGCGGTGAATGTCTTGCAGCTTAAGGACGCGGTCCGCATAGCACCCAAATGCTGCTCCGTCCGCGACAACAAACACGCGATCGTCGAGATGCTGATCCAACCAGCCCAAAATCGCGCTGTTCGTCATGGCCGAAGCGCAGGTAAGCTCACTGTCAGCGAAATGCCGTTCAAAGAACTGGAAACCAGACTTACTGTCCTCGCATAGAAGGATAGAAAAGTCCTGTTTTGGCGCCGACCGGGAAATAGCATAACGATGATTCCCGCGATCTTGATAAACAGGGACGAAAGAATGGTATTTTCCGCTCGTCTTAATCCTGTAAATCTCATCCACGCTATACGGAAGATTGGGGAAATCAGCCCTTGAGATCAGCACGAAATAATTCGAGGAATACAGCACATGATGGGCAAACTCATCAGAATGGATCTCTTTAAAGCCCTCATCGACAAATACAATCGAGTCATGAACGGACGAAAGCTGGTTTCGCCAATCATAATCGGTCAGGGCGACACAGGGACAATCGCATTGCAAGGAGACACCCGACTGCTCGCCCGTTCGCATGTAGTCTGCGACCATGTCAAAGAGTGTCGTCTTACCCGTGCCGCTATCGCCACGCACGATAGTGATGTTCCGCTTGATGGTAAATGTGTACTTGGTTCCCCTACGGCGGGAAATCTTAACAAGATGCGAACCGTTCATAAGCAGCACCTACAGATACGGAATCGACTCGTGAATCAATTCGGCCATGTTATGAACGATTCGGCCGCTGTTCACGACTTTGATTTTAAAATCCTCGCGGCCAAAGTCCATCACATGATAGAGATTCACAACGAGCTTGCGGTCTTTCGCCATGTCGAGAACCCACTTGGCACAGTTGTCACCACAGGTAGAAGCGTTAAAAATATGCTTACGATCAAATCTCATAAGCAGCAGCGTTTTCACGCCACCAGAAAGCTGGAGTGGGGAGATGGATCCAAGCACAGGGCTTTCGATGACGTTTTCGGAGACAACAACCGATCGATCGACATCTTTAATTATCGAGACTGCACAGGGATCCGTAATCCAAGAAGACCGGTAAGAGTTTTTGAAATATGTCGCTGTGTTGTAAATCGCTTCTGGCATATCGCCAAAGTAGACGCTTAACACATCCACTCCCAATCATATTATCTTTATGGTCAACGTAATCATAACGAAAGGGGCCACCAGATAAACGGTGGCCCCTAAAAGAAAACAAGCTGGCGCTAGTACTCGCGCGGGCTGTTGACGATCTCGCCGGCGGCGACCTTCTTGAGGTGCTGGCCGTAGACCGACTTGCCGTAGGCCTTGGCGGCCTCCTCGAGCTCGGCGGTGGTGATCCAGCCGTTCTCCCAGGCGATCTCCTCGGGGACAGACACGGGCAGGTCCTGGGAGTGCTCCACGGCGCGGACGAACTCCGCGGCCTCGTGCAGGCTCTCCATGGTGCCGGTGTCGAGCCACGCGTACCCGCGGCCCAGCGTCACGACGGACAGCGTCCCCTCCTCCAGGTACATCTGGTTGAGCGTGGTGATCTCCAGCTCGCCTCGGGCGGAGGGCTCCACCCTATGCGCCTTGGCGGCCACGTCGCCCGGGTAGAAGTACAGGCCGGTGACGGCGTAGGAGCTCTTGGGCTCGGCGGGCTTCTCCTCGATGGAGACGGCACGGCCCTCCCCGTCGAACTCCACGACGCCGAAGCGCTCGGGGTCGTCCACGTGGTAGCCGAAGACCGTGGCGCGGCCCGACTCGGCGTTCTGGACGGCGCGCGTGAGGTGGCGCGACAGCCCGTTGCCGTAGAAGATGTTGTCGCCGAGCACGAGCGCGCAAGGCTCGCCGGCGATGAACCCCTCGCCGATGGTGAAGGCCTGCGCGAGGCCGTCGGGGCTCGGCTGCTCGGCGTAGGAGAGGTTGACGCCGTAGCGCGAGCCGTCCCCGAGCAGGCGCTCGAAGTTGGGCAGGTCCGTCGGCGTGGAGATGACCAGGATGTCCCGGATGCCCGCCAGCATGAGGGTGGACAGCGGGTAGTAGATCATGGGCTTGTCGTAGACCGGAAGCAGCTGCTTGGAGGTCACGAGCGTGAGCGGGTACAGGCGCGTGCCGGACCCGCCGGCGAGGATGATGCCTTTCATAACATAACTCCTTAAAAAATAAAGCAGCCAGACATTGCATGCTTGCGGCAACGTTAACTTAAAGGTCTACGTTGCCGCAAGTATGCATCCATCACATTAAAACTATAGTATCAGTCATATAGGCGAACGACTCTATCCGTCAGTTTTGACCAGTCCCTCTCCTCCGCAGTCTTCAATCCCCCGTCATACAGCGTCTTACGAAGACCGTGATCATTAACGATGCGATTAATGCAGCTCACCGCAGCATCAATATCTCCCCGGTCATAAAGCAAGCAATTCAATCCGTCGCGAAGGAACTCTGCATTACCTCCATTGGGAACAGCAACAACAAAGCCGCCGGTCGCCATCATCTCCAGCGGGGGATATGAAAAACTTTCGAGAATGCTTGTCTTCAATAAAATATGACACTGGTTATAGATGTCTGATATTTGATCATGCGGTACTCTACCGAGGAAATTATCAATACGGTACCAAGGCTTCTTTTTACCAGTGTAGTTCATGTACCAAATCTCATATCTTTCAGAGTCAAGCCTTTCCACTACCCTGAAAGCTTCATCAACATTTTTATAATCAGAACCGCAATCCCCCTCAATTAGAATCCTAATTTTGGGCAAAGAAAAATCGCGCACAGAATGAGGGAACGCAGCAAGGTCAAGTCCGTTTGGCACAGACTTACAATCCTGACCGAACCTGTCCTGAAGCCATTCCTCACACCAGGACGAAATTGTCAAATAGTCAATATCATTATTCAAATACGTGGCATTTGCTTGAAGGCGCAGTCTATCTCCTGGAAGATAAAAATCGGTCTCCAGATTCTGGACCAAGTACTTTTTCTTACCAATACGTGGATAGCGCCTAACAAAATCAAGAGTGTCCCAAAGGGTTGCAACTGCGGTATCAATTGCACCCGACAAAGGACATTTATCGAGCTTACCGCTAGGAACGACACGATTAAGAACAGGAATACGATGTCCGAAAACTTCAAGCCACTTTGTTGAATCATCAGTATTAAGCAACAATACATCAACGCCAGCGTCTTGGAGAATGCACAGATGCCTAAGGGCGACTAAGACACCACCGCTAGTATTCACGCTCGGCATGACCATTGCGAGATTGGGAGATTGTTCTTTTACAATAATATCTCGGATTGCTTTAGCAGCCGAAACAGTAGTGCAGTGCTCATGGCAGTATAAATATGCAGATTCGCCGACGCTCTTCCTAAGATCAGAATCTAATATCAGACGATTGAGGGCAGCACACCAGTCCTCAACACAATCGCAGAGAAATCCAGTAACGCCATCCTGAATCATCTTCTTAAAGGCGCCAACATTGCTAGCAACCGTAGGAACCTTAACAAGCGATGATTCAATCCATTTATTCTCGGATTTAGCTCGATTGAATAGAGTATTCTCCAAAGGAGCGATATTGATATCACAGGAAGCTATATAATTTGGAAGCCGACGCCAATCGCAAAATGGGAACGTGACAATACGTTCAGAAAATGGCATCAAGTCATCAGGAACATCGAGTTCCCCGCCCACCATCAGGGTGACGTTGTGATGAGTCTCCATTACCTTAGATAATGCTGGGAGCACTGAATTGAAATCTGCATTATGGGTAATGCTTCCGCTAAAATAGCCGATTCTGATTTCCTGAGTTTTCTGTTTTTCATCCCTTCGCTCAACCGCTCGCTTATAGGGAACCCTATCCTCGGGCAAGACGCTTGAGCTTTGCAAGCTGGGGAGTACATCTCGACGATAGATAGCAATATTCGAATAATCAATCATCGATTCAGATGCTACATTTCTATTTATATAGACCCTGGGAACATATTTTTTTAGTTCTTCCGCCATACCCTCAGTAGTAGTGATAGCGCAATCGCAAAGCTTCAGTGTTTCACCCATTCGCCTGACTCCATCGTCATAGCAAGACTTATCATGAGCAGTCATTGCATTAACGAACGGAATAGAATCGGTATAAGCAGTGTCGATAACCAAATCATCAATGTCATAAATAACACGCTTATTGAGTTTTTTTGCCTGCCTAATTAAAGATTCAACTTCATCACTTAGGGGACAACGGAAAATAATAAAAGTACGCGCATGCCTAAGAATATCCTTTTCCATCTCCCAGGCATTAACCTTTTGGACCGTTAAGCCGGCAGCCTCAAGTTCCTCAATCTGATGATCGACACGGTACCTAATAGGATGCGGAACGGAATAATCACATCCATTAATAAAAATAACATCAAAAAAAGAATTGTCTTGGCGAGAGCCAAAATCAAATCGAGGCCTATGCATTGAGAGTACATGGGAGACCTTCTTGGGGACGTTATAAAAGCCCTCTTCTTTAACGGTGTAACCAATGCCCTCAAGAAGGTTCAACATGAAACACTAACTCCTAAAACGCAGAAAGAATTGAAATAAAGTCAACAAATAGAATAGTACTCATTATTAATGAAGAAACAAGCAAGACATGTCCTTCAGAACTTGATTTTATCGGTCGCAAGATATTCAACAGAACCGGAAGGACCAGTGGGAATAAATATCGTCCTTGGACCCCCATGATAATATCTTCACGCTTATCAACAGTAAGAGTCCAGTTCCTCATCGTCATAACAATCAGGAAGAAATTGACGAATACAACAGCAATCATTACAAAGCGATCCGTACTGCAGAATAATTTTTTATTATTCTCATCGTTATAAAACAGAACAACGGACTGAAGAATGATGTAAAGCCAAAAACAAAATGGCCAAACATTAATCGAAAGAGCGCCAAGATTGTAACCTGCATAGGATTGAAACCAGAATGGCCCCATCTCCCAAATAGACTTAATAAAGACCTTTGCGCAATGCAGCGGCGCTCGCATCAAATCAAAAGAATCTGGCATGAAACTACCATGATAAAGAGACACGAACGCACAGCTCGCAACAAAAGCTATCGCAAAGAAGGAAAAGATGAACTTTATATAGCTGTCTGTTCCTTTAAGTTTTTTCCAGTGAATAAGATTCAAGAGTACCAATGGGAAAAACATTATCTTTGAAAGAAGCAGTAAAACGGATAGCAGTATTAACGCCAGCAGAGATCGATATGAGTACAACGAGTCCGCATAAATCTTAACAACTACAGCAACGTACAAAATGGCAACAATGTTTGCGACAGAATCAGCCGAAACAGACGCTTCCTGCTGCAATAAAATGGGATTTAGTAAAAAAATCAAAACAGCATTTTTACCAACTGGCATCAGTTTGATTATCCAATAAGCCGCGAAGCAATATATTAATCCAGCGCACACGCGCGAAACTGAAAGGGCCACAAAGGCATTGAAACCCGTTTGCTGCGCAAATCCTAGAATTACTCCCGGAATTAAATAAAGATGAGGGTAATAGCTCCCCAAATACGTATGGCACACAAAGACGCTAGACCAATCGGTAGGCTGAGTCATTGCATTAAAATAATCTGCGTACGATGAAGGAAACTGACCCAATTGGAAGCAAGAGACAACATCAAAGCCATTGCCGTTACGAGACAATAAGGCGGCCGCCTGCCAAATATGAGAAGCCTCGTCTGGAACATTAGCGGGCAGCATGAAAAGGCCAAAAGCAGTTACAGCGGGCACACCAATCACCACAAAGCAAATTGCGGGATTGTGCTGCTCTTTAATTAATAATAGGACACCAACGAACAAGCAGGCGATTAAGGGCAGAGCCGAGAGCCATAGCCCAGGCAATCCGATAGCGCTGGCTTTAAAGGCGCAATAGTAGAAAAATCCCAAGCAAAGAGAGAGTGCAGCTATAAGTGGATAAACGATAAACGTCAGAGCTTTTCGATAACTATCAGATAGTTTCAGATGACCAGTAAAGGTATCTAGATTCATAACTCTACAACTCCGTCTCGATAAATGTTCAACTTACGCCGGCATTGTTGCAGCGTCATAAAGAATTGCTTCTCATGCTAAGCGAATACAGGCTACAGACTATTGGAGCAAACCACTTGGGCCAGAATTTTTGAAGCATAGTTTCATCCTCCGACCTCCTTGTATCATCTTTAATCAACGCCGTGGTCTCAGAGCCTTCATGAATTCGATGAAACATTAAAACCTCGGGAGAATAAACGAAAGATCCGTCGATTTTCGAGAATCTTTCCCATGCCTCCCAGTCCAAGTCACATTTCATGTCTGTCATAAATAACGGTGTCTGTAAGATGCTTAGATTAAATGTCACAGAAGGACAGCAGATGGCGGAACCGAACCTCAGGATATCCCTTTTATCCTTAACCGATGAAAGAGCGCCGTGGCGAGCAAACTTACGAAGTAAAATTCTCTTAATTTTCAGAATAAGGAGGTTTTCTTCATATACGCCATTTCTTATCTCACCATAATTAGAAAAGAAGATTAAAGGTCGATCCGCTTCTTTCATAGCCCGCAGCATAGTTTCCGTATAACTAGAGCTATAGATATCATCCTGATGAGCTATAGTCACAAGCTTTGTATTTGAATTCGCAATAGCACAATTCCAGTCATGAGATATGCTAGGCGACCCCTCGTTAACAATTACCGGAATCGAATAATTAGACGCTATACGATCAATATAGGAATTAGGAGTTGACGTCGATATAAGGATATTACTTCGGGTGCTTTGGTTCACTAAAGAATCTAAACAGTCAGACAAGTACGGAGACTCGCCGTATGCGCACAATACAAATGTATGATCTTTTGCCAAGCACATGGCATTACTCCCTATTTTTTGATTCAAGCTCTTTTTCAAGCAATGCAATTCGTTGAGTTAAGTTAGCAATTGCAGAAGATTGTTTACTTGACAGACATGCCATAGAAAGAACAATGCATATCAAAAATAAAAACCCTAAGACAAAAACAAAATTGGCTGGAGTCTGAAAACCAAATAAACTTGAAATGAAGTAAAGAGGTTGCGGAAAGAGGCCGCATACCAACAAAACCAATGCAAGAACAATCCAAAGAAGTGAATACTTGAGCTGAAGGCTATCCTTTAATACAAGACGCAGCACAAAACAAAGCAAAACTAAACAAGCAGTAATGACACCAAACTGTAAGGAAATATGCATAACAACCCGTCCTAATTCGAGAATGAAGAGATGATAATCGCCAAAGTAACCTTTATCATGTAATAAATGCTACTAAAACCAGAAATTGACGACTTTCCCCCCTGTCGTTCTTTCATTACGACAGGCACTTCTGTAACGCGAAGGCCCTTAACCATAGCCGCAACAGCAGAATCCGGCTCCGGATAGTCTACGGGATATTTTTTACAGAACAGATCTATGGCCTTAGATCCACATGCGCGAAAACCA
The DNA here is from genome assembly GCF_015553355.1 of Collinsella aerofaciens. Taxonomy (GTDB): domain Bacteria; phylum Actinomycetota; class Coriobacteriia; order Coriobacteriales; family Coriobacteriaceae; genus Collinsella; species Collinsella aerofaciens_V. Next base: position 8,125 of record NZ_JADNGN010000032.1, read on the forward strand.
GAAGTGGGGTCGCTAACACGAACGTGAGTTGTAAGATGAATTACCGCAGAGAGCCATCTAATTCCAAGACGCCTCAAGAAGGTTGACTTGAAGCCTTCAGATTCCTCAAGAAATCGCGATCCGATAACTAAATCAGACCCATTATTTATTTCATCAAGCAAGCGCGATATGTAATGGGCGTCATGCTGCCCATCACCATCAACTTGGATGTCTACATCATAGCCAAAGCGTTTGGCATATTTGTGTCCGGCTTGAACCGCGCCTCCAATGCCAAGATTCTGCGGTAAATCCAGGACATTAACCCCCGCATCGCGACAAACACGCAAAGTGTCATCAGTGGAGCCATCGTTAATAACTACATAATCGTATCCAGCTTCCTCCACAGAAGAAACCGTATCTAAAATGTTCGCCTCTTCATTAAAAGCTGGGATGATAACCAGCGCTCTTAATTCATGCATCATCTGAATCCTCAGTACAGAATATCAATCAAACAGCCCAAGTCGAACTGAAAAACCCTATCGAAACAAGGAGAGCGAATTTACAGTTCGGATGTGACAGATTGCTTCGCCTTCCGATTTAATAGGTTAATTATACAAAGGAAGGAAAATAATAATCCAAAACCGTATGCCACCAAGATAATGATATTGATGACATTTGCATCAGAAGCAAATACCGGATTCACAAAACAATAACGAGAAAGAAACACGGCCAACGCTAACGAAGCGGCACCAGAAATCGTGCCAATAATCGGTTTCCCAAATGCAATAAAGACATCAATAGTGAAAAAGTTCAAACCAGTGAATGCGGTAGCAACGAGTGCCAACGGAAGATAATCTGAGTGAAGGCCAACTTCTTTGCCATAAATAGCAGTAAGCACAGGTTCGCCTATGAAAGCACTAGCCATGGCACACATCGCCGTCAAAACGAATACGGAAACGAGCATCTTAATAAATACTAAGCGTAATCGGTGAGTTTCGTTTTCTCGCCACATTGCCGAAATAGGTCCAAGCAGGGGGGCATATAGATAAGATACGAGAGCCTGAATTACGGCAGTCGGAGTGGCAACGGCGGCATAAAAACCCAACGCCTCATTTCCATAGGAAAGGCCATAGAACTGTCTTGTTACGCTAACAACAGCCGTGCACGCAAGAGATGCAACAAAACCGGGAAAGCAGATACGCGACAATTTGATAAGGGAAGTAAAATCAAAATCAGGTATAACGGCACAAAACCGTTTTGTCATTCTAAAATCATATGTAAGCACAACAGCTATGGTAACAAAAGCCATTGAAGCAACGGCTATTACCAAGTTATCAAATAGCAACAAGCACAACGAAAAGGAGACTAGAACTCCTACGCCACGAACTATTTGAGAGATAGCCGCAATGTCCAATCTGTTGTTTACCTGATCCACACCGTGAAGAACATCGACAAATGAATCACCAGCTTTAAATAGGCAATAAACAGCAACAACTGCCCAATCGTTGAATGCAACAGAGACTAAACAATAGAAGAAGCAAATTACACAGGCAAGTATTGTTGCAACGATTCTATGAGCGATAAAATTCCCAGTCGTAAAATCAGAATAGCTCTCAGAAACCTGAACGGGGCGCGCTCTAAGCAAAACAATGGTCGCAAAAATATTACCAACAGACATAGCCACAGCAAGGCTACCAGACATGCTAATGTCGGAACCAAGTGTCACCACAAGAACAGTAATCAGCCAGTTGCAAATCAAATACGCCATCGAGCCGACGCTGTTCCAAACAAGACTCTGCTCAACAGAGAGTTCTTTCGTTTTTCTATTAGACACAATCACTCCAGCAGTGGATCATCAGGCCTTGTTGAATAAAAACAAAACGCGAAGAAGTAAATCAGAAATCAAAGTAGGTCGCAGACGCTTTGGGAAAAATGCTTTCCTAAGTCTTGAAATAATCCCATCATCATTGGTGAAAATATCAAGCTCATGTTTCTGCTCAAAACTAAGCTCATCATAAAACACCGCAGAAAAATGGCTTAACTTTTTACTCTCATCTTTCGATCTATCACCAAATAGCTCGTCCTTAAAATAGGTCTTTAAAAGATCAAAATAACGATTATCTCCAGACGTGACCGCAGAGGAATGACGAACATGTGAAGCCGTACAGACGGAATCAAACAATACCTTTCCAAATGCCGAAGCACACCGAATCAGCCAGCGATCATGCATTTCATTCCCTGGATCTACCTCAAGAATAAAGGCCCTGCAGGCAAGGCGATTAAATACTATCGTGAAGCCTAGTCCGGGAGTATAAAACAAGGTGTTATGAAAAGAGAGGTACTTGTCCTGCGGAGCCGACTCGCGTATCGTCTCGCCATCTTCGTTTACATATGAAAAGGAAGAAAAGTAGACAGTCGGCACCTTGTCTCCACTATTTTCAATTGCCCTGACTGCCCGTTCAATTTTATCGGTCTTCCAAATATCATCCTGATCGGCAAATGCATAGTAGTCATATTCGGGAACCCGTTTGATAATTTCATAAAAACTATTTGGGCACCCAAGATTACCGATTGAATCTTGAATTAAATGAATGCTGGAGTTTGACCGACAGTACCATTGTGCAATTTCAACAGTTTCATCCGTTGAACCATCATCACGAATATAGACGGAGCAATTAGGCCAAGTTTGCTCCAAGATACTATCAAGCTGTTTGGCCAAATACTTTCCGCCGTTATATGTGGGTAAAACAATGCAAACAGACTTGTCTTTGATTTTATCCATAATCCTATTTATTTCTTTGCGAGGCACGATATTTAAGAAATGCGGGAATCAACCCGCTGATCACTTTATAACGAAGCTGAGGAAAAGGCCTGGTTAGGAAATTAAAAGTCCGCCAAGCAAGAAAATAAACGCCCCAACCATCTTCATCTTTCGCGTCCTTCCAGAACGTTTCTGATAAATAAAAGTGATACTCATTATTGAAGCGATGAGTATTCCCCCGCCGCCATGGCCTCTCTTCGCCGAGATAATGGACAACGATGGGCTTCGATCTTGCGGTATTAAAACTGTTTTCATCCGAAAAGCCCGGCATTAACGAGTTTAAGAATATAAACGGATAGTAGTCAAAGATATTGGAATAATTGAACGCAGGGGATAAACTGCAAATCTTATCTTTAAGTACTGCATTTAGAGCATCTTGATCATTCGCAAACAAGCGTCCTGAGCGGCGCTCGCAATAATCCAATAATTGATCTTCGCAACAAGTTGATCTCCATTGCTTTAAATCAACGAGCAACACGCCAGCATTGTGGTACAGACAGCCATTTAAGTCTAAATCATTAAGTCGAGATGGGCCGACCGTTGGCTCGGGAACCATTCCAACCACGCAACCCTTAAGATCTTGATTCCAAAGAAGAGCAATATCCCCAAGAACAATCGTATCGCCATCGAGGTAAATAACTCTTTCGATCTCATTAGGTAGAAAATGTGCCATCAAAAGCCTAGCAAGAACTATTTCATTCCATCCCGATGTATCAAAATCAAACCCGAGAGCATCTTTGAAGTTCGAAATATCATAAAATACAAGGTTTTGGTTGTATTCGGTCACCATCTCCTGGAGCAAACGCTGGTTATCCTCTGTAATGCCATTAGAGAAGACATGAAAAGTAATGTCTTGAATACCGGAATGATTTGAAACAACCGAGCAAATATTGGCGGCCAACTGTGGGACAAAATTGTTATCAACCGTATAAAGCAAATTCATGATTACCAAACTTCACCTTAATTCACCCAATAGAAATTAATGATGACGACTTAATTAAAGAGGCCGAAACGAAATCCTTACACAAAGGATAAAGTCTAGCACGGTTTGTCTCTTTCAAATAACTTGCAACTAAGGAGGGTGAATTGAGGGGACTACAACCCCATCAATTCACCCCCACTTCATTAGCGTTGGTATATAGGCAAATTGGATCTATATTTAGCTTTTCTCAACCAGCCTAACCTCAAGCGCTTCTAGATGCAGAGCCTCACCAGTTGTACCGGCACACTCGCCCGATTTAACCCAGTCTAGCCAACCTTTGCTTTGAACGTGTGCCCTATAGACAACGTCATAATGCTTGGCAAGATCTCCCGTCAGTTTTATTTCAACAGCCTCAACAGCAAGAGACTTCCCCGTAGTACCGGCAACCTTTCCATTTTTGACCCACTTTTGCCAGCCGATATTTTGAACGTGAGCTCGATACTCGATGCCGCCGGAATACCCTAGGTCAGGCTTGCTAATCGTCAACGCCTCAACAGCAAGATTTCGGCCAGTTGTGCCAACGGTCATGCCTTCGTAAACAGGCGACTGCCAACCAAGGTTTGAAACATGTGCCTTGATTGAAAACGCTCTCTGAATAGAGGGCTGACTCGTATCCCCAGGAGCGGGCGAACCCTTTTCGACCAAAACGACCTGAAATGCCTCTAGCCTCAAAACGAAACCGGTCGTTCCGGCAACTTGATCATTGCAGGCCCAACCGAGCCATCCCTTATCCTGAACGTGAGCTCGATAATAAACGTCATAGTGATTGGCCATCTCACCAGTCAGGCGAATCTGAATAGCCTGGACAGACTTGCTCTGGCCCGTAGTACCAGAAACTTTCCCCTCCTTCACATAGCCCTGCCAGCCATAATCGGAAACATGTGTCCTGTACTCCAATGCACCATCATAGGGAGCATTCTGCAGATTGAGAGTAATAGCCTCGACGGCTTTTGACTGCCCAACGGTACCGGAAGCATTTCCACCCTTAGAGGCCGATTGCCAGCCGTCATTTGAAACATGCGAAGTTGCCAAGACGTCAAGAGGGCCTCGTGACTCCTTAACAACATCATAGCCCGACTCGCCCTTCTTGAAATAAGTCAGAGCACCGCTATTGTGCGAATAGATAGCAAAGTCGTAATTTGCCGAAGCAAGTATGGAATCCGAAAACTCTACGAGATAGCAAGAGTCTCCCTGTTTGCAAAGGGATCTGATAGCAGCATCCGTGTCTTCGGTAATCGGAGAAGCAAACCAATCCATAATGGAATAATCGATGACGGCACCCGGCTTCAAGGCCTCGGCCTTTGTGGAATTCCAAAGTCCACCAGCAGCATCGGCACTGGCCGAGTTATACGTACTAGACCCATAACCAGACAGACCGATCTCCGGATTAAAGAAGAGGATCAGCTCTGCAGCGACGGAAGAATCGACATCGGTAATGCCAAGACGGTCAAGCTGTTCCTGCTTTTGGGGATACATACCCGTCGGTGTGTTTGGATGCCCCTTGTAATAATACAAATAGTCATCGCCATAGATAACTTCGGTCAAGTTGGCATAGTCGTCAAAATTCTGCTCGTAAGAAACGTACGTTCCAAGCAGCATCATTACCTTTTTGCCCTGCTGAGTCGCCGCATCAAAATAGCCATCGTTAAAGTTGTACAGCGCCTTAAACGCTTGGACTGTATCCTCTCCCCTATTCTGCAGGCTCGTAAGCATGCCCGAAACATTCACCTTCTTAACGCCGGGATCGGACGCGATCTTATTCGCAAAGGCATTATCGTCACCACTCGTAAACAGATTCGTTTGAGTCATCCACCACTGAGTGCCAGGCTCAATACTCAGCACGGCATACATAGAATCCCAGTGATCGTGATAATCGCTATACGACTTTGAGACCTCACCGGTTTCGTATTCCTTATTCTTGGCGGCGTTCCATAAAGTAATCAGCTCCGCTTGCTTAGAATCTGGATCCTTAACGTCAAAGGCTTCGTTGGTAAAGACATACGTGGCGGATCCATCGGACAACAGCCGAATGGAGTATTGGCCTGCGGGAATCTTGTTGGCGTAAATCATCCTATGGATCAACGAACAGGTGATGTCATTGATATACAGATTGAACTTTGCCTTGGGATTGATCTTGTAGAGAGCAGCGACATAATCCGCGAACGCCTGATAGCTCGAACTAGAAGCATTCTCCTCATGAGTCAGATACGGAAGACCGTACATCCCGGATGGAAGCGAGTTCCAGTTATAGGCACTTGGACGATCGAGCATTACAATTGACGGAACGGTCGTTCCAGCAGAAGAGGTACTGATATCCCAGAAAGATAGCGAATAGAGAACAACGGGGAAAGAAGCACTCAAAGGGGCAAGGTTGTACTCACTCGCAGAAATGCCAATTGACTGATGGTCCTCTTGAACGATGTTTCCGTTCTTCAAATACTGCAACGTAACGTCAAACGGACCATAATCGCTAAATTCAATTTCACTGGAGCTAGAGCCCAGATCTCCGAGTGCAATCGTGCTTGAGACGGAACGGGTGACCCTCCCTCCATACGACATGGAGCCTGCCACCTTTATCGAATCAGCGATCCCGAGTCGTTTTATATCCTCGATCTGCGGAATATTCAGGGTTACTTTAGTCGTCTCCCCAACCTGAGAAAGAGAGCAATTAAAGACATATGGGACATAGGCACCAGCAGTATCGCCGGGCGCCGCGTCACCCTTTTTTACAATGACGATCTGTATTGCTTCAACGGCATAAGACCAACCGGTGGTTCCCGCAGTCGACCCATTTGAAGTCCATCCAAGCCAGCCGGAATTAGAAGCATGAACGCGATAATACAGGTCATAAGAAGCCGCCCTGTTGCCCGTCAGCTTGAGCTCGACGGCTTCAATCTGAAGGCCCTTTCCCGTTGTGCCGGAGACGGCTCCATTAGAAACCCAATCCTGCCAGCCTTCATTTTGAACATGAGAGCGGTATTCGATACCAAGGTCTTCTGAATTAGGGAGGGAAACCCTGAGTGCTTCAAGCCTACGGGACTGGCCTGTTGTGCCAGAGGTCGAGCCATTCGATGTAAACGTCGGCTCCCAACCAATGCCTGAAATGTGAGATTTATAGCTGACGTCCGGGGCCGCCTCTTTGGGCTCCACGGTAGCATCAATCGAAGGCGCCGTTTCATCGGCTACAGCAGCAGTTTGATCCGAGGGGTCGGATTGGGTCTCTGGAACGGATTCATATTCGTTGGAACCAACATTTTGATCTGCCCAACAAGCCAAAGGGCTCAAAAGCAGCATCGTCATGAAGCAGGAAATCAGAACAATAAATGCTCTAAATTGCCTTTTCAAAAGAATCGCCTCCTAGATAGACGGTCGTCAATAACCATACTATCGGGAGTTAGCTTCATTAATGTCACCAATTAGGTGAACGAAGAAAAAGGAGCCTAATCCAACGGCAAGGGCCCTTTCCTGTTGCCAAGACTACGGCAACAGGAAAGGGCCCTCTAACAAGCTCTCACCGCTTACGGGAATAGTTAGTAGATTACCACCTTGGTAGCAAGGGGCACGTTATCCCAAATCCATTTAGCGCGATCAATGGGCAAACGCACGCAGCCTTGTGAAACATGCATTCCCATTCGGCTGTCCATGGGATTAAAAGTTCCCTGGTAGTACGGTATTGAATGGAACAGATAGTCACCGTAAAACTGCGTGTAGTAGTAGCAGGTATACCCATGTCCAAACGAGTAGCCCTTGCCGGTGACGGTATACTCACCCGTAGGCGTTGGAGTACTAGGGGCGCCGGTAGAGCAAGTCCAGTATTGAGCGTAACTCCACGACCCGCGCTGTCCACGAAAAACTCCAAGGCGGCATGCTTGCCTGTCAACCATAATGAGCCAGCTTGTGCTGCTCGAATATCTATTAGCTCGATTAAGCATAGTCATCATATCTGCCGGCAACAAGGGCTGGTCAGTAAACGGACGCGCAGTAGAACCGGGAGCACCAGCGCCCTTGGGAACAATCTTCACTTGAACAGACTCGACTCTGCAGCCTATCCTAGACGTACCCGCAGGCTGCCCATTTGAGGTCCAGTCGAGCCACCCAAAGTCTTGGCAATATGCTCGATACCAAACATCAAAGTAGTTCGATAAATCACCGGTCAACTTAATCTTAAGAGCCTCGATACGCTTTGCGCAGCCTACTGTGCCAGCGACATTCCCATTGGAAGTCCAACCTTGCCAGCCCACATCCTGTACATGGGCGGAGTACTCAATACCGCCTGATACGCTACTGGAGACATTCAACTTCAGCGCCTCAATAGCAAGCGATCTGCCGGTTGTGCCCGCAACACCACCGTTGCCAACGGGATTCATCCAACCAAGCGTGGCGACATGCGCCTGGAGCGTTAGAGCTGGAGCAGAGATAAATGCGGGCGCAGACGATGAGCCAGGATTCCCGCCCTTCGCGACAAGCTTAATTTGGACAGCTTCTATCTGGATATTTAACCCGGTAGTTCCAGCGGAATCGCCGTTTTTGGCCCAACCCAACCAACCATAACCAGCCGAATGAACTCGATAGTAGATGTCATACTGATTCGCGAGGGGACCATTAATGCGCAGCTCAAGAGCCTGAATGGCCAATCCTTGTCCAACGGTCCCAACATAACCGGCAGACCGCCATTCCTGCCAACCAATATTGGCAACATGAGCTCGTGCCTCAACCAGAGAATCATCATCCACACCGGCCAGCACCACATTCAGAGCTTGAAGCGAAAGCGATTTTCCCGTTGTGCCGGCATCCTGCCCATCTAAAACAGATGGAAACCACCCACGGCTAGCGGAATGGGCCTGATAAACAACATAAGCGCAATCGGCGGAAGTATCGGAAACAAATGCTCCGTCCGTTACTCCGGGAGCGCCACTGCCTTTACTGAAAATCCTTACTTCGACAGCCTTAAGGAATGAACCCGGTATCGTTGCCCCCGCATCCGCGCCATTACACGCCCAGCCAAGCCATCCTTTTTTGGAGTCAAAACACCGGTACCAAACGTCATAGGCATTAGACAAATCACCAGTAAGAGTCAATCTCACGGCCTTCAAAGTACGGCCATCATTTTTAGAATTGAGCGCGGCACCGTCAGAAACAACTCCGCTCCATCCACTAAATTCATAGCAGCCTGAATAACCGATTGAACCTGAAGTCTCTTGATTATCAAACGAAATAGAAAGCGATGTTAAAGGCTCAGAGCCGCTCTCGGAACCCATTAAAATCGTTTTACCCTGCACAGTGCCCAAGCTATTGCCATTAAGGCCATACGAACTGCCACTCAGAACATCCGTAGCTCCAATAAAATGATTCGCTGTATCTCCAGGAGCAGAGCAGCCCTTTTCGACCAACATAACCTGAATACCCTGAATGGCGGCACCCTTCCCCACCGAGCCCGCAGGAGACCCGTTGGACGTCCAGCCCAACCATCCGCCCAATTTGGAAGCATACACACGGTACCAAATGTCGTAAGTTGCAGATATCTCGTCATTGAGCTTAAACTGAACGGACTCAACTGACCGAGACTGCCCGGTCGTGCCAACAGTACCTGAAGACCAGCTTTGCCAACCAATGCCAGAGACGTGCGCGCGAGAGGAAATAGAGCCTCCGTGGCCATACCAATTAACACTAAGCGACAGTGCCTCGATTGCATTTCTTGAGTCAATGACCCCCGATGTCTTTCCGTCCGCGACAACACCCATCCATCCAACATTGGAGATATGAGATCGATAGGAAACAGTAGGCGGTTCCTGGGAATGGTCCCTAAAGGCATCGCCTCGCGCTGGCGCATCTTGAGCATTTTTTGGAAGCACCTTTATCTGAATAGCTTCGATCTGATAAGCATAGCCCTGTGTTCCAGCAGGCTCACCATTTGAGGCCCAGCCAAGCCAACCAACATTTGCAGAATGAACGCGATACCAAATGTCATACGAGTCAGAAAGACCGCCCGACAAAGATAGCTTGATCGCTTCGATGGCTCGCGACTGTCCAACTGTTCCAGATGTCTGCCCGTTACCCACCGGCTGAGGCTCCCAGCCGATCCCGGAAATGTGTGATTGGACCGAAATGCTGTCATTCCCCAAAGGGGTGCCATCTTGTGAAAGCAGATTGATCTTGAGGGCTTCAACGCGCTTAGCACGACCTGTTGTGCCAGCCGTCATTCCATTTGAAACGGGAGCCTGCCAGCCAATATCCTGTACATGAGTCTGGTATGAAACAGAACCAAAGACAGCGGATACATCATTTTCGGGTTTCGGCGAATCAGTCGCATTGGAAGCAGACTCGCTAGAAACGGATGAGGGAGAATCATTGTCTGACACAGTCGGCTGCTCGACTTCAACCCCCTGCTGTTCATCATTTAGGACGAAACTCTCGTCTTCCGAGCTGCTGGCGGCGCTATTGGAATAATCAGTAGACTCCGGCTGCACCGGTAAAGAATCAGCCCAGACAGAAAGGGGCGTCAGAAGACAATGAAGAATCAGTAATGGCGTCATTGCCGTTGCTAGCAGTCGTTGCGTCTTTTTCATTCGACTTCCCCATCAATCGACCATCTTTAGCATCATTATTTATCGTTTCGGCAATTGCTTAAATACCGAAAACGTGAATGGCACTTAAATAGAAACGAACGGACCGTTGCAAAACGACCCGTTCGTTTTTAACCAGAGTAACTGCTAGAACCTGTGCGAAGGCATGACTTTCGATCAGCTATGCAAGCGGCACGTTGTCATACCAACCCCACTTTGGCTTATATGAGGTGGAATAATAATCCAACCAGTACGCCATATCGAGCGTCCTGATCTGACCGACATTATCCATAACCTGGTTATTGCCAATATAGAGACAAACGTGACCGTAAATGCTGCCCATGCGGGTATGCGTATGCGAAGGAACGGCAATGACCATTCCAACTTTCAGCTGAGAATAATCGGTGAATTTACAATAATCCCAGTAGTAATCGCAGGCATCTGTATGGACGTTCCTAAATCCGGCACGCTCGTAGATATCTGCAATCCACTCGGAGCACAATCCCGGGCCAGGAGACGGTACCTGTCGGGCAAGATCAACAATCTTCTTCTGCATAGGATTTGCAAACGCAGAAGGCTGCCCAAGCAAACATGGCGAAACGGTGCTCCCGGGGGCATTGGCGCCCTTCCTTGTAAGTCGAACTTGAACAGCTTGGACATGCGTCCCATAGCCAGTGCTACCGGCAACGGCACCATTTTTAGTCCAACCAAGCCAGCCGACATTATCGACATGGACCCTATACCAAACATCAAAATAGGTTGCTAAGTCACCAGAAAGAGAAATTTTAATAGCCTCAACCGAATTAGATTCAGCGGTAGACGAAAGCTGCTCCCCGTTTGTCTTGCCAGAAGTCCAGCCTACATTCGAAAGATGCAGTTGATAAGCAATCCCGCCGGCAACAGATGAAGTAGTTTTAGCCGAAAACCCGGTGATGGGAATTCCCTGACCGGTCGTACCGGACACCTCTCCGGCAGGGACATAATTCTGCCAAGCACCTTTCACCTGAGCGGAATACGTCACCGTAGGTATTTCAAGATGGGGATAGCCCGATGTATCAGGATGGGAGGTACCCTTCTTAATGAGCTTAATCTGAACAGCCTCGAGAGAGCATGACATACCGGTGGTGCCGGCCTCTTCGCCGTCCTTGGCCCAGGCCATCCAGCCGATGTTGGAGGCGTGCACGCGGTAGTAGACGTCGTAGTCCTTGGCGAGGGAGCCCGTGAGCCTCAGGCGGACGGCCTCGACGGCGCGGCCCTGGCCGGTGGTGCCGCCCTCGGAGGCCGAGGGGGTGTCCCAGCCCTGCCAGCCGATGCCCGAGACGTGGGCGTCGATCTGAACCGCTGACCCGTCCGAGTAGTCGGAGCTGTCGAGCGAGAGCTTGAGGTCCTCGAGGGCGAGGCCGCGGCCGGTGGTGCCGGCGGTCGCCCCGCCGGACACGGCGCCCTGCCAGCCCACGTTGGAGACGTGGGCGCGGTAGGTAAGGGACATGGGCTTCTTCTTGAAGGCGTAGTCGACGTTGGCGCCGTCGGACGAGGGGGCGGCGTCGCCCTTCCTGACGAGCCTGACCTGGACGGCCTCGACGCTCCTGCCGTAGCCGGTGGTACCCGCCTCCTCGCCGTCCTTGGCCCAGGCCATCCAGCCGATGTTGGAGGCGTGGACGCGGTAGTAGACGTCGTAGTCATTCGCAAGGGATCCCGTGAGCCTCAGGCGGACGGCCTCGACGGCGCGGCCCTGGCCGGTGGTGCCGCCCTCGGAGGCCGAGGGGGTGTCCCATCCCTGCCAGCCGATGCCCGAGACGTGGGCGTCGATCTGG
>NZ_JADNGN010000032.1:20381-27717 GCF_015553355.1 Collinsella aerofaciens
GCCGGTGGTGCCGCCCTCGGAGGCCGAGGGGGTGTCCCATCCCTGCCAGCCGATGCCCGAGACGTGGGCGTCGATCTGGACAGAACCATCTTCCTCGGGATTCAGAATACTGACTTTAAGATCTTCCACGGCCTTCGACTGTCCCGTTGTGCCCGCAGTTGATCCATCTCTTTTACTGCTCATCCAGCCTATATTAGAAACATGTGCTTCATATTGGATATGCATCTTACCGTCATCAACGTTGAGAAAAGACCCATTAAAGCAGTAATTCATGTCGCAGCGTCCGTTAACGCCCGGGACATTACCGCTGCTTGAGTACTGCCAGAAACTGTAGCTACCGGCATAGTCACAACGCCAATTATACTGAGCGACCCAATGGTCATAACCGCTCAGCGACGGAGAGTTCAGATAGTTGTTAAACCAGTTAAGGTTTGCATAAATGCCAGATTTAAAGCCAACGGCCTCCATACGGTTACAAAAAGTCTGCGCAATCTGAGCGAGCTTATCTTTGCTGAAATTCGGATCCTGCAAGATATAGTTATCCTCAAGATCGTAATAAACGGGAAGCGACGGATGATGGCCACCGAGCCAAGCAAGCGTTCGATCGGCTTCTTTATTTGCATCCGCTACAGAACGAGCATAGGAGTAATAGTAGACACCGTAAGGAATCCCGAGACGTTCGCATTCGGTAGCGTTTCGTTCAAACGTTGAATCGGGTTTGCCGTAAACAGGGCCGACCTTGAGAATGGCAAATTCTATTCCAGCGGCTTTAACCTGATTCCAGTCAATCGTCCCCTGAAAGTTGCTGACATCGATACCACGCGCAACGGCACCATTGGGCAAAGCTTCGTCAGCCAAAGACTGCACATCGATACCATCGTTGCCGGCATCGATAAGCACGCCGTTCTTGTAACGCCAAGAATTCGGCACCAAAGAGTCAGCTTCAGGGGAATCCGCCTGCATGGCATCATCCGCCGATGCCTCGTCACCAGAATTGTCAACGCTCGACTCATCGGTACCGATTCCAGACTGATCGTCAGAAATTGAGCCCGAGCTCCCATCCGGGCGAGCAGCGTCCGCAGCGTCACCATACCACTCGGTTACACCCTGAGAACCCAAGGCGTCGCCCCGCCCATCCTGAGAGCTTTCACCTTGAAATCCGCAGTCATTCGATGATTGCTGCACCGACTGTGAAGAAGCGACAGATTGGGCAGACAACGCGTATGCACAGTAAGGCTGAATGATTTGCGACCAAGCTATTAAAAGCGTGCAAATCAAAGCTGCAGACGCTTTGAGACGATTCATATATATCCCCCGAGATATTGACTACTTTCGAAGACACCAAGTTATATTACCGCACTTCTAAACAAGCATTTAAGGCTTGAGACGCAACGGTGGCATTCAGACAAAATAGAGACGCTCCCGTTACGGAGCGCCTCAAATGGCTCTATGCAAAAGGCCTTGCGGCGCCGATTACACGACCAGGAGCATAGACCGAGCGCTCGGTGACTCCAATTCCCGGCCACGAATCGATAATTCTACCGTTTCCGATATAGATTCCAATATGACCCTGGTAGTAGACCACATCTCCCCTCTGCATGGCAGAGGTGCTAACCGGCATAAATGTGTTGTTGCGATACCAATTCATGGAGTTATAGGTTTGCTCGGGCAACCAACGATGGTTATAGGGGTTATACCAACCCATATCCATGCCAGTCGCATACAGACATTGCAGTACCAAGCCTGAGCAATCAACCGCATCTCCCGGCCAAGAAGACCAAGGCTCGATATAACGAGTTCCAATATATTCACGAGCACGCTGGATAAATGCATTAATGCAGTCCTGGCGCGAAGCGTTATAAGAAATACGGGAAGGCGTGACGTACGTAAAGTATCCGGTGCAATACGAAGGAAGCTGCACGCTGTTGCAATTAACCTTTGGATAAGAACCGGGGGTCTGATATCCCATATATCGATAGGTCTCAAAATACGAATCAAACGTAGAGCCCGGTGCGGAAGCGCCCTTGGGGACAATCTTTACCTGTAAGGCCTGAACAGGAATGCCAAGCTTCGTGGTACCCGCCGGTGATCCATTTTTGGTCCAGCCAAGCCAACCATAATTTGACACATGGACGCGATACCAGACATCAAAGTAATTGGAAACCTCGCCAGTCAAGTTAATCTTGACGGCCTGGATTTGCTGTCCTTGGCCAACAGTTCCCGATGTAGCCCCATCTGAAACAGCAGATTGCCAACCGATATTGGATACATGAGCGGAATACGAAATGCCGCCGCTCATGGAACTATCGGAGAGCGACAGCTGCATGGCTTCTATGGCGCGGCTCTGTCCAACGGTACCAGCGATCTCGCCGCTGCCAACGGCCGCTTTCCAGCCAAGACCGGAACAGTTCGCCTTAGCCGAAAAACCAGGAAGCTGAATCAACGCAGCATGATCCTGAGCGGGAGCATCGAATGAACCTTTAGCAACCAACTTAACTTGAATTGCTTCAGCCTGCTTAGACAACCCAACGGTGCCAGCTGCAGCATCATTTTTAGCCCAACCAAGCCAGCCATAATCCGCCGCATGAATACGGTAGTAGATATCGTATTTTGAGGCGTCGTTGCCGGTCAGTCTTAATTTAACCGCCTGAATTGCGAGACCCCTGCCAACAGTGCCAGCATAGTCAGCACCCGAGACGTATGGCTGCCAGCCGATATTCGCAACATGTGCCGACACTTCGACGGAGGCATCGATGCCCTGAGTTGCAACATACAACGCCTGCAGGGAGCGGGACTTGCCCGTCTGGCCGGCGGTTTCACCGTTGCCAACAGGAGCCAACCAGCCCGCAGAAGCAACGTGCGCCTGAGAAACAAGACCAATTCCAGACGTTTCGATAAACGCATTGGCAGTGGAGCCAGGCGAAGACTGGCCCTTACTCACAAGCGCAATTTCAATGCCGCACAAACCGGAAGAGCCACCAGAAACGCCACATGCCTGACCATTTGACGTCCAGCCCGTCCAACCATTACCGGAATCGCATGCTCGATACCAAATGTCGTAATTGGCAGCGAGCTGGCCGCTCAGCGACAACTTAATCGCTTTAACAGGAGCTCCTGATACTGCTATAGCAGCACCGCCATCCGTTGACGAGGCGCCCCAGCCTGAATACCCATCCATAACGGAATAAGAAATAGACCCGTTATCAGTTTGACCGGCAACGCTCAGGACAATAGAGTTCAGCAGCTTAGCGCCATTGCCTCCGATCGTGGCCTTTTGACCGGAAGAGGAGCCAAGACTCTCCCCAGAAACGGCCGATCCGGAAACCGTAACAGCATCTGGATCGCCGATAAAGACCTTATCCGATGAACCGGGCGCTGGTCCGCCTTTCTCGACAAGAGCCGCTTTGACGGCTTCGATAGCCCTGCCCTTACCGGCAGAACCAGCGGCAGCACCATTGCAGGCCCAATCGAGCCAGCCTATGCCTGACACATGAGCGCAATACCAAATGTCATATTTCTCGGCCGCCTCACCGGTCAAACGAATCTGGACGGCCTCAAGCCGCTGCGCCTTACCAGTCGTGCCGCAGCGCCCCGCAGACCACTGTTGCCATCCAATATTCGACACATGACCACGAAGTTCAATGGCGCCGGAATGACCATACCAGTCAAGCTGGGCCTCGAGCGCTTCCATGGGAAGGGCCCTGCCAGTCGTCCCTGCAATAGACCCGCTCCCTACGGGGGACATCCATCCTATATTCGCCGTATGCGAGCGGACAGAAATCGAAGCGGGATCATCAACACGATTCTTGAAGGGCGTGGACGTGTCGCCCGGGGCGGGTTCGCCCTTGGGCAGGACCGCGACCTGGACGGCCTGGACGGCGCGGCCGTAGCCCGCCGAGCCGGCGTCGGCGCCGTCGCACGCCCAGCCGAGCCATCCGAACTCGGCGGAGTGGACGCGGTACCAGACGGTGTAGCGGGCCGACAGGTCCGCGGACAGCCTGACCCTCAGGGCCTCGACGGCGCGGGACCGGCCGGTGGTGCCGGCGGTGCCGCCGTTGCCGACGGCGGCCTGCCAGCCGACGTTGGAGACGTGGGCCTCGACGGATATGGCATTTGCAACCTGCTCTTGAGAGGAAGCCCCGTCCTCTTCGAGTGAGATTTTCAGTGCCTCAAGATTCAAGCCTCTACCCGTCGTTCCGGCAGTCTTGCCCGAACCAACTGGATTCATCCAGCCGATATTCTGCACATGGGCAGAAACGCTTACGTTTTTGACGGTCAGCTGATCGCTTAAAGCTGAATCATCAGCAACGACTTCGCCTGCCTCTTCGGATGAAGCCTGTTGCGCGTCTTGAGGCTTGCTAACCACAGGTGAAGCATCCAATTCTTGTCCCTCAGACACTGACCTGTCTTCGATAGCGGTCGAGTCATCAGAATAGAAATTTGTTGAGTCAACAGATCCGTTAATTAAATTATCGGCATATGCAGCGGTCACAACCCATGTTTTGACTCACGAGCAACACGACAGCCATGAGAATAGAAACGGACACATCAAAGAGACGTCTCACGATTCCACCTTCCTTCATCTATTAACGAACCTACTTAAGAACAACCGCTTGGGCTCCCCGTTGCGAGTATAGCGAAGCGATGCGTTCAGCAGAGTTAGAGACATAGCCAGAGAGCGAATCGGCAATGTAAACGGTACCCAGGGAACGATTAAAGCCTCTTAAAACAACGGTATGAGAGTTGGTATACGTTCGATAAATCCTTCCGCCATATGCCTGAGTCGCATAGCATCGACCCAAATTCTGCATGCCTATCGTCGACCAGATAATAACGGGATGTCCGGCTTCCAAATAGGAATAAAGATCATAGAAACCAGTGCCCGTGACGTCATACGCCCGCAAGCTGCTTCCACGACTAATCAAAAAAGAATTAGCCGTGTTGGTCAATCCAGGAGCGGATATGCAGTTTCCGTTCGAAGCGCTATGCGGATTACCCCAAAACGCCGTAACAAAATCCCAACTGCTCTTAGGCATATACGCATCTGCAATGACGGTTTTGCCCAGCCCAAATCCGTAATAGTTGAGCGCATTAGTCAATGCAACGGACTCGCAACCAGTAGGAAGCTCGGGATTCTGCATTGTGCAAGGAACGTTGAGGACAACCGAATTCGGGTGCAAGGGGCGATCCCTGTACGCGCCCTCCGTGGGACCCGGCGCCGCCGAGCCCTTCGCGACGATGCGGACCTGGAGCGCCTCGAGGCGGTAGCCGATGCCGGTCGTGCCGGCTCGGGCCCCGTCGCTGGCCCAGCCGAGCCAGCCGTAGTCCTGCACGTAGGCGCGGTACCACACGTCGTAGTACTCGGAGAGGCCGCCGGTCAGGCGCATCTTGACGCACTCGACCGCCCTGCCCTGGCCGGTGGTGCCGGCCACGGCGCCGTCCGAGACCTCGTCCTGCCAGCCGATGCCGGAGACGTGGGCGCTGTAGGACAGGCCGCCGGAGACCGGCGAGGAGACCTCGGCCGAGATCGCCTCCACGGCGCGGGACCGGCCGGTGGTGCCGGCGGTGCCGCCGTTGCCGACGGCGGCCTGCCAGCCGACGCCCGAGACGTGGGCCCTGAGGCTGAGCGAGGGGGCGGAGAGCTCGGCGGGGGCGCCCGACGATGGGGCGTCGCCGCCCTTCTCGACGAGGACGACCTGGAGCGCCTCGGCCTGGACGCCGAGGCCCTCGGTGCCCGCGGCCTCGCCGTCCTTGGCCCAGCCGAGCCAGCCGTAGCCCGCCGCGTGGACGCGGTACCAGACGTCATAGGAATCGGAGACGGGGCCGGAGAGGGACACCCTCACGGCCTGGACGGCGCGGCCCTGCCCCACCGTGCCGGCGTAGGAGGGGGCGGAGGCGGCGTCCTGCCAGCCGATGCCGGCCACGTGGGCCGCGACGGAGACGGAGCTCCCCTCGCCCGCCCCCTCGAGGGAGGCGC
The DNA here is from genome assembly GCF_015553355.1 of Collinsella aerofaciens. Classification (GTDB taxonomy): domain Bacteria; phylum Actinomycetota; class Coriobacteriia; order Coriobacteriales; family Coriobacteriaceae; genus Collinsella; species Collinsella aerofaciens_V. The sequence continues at coordinate 26,359 of NZ_JADNGN010000032.1, forward strand.
GCACCGCCTGGAGCGCGAGGCCCCTGCCGGTCGTGCCGACGTCCTCGCCGCCGCCCACCGCGGGCAGCCAGCCGCGCTCCGCGACATGGCCCTGCAGGACGAGCGACGGGCCGGAGGCGGCGCCGGAGACGTAGGCCCCCTCGGCCGGGCCGGGGGCGGCGGAGCCCTTCGCGACGAGGGCGACCTGGACGGCGGTGAGTCCCGAGGCGCCGGACTCGACGCCGGAGGGCTCGCCGGCGCTCGCCCAGCCGAGCCAGCCGCGCGCGGAGTCGCAGGAGCGGTACCAGACGTCGTAGCGCTCCGCGAGGCCGCCGGACAGCCCGAAGCGGACGGCCTTGAGCTGGAGCCCGCCGCCCGAGGCGCCGAGCTGCGCCCCGTCGGAGCTGAGCTCCCCCTGCCAGCCGGAGCCCAGCAGGAGGCCGCGGTAGCCGACCGACCCGTCGGACTCGAGGTTGTCGACGGTCGCGGCGACGGAGCCCAGCACGGGCCCCCTCTCGGAGCCGAGCGTCAGGACCCCGCCGGAGAACGACGAGCCCGCCGGCGAGCCGGAGACGGAGAGGGCCGAGCCGGACAGGCGCTCGCCGGCGCCGCGGAAGGCGCCGCCGGCCGGGCCCGGCGCGGCGCCGCCCTTGGGGACGAGCACGACCTGGACGGCCTGGACGGCCTTCGCCAGGCCCACCGTGCCCGCGGACGCGCCGTCCTTGGCCCAGCCGAGCCAGCCGTAGTCGGAGCAGTGCACGCGGTACCACACGTCGTAGGACGAGGCGGCCTCACCGGAGAGCCTGAACTGGAGCGCCTCGACCGCCAGGGAGCGCCCGGTGGTGCCGGCGACGCCCGAGGTCCAGCCCTGCCAGCCGACGTTCGAGACGTGGGCCCTCACCTCGAGGGAGGAGGATCCGTGCCCGTACCAGGAGACGGAGCCCGAGAGGGCCTCGAGGGCGCGGCCCTGCCCGGTGGTGCCGGCGACGGCGCCGTCCGAGACGGAGCCCTGCCAGCCGATGCCGGCGACGTGGGCGCGGTAGGAGACCGAGGGGGGCTCGGAGGACCTGTCGACGAACGGGGTGGCGGTGTCGCCCGGGGCGGGGTCGCCCTTGGGCAGGACCGCGACCTGGACGGCCTGGACGGCGCGGCCGTAGCCCGCCGAGCCGGCGTCGGCGCCGTCGCACGCCCAGCCCAGCCAGCCGAACTCCGCGGAGTGGACGCGGTACCAGACGGTGTAGCGGGCGGACAGCTCGCCGGACAGCCTGACCCTCAGGGCCTCGACGGCGCGGGACCGGCCGGTGGTGCCGGCGGTGCCGCCGTTGCCGACGGCGGCCTGCCAGCCGACGTTGGAGACGTGGGCCTCGACGGATATGGCGT
>NZ_JADNGN010000032.1:27815-29727 GCF_015553355.1 Collinsella aerofaciens
GTGGTGCCGGCGGTGCCGCCGTTGCCGACGGCGGCCTGCCAGCCGACGTTGGAGACGTGGGCCTCGACGGATATGGCGTCGGCGCCGAGGGGCTCGCCGGTCGACGCGTCGGACAGGACGAGGCGCAGCGCCTCGAGGGGGAGCCCCCTGCCGGTCGTGCCGGCGACCCCGCCGCCGGCGACGGCGCCCATCCAGCCGATATTGGAGACGTGGGCCGAGTACGAGAGCGAGACGGGCGCGGCCCCCTCGGCCTGGGCGGGCTCCGCCTGGGCGCCGTCGGCCTGCGAGGCCTCGGGCTGGGAGGCGTCGGCCTGCGCGGGCTGGGCGGCGTCGGCCTGGGCGGCGGGACCCCCGTCGGCGGGCTGGGCCCCGGCGGCCGGGGCCTGCGCGTCGCCCGGGGCGGCGGGGGCGGCGTAGGCCGCGGGCCCGCACAGGGCCAGGGCGGCCGCGACCGCCAGCGCGGCGGCGGCACCGGAAATTCGTTTCGTGGAGCGTCTCATGGAAAATCCCCCTAATCTAGCAACGGTTTCCAAGTCTACTAGATTGGGGGGACGGGAGCCAAGCTGCAATACCCCCAAGACACCCGTCTATAGGTCGTGACGTTGTCTATAAACAGGCTCACCGCCCGCGGAATAAAATTCGGCGCAAATCGTTTGAGCAGGCGACGCGCGGAAGGAGCGTGTAGGGCGGTAATATACTGACCGTCAGCCGCGGCATCCTCGCGGAAACCCATTTGTTGCCGGAACTATAGTCCCCGGCGCGGGCTCACCTTATCTCCCCGGCACGGGCTCGATATCCTCTCGGATATCTAATCGTCTTGGACTTTTACCCACCCAAGCACAGTACGGCTTTTACGTGCCGCCACGCAGAGCCTAGCCTGGAACTATTGTCTAAAACATAGGCCTTCAAAGCAACTTAGGTTCAAGTACGGACATGCAAATACGGGCACTGGATACAGGTCTTGACTGTCAATGGTTATCAATCGCATGTGTTTCTGGCAAATTACGCCCGTCTTATGCGTGCGATACAATCAGTCTCACCGAACACCAAACCAGCAACCCGAAGGGACCAACGTGTTAACAATTCACTAAGGTGATATGGAAAACGTTATCTACAATACGTCGGTTTACTTCGATAACGTCTATTCGCCCCAGTGGTTTCAAGACGCCTTTGCTCAAAGGATTATTAAATCAATCGATAAAGGCAATGTCGTTGGACCCTGCGCAATAGACACCAAGATCCTAGGCATTATTCCTCCTGAAAGGCTGTCGGGAGGCACTAAGACGCTGTTGCTCATGTACTTCATGCCTCAGAACGTATACAACGCCACAACCTGCAGCGACAATTGCGCTTACTGGATTCTGAGAATTGCCACGCAAAAGGACTTAACCATCAACCTCTACCATCTGATGGATTTTGGAAACGGCAAGTTCACGGCTACCGTTGCAAACACGGGCGATGTCGTTCACACGATGTTCGACCTTGTCCCTATAGCCGCAAAATGCCTAAGGGAAACTCCTGACATGCACTTTCGTTAGGCTCTGTTAGACCAAGATTGACATACATATGTCATCACGGCGCCATATCGTTAGCCTCGTAGACCGCGGGGCAGCATGAACGCCGAGGACCTGGTAATCACCTTCAAGAGGGACATCGCGAGCCTCAGCAGGACCGAACGCCGCCGGCTCCGCCTACGAGGCCGAGCGCTCCCCGCGCTGCGGGTCCGCCGCGGTCGTGAAGAAGGGCAAATCAAAGAACGGCGAGCAGCGTTACCTCTGCCAGGATTGCGGCAGGACCTTCGGCATGGGCAGCGGGCACATCCTGGGGACGAGCAGGCTCCCGAAGGAGACCTGGATGGCCTACGCCGAGTGCTTCGCGCTCATGCTGCCCCTGCGCGAATGCGCGGGGCGCT
>NZ_JADNGN010000033.1 GCF_015553355.1 Collinsella aerofaciens
GTCGAAGCCCTCGAAGGTCTTGGGCTCGCGCCTGGGCAGCCTGCTCAGCCTCAGCAGCGTCTCGATGGAGGCGAGCCTCCCGGAGCGCCGCGTCTATAATCTCCTGTAGGTCATCGTGTCTCTCGTTCACCTCAATGGTCCTCCTAACGCCGGCGTGTTGGCACCACCAGCGTAGTGGCGGCGGGGAGGCACGGTGGCCATTATTCGGTGACCGGGATTGGTCAAAATCGTTTGACTATTAGCGGCTAAAATCGCCCGGCGCTAACACCGAATTGGGGATATGATACAAACCGCTGTTCCGCCCAAGGAGGTTATCCATCATGAACGAATCATATCGCCTGGGCGAGCAATCGATTATTGCCTATCTTCAGCGACTTGCGAATGGCATCTCGACCGCCGAACTCGATGTTGCCGCGCTGCCTGCTGAGCTACGCGCCGTTGGCGAGCAACTGCAAAAGACGCACGCCATCCTGCAGCAAGAGCGCCGGCTGCTTGAGAGCAACGCCTATATCGACCCGCTCACCAACTTGGGCAACCGCAACGGATTCGACCGTCACGTCGAGCAACTCTGGCACAAAGGCGACCCCTTCACCTGCGCCTATATTGACATCGACCATCTCAAACATTGCAATGATAGGTTTGGCCACGCCGAAGGCAATCGCTATATTCTGGGTATCTGCCGCACGCTCTCCGAAACCATGGAGCACGATGAGATGCTGTTCCGTATCGGTGGAGACGAGTTTGTGCTCATCTCGCTCTCCGCAAACGAGACTGAACTCGAGCAGCGCTTGGAGCAGGTACGTGCCGGGCTGATCGAGGCGAGCTCAGGTGGCAAGGCGCCCATGATCGGCAGCTTTAGCTTTGGCTGCTCGCGCGTCGATCCACTTGCCGGCGACACGCGTCGCCAGATGACGATGGATGCCGATCGCAAGATGTATCGCTATAAGCTTATGCATCGTGTGCAGCAACCGAAAGACGATGACGCGCCGCAACGCCCAATCGTCGAACAGCTTCCCTGCAACGACCGGGTGTTCCAAGCGATCTCCATGAGCTCCGAGACGCGCTATCCGTTTATCCTCAATCTCGATACGGGAGAATCGCAATGGTCGGTTAACGCCGTGCGCGATTTTGACCTGCCCTCCCAGCACCCTTTTAACTCACTCGACATGTGGCTCGCCCGCGTTCATCCCGAGGACCGCGACAACGTACGTGTCGAGCTCGACATGGTGATAAACGGCACGTGGCACTTCCACTACATGCAGTATCGCGTAATGGATGCCACCGGAAAATACGTGCTTTGCGACTGCACGGGCTACCGCTTGGACGGCACCGATACCGAGCCCAGCATGTATGTGGGCATTATCGTCAACCGAAGCCTAGCGGATACGACCGACTCGGTAACGGGCCTGGGCGATGTCCACGCACTGGTCAACGCTATTGGAGAGATGCGCCACGTGCCGCACGAGGCAGGCTTTATTGCCATTAAGGTCGACGATATCGCCGAGGTCAATGCCCGCTTTGGATTCGATGCAGGCGACCGCGTGCTCGCCGAAAGCGCCGCCTGCCTCATGGATTGTTCGCGCGGCAAGGGCCGCCTGTTCCGCTCGACGGGGCCGATGTTCGTGGCTCTTTTCGACGACTTTGATCCCGAAGAAACCGATGCGATTGCAGAGGAAATCGAGCGGTTCCTGGGTTCGCCCGTGCTCTTTGGCCCATTTGAATATCAGCCGCCCATTCGCGTGGCCACGCTCCATCTGGACGGCGTCGACCGTCAGCCCGTTTCGATTTTGAACGAGCTCAAAGCGTTGCTCGGGAAAGCCGTGCAGGTGCCAGGTACCAAACTGGATTAGCGCCGCGCCCGCGCCGCCTCCCCCATCGTGCGATAATCCTCTGCAGAAGTCACCAAAAGCAGAGGGAGTTTGTGATGAAGGTTCTTTTGGTCAATGGCAGCCCCAAGGCAAACGGCAACACCGCCCGCGCACTCGCCGAGGTCGCCGAGCAGCTCAACGCCGAAGGCATTGATACCGAGGTGTTTCAGCTGGGCGCCAAGCCCATTCGCGACTGCATCGGCTGTGGTCAGTGCGGCAAGCTTGGCGGGCGCTGCACCTTTGACGATGACGTGGTGAACGAGCTCATCGCTGCCGCCGAGCAGGCAGACGGCTTTGTCTTTGGCTCGCCCGTCTACTATGCGCACCCCAGCGGACGCATCCTTTCGGCCCTCGATCGCGCCTTCTATGCCGGCAGCACGGCCTTTGCGCACAAGCCGGGCGCTGCCGTCGCCGTCGCCCGTCGCGGCGGTACGTCGACGACCTTCGACGTGCTCAACAAGTACTTCACTATCAACCAGATGCCCGTGGTAGCCTCCACGTACTGGAACAACGTCTTTGGTGCCATGCCGGGCGAGGCCACCCAGGACGCCGAGGGCCTGGCCACCATGCGAAACATCGGCAAGAACATGGCCTGGCTTCTGCATTGTATCGAAGCAGGGCAGGCCGCCGGCATCGAAGCCCCCGAAGCCGATCGCGAGCGCACCAACTTCATCAGGTAGAACGGCGGAACATGAATATCCAGATTATTGGCACCAAAAAGTCTTTCGACACCAAGAAGGCGCAGCGTTATTTTAAGGAGCGCCGCATTAAGGTGCAGTTTATCGACCTTAAGGAAAAGGAGATGAGCAAGGGCGAGCTCACGAGCGTGATGCAGGCGGTCGGCGGCATCGACAAGCTGCTCAACCCCAAGGCTAAGGACGAGGAGACGCTCGCGCTCATCCAGCACCGCACCCCTAGCCAGCGCTTCGATAAACTGCTCGAGAATCAGCAGGTTCTAGCCGAGCCCATCGTGCGCAACGGCAAAAAGGCCACCGTCGGTTATTGCCCCGATGTGTGGGGAGCCTGGGAGTAGCCTGTGTTATTTGCCGGCGCGTGGGTATAAGAGCAGGCGTTTGGCATAAGATTTAACTGTAAGCCATGTCTAACAAAGGAGGGCACATGCCCAACAAACCCGTGAAGATCATCATGCTTACCGGATACCTCGGTGCCGGCAAGACCACGCTGCTCAACCACATCCTCGCTAACGACGGCGGCATCCGCGCCGCCGTGATCGTCAACGATATCGGCGAGATCAACGTCGACGCCAGCCTTATCGCCGACGGCGGCCTTTCCGAGACCGACGACCTCATCCCGCTCACCAACGGCTGCATCTGCTGCACGCTTTCGGACGACCTTGCTAACCAGCTGCAGGGCATCGCCGATTCGGGCAACTTCGACTACATCATCATCGAGGCTTCGGGCATTTGCGAGCCTATCCCCATCGCCTACACCATCTCGAGCTTCTGCGACGAGGCCAAGGTGGGCGGCGAGCCCAAGCTCGCGCTCGACAACATCGTGGCCGTGGTCGACTGCGCCCGCATGTACGACGAGTTCAACGGCGGTCGCGACCTGCTGGCTGAGGATATCGACGAGGACGACATCGAGAGCCTGCTCATCCAGCAGATCGAGTTCTGCTCCACGCTGATCCTCAACAAGACCGATACCGTGAGCCCTGAGCAGATCGCCGAGCTCAAGGCCATCGTGCGCAGCCTGCAGAAAGACGCCGTGATCGTCGAGGCCCAAAACGGCGAGGTCCCCATGGAGGAGCTGCTCGATACCGACCGCTTCGACTTTATGCGCGCCTACAACTCCGCCGCTTGGATCGAGGCCATGGAGCATCCCGAGGAGCACGACGACCCCGAGGTGCTCGAGTACGACATCGAGACCTTTGTGTACTCGCGCCGTAAGCCGTTTGACCTGCAGAAGTTCACCGATTTTGTTGAGCAGGAGTGGCCCGACGAGGTCATTCGCGTCAAAGGCCCGCTGTGGCAGACCGGCGATCCGGACATGTGCTACATGTTTGAGCAGGCCGGCCACCAGATGCGCCTGATGGAGAACGGCCTGTTTGTCGACTCGGCGCCCGAGGGCGAGAAACAGAAGATCATCGACGAGAACCCCGAGATCATGCAGATTTGGGACGACGAGACGGGCGACCGTATGACGAGCCTGTGCATCATCGGCCGTCACATGGACAAGGATGCGCTCATCGCCTCCCTCGATGCCTGCCTGACCGACTGGCACCGCGCCTAGGTTTATCCAAGCGGGTATTTTTCCGCTTACGTAACCGCCAAACCACCACGAAGGTGCCCTTCGTGGTGGTTTTTCGTTCTGAGCCAAGGAGATTCATGTTCAACATTGTGCTGTATGCGCCCGAGATTCCGGCCAATACGGGCAATATCGGCCGCACCTGCGTGGTTACCGGCACCCGCCTGCATCTGGTGGAGCCGCTGGGGTTTTCGCTCGACGACAAGACGGTGCGTCGCGCCGGACTGGGCTACTGGCAAAACTTGGACGTGACGACCTATGCCAGCTGGGAGGATTTCCTTGCGCGTAACGGCCTCTCCCCTACCGACGAGCGTCTGCATCTGCTGACCAAAAAGGCGCGCAGGACCTATGCGCAAAGCACCTACCGTGACGGTGACTACTTGGTCTTTGGCAGCGAGAGCTCGGGCATTCCCGAGGAGCTGCTCGCCGCGGCGCCCGAGCGCTGCGAGCGCATCCCCATGCTGCGCGATTGCGACTCACTCGATAACGCCGAGACTTGGGAAGCTCACGAGGAATCGCTCGGGCATACCGAGGACAGCCACGAGGCCATCCTGCAGCAGGATATCTGCGGCAACTTCGTTAACCCCGACGACTACCGCATCAGCGCGCTCAACCTCTCCAACAGCGCCGCCATCGTCCTCTACGAGGCGCTACGACAAACGGGCTTTGCAGGGATGTGACAAAGGAGCCGTCCCTTTGTCACATTCAAGCGCCACGCCGATGACACACACGCCTAATTGATGCTCCAGATAAAGAGCCCTCACTTTTAATCAGAATTAACTAAAGTAAAATAAAGTTAAACGGCGGTGTGAAAGGAGAGCCGTGTGAAATATCTCGAGAACCCGTTTACCCCTAGCTTTGGCGAGGTTCCTGCCCATCTCGCTGGCAGACAACAGATTATTCGGGATTTGGACCGTGCCTTCTTGAGCCAGCGCAGGCGCCCAGAATTGACCTCGATCTTCTCAGGCGCGCGTGGAACCGGTAAAACCGCTCTCATGTCGTCGCTCGCGACAAGGGCGGAATCCCACGGCTGGATAGCCGTAAAGACGACCGCGCTCCCGGGAATGCTTGAGGAAATCGAGCTCGGGACGAAACGCGCCGCAGCCCATCTCATCGACTCGTCCAACCACTTCGAAGTCACCGGTCTCGGAATTGCACCGCTCGGCAGCATCGAGGTCAGTCGCGTTCACGATGCCTCAACCTGGCGTTATCGCATGAGCGACATCATCGACCAGCTCAACGAGGCGGGCACCGGTCTGCTCGTCACGGTTGACGAGGTGGACCCGACACTCGACGAGATGATCCAACTCGCAGCCACGTATCAGCACTTTGTGACCGATGGGAAACGCGTCGCCCTGCTCATGGCGGGACTTCCCAACAACGTCTCGACGTTGCTGAACCACAAGACGGTCTCGTTCCTTCGCCGCGCCCAACAATATCATCTGGGTCGCATTGCCGACTATGACGTGCGCGAGGCCTTGATTCGCACAATTCAGGAAAACGATCGCCTGGCAGATGCTGAGGGAATCGATAGAGCCGTTCGCTCGATCTCTGGTTTTCCCTTCCTATTGCAACTCGTAGGCTACCGTGCCTGGGATCTCACAAGCGATTCGAAGGAAATCTCGTCACGCGACTTTGACCTGGGAATCAAAATCGCGCGCGACGAGATGGACGACCGAATCCTCGCGGCAACCTATCGGAAACTCACTGCAGAGGACAAGCGATTCCTCATCGCCATGCTCGATGACGAGGAAGAGTCCACCACCGCTGACCTTGTCGTGCGCCTTCGGCGTTCGCCGCAGCAGGTCTCCCGCTACCGACGCCGCATGATAGACGCCGGCATCATCGGGGAGCGAGGACGAGGGCTCGTCGCATTTGAATTGCCATTCTTCCGTGACTATCTCGCCGCTCAATGCGTGAAATAGAAGTCAATGTGGCAAAGGGGCGGCCCCTTTGTCACATTGCCTATAGGTAGCGGCCGGTGATGCTTGCGGAGCAGGCCGCGATGTCGCCCGGCGTGCCGGCGCAGACGATTTGCCCGCCGGCGTCGCCACCGCCTGGGCCCATGTCGATCACGTAATCGGCGTTACGGATAAGGTCGAGATCGTGTTCGATCACGATAACCGTGGCGCCCTTGGCAACAAGGCCGTCGAACACACTCAGCAACACCTGAACATCGAGCGGATGCAGTCCGATCGTGGGCTCGTCGAATACGAACACGGCATCGTCCTGCACGCGGCCCATCTCGCTCGCGAGCTTAAGGCGTTGTGCCTCGCCGCCCGAGAGCGCCGGCGTGGGCTCACCGAGCGTGAGATAGCCCAAGCCTAGGTCATGCAAGGTCTGCAAGCGCGCCTGGACTTTCTTGAGTCCCACCGTGGCGTCGAGGGCCTCGTCCACACTCATGTCCATGAGCTGCGGCAACGTAAGCAAGCTCCCGTCCTTGCCCTCGCGATGGATATGCGAGGCGGCCTCGGCGTAGCGCGAACCACGGCATGCCGGGCAGATGATCTCGACGTCGGGCAAAAACTGCACGTCGAGCGATATCGAGCCCGTGCCGTCACACGTAGGGCAGCGCAAGGCGCCGGTGTTGTAGCTAAAGGCGCCCGCCTTGTAGCCGGCTGCCTTAGCCTCAGGCGTACGGGCGAAGGCGCGGCGCAGCTCGTCATGAATGTCGGCATAGGTCGCTACCGTCGAGCGTACGTTGGCGCCGATGGGCGTAGCGTCAATCAGATTTGCGCGGCCAATGCCCTCGGCATCGACCCAACGCACGTGCCCCGGCAAGCGCTCGCCAGCTGCCTGCGCCTTAAGTGCAGGAATGAGCGTCTCGAGCACGAGCGTCGTCTTACCCGAACCCGAAACGCCCGTCACCGCGACAAGGCGGCCGCGCGGGATATCAACCTCGAGCAGCTTGACGGTATGGATGGCATCGGTTGCCATGCGGATATGTCCCTGGTCGAACATTTCGTCGTCAGTCACCTGCGGACGCAAGCGCTTGAGCTCGGCGCGCAAAAACGGCGCGATACGGCTGCCCTGCGATTGCTCGACCTCGTCTACCGTACCAGCGGCGATTACACTGCCGCCGCCTGCTCCGGCAACGGGGCCCATCTCGACCAGATAGTCGGCTTCCGCCAGTACGCGCGTATCGTGGTCGACAACAACCACGGTGTTGCCGTCATCCACCAGATCGCGCATCACGCCCACCAAGCCGTCGACATTGGCGGGATGTAAGCCGATCGAAGGCTCGTCCAGCACATAGAGCACGCCCGTCGATCGGTTGCGCACCACGCGGGCGAGCTGAACGCGCTGGCGCTCACCCGTGGAGAGCGTGGCACCAGCGCGGTCGAATGAAAGGTAATCGAGACCCAGGTCGACCAGACGACGGGCCACGCTCAAAAACGAATCGCAGATATCCGTCGCCATGGGCCGCATCTCGGGCGGCAAGGATGCGGGCACCCCGCGCACCCACTCAACCGCATCGCCAAGCGTCATGGCCGCGGCCTGCGCCAGATTGATACCGCACACCTGGGGCTGGCGCGCAGCCTCGGAGAGACGCGTGCCGCCGCAATCGCGGCATGCTCCCTCGCGCAAAAAGCGCGCAACGCGTTTGAGGCCCTTGTCGTCCTTAACCTTGGCGAGCGCATTCTCGACGGTATAGACGGCGTTGTAATAGGTGAAGTCGAGCGGCGTGGCACCCTCGCCGTTTTTGGGAACGTAGAGAATGTGCTTCTTAACCGCCGGGCCGTGGAACACGATGTCGCGTTCTTCAGGCGTGAGCTGGTTAAACGGCACATCGGTGCGCACGCCCATCTCGCCAGCCACTTGCTTCATCAGATCCCACATGAGCGTACCCCAGGGAAGCACCGCGCCCTCGTTGATAGTCTTTGACTCATCGGGCACCAGGCTCGCTTCGTCCACCTCGCGCATAACACCGGTGCCGCCGCAGGTGGGACAGGCACCGCCGCTGTTAAAGGCAAGGTCCTCGGCGCTCGGCGCGTAGAACTCGCGACCGCATGCAGGGCACGTGAGCGACAGGCCCGCAGCCACGTTAAGGCTCGGCTCCACGCGCGCCCCGCAGTGCGGACACACGTGATGGGCGCAACGGCTAAAGAGCAGGCGCAGGCTGTTGTTGAGCTCGGTCATGGTACCAAAGGTCGAGCGCACGCCCGGCACGCTGGGGCGCTGATGCAATGCGAGCGCCGCCGGTACGTGCAATACCTCATCCATCTGGGCGTGTTCGGCCTGCGTCAGGCGACGTCGAGTATAGGTGCTGAGCGCTTCCAAGTAGCGGCGCGAACCCTCGGCATAAAGAACCCCCAGTGCCAGCGAACTCTTGCCCGAACCCGATACGCCGGCAATACCCACCAGCTTTCCCAGCGGAATATCGATATCGATGTCTTTGAGGTTATGGACGCGCGCGCCGCGTACCTCGATAGCCTGCGGGCTCATCTTCTGTTCCGTCACCTTTATCACCCTACTCATGCCATAAAACTCGATCGCGAATGTACGCGCCCAGCATGGGCACGGTAAACCGGACGAGGCCGTATCCGGCAGCCTCGATGACGCGCTCGCGAATCAAGCTTGCGCGATATTTACTCGCCCAGCTTTGGGTACGATCACAACGCTCAATGATATCCGCCATGCGCGTCGGCTTGCCCTCGTCAGCCGCCATGGCTTCAATAAAGAGGCGCTGTGAGCTGCGCAATCCGTAATACAGGGGCGCGTCGACCGCTTCATAGAACTCGGAGATGGCATCCACGTGCCCAGCCTCAACATCGCGCTCTTCAATGACCTGCGAGTCACGCCGAATGGCAGACCGCCACATGTAATATCCCACCAGCTGAACCATATAGGGATGCCCCATGCTCTTGTGTGCCGCAAGATCAGCCGTCCCCGCGTCAACGTAAAGACCAGCGTTTTTGACCGTCTGGATATATGAATCGCGCACCTTGGGCAAAGAAATCGCCCCCAGCGTACGCTGCTGGGCACGCCGCAAAAACGTCACGCTCGGCTCTTCGAGCAGATCGTCAACCATACTGGGTAAGCCGGCAAACACCAGCGCGAGACCGCGCTGGTCGCTATCGGACAAGCCCGTGGCATCCTGGTCTCCGAGCACCTGCTGATAGAGAACGGCAAGGGCCGCCAGCTCCTCGATAGACGCCGATTGTGCCTCGTCAATCGCAAACAGCATGCCTTTGCCTGGATCGAGCTTCTTAAGGCGCTCGTTGACCAGCCCGCGCAGCGTTTCACCCTTTGCACGCGCCGCCTCGACCGACATGCGCCCGAATGATGGACCGAGTTCCATTGACGTCACAACGGGTTTATTCGAGCGAAGTGCATCGGCCAAGCGGTCGCATAAGCCAAGCGAAGCGGAATCGGAGACAACCGCCCATCCGCGCTCATTGGCTAGACGTTGCAGCTCCCGCAGGAGAACCGTCTTGCCGCAACCGCGGTTTCCCGTAATGAGCATGAGCCTGCCCGGCGCTCCGGCGCCGTTATCGAGCCCTTCCTCGAAATCTTCAATGACCGACTCGCGACCGATGAGTATCGGAGGCCGCTTGCCAGCCGTGGGCTTAAAGGGATTTGGATTCATGTCGGCCTCCTCGGATTGGCAAACCTTGGCAATAGTTATACCAACTTGTACCGAGTTATACCAATTTAATCTGACAAAGGGACTGACAATTTGTCACGCTGGCACCAAAACCAATTTGTCAAGGACTAGAGGACCAGAAAACCTACCATTTCTACCCCGTCCCCTAATGGCACATGTGGCCGAAAAACTCGGCATCTGCTGCTCGCCAGGGGCGGAAGGTGGAGGGATCGACCTTTACGTGCGCCGCGGCGGGTACGTCGTACCATTTGACCGTGTAACCGGCACCGTGAGAGCAAAAGACCGAATCAGGCGTGTTGGGCAGATCGGCCTCGGGCTCATAGGCGGCCGTCTCGATTACGCGCTCGGCATCATGGCAAGCCGCATAACCGGCGAACTCCAGGTACAGATGACCGCGGCCGCTTGTGTAGGCAGCTACCTCCAGGGCATAGTCCTGCACCTCGGATGCCGGCACGCGACCCACAAGCTTCGCCCGGTCCCCCGCCATCGTCGGCGGCTCGTACTCGGCACCCATGCGCGTGGCATCCGAGAGCGCCCGGCCCACGCACTCCCCCGGCACCTCGAGCTCAAAGCGATACCACGGCTCCAGCAGCACCGCCGCGCCGGCCTCACGCGCCTGCATCAAACCCTGGCGAATCGCGCGGTACGTGGCCTGGCGAAAGTCGCCGCCCTCGGTGTGTTTGGCATGCGCACGGCCACCTGTGAGCGTAATGCGTACATCGGTGATGGGCGAGCCGGTCAGCACGCCCAGGTGATCGCGCTCCATGGCGTTAGTAAGTGCCAGACGCTGCCAGTTAAGATCGAGCTCGTCGGTCGAGGTCACGGTGCCAAACTGCACGCCCGAACCCGCTGGCAACGGCTCCAGGCTCAGATGCACCTCGGCATAGTGGCGCAGTGGCTCAAAGTGGCCCACGCCCTCGACCGGCTGCGAAATCGTCTCCTTATAGAGGATGCCGCCGGGCTCAAACTCGACCGCAAGGCCAAAACGATCGGCCAGCACGCGCTGCACGACCTCGAGCTGCACCGCTCCCATGAGCTGCAGATGTATTTGTTCAAGATGCGTGTTCCAGCTTACGCCGAGCATGGGATCTTCGTCCGCCAACTCAGTCAGCGCTTTGAACACCGCATGGACATCGTGTTCGCCCGGAAGCACCGTATAGGTGAGGACCGGCGCAATGACAGGTGCATCGCCCGCAGGCTCCGCGCCCAGGGCGTCCCCCGGGCGAACGTGCGCAAGACCCGTCACGGCACAAATACCGCCAGCGGCAACTTCTTGGGCAAGCTCGTATTTCTCGCCGTTATAGATGCGCACCTGGTCGATCTTTTGCTCCCATGCCTCGGCACCGGAACGTCCGTTAATCATCTGCTTGGCATGCAGCGTGCCGCCGGTCACTTTAACCCATGCCAAGCGCTCGCCGCGATCCCCGCGGCTAACACGATAGACACGCGCGGCAAACTCCGGGAGCCACGTCTGTTCACGCATAAGCGCGCATATGCCGTCGAGCAGCTCGTCCACGCCTTGGTCCTTGAGCGCCGAGCCGGCAAAGCAAGGAAAGAGTTTTCGCTCGGCGACCATGCGCGACAGCGTCGCGACGGAAAGCTCACCCGCCTCAAGAAACTCCTCGAGCGCCGCTTCGTCCAACGCAGCAGCGTCCTCCTGAACGGCGCCGCCCGCCAGCAGTTCGTTGGCATCCAAGCAGCCTTCGGAAAGCCTCCGGCCGAGCTGCGCCAGCAAAACATCGCGGCCGGGATTCTCCAAATCGATTTTGTTGATATAGATGAACGTCGGGATCTCATAGCGCGCAAGCAGGCGCCACAGGGTTTCGGTGTGCCCCTGCACGCCATCGTTGGCACCCACAACCAAAATCGCGTAGTCCAGCGCGCGCAATGTGCGCTCCGCCTCGGCAGAAAAATCGACATGGCCGGGAGCGTCCACGAGCATAACGTGGGTGTTGCCGTGGTCGAGCACAGCCTGTGATGAGAAAATCGTGATGCCACGCTCGCGCTCGATCGCGTTCGTATCCAGATGCGAATCGCCATCGTCCACGCGGCCGCGCTTGCGAATGCGACCAGCGTTGAACAGCATGGCCTCGGCCAACGTGGTCTTGCCGGCATCGACATGCGCCAAGATTCCAACGACCGCTTGCTTCGACATGGCTCTCCTCTTATTGCAGGCCCATCGCACGCGGCAACGGGCGTTCACGCTCCACACTGGATGATACAATTTACGGGCCGGCGGGCGAAGCGGGCCCTATCCCCCGACCGAGCTCATCGCCCCGCGTTGCCGCGCGGCGATTTTCGTAGGTTCGCGCCTTGCGAAAGCCGGCTTGCAAAACAGCGCAGCGAACGAAAATGGCCCCACCCGGAGCCATTTTCGTTCGCGCGAATTGTTGATACGCGTCTCCGCTCTTATGCCTCGCGCAGCCAGTCAAACGCAACACGCGGTGTGCCGTCTGACACATACACGATGCCGGCGCGCTCAAATCCCGCCTTGATGCTCGCACCCTGCATGGGCAGGTTGTCCTGATGCGTGTCGATGCGCAGGTGATCGGCACGCTCTTTGGCAAAGGCAAACATCGCAGCCGCGATACCGTGCACGGTGCCGTCGGACGCCACACGGTGCAGCACGGCGTACGGAGTGTCGCTGCGCCATTGACCATCCTCAACTACGTCATAGCACTCGTCCGGGCCCGGCAAAAAGGCAAACGTCGCCACCACGCGGCCGTCAACTTCGCACACATAGCTGCCATCGGCGGCGATATCGCTTTTGAGCTGCTCGGCAGAAGGCGTGCCCTCGGGCCACTGCGTGGCGTTGCCATGCGCGCGCATAAAGGCGCGGGCCGCGTCATAGATAGCCATGACGGCGGGAATGTCGGTATCGAGGGTTTTTCTGATCATCACGCGGCGACCTCACGTTTATTGGTATCACTTTGATTGAGCAATGATACCAACGTTTTGAGAAGGGCGCGAAGCAGATGGGGAGCAAAAAGCGAGCCGCCTGGTCAAAGGCCAAAAGCGAGTTTTTGGGCGCTGCCACCGGCGGCGATATGAGCGACCTGTTTGCGCGCGAGGACGAGCGCCGCGACGCCCTGAACGCCGAGCGCGATGAAGCCTGGCGCTACAAGTCGTGCGAGCGAAAAAACCGTTACGACACGCGCGCCGAGGCCGAGGCCGTTATGGCCGACTGCGAAAACCGCGGGCGGCGCGGGCTGGCCTGCTACAAATGCGAATACTGTGGCGGATGGCACCTGACGTCGTACCCTTGGAAATAGGCACCGCATCGGCACGGCATTGACGGAGCGCCAGCCATCGCACGCAAGCTACGGGCGCGGCGGCACCAAAACATCGTAGCGAACGGCCTTGCCCGCAAGCTGATAGCTCGGCTTAACGCCGGCAAGCAGTGGCCCCTTCACCGGCCGCTTGATAACGACCTTGCGCGGGCGCGCCGCAAGCGCCGCCTCGACCAGCGATTCCTCGTCGGCGCATGGCTGCTCTAGATGATGTAGGATCTGGAACTTCTTTTTAACCGCCGCGCTCTTGGTGCGTTCGGGAAACATGGGGTCCAGATACACCACGTCGGGAGTCGCGAGCTTGTCCTGCTCGATCAGCTCAGTTATATGGCGAAGACCGGCAATGCTGTCCTCGCCCGCATGAAGGCGCATGCGGGCCACGGCAGCCGCAAGCGCCGGATCATCTGCCGCGCGATCCAGGGCATCCTTGAGGAGCACCGCGATCACGCAATCCTGCTCATACAGATCGACGGTAAAGCCCGCGGCAGCCAGCAGCAGCGAATCCTCGCCAAAGCCTGCCGTGGCGTCAATCGCCCATGGGCTCTCGATGCCTTTTGTGCGCGCAGCCTTTACCAACAGCTCTTGCTGCAGACGGCCCTGCTTGAGCCGTGGAAGCATGCGGGTGAAATCGGCACGCAGCTCCATCGTGCCGTCGGTGAGCGTGAGGCCCTCGGACTTCCCGGTCAGCTCAAGCCCCGCGGCCCGAGCAACAGAAAAGGGATCGACGACGCCCATGGACACTCCTTAACAAGCAAAACGAATACGCGGGGCGCCGTTTATGCCAGCACCCAACCGTCCGCTATTGTCCCACATGCGACATGGCCCACAGCATCGCAATGCAAAGCACCGCCATCAATCCCGTGCACACAGCAGCGATCACGGAATCACTCATGCGCCTTCCCAACGACCGCGGCTCACGCACTTGCCCTGCTCCGTACATCATGGCTCCTCCTTCGGTCCAGCTCTTACCATGGCCCCATCATCGCAGCGCCGCGCATACGCTGCCATCGATTTGGCTTACGCCCAGCTTTCCTTTTTGAAAGGTTGGACCGTACAGGCAAGAGACGCTTTCAAGCGCATGCATCGCCCCGTTGAACTACAATGTACTTCACCATATGTGCAGCACATTGGGTGCGCCAAGTTGGCGTACTCGTATCGAAAGGACCAGCCATGAGCTTCACTCGCAAGACTCTCAAAATCCTTGCCCTCATCTACTTTGTTTTGGGCATCGCCAGCCTCGTCATTGCCGGCGTCGGTATCGCCACGGGCAATCTCGATTCCACGTACGGTTCGTACGCCACGCTCGCAGCGGTCGTGCTTATCGCCAAGGGTCTCGTCGACCTTGCCGCAGGCGTCGCCGGTATCAAGGGCGCCAACAAGCCTTCGCAGGTAGACGGCGCGTTTAAGCTCGGTATTGTTGCCGCTGTCGCCACGCTTGCCCAGGCGGTGCTCACGCTTCCCGCGTTTGGCGGTGACGCCATCAACTTTGGCGCCTTTATCATCGTGGTCTACGACTTGTTCTTTGTTCAGCAGGCACATGAGGTTAAGGCCGAGAACAAGGACCGCCTGTAAGCGCCCGCTTCTCATAACCTCTGCAGCCAAGCAACTAAAAAGGGCCGATCGCGCATCTCCGCGGTCGGCCCTTTACGTTTGCCCAGATAAAACCTACCAAAATAAACCTGTCCCTTTTTGGCAGGTCGTTAGCTGTGGCGGTACTCGGCGATGATGAAGTCAATGTCGGTTTGAAGGGTGTCCAGGTTTGCCAGGCGCTCTTTGTCGGCAGGGCGCGTGCGGTAGTAGTAGGGCGTCATCTGAAATACGGCTTCGATGTCGGCCTGGGTCTGAAGCGTAATATTCGCAGACACCCGCTGCGTTCCGACCAACTCGAGCTCAGTGGTCTGCGGCAGTTTCTCGTCGTTAAGGTACGGTGTATCGTAGAGCACTTCCTTAAGCCCAAACAGATGACGGGCACCTGGCACGACGGTGTAGAGCGAGCCCTCGGGCGCCAGCACGCGGGCAAACTCACGCTCGTTAAAGGGAGCGAAGAGCTCGGTCACCATATCGAAGGCGCCATCGGCCACGGGGATGTCCTTCATGTTGGCCACGAAGTAGGTCGCATCGCCGCGCTTGGCGGCCAGGCGCACCATCTCTTTGCCCAAATCAAACCCGTAAGCGTCCACGCCCGGCACCGCGCCCATGGCGCTGGTGTAGTAGCCCTCGCCACAGCAAATATCGAGCAACGTCATGGGACAGTTCGTAGACGCGGCACGTCCAAACACCCGCTCGCGCACCAGCTCAACCATCGCATCGCGCAACGGCGCATAGTAGCCGCGGTTCAGAAAGTCACGTCGGCTGCGCGCCTGCGACTTGGGATCGCCCATGGAATCGCCGCTCTTGGACGAGCGTAGGAGGTATAGATAGCCCTCGCGCGCACGGTCAAACCGGTGTCCGCCCGCGCATGCAGCACCGCGCTCGTTATCCGCCAGTGGCTCATGGCAAACGGGACACAACAACATGGCAACTCCTTAGCGCGAACAACACAACGCCCACCATTGTCGCACGCCTTCCCCACCTAGTCATTGGGGACGTTCTTGAAGGACTAGTCGTTTAAGAACGTCCCCAATGACTAGTCGATTAGGAGTATCATCATCTGCGCAAATAAGCACGAAAGAGATATTAGAGATTGAGAGCGTATGGCTGACACCGCATCTAAGCACATTGACATGACCACCGGATCGCTGTGGCGCAATATTCCCCTGTTCGCCTTCCCCGTGGCCGCCACGAGCATCTTAGAGCAGCTGTCGAACCTCATCGCCACGGTCATCATCGGTAATTTCTCGGGCGACCAGGGAACCCTCGCCATGGCGGCGGTCGGCTCTAATGTTCCGCTTACCAGCCTTATGCTCAACCTGTTTATTGGCATGTCGCTTGGCTCCAACGTGGTCATCGCCAACGCTATCGGCCGCAACGATCAGAACATGGTCAAACGCGCCGTCCATACCTCGATTTTAATGGCGCTCGTGGGCTTTGTCGTCATCGCGCTGGGCGAGATCTTTGCCGAGCCCATGCTCACCGCGCTCAACGTTCCCGCCGAAACCATGCCGCTCGCCTCGCTCTATCTACGCGTCTTTTTGCTGAGCATGCCCTCAATCTTGCTTTACAACTTTGAGGCCGCGATCTTCCGCTCCGTCGGCATCACCCGCATGCCGCTGCAGGCACTTGCCGTGTCCACCGTCCTCAACATTGGCCTGGACCTCATCTTTGTCCCCGTACTCCACTGGGGCGTCGCGGGCGTCGCCATCGCCACCGCCATCGCCTACACCGTCAGCGCCGCTACACTCTTTATCCGCCTGCTCAAGACCGACTCCGTCGTCCGCGTCACCCCGCGCGACCTGGCTATCGACCCCGTCGCCCTCAAGCGCATCGTCAAGATTGGCCTGCCCGCCGGCATCCAGAGCGCCGTCTTTGCCGTCGCCAACATCATCATCCAGTCTGCCATCAACAGCCTGGGCACCGAGGTCATGGCGGCATCGAGCGCCGCCATGAGCCTGGAATACGTGTGCTACAACCTGCTCAACAGCTTTAGCCAGGCTTGCACCACCTTTGTGGGACAAAACCACGGTGCCCGCCAGATCGACCGATGCACCAAAACGCTCAAGGTCTGCCTGGTCGAAGGCGGTATCGTCGCGCTCACCACGATTATCGTTATTGTCGGCCTGGGGCGCGAGATCTTGTCGCTGTTCAACAGCGACCCCAACATCGTCTCGATCGGCTATATCCGCGTGTGTTCGATCTTCCCGGCGTACGCCTTTAGCATGTTCTACGAAAACATGTCAGGCTACCTGCGCGGCTTTGGCATCTCGCTCACGCCCGCCCTCATCACCATGATCTGTGTCTGCGGCATCCGCTTCTATTGGGTGTTCTGCGTGTTCCCGCACTTCCGCACCTTTGCGAACATCATGATGGTCTACCCCATCAGCCTGGGTACCACGGCGTTCTTTATGGTCGTGGCGGTACTACTCTGCCACCCGGCACGCACCTATCGCGCCACCCAAGCCAAAGCGACAGCCCGCTAAACACCGCACTCAACGCCACGCCAGTCATTAACTGACAATATGCGAGCTCATATAGTCGATAAAGCGCCTCGTGGCGATGGGCATGGTGTCCCAGCTGCGCCAGGCGGCCACAACGTCGCGCGAGGGGGCATGTACGATGGGCCGCACACGAATATCGGCTCGCATGCCCTCAACGGTACGGCGATACAGCATGCTCACGCCTAGGCCCTCCTCCACCATCGCCATGATGGTGTAGTCGTCGGTGACCTCGCTCGTCACGTGCGGCGACAGTCCGTGCGTTGCGAATGCATCGAGCACCAGACTCTGTTCGCCCTCATCCAGCAGCACAAACGGCTCGGACGCCAAGTCGGCGAGCGTCACCTTTTCCTTTGCCGCCAGCGGATGCGCGGTCGGCAGCAATGCCACCAACTCGTCGTGATAGACCACGCGCTTCTCGAGCCCAGCGGTAAATCCGCGCGCCGTAAAACAAAAATCAACCACGCCATCGTGCACCCACTGGGCGTTGCGCGTGTAATCGCCCTGCTTGAGGGTAAAGCGTACGCCCGGGTGCAGCGCACCAAAGTCGCGGATCACACGCGGCAGCACGGTACGACTCACGTTGGTAAACGTCGCGATGCGAATATCGGTCGACGAAAGCCCCAGCAGCTCCTGGCGCTTGCCCTCGAGCTCGGCCTCGGCGGTCACAATCTGGCGCAGGTACGGCAGATATTGCTTGCCGTCGCGCGTAAGCGAAACGCCCTGTTTACCGCGCTCGATAAGCGTGGTACCCAGCTCGCGCTCGAGCGCCTTGACGGCCTGGCTCACCGCACTTTGCGTATAGCCCAGCTCGTCCGCCGCACGTTTCAGACTGCCGCAATCGACCACCATGCAAACAATCTGATACCGCGATGCCATCGTGCCTCCACATCAATGCAGCCGTAAAACGTTTTGCCAGCGCTTTTCGCACCAACTTTAGCGTTTCTTAATCATACTGAAGATACATTCGCTTTACTACATCCAAATCTGGGAGCAGAATCCTTTTTGCGAAACCGTTCTGTAACAAAAGGAGTCCCATGGATCGCAAAAAAGCAATCGCGCTCTCATTTTCCGTTCCCGTCGCATGGGGCTTTTCGTACCCCCTCATGAAGATCGGCATGGACAGCATGAACGCCACGAGCATCGTTGCGCTGCGCTGTATCATCGCCTTCGCGGCCTGCCTTTTGCTCTTCCACAAGCGCGCGTTGCGCATCAACCGCGACCTTATGGTCCGCGCCGCCATCATCGGCGCCATTATGGCAACCGAGCTCACCTGCATGTGCCTGGGCTCCAGCCTCACCTCCGCCTCCACTGCCGGCTTTTTGCAGAGCCTGACGGTCGTGATCGTGCCGTTTGCCAACGCAGCCCTGCTGCGTCGCGCCCCCGAGCGCAAGGTGCTCATCGGCACGGCCATCGTCACCTGCGGTATGTTGCTGCTCTCGGGTGCCGACTTCACCAGCCTGAACCCGGGCGCGCTCATCATGCTGCTCTCCGCCTTTATCTACGCCGGACACATCATTGTCGCCAAGCGGTTTGTCGAAGAAGTCGATCCGCTGTCCCTGGGCGTTTGGCAGCTGGGCTTTGGCGGCCTGTTCTCGGGCATTGCCGCATGCGTCTTTGGCGGTTTCACACTTCCCAGTACGCCCAGCGAGATCGTGGTCGTCGTTGCCCTCGCGCTCATCTGCTCTGCCTACGGCTTTATCACCCAGACACTCGTGCAGCCCCACGTGCCTGCCGAGACCACTGGCTTCGCCTTCTCGCTCGAGCCGGTCTGCTCCGCCGTCTTTTCGTTCTTCCTGGTCGGCGAGGTCCTGAGCCCCATCGCCTTCTTTGGCGCCGCCCTCATCCTCACCGGCGTCATGGCGGCAACCGTGCAGCTCCCGCGCCTTCATGCGCATGCTCACGACCATGCCCGCATGGCAGGAGCGCCCGAGCACGTCTCGTAGACCCCACTCTTCATACAGCCGCGGCATAAAGGCAACCGGTGCGCCTTTACAATAGATGCCAGCAGAGCATCTGACGTAAAGGAGCCCCATGGACGCCGCGTCCCGCGACCGCAACATAGCAACTTGGTTGGGCGATGCGCCGCAGCCGGTACGTGACACTACGAACCAGCTGCTCGAGCGCATCGCCCTTTTGCGTGCTGAGCAAACCATCTACCCGGCACAAGACGACATCCTCAATGCCCTCGCCTACACGCCGGCCGACCAGGTCAAGGTTGTCATCTTGGGTCAAGACCCCTATCACGGACCCAACCAGGCCATGGGGCTGTCGTTCTCGGTCCCCGAGACGCAAACCAAGCTACCGCCGAGCCTGCGTAACATTTACAAGGAACTCAACGCCGATCTGGGTTGCCCCATTCCCGCCACGGGAGACCTAACCCCATGGGCACAGCAGGGCGTCCTGCTCCTCAACACTACGCTCACCGTGCGCGAGCATGCCGCCAACTCGCACGCCAAACTGGGCTGGAGCACCCTGACCGACTACGTTATCGAACGCTGCTGCCAGCTGCCCCAGCCGGTAGTCTTTTTGACATGGGGTCGCTTTGCCCAGCAGATGGTCGAAGGCAAGATCGTCGCAACTGGTGCGGGCAAGACAACCGGCAAGTTCTGCCTGGCCTCTACGCACCCCTCGCCGCTTTCGGCCAACCGTGCCACGGCAGAACTCCCCGCCTTTATGGGATCGCGTCCCTTCTCGGCAGCCAATCGGCTACTCGAACAGCACGACTCGACCCCCGTCAACTGGACTTGCCTCGGCTAACAATCGATACATCAAAAATGCGCCCGACGGCTTTCCATCGGGCGCATTTCCTATTCGGGCCAAATAAATTGTGTGCGGCCGGCCTCGCCGCCATCGATTAGCAGACTCTGCCCGGTCATAAACCGGTTGGTCACGCCCACAAAGTAGATCCACTCGGCGATCTCTTGGGCGGTGGCCCAGCGCTTAAGCGGCGTGAGCTCCATAATCTGGTTCCACAGGTGTTCGTCTTCCATCACGCAACGGTTGAGCGGCGTGATAACGCCGCCCGGGTCCACACTGTTGGCAATGGCCTGCGGTGCCAGGCGGTTTGCAAGGTTCTTGGTGTAGGCGATAACGCCGCCCTTGCTGGCAGCATAGGCAGGAAACTCCGATCCCGTATGCCCGCTCGCCGACCCCACATTGACCACGGATTTGATAGCCGGCGCCGGCTTGGCGGCAAGCCCCTCCCCCGCAAAGGCGTAGCGCTCGGTCACGTTGATGGTGCCATACAGGTTGGCGGCGATGTCGTCAGCCGAATCCTGCGTACCGGCAACGTTCACGATCACCTGGGGTTCAAGATCGTCTGGAAACGCGTCCGGCTTGCGAACATCAACGATCAGATGGCGGTAGCGCTCGTGTTTGATCGCCGCCGGTAGCAAATCAAAGCCCACGACCTCGTGGCCCTCGTCCAAAAATCGTTGCACGCATGCGGCTCCGATACCGCCCGAAGCACCCGTGATCAAAACCCGCATACTTGCTCCTTAGGCGGTTGCGTGGCGCTCGAGGTACTCGGAGCCCACATTCTCGCGCTCCCAGCCGCGCACGACCTTGTAGCCCACGGGGCTCAGGAAAACCTCGCACAGCAGCTCGGCAACAGCGCCGGTCAGCGAGCACATAAGGACCTGCACCCAGGTCCAGCCAAAGAACGTGTGGCTCACCACGATGGCAAAGACCAGGTTGTCGATAAACTGGCCAACGCCCGTGGAGACATAGGAGCGGAAGGCAAAGCTCGCAAAATTATTCTTTTTGACCATTCGGCCGAGCGACTGATTGAGCGTGGAGTTAACCACGGCAGAAACGAGCATGGCAAGCGACGAGCCAAGCACCACGTACCAGGTGCCACCGATGGTGGCGTTAAGGGCAGTGTTGACCTCGATCATGCCGGTGTCGTAGTAGGCGCCCCACATGCCGGGCGTGAGTGAGCATGCCCAAAAGCACAGGCTCACGGCCAGGTTGACCAGCAGCGCGAGGATAGAGATTTGGATGGATGCCTTGGCGCCAAAGCGCTTGCAGATCATGTCCTGGCACAAAAACGAAACCCAGCTCACCACAAAGCCACAGTCGAGCGCCAGATACGGCAGGCTGATAAGCTCTTTGTTGGCCAGCAGGTTCATCATGATGACGCTCACGAAAAACAGCGAAACCGTTGCCGCGGGAATGCTCCGCAACAGGACTTTATAGTCCTCCATGACCTTCTTGATCATTATGTACTCCTTTGGTTTTAGGTTTAACGAGCAGGATATCGGATCCGAACTGCTCGGACGCCCCGGTCTTGAGACGACGGTGGGTATGATAGCCGCTCACACGGCATCAGGCAAGCAAGCAGCGCGGTGGCACCGCAGGGCCACCGCGCCGATGCGTTAAAAGGCTACGTTGCCAAACTCCGACAGGATAAGGTCGGGGTTGTGGTCGGTTGCCCAATCCACGTTCCACGGGCTCGTGAACAGCAGCAGCTTGCCGCCGCGCATGTCCTCGACGCGTAGCGTGTCGCGCGTGAGCGAAAGAGCCGGGATATCGATGGTGTCGGGGTCGTTCTGGATCCAGCGGATGTCCGTATAGGGCAGCGGCTGGCGACGAACCTCAACACGGTACTCGGCCTTGAGGCGGCGCTCGAGCACCTCAAACTGCAGCACGCCGACCACGCCCACAATGACGCTCTCCATGCCGGCACCCAGCTCGCGGAAGATCTGGATGGCACCCTCCTGGGCAAGCTCCTCCATGCCCTTGACGAACTGCTTGCGCTTGAGCGTATCGACCTGCGTAATGCGAGCGAACATCTCGGGGGCAAACGTCGGGATCTGCGGATACTGCACGTGGCGCTTCCCGGAGCACACGGTGTCGCCGATGCTAAAGATACCCGGATCGAACAGGCCCACGATATCGCCCGCGTACGCCTCGTCCACGATGGCGCGGTCGTCGGCCATCATCGACGTGCCCGTGGCAAGCTTGAGCTTGCGGTTGCCCTGCACGTGGAAGGCGTCCATGCCGCGCTCGAACTTGCCCGAGCAAATGCGCACAAAGGCGATACGGTCACGGTGGTTCTTGTCCATGTTGGCCTGGATCTTAAACACAAAGCCGCTAAAGTCGTCGCGGCAGGGATCGACCGGTTCGCCGGTGAGCGTATCGGTATAGGCGCGCGGCGTCGGGGCCAGGCGCAGGAACTCCTTGAGGAAGGGCTCCACGCCAAAGTTGGTGAGCGCCGAGCCAAAGAACGCCGGGCTCAGCTTGCCGCAGGCCACGGCATCCAAGTCGAGCTCGTCGCCGGCACCATCGAGCAGCTCGATGTCGTCCATCAGGTTCTTATGGTTCTCCTCGCCGATGAGCTCATCCATGGAAGGATCGCCCAGCTCGGCCTCGACCTCGGCGACCTTCTTGGTGGCGTTGGCGTGGCCGTCGCCCTCAAAGGCAATGACGCGACGAGTCTGACGATCGAACACGCCGCGGAAGTTGCGGCCGCTGCCGATCGGCCAGTTCATGGGATACGTATTGATGCCCAGGACATTCTCGATCTCTTCCATGAGCTCAAACGGATCGCGAGCATCGTGGTCGAGCTTGTTCACAAAGGTGAAGATGGGAATGTGGCGCAGTGTACAGACCTTAAAGAGCTTTTTGGTCTGGGCCTCGACGCCCTTGGCACCGTCGATGACCATGACCGCGGCGTCGGCGGCCATAAGGGTACGGTAGGTATCCTCCGAGAAGTCCTGGTGGCCGGGGGTATCGAGGATATTGACGCAGGCGCCGTTGTAGGTGAACTGCAGCACCGAGGAGGTGACGGAGATACCGCGCTCCTTCTCGATGTCCATCCAGTCCGAGACGGCATGCTTGGCCGAGCTCTTGCCCTTGACCGAGCCGGCGGTCTGAATGCTGCCGGTATAGAGCAGCAGCTTCTCGGTCAGTGTGGTCTTACCGGCGTCCGGGTGGCTGATGATCGCGAATGTGCGGCGCGACGAGATTTCATCCGACAGGCTTGCCATGCGGATCCTTTCTTGCATTGAGTGCATTACGTCGTTGTAACCGTATTATTGTAGCCGCGAAATCCCGCCCTAGGGCGCCTATCAGGACAAATTCATCAGTTGGGGCTCGGACGGTGGAATGTCAGCGGTGTTCCGCGATGGGTTGTCTCAATCTGTAACACCTAGAAGGGTTTTTGACCTCCAGATGTTACAGATTGAGATGAATGAGTAGAGGGACGGACGGCCCCGTTATTTCCTCTTGCATAACTGTGCATAGTGTGTATATACTGTGCTTACCGGTTATATACACGTGTAGCCCATCAGCTAAGGAGCCGCTGTGGACATCATCCTATCCAATTCGAGCGATAAGCCCATCTACGAGCAGATAACCTCGCAGGTCAAAGCTCAGATCCTTTCGGGCACGCTTGCTGCGGGAGCCAAACTCCCCAGCATCCGTGCACTCGCGAGCGATCTTGGCGTGAGTGTCATCACCACCAAGCGCGCCTACGCCGACCTGGAGCAGCTCGGCTTTATCTGCACTGTGCAGGGCAAGGGCTGTTTTGTCGCCGAGGGCAACCAAGAACTCTTGCGCGAAAATCAGCTCTGCCATATCGAAGAGCTGCTCGCACAGGCAGCAACGCAAGCCGAAGCCGTGGGCGTCACGCGCGATAAACTGCACGAAATGCTCGACCTGGTAGCCCCCGAAACCATGCAGTAACCATCTGCAAGAAAGGCTATGCCATGCAAAACTTGCTAGAACTCAAAAGCATCTCACGCCGCGTGAGCGACCGCTTTTCGCTACGTGGCGTCACGTTGGCCGTGGAGCCCGGCCAAATTGTTGGCTTTGTGGGCGCAAACGGCGCCGGCAAGACGACGACCATTCGCGCCACGCTTGGGCTTATAAAGCTCGATGCCGGCGAGGTGCACCTGTTTGGGCAGCGCTGTGGCACCGACGCGCCCGATGAGTCGCAACGCCACCTGCGCTCTCGCATCGGCCTCGTGCTGGACACATGCCCCTTCCCCTCCACGCTCAAGGTCGGCCAGATCGAGGCGCTCGTAGGCCCGGCGTACCCCACGTGGGACCGCGAAACGTTCGCCGGATTCATCAACCGATTTGGCCTCGATCCCAAGACAAAGGTCAAGGACCTCTCCCGCGGCATGGGTATGAAGCTGCAGCTCGCCTGCGCGCTCAGCCACAATGCCAAGCTGCTCGTTTTGGACGAAGCCACCGCGGGCCTCGATCCCATGGCACGCGAGGAACTGCTCGATGAGCTGCTCGCCTTTGTCGCCGACGGCCAGCGCAGCGTGCTGCTCTCGAGCCACATTACGTCTGATCTCGATCGTGCTGCCGACCGCGTCATCTGCATCGATAACGGCTCGATTGTGTTTGACCTGCCACGCGAGGACATTACCGACCGCGCCGGCATCGCCCACTGCACCCAGGCACAGGCCGCGGAGCTCATGGCGTGCGTCGAAGGCGCCCGTGACATCCACCACGCCTATAGCGTGGACGTGCTCGTGCCCAACCGTCGCGAAACGCTCGAGGCCTTCCCAGAGATTCCCTGCGATCGGGCAACCATTGATGACTATCTGCGCCTCATGCTGAAAGGGGCTTCGAAATGAAACGCGCCTTTATGTCCGAGCTCGCCATCGTTCGCACGCTCACCCCGAGCATCGCGGGCGTCGGCCTGTTCATCTTCGTCGTGCTAACCCTTGCCAACGCGTCGGATGGCGATTCCGGCATGAGCGCCGGCGCCTGCGCGGTCAGCGCCATGTCGCCCATCATGGTCATGAGCTCGCTGGCCGGCTTCGACAATCAAAACGGATGGGAGCGTTATCGGGCAACGCTGCCTCTCACGCGCAAAGACATAATTTGCGCACGCTACCTGTGCATCGTTGTCTTCTCGGCCATCATGGCCTGCGCCGCCGTGCTTTTGAACATCATCGCCCTTCCGTTCTTCAACAGCGCGGGCGTGGCCTCGACAGGACAAACCATCTTTGAGATCGCAATTGCCTCGGCAGCATCGATGCTCATCTCCCTCATGGTGGTGTTCTTGGCACAGCCGCTGTTCTTCCGATTTGGATACATGGAGGCACTGCGCCTATCCGTTGGCCTGTTTGCCCTACTCGGATGCCTTACCATGGCAGCGCTGAGCTCCTCCAACCCCATCAGCAACTGGCCTATGTCGATTGCCGGGGCGAATCCCGATCCTGCCGTCCTTGGCTGTCTGTGTGCAGGAATTGCCGTACTGGCGCTCGCACTATGCGCAATCAGCTGCACCGTCAGCACCAAGGTTTATCGAGTACGCGATCTGTAGCCACACGAGTCTCAATCCGCGAAGGACGCGATCGCCCCCCCTCCCCGCAAATCCGTGGCAAAGGGCATGTCCCCGGCGTGCGCCACTGTACTACTTGCGCAGCGGCTTGGGCAGTGGAATGCCGGCGGCGATGACGGCCGCGATGATCATGCAGACGATACCCTTGAGGGGGAAGCACATGAGCAGCAGGCCCACGACCATGACCGGCTGACGCATGACCGCACCCATCGTCGATGCCGTGCAGACGGCGACGCAAAAGACCGGATCTGCGCCGGTGAGGATGGCAAGGCCATAGCCCAGGCTTACGCCCGAGAAGATAACCGGGAAGAAGTGACCGCCGCGCCAACCAAGGTTGATGAGGGCGGGGGTCAGCATGGCCTTGACAAAACCGGTCGTGATAAGCATGCCGGCGGGAATGGTGAGGTAGGTCTCCATGAGCACGTCGGCCTGGGTCTCGCCGGCAAACATGGTGCAGGGCAAAACCGTACCGCAGATGGCGAGCGCCAGACCGGCCAGCATGGCTTTGACGACAGGGCGCGCCCCTATTGCATGGGCAAGCGCTTCGCTCGCGTGCTCAGAGACAAAGTACAGCCAGCCGCAGATTGTTCCGATCAGCGACAGAGGAATGAGCCAGGTAAGCTCCAGGTTGCCCACCACGGCGGCCTCGAACCTCGGCATACCCATGCCGCCGCCCACAAGCTGGCCAAGCAGCAGGTAGGTGCCCAAACCGCCAGCGATCGCGATACCGTAGACCACGGTCTTTTGCGCCTTGGGCAGCTTGATCGTGATCTCGTCGGACGCGGACTCATCGTCATTAGCACTCTGGCCGTCGGCGCTACCGGCGAGCGGCGCCACAAAGCCAAAGACGGGCGCGGTAAAGAGCGCCGTCAGGGCAGCCTGGGTGCCCAGCAGCGTGAGCTCCCTAAACTCGGCGCCAAAGCGACGCATACGGTCGCCGACCCAGCTGCACAGACCCGCGATAACGCCGGTCAGGCCGGCCTCCGGTCCAATGCTGCCGCCAAACAGCAGCGGCAGCAATGCTGCGAGCGAAAGCTTGCCCAGGTTGTCGTACGGGTAGCGCCCGTCTTGCTTAACCTTAGCCATCACCTGGTTGAGGTCATCGGTCTTGGTGCCCGTCATCTTTTCGAACAGACCGATTAACAGGCCGCCCAGCAGGCAGACAAAAAACGGGTACGGCAGAAAGCCAAACGGGCCGCTGGCAAGCTCGGGCGAAGCGACGCCCAGCGCGCTCGGAATCTCGGTCCATAGATAGTCGATACCATGCTCCATCGCAAAAAAGAACAGCCAGACCGCGGCACCCGCGAACGCACCGGTCACGGCAACGCTAACCAAAAACAGCGCGCGGTTTGTGGGTTTGGCAAGGTTATCCATCGGGTCCTCCCGCGGTCAAAGTCGACATAGATACGTTTTATTGTAGAGCGAGCGTTGCCCAGTCAAGCCAACCGTCTGCGCCGCAAGCGGAGCCACCGGGGACCCCGGCGGGACAGGCTCAAGGCTTATCCGTTGATAATTGATGCGATCTCGTGCAGATCCTGGGCAAAGTAGATGCCGTGCTGGCGCCTCGGGCTCGAAAGCCCTTTATCAATCATGTGCCCAAGCAGCGCCTTAAGGTCATTGTAGTAACCGTCCAGGTTATACAGGATGCACGGAGCACTCAGGTGCCCCAATGACGCCGCGGACATGACCTCGGCAATCTCCTCGAGCGTTCCCGTCCCACCGGGAAAGGCAATGAAGGCATCGCCAAGCTCGATCATCTTGGCTTTGCGCTCGGCCATATCGCTCGTCACGATAAGGTCGTCGATTCCGTCGTGCTGAAACTCGGCCTCGATAAAAAAGCTCGGCTCCACACCCGTCACGTGTCCGCCAGCATCGAGCACGCTATCGGCGAGCGCGCCCATCAGGCCCGATTTGGACCCGCCGTATACCAGCGCGTGTCCGTTGGAGCCAATCCAGTTGCCCAGTTCTTGCACCGCAGGCAGAAATGCTGGGTCATTGCCGGCGCTGGCACCCAGATACACGGTGATGTTCATATTCAGTCCCCCTCATCGTGACGCGCGGCACCCGCTCTAGCGTTGGCGTCGACGATACTCGCGCACGCGGCGCGAAAGATCGGCGAGCTCGTCGCGATCGAGCTCTTCCAAATGCTCCAGATCATCCATAAAGCGCGCCATGGTGTCCTTTTGACGCATCTTGATAAGCGTATTGCAGTAGTTCACCGCCACACCCGTGAGCATGGCGATGTAAAAAATGCTGATAACGCTCAGAACGACGGTAATGGCGCGGGCAACCGGTGTTTCGGCCGGGATGTCGCCAAAGCCGATCGTCGAGACCGTCTCAAAGCTAAACCACAGGCCATCACCAAACGTGAGGGTCGTGGGCTCGGACAGCCAGACGGCCGTCGAGCATAGCAGGTAAAAGATAAGAAACAGGCCCGTGATGCGCGCAAAGCCAGCCTGTCGCAGCACGTCGGCAAGCGTCCTCAACTTGTTCATCGCGACCCCTTTTCCCAGACGCCCAATCACGTTCGCTCGGTATTGTCCCACAACCGGCAGTTAGGGACGTTCCTTTTAATATGAGCAGGACATTGTCAAGAGGCAAAATCGGGCCTGGCCCCAACGATATGGGGTCAGGC
>NZ_JADNGN010000034.1 GCF_015553355.1 Collinsella aerofaciens
CCGGGACTCATCGAGAGGGCGCGCGCAGAGAGGGGCGATGCCCCGCTGGCCTAGCCTGAAGGCAAAACGGAATAGACGGACCGACCGTACGGCTGAGTCTGGGAAGAGGTGCCGGGCGGCGGGCGGAGCATGGCCACCGGACCCATCGAAACACATCTCCACCGTTCCTTCAACTGGGAAAACGACGCCCCCGTGGCCTGAATGGGGCCTCGGGGGCGTTCGGCTAACTGCGGGAACGGCCTGTCCGCTCAATGTGTTCGGCTGAGATCGGAAATCAACCAATTGTTGGACAGTTGTCTGTTCTGTCCGCTCGCTCGCCCCAGACCCCGCGCGCGGACCCATGAGATTTCCTGCTCTACAGTCCTGCTCGCACGAAGAGCACATTAAGTGCTCTTCGGCTCGTGCGGAACTCGCGATAAATCTCATGGCCCCCGCGCGCGGGGTCTGGGGCGAGCGAGCTGCGGAAAATCGGTTGGTCCAGAGCAATATCGTGCGAAAGGAATCTAGGCAGAATTTTTGTCTGTACGGACGAGCCGATAGACAGGGCGCGCTATCCCCTTCTTCTAAGTTGCGGTGAAATATGGACTGATTTTAGGGTTGAAACATTTAAACAGTCCCTATTTCACCGCAAGTTAGAAGAAGGGAGATGAAAAAAGGCGGAGGCCCTGGAGAGGGGCTCCGCCTTTGTTACAGGGGGCGATGTTATTCGCGTACTGTGGAATTAGACCAGGCGGGCGTTGATCGTCTTGGCGATCTCGGCGGCGTCGGTGGAACCCTTGACGGTGGCACGGAAGTCCTCGTCCATGAGCGCCTCGGCGACCTTGGACAGGATCTTGAGGTGCGTAGTGCCGGCCTGGGCACCGGGGATGAGCAGGGCGATAGCCACGTTGACGGGAGCGCCGTCCATGGTGTCCCAACCGGTCACGCCGGACTCGTCCTTGACGACGATCACGGCAGCCTCGCTAATGGCGTCGGACTTGGCATGCGGGATGGCGAAGCCCTCCATCATGCCCGTGGTGCCCTCGGCCTCGCGGGCCAGGAAGGCGTTCATCACGGCGTCGGCGTCGCTTGCGATACCGGCCTTGACGGCCTGGTTGGAAACGAAGCTCAGAGCCTCGTCACGAGAAGCGAAGTCCTCGGCGACAAAGACGTTCTCGACCTTCACGAAGTCGGCAGTCTCGGCCTTGGGGTCCTCGACGGCAGCGGCCTTGGGGGCCTCAACGGGCTTGGCTACAGGAGCGGCCTTCTGATTCTTCTCGAAGTCGTACTTCTTGAAGGCCACGAACAGGATGCCACCGACCACAGCGCCGATGAGGATCGCGAGGACCCACAGCGGACCGTTCTCGACAACGGGCAGGACCAGGAAGCCACCGTGAGGCGCCGGATCGTGAACGTTGAACATAATGGTCAGGATCGAAGCGATAGAGGAACCGAGCATCATGATGGGCATGACGGGCCAGATGTTCTTGGTCATGAACGGAATGGCGCCCTCAGTAATGTGGGTGCAACCAAGGATGAGGTTGACGACACCGGCGTCGTGATCCTCCTGGCTGAAGTACTTCTTGCCGACAACGACAGCAAAGGTGGTGATCAGCGGCGGAACGATGCAGGCGGCGGAGACGGCAGCCATGAAGTTGGTGCCGAAGTTGTAGGTATCGGTGCCAACACCGGCGGCCAGAGCCTCGGTGAGCATAGCGGTACCGGTGACGTAAGCAGCCTTGTTGACCGGGCCGCCCATGTCAAAGGCGCACATGCAGCCAATGGCAAGACCCAGGACAACGGCGCCAGAGGCGGACAGGCCCTTGAGGAAGTCCATCATGGCGGTGTTGATGGCAGCCATGGGGCCGGAAATGCCGAGCATGACCAGGCCGACGATAGCCGTCGAGAACAGCGGGTACAGGAAGATAGCCTTGAGGCCGTCCAGGTTCTTGGGCAGACCGGCAAAGACCTTCTCGAGCAGCAGGATGACATAGCCGGCGAGGAAGCCACCGACGATGCCGCCCAGGAAGCCGAAGCCCACGCCGGCGCCACCGGCGTCGATCATGCCGGTCTCGGCGTTAACAGGCAGGCCCTGGATGGCGATCATACCGGCAACAAAACCGGGGACGAGCGCCGGGCGCTTGCCGATGGACTCGGCAATATAGGCGGAAAGCACCGGAACCATGAGGTTCATGGCGATGCCGCCGATGATCTTGAGCATCGCAGCAAAGCTGTTGTAGTCAGACGCCGTCGAATCGAAGGACGTAATGCCCCACAGGAACGAAACGGCGGTCAGAACACCACCGGCAACGACGAAGACCAGCATGTGGCTGACGCCGTTCATGAGGTGCTTGTAGATGATGTGGCCGATGGACTCCTTCTCCTCGACCTCGTCCTCGACATCGGCAGCGGCTGCAACCGTGCTGTCGCCCTTGGCGGCGAGCGCGCGGTCAATCAGCTTACCGGCGGCCTCAACGGACAGGGCCTTGGAAACACCAACGGAAACCATGGGCTTGCCGGCGAAACGCTCAGCCTGGACATCCTTGTCGGCTGCGACGACGACGGCCTTGGCACCAGCGATCTCACTCTTGGTGAGCTCGTTCTCGACACCGACCTGGCCATGAGTCTCGACCTTAATGGTCAGACCGCGCTCGGCAGCTGCCTTCTCCAGCGCCTCCTTCGCCATGAAGGTGTGCGCAATGCCGGTCGGGCAACCGGTCGCGGCGATGATGTCAAACTTAGCCATGTGTCCCTCCTTCTTGAGTACAGCGCCCGCGGGCGCTCCCCTACACGCGCTTCGATGCGCGTTTTTCCACAACTGAAAGATACCAACCTACCGTCCGCGTGAGAAGAGCTAAGGTGCAAATCTCCGGTGAAAGGTTCTTTCATAACCGTAAACGGTAAGTGAAAGTTTACCATCAACACTTGAAACGGCAAGGTGTATCTTGTAATTGAAAATGCCCGTATACTATGGCATTGCAAATCAAGCTAGATTTTCATGCCAACCAGGAGCCATCCATGACCGATAGTAGCAAGAGCGCACTTTCCCTCATTAGCACCCATCAGGGATACAGCGAGTCCGAGCAGCGCATTGTCGACTATATATTGGAGCACCAGTCCGAGGCGCCACGCCTCACGGCCGCTCAGCTCTCGCGCGCCGCTGCCACGTCCGAGGCGACCGTTTCGCGCTTCTGCCGCAAGCTGGGCTTTGGTAGCTTCCGCAGCTTTCAGTTTTCGTTGGCGAGGGATTTGGAAAGCCAGCGCAACGAGGGCCTGACCGACGAGGTCTCGCTCGACAATATGGAGCAGAGCCTCAAGAACATCCTGGCTGCCAAGGTGAGCGAGCTTAATGCGACCATCGACGGGATCGACCACGATACGCTGGCGGCTGTTGTGCATGCCCTTAAGCATGCAGGGGTTATTGAGTTTGCAGCTGTGGGCAATACGAACGCGGTCGCGCTCGATGCGACGTTTAAGTTTTCGCAGCTGGGCCTCCGCTGCATGGCGAGCACCATTAGCGAGACATCAATCGGTTTTGCGCTCACGTTACGCCCGGGTGACGTCATCGTGCTAATCTCAAACTCTGGCAAATCGCGCCGACTGAATCGCATGGCAAAAGCGGCTCGCAACTGCGGCGCAACCGTAGTCGTCATCAGCAGCGACAGCAAATCCCCGCTCGCGCGTCTGGCAGACTACACTTTTAATACCGTCAACCACGAAGCGCTGCTGACGACAGGCGACTTTGCGTTCTCTAAGATCAGCGCCACGATGATCATCGAAGTCATCTACAACTTCCTGCTGCCCGAGATTGAAGACGCTCGCGAACATATCAGCTACTACGAGGAGCTCATCCAGCCGGACAAGGTCGTTGAGTAGGTAGATTGGGGAGCCGATAGACGCCTCTCGTCACGAAACCCGCCCATCTACTACGTTTAACCGCAACCGCCAACCATACACCCAAAATAGAGAAAACCGCAGGTGTTCTACCTGCGGTTTTCTTTTTGCAATTCTTGGCATAGTTGCCGATGCCCTACCAAACGTAGTAGATGGACCCGTTTCGTGGCGGCCGGGTTGGACATGTATGTGGCGGCTCGGCCTAGGCACGCGCCTCCGCAAGCATCTGCCTGGCGTGCGCCAGGCTTGCCTCCGATTGATCGCCGCTCAGCATACGGGCGATCTCTGCGGTGCGGGCACCACCGGTCACCTCGTCCAGGTGCGTCTGGGGAACATCGCCTGGCTCCTTGCTGACCACGTAATGCTTGTCAGCCATGACGGCGACCTGCGCCAAGTGGGTTACGACAATCACCTGATGCGTAGCGGCGAGATCTGCCAGCACGCCCGCGAGTGCACGCGCCGTGGAGCCACCGACACCAGCATCGACCTCGTCAAACACAAGCGTATCGACACCGTCCGCATTACCGAGGACAACTTTGCTTGCCAACATGACGCGGCTGAGCTCGCCGCCCGACGCAATTCGACGCAGGGGACGCGGCGTCAAACCAGCACCGCTACGGTATAGCAGCTCGTAGCTCGAAGGACCAACGGGCGTCCACTCAGCACGGGGAAGATCGCGCGACTCCCAGACGAGCTCGGCGCCGCCCATTTCCAGGCGAGCCATCTGGCGGCCAACCTCGTGGCAGAAGCGCGGGGCCGCCGTATTGCGAGCGCGCTTAAGTGCCTTGGCAGCGGTAAACAACTCGCGCTCAGCGCTCCCGAGTGCCTCACGCGCCTTTTTGATCTGCTCATCGCCATCATCGACCAGGGACAGCAGCTCTTGCGAGCGATCGCGCATGGCAAAAACATCGTCCATGGTAGGACCCCACTGACGCAGCAGGCCCTTGAGGTCGGAATACCGCTCACGCATGCGGGCGAGCTCGCGCGGGTCGAAGGCGACCCCATCGCGATAGGCACGAAGCTCGTTCGCGCAATCCTCAAGGGAGATACAGGCATCCGAAAGCGCATCGGCAATGTCGCCCAGTTTGCGATCGACGGTAGCCATACGGGAAAGCTCTGCCACGGCGCTGTTCACGGCATCGAGCGCTCCCCCTTCGGAGGCAAGCGATGCATGGGCATCGTTAGCCGTGGCAACCAGTACCTCGGCATGTTCGGAGCGCGGCAGCAGTTCCTCGAGTTCCTCATACTCGCCCGGCTTGGGGTCGACCTCGCCGATGCGCTCGAGGGCAAAGCGCGCCTCCTCGACGCGACTCCCCTGCGCACGCGAGGCCTCTTCGACACGTCGAACCTCCTTGGCGGCAGCACGCGATGCCTTAAAGCAGGCGCGGTACGCATCCAGCGCCTCGAGCGCAGAGCGTCCCGCCCAGGCATCGACCATCGCAACGTGATGCGCCGGGTCGAGCAAGCGCTGATGCTCGTGTTGGCCGCACAGATCCATCATCACGCCAACGCGCTCCGAAAGCTCGCGCACACTGGCGATGCGACCGTCAATCTTCACGCGGCTGCGGCCCTCGGCAGAAAGGGTGCGCTGCACGGTGAAACCCTCCGTGTCGTGTGGACCGTCGAACAGCCGCGCCTCGACGCTCGCCATCGCCTCGCCCTCGCGCACCGTCGACGAATCCGCGCGCTCGCCCAAAATAAGCTTAAGAGCCGAGAGCAGCGCGGTCTTGCCGGCGCCGGTCTCGCCGGTCAGGACAGTCAGGCCGGCACTCGGCACCAGCGTCGCCTCGTGAATGAGTGCAATGTTAGAAACCTGCAGCTCATCGATCATGACGGACTCCGTAGAATACGCGGCTCACCGAGTTATAGAAGCTCTCGGGGCCGTAATCCAGCAGCAGCACATCACCGGGCCCGCGGCGCACCGCCACGCTCTCAACGGTGCCATCGCAGGTAATAAACTGTCCATCGATAGCGATCGCCGGAACGCTCGGACGATCATCAGACATAAAGATTTCGACGACATCACTCGGCGATGTCAAGAAGGCACGGGCCTGAATGGTGTGCGGCGCAATGGGTACGCAGACCATGCCCGTATAGTCGGGGCTCACGATGGGGCCACCGGCACTGAGCGCGTAACCCGTAGAACCAGTCGCCGTGGACACGACCACGCCGTCGCCACGCAGTCGGTCGATATGGTGGCCCGCCACCGTGATGTCAAACTCGACCATATCGGACAGCGGACCGCGCGTGAGCGCCATGTCGTTGAGGGCGAAGGTGCGCACGACATCCTTCGTACCGTCTTCGCGCACGGACACGATATCCGCGGCGATGGTGGCGCGACGGCTCACGTGCAGCTCGCCGGAAAGGGCGTCGCTCACGACCTGCAGAATGTCGCGCTCCTCGGGGCTCGCAGCTGTTAAAAAGCCCAGGTGACCATAGGAAAGACCGAGGATAGGAATCTCGCGATGGTTGAGGATGCGGGCAGCGCGTAGCAACGTACCGTCGCCGCCGAGCGTAATGACCAGATCGGAGCCGTCAATATCAGGCGTGCTCTGAATCTTGGATCGCTGGTCGGCAGCCCATGCGACCTCATAGCCCTGGCGCGTCAGCCAAAGCTCGAGCATCAGGCCGCTCTCGACCGCCTCTTGCTTGTAGTAATTGGGAACCAGAAAGACCTTCATAGCGTTGCAGCTTTCTCGCTCAAAACCGATACCTGGGATTGCAACTCGTCATCGGAGCGCTCACCGGGGGCAAACCTCGTGCCGTACAGGAAAAACTCAACGTTGCCCTTGGCACCATGGATAGGCGACACGCACACGTCGACCGGGAACAAGCCCTTGGCAGCAAAGAGTTCAACCGCCGCCACGAGTGTATCGCGGCGCACGGCGGGATCGGTCACAATGCCGCCCTCGCCCACCAGCGCCGCCGGAGCCTCAAACTGCGGCTTTACGAGCGTACAGAATGCACCCGTAGGAGCCATGCACGCCAGTACCGCATCGATAATGTTCGCGATGCTGGTAAACGAGACATCACACACAGCCAGGTCGATGGCGCCGGCATAGCCAAGCTCAGGCAGCTGCGTCACGTTTGTGCGCTCATGCAGCGTTACGCGATCGTCCTGACGCAACGACCAATCGAACTGGGCGCGACCCACGTCCACCGAGACAACGGTCGCAGCTCCGCGCTTGAGCAGGCAATCGGTAAAGCCGCCGGTAGAGCAGCCCACATCCAGGCAGGCAAGGCCCGTCGGATTGATGCCAAACGCATCAAGTGCGCCTTCGAGCTTAAGACCGCCACGGCCAACATAGGGAATGCGCCCCTTCACGTGCAGCGGCAGCCCCGGGATCACCTTAAGCCCCGGCGAAGTCAAGCGCTCACCGCCACTCGAGACCAAGCCGGCCATAAGAGTGCGAAGGGCATCCGCGCGATCGGCGCAGATGCCCTGTGAAATCAGTTCGTCATCAAGACGCACGCGTTTCATGAATGCCATCAACCATTCGTATCCGGAGATGCGGCCTAACTATCCTGGGATTCGTTTGCCGCATCCTCATCGTATTCCTGCTCGAGCTTGTCGGCCTCACGCGGTGTCAACTCAAACTTGTCGACCATATCGACCGCGCGGGAGCCCAGCTCAATCGCTTCGTCAAACAAATCGAGCGAACGCTCCAAGGAGGTATCCTTGGAGCGAACGGTAGCGATGATCTGATCCAGACGGTCCGAGATCTCGTCGAAGTTGCGGACGGAACCCTCTGGCATGGCTACTCCTCGACGGAGTCGACAACAGCCTCGGCGGCGTCCGAATCCTCGGCCAGCACGCCAGCCTCAGCCTGGGCAACCGCAACCTTGGCGGCAGCCTCGGCGGCCTGGGCCTCCTCGCGGGCACGGTCCTCGGCCAGCAGCTCTTGGTACAGGTCCTCGCCCGGCAGCTCCTCGCTGCGAGCGATCTTGCCCAGCACGCCGTTGACGAACGACGCAGACTGGTCGGTGCCATAGGCCTTGGCAAGCTCGACGGCCTCGTTGATCACGATGGCGTCCGAAACCTCCTCGTCGGTGAGGAAACGCATCTCGTAAACGGCGATACGCAGCAGATTGCGATCGGCGCCGGGCATGCGCATAAGATCCCAGTTCTTGGCAACGGAGCGCAGAGCGCAGTCGATGCGATCGATATGCTCATAGGCACCGCGGCACAGCTCCAGAGCATAGGGATCGAGGGGACCCTTCGAGATCAGGAAATCACCCTCGAGGACGCGCTCGAGCGGACTGTCCGTGGCCTCGGCCTGGAACAGCAGCTGCAGCGCCTGACTGCGGGCAAGCGTACGCCCGCGATAAACCTTAAGGCTCAAAGGTTACTCCTTGGGGAAAACGAGGCCGTCGATGCAAACGTCGACGCGCTCGACCTCAACGCCCACTTGGGCATCGATGGCGGCGACCACGGCGGCGCGAACGGCCTCGGCGAGTTTCTTGAACGGATAGCCAAAGAACACCACGACACGCACGGTGAGTGCGAGCTTGTCGCCGATGACCTCGGCCTCGACCGCCGGCTCGGAAGCGGGGGCCTTGGACGAGAGCATCATGGAGACAAGGTTGGTGGCAAGGTCCTTGACGCCAACGGAGGCGATGCCCTCGACATCGGACACGGCGCGCGAGACGATGGCGGTCAGAACATCGGGCGAAATGCCGATACCGTCAATCTTGATTTCCTGGGGCATGAGTCCTCCTAGAAGAGTTGGTTGCTAGACGCGGGAGACGAACTTGCCGTCGCGGGTGTCAACCTTGATGACCTCACCCTCGTTGAGGTACATGGGGACCTGGATGACAGCGCCGGTGTCGATCGTGGCCGGCTTGGTGGAACCCTGGACGGTGTCGCCCTTAAAGCCCGGGTCGGTCTGGACGATGGTGGTCTCGATGAACATCGGCGGGGTCACGCCCATGAGCTCATCGTCGGCGAAGAGCAGCTGGCAGATGTCGTTCTCGCGCAGCCACTTGGAGTTCTCGCCCACCATGTCCTCGGGAACGGGAACCTGCTCATAGGACTCGTTGTCCATGAAGATATAGTCGGTGCCATCGTTGTAGAGGTACTGGAACTCACGGGTGGTGAGCATGACGCTCTCGAACTTGGTGCCGGCGTTGCAGGTGTTCTCGACGACACGGCCGCTCTTGATGTCGCGGGTCTTGTAGCGCACAAACGCGCCGCCCTTGCCCGGCTTGACATGCTGGAACTCGACGATGGTGTAGACCTTGTCCTTGATGCGGAGACCGAGGCCGTTCTTGAAGTCGGCGGTAGAAATGGTAGGCATAGCGACCTTTCTTGTTATGGGCAGAACGCACAAGCGTCCAAATTACATACGAAAGAAATTATACACTTGCAGACGGCGCCTGCGGCGAGCGCATAAAAAGAGAACGCGGGGCGTCCGAATCGATCCGGACGCCCCGCCCCAAAAAATCTATCGAAATGGGCTAGCAATCGATGATGTGCAGGTCATGTGGCGTCTTGGTGAAGGGCTCGTAGCCGTTCTCGGTGACCACGCCGTAGTCCTCCAGGCGCACGCCACCCACACCGGGCAGGTACACGCCGGGCTCCATGGTGACAACCGAGCCGATCTCGATGGTGTTCTTGCTGCGGTTGAAGTTGGGCAGCTCGTGGATGTCGATACCAACGCCGTGGCCCAAGCCATGGTTATAGTAATCGCCATAGCCGGCATCGCCGATGATCTTCTTGGAGAGCTTGAAGATATCGTTACCCTCGACGCCCGGATGGATAGCGGCGACGCATTCCTCGTGCGTGCGGCGCACGAGTGCGTACAGGTCGACCTGCTCCTGCGTGGGCTCGCCCATCACGACGGTGCGTGTCATGTCGGAGCGGTAATCACAGTAGCCCGCGCCGTAATCCATAAGAACGAAATCGCCCTTCTCGATCACGCGGTCGCTCGGCACGGCATGCGGGTTGGCGGTGTTGGGACCGCTCGCCACGATGGAGCCGAAGGCAAGGCTGTCAGCGCCGTTGGCGAACATAAAGTTCTCGAGCTCGTTGCGAACCTGCTTCTCGGTCATACCGGGCTTAATAAAGCCGAGCATGTGCTGGAAGGCGGCGTCAGTGATCGACTGCGCATGGCGCATGAGCTCGATCTCCTCGGCATCCTTGATGGCGCGCATCTTGCGAATGTCGTCGTGCATCAGCGGCAGCATGCAGGCAACGGAGCGATCCTCCAGGCCGCGCTGAATACCCTGGTAGAAGTTAATCTGCATATCGTCCTCGACAGCACAGACACGGCACTTGTTAGCCGCAATCTTGCCGGCGACCCAGCCGGGGATGGTGCCCTCGTCCATGTCGAAGACCCAGGGGCTGCCGGCGGGCGTGTTCTCCTCAAAGCTGTTGAGGTAGCGCGAGTCGGTGTGGAACAGGCACTGGTCGGCCGTAATAAACGCCGCGTGCGGGAATTCAAAGGTGTAATCGAAAACGCCCTTCACGCCCGTAAGCCAACGAAGGTTGGCCTCGTCGCGCACCACGATGGCGTCGTAGCCACGCTCGGCCATCAAGGCACGGACACGCTCGATACGACCGGCAGGACCGGCAGCAAACTCAGACATGCAGATTCCTTTCTTGTTGTCTCTATATAGACGGAACGGGTCTCAACCGAACGACGGAATCGCATACGATCCGCAACCGATTGAAAACCCGCCCCTCAACATGATACGAAAGACGATGGAAGTCAATAAATCTTAGAGAAGTTCTTTGCGAGAAGCCAAGTAGGCATGAGCATGGCGCTCAAGAACCTCGTCCTCGACGCTCGTTAGGCGAATGGCGCCGAGTGCCGCGGGCAGCGGCAACATACTGCGGTTCGAGCGGGCGAACTGCTGCCTGCGGAACTCCTCGATAAACGCGGTGGGCTCCAGGTCGAAGGCAAGTTCCTCGATGCCAAAGTCCTCCAGGCAGTCATCGACCTCAAAGACGTAATCGATATCAAAGTCGCAGGCATCATGTGCTAGGCGCGCCTCAAAGCGCATGCCCTCGGATAACAGCTGATAGGCAGGGACCTGCGAAGCGGCATCGCCCAAGCAGGCGCGCAGGGTACGCTCCCCCGTCTTGCCAAAATCGAGCGCATGGCGAGCGCTCGGGTTCGTGGCCATCAGTACGTCCTTACGGGCAGTCTGAGACCATTGAACGGCATTGACGAGCGCGACCTCCTCGCCCGCGAGAATCTCGGGGACGGTCTCAGTAAACTGATTCCAGCGGGACTTACTGCTCGAAAGCATGGTGCCAACAAGCACCACAAAGCCGAGCTTGAGGTCCTCGGGGTCCGCCTCACGAACAAGGTCGAGGTCACACACGACCAAGCCCGGTTCGGGACGGAACGCGATAGCGGGAAGCGCATTGGCAGACGAGGCGACGAGCGGCTTCATGGTCGTCGCGACCGTGAGCATGGCGTCGAACGTCGTCGGCAGCAACGCGCACTCGGTGCGGCCGCACCACTGATTGGCACACCAGCTAACAACCGAGCAGGTTGCGGCATCGCCAACGGCGACAACCAGATCGTCACAGGTAATGCCGTTGGCAGACAAGGCGCCAAAGACGGTATCGGCATCGGCCAGCGTAGCACCGGCAGGTGAAACCTCGAGGACGAGCAGCGACACGGCAAAGCCGGCGTCGACCAGCGCATGCTCAACGACCTCGCCAAAACGCTCTGACGTGGCGGTGTTCCAAACGACCATCGCACGCTTAGGCTTGCCCACAGCCGAGGCAAACATGCGCGACAGCTCCTCGAACGCACCCAATCCGACGCGGACATCGACACTGCGGTTTTGGAAATTGATCAGTTGACGGCGAATCATAGCAGTCCACGCTCCAAAAGCATCTCGGCACAAAGGTAGGAAACGTCCTCGAAGGACTTGTTGCGAATATCAAGGGTAATATCGGCGGCCTGGCGATACAGCGGACGGCGATGCTCAAACAGGCGCGCAGCATGCTCGGGCGAGCGGAAATCGGGCCGGGTATCGGAGCGACGAATCTGACGCAACGAGTCCTCAAAGTCGCCTTCGAGGTACACGCACGTACCCATTTCGTGCATCAGCTCAATATTCACCGGCGTCTCGACGATACCGCCACCGCACGAAACCAACAGACTGCGCTCGCTTTGGAGCGAACGGAGCGCCGAGGTCTCGAGCTCGCGAAAACGATCCTCACCCTCGGTCTCAAAAATCTCGGTTACCGACTTGCCGCAACGGCGGACGACTAGGCGGTCGGTATCGATAAAACGCCGCTTGAACATAGTGCCGACGTTGCGCGCGAGCGTCGATTTGCCCGCGCCCAAAAAGCCGATAAAGAAGATATGGTCGCAGCCGTGTTTGGTGTGCTGGGACATGACGAGACCTATTCCTCGCAGGGAAGGTCGCGCAGGGCCCGGCGCTCAAAGATACGGAAGATCTGCGTATACCACAGGTCCTGCGTGGCCTGCGGCTTTACCAGGATGGTATCGACGCCGGCGAAGTTGCCGCTCCACACGTCCGTGTAGAGCTGATCACCGATCAGCACCGCCTCGTCGGCCGTGGCGCCGAGGCGCTTAAGACCCGCCTTGAGGGCAAACGGCGCCGGCTTCATGGCATGGCTGATGGCCTCGAGTCCCAGCTCGCGTGCTGATGCCATGACCTGGTCGCGATGCCAGTTGTTGGACACCATGCACAGCTTAAAGCCTTTGGCGCGGGCGGTATCGAGCCAAGCGGAAACCGCAGCGGGAACCTGCTCGGTGTCGCGCGGCACCAAGGTGTTATCGCGATCGAGCAGAATGGCGCGTTTGCCGTCGGCCCAAAGGGTATCAAGGTCGATGCGATCGACCGAGGCAACGTAACGTTTGGGGCTAAAAATCCTCATGCTAATTCCAAGACTGTTGATGCTCTTCGTAGGTTTGCGAGAAGTACTCCTCGTCCTGCGTAATGTAGAAATACAGGTCATCGGAGTCGGTCGGCTCAAGCGTGGCCTTGAGTGCCTCGAGCGACGGAGAGCAGATGGGCGTGGGTGGCAGACCCTCATGCTTATAGGTGTTATACGGACTATCGCTCTGCAGGTCGTCGGCGGTAACCTCGCCACCGGTGACATACATCATGGTCGCATCGCTGTTGAGATAGCGCAGGCCATCGAGCTTTCCGGCAAGGCGATTGTAGAAGACCGAGGCCACGTGCGCGCGCTGGTCGGCGTTGAGGCCCTCACGCTCAACGATAGAGGCCAAGTTGACGATGTCGTAGTCGGACATCTCCACACCGTAGCGCTCCTTGATCTTGGCTTCGCAGCTCGCAAAGTCAAGCGACTTGTACTCGGTCTTAAACTGATCGAGCATGGCGCGAATCACATCATCGGCCGTCGGCGAATCGCCCAGCGAATAGGTCTTGGGGAACAGGAAGCCCTCGAGCGAATCGTTCGCGGCGCCCTCAAGGAAGCTATAGTCGTCCACGTAGTTGGAGGCCTTGGCCTGGTTGAGGAAGTCTTCCTTAGAGATGCTGTCGTAGGCCTGGGCCACACGGTCGGCGATTTGATCGACCGTTAGGCCCTCAGGGATAGTCAGCG
Source organism: Collinsella aerofaciens (assembly GCF_015553355.1). Classification (GTDB taxonomy): domain Bacteria; phylum Actinomycetota; class Coriobacteriia; order Coriobacteriales; family Coriobacteriaceae; genus Collinsella; species Collinsella aerofaciens_V. Next base: position 13,430 of record NZ_JADNGN010000034.1, read on the forward strand.
CATTGGAGCCCGCGTTGGGGCCTTCCATGAGCTGCTGAACAACCTTGGTCGCATCCATGAGCGTAGTGAACGAGTAGGTGCCAGGCTTAAGCGACATATCGGCGTTGAGCTTTTTCACCGCCGCATAATAATCCTTGGGATTTTCGACGATATGGTTCTCGGAGAGAATCGAGGCGATAGTATCGCCCGAAGCACCATCGGGAATGGTCACCGTAACCTGCTGACCAGCCGTGACCTTGGTATCCCCACCGGCAAAGAAGCCCTTGACGACCGGCACGACAAAGAAAGCGATCGCAGCAAGCGCGAGCACCGACACCACAACGCCGATGATCATGGGAACCGGAGAACTCTTCTTTTGAGCACCGCGACGAGCATGCGTGTTGTAGCTCGAGCGGGTCGCCGGAGCAACGCCATGCGAACCGCGAGCGTGATGCGAATGCGATTGGGGGGCCTGCGTTCGCTGGGTAGGTGCCTGCTGCTTAAAGCGGGTGCCGCCTGCAGGCTGGGCCGTACGAGCAGTGGGCTGCTGAGCCGCGTGAGAAGCCGAATGCTGAACCGAACGAGCAGAAGGCTGCTGACCCGTCCGTTGAACAGGTTGGGCCGAACGAGAGAAGGACTGCGCCGGGCGCGCGGCAGGCTGAGCTGCGCGCTGCGTCGGCTGTGCCGGACGCTGGCCAGGCTGGGCAGGGCGCGACGCCGGCTGCTGTGTACGATTCGGCTGGCGCGGATCGGAAGCACTAGGCATGCGAAACCTCCTCGTTTTTTCGATCGAGCCACGTCTGCAAAAACAGGCTGGCGGCAATCATGTCGATCTTGCCCCTCATCTGCTTTTCGTTGAGTCCCTGCTCGCGCAGGATACGCTTGGCCTCTTGCGAGGACAGACGCTCGTCCTCAAACTCCAACGGAAGATCGAGCTCGTCGGCAATCTTTTGCGCCACAGCGGCAACGCGCTCGGCCTGAGGGCCGGGCTCACCGGCCATGGTCAGGGGACGTCCGCTTACCAGGATGTCGGGCTCATAGTCCTCAACCAGGTAGCGGAACGTCTTGGCCATACCGGTGACCTCGGCAGCCGGAAGCACCTTGACAGGCATCGCCATCTTGCCATCACGGCTCGAGACGGCGATGCCAATCCTGGTCTCCCCTATGTCCAGCGCGAGCGCAACCACAGCGACTTCTTAGATTCTTAGGCGCCGAGCGCGGTCTTAGCGGCCGCGAGGGCATCGGCGATGCCGGCAGCATTCTTGCCACCGGCCTGGGCCATGTTGGGACGACCGCCACCGCGACCGTCGACCAGACCCGCGATCTGCTTGATCACGTTACCGGCGTGGAAACCGGCCTTGACGGCGTCATCGGAGCCGGCAGCGAGCAGGGCCGGAGTGCCCTTCTCAGTCACGCTGGCGACGACACAAGCGACAGGGCCGGCGACCTTCTGATGCACGGTATCCCATACGTTGCGGAGGTCGGCAGCCTCAAGGCCCTGGAGCTCAGCGACAACGAGCTTATAGCCGTCGAGCTCGACGGCGACCTCGATGGCGCTGGAGATGGCGTCGGAGGAGCCACCGGTCAGAGCCTTCTTGAGCTTATTGGACGTCTCGCGCAGCTCGGCCTGCAGGTTCTCCACGCGAGCGGGAACCTCGTCGACGCGGCACTTGAGCGCAGTAGCAGCGGCGTCAACGAGTGCCAGGCGGTCGGCCATATAGTCGAGGGCACCCTTAGAGGTCACGGCCTCGATACGGCGGACATTGGAGCCCGTGGAGGACTCGGAAATGATCTTGAACAGGCCGATCTCGGCGGTGTTGGCAGCGTGTGTGCCACCGCAGAGTTCGCGGGAGAACGGCTGGTCCTCAGCGCCCACGGAGACAACGCGGACGACGTCGCCATACTTCTCGCCAAACAGGGCGACAGCGCCGGCAGCCTTAGCCTCGTCGATGCCCATGACACGGGTCACGACCGGCTTGGAAGCGAAGATCTGCTGGTTGACCAGGTCCTCGACAGCCTTGAGCTGCTCGGAGGACAGGGCCTCGAAGTGTGTAAAGTCAAAGCGCAGGTGCTCGGGCGTCACCAGCGAGCCGGCCTGGGAGACGTGCTCGCCCAGGACCTGCTTAAGGGCAGCGTCGAGCAGGTGCGTGGCGGTGTGGTTGCGGCGCAGGAAGCCACGGCGCTCGGCGTCGAGCGCGGCGGTCACAGCGGCACCGACGGTCAGCGTGCCCTCGGCAACGTGCGCGACGTGGGCATACAGGCCGTTGTGGTTCTTGGTATCGGAAACGGTAAGAACAACGCCCTCGGCGGAAAGCTTTCCGGCATCGCCCTGCTGGCCACCCATCTCGGCGTAGAACGGGGTGCGGTCGAGCACGACCTCGACGTCCTCGCCGGCGGCTGCGGACTCGACGGACTCGCCGTTGCGCACGATGGCGACAACCTTGGCGCCCTCGATCACATCGTTGTCATAGCCGTCGAACTCGGTCGCTGCGACCTTGTCGGAAAGCTCAACCCACACATCGTTGAAGCTGCCCCAGGCATCGCCCTTGGCGTTAGCGCGGGCGCGGGCCTTCTGGTCCTCCATGCAGGCGGTAAAGCCGTCCATGTCGACATCGTGGCCAGCGGTGCCGGCGATCTCGACGGTCAGGTCGATGGGGAAACCAAAGGTGTCGTGCAGCTTAAAGGCAACGTCGCCCGGAAGGACAGCGCCGTCGGCGAGCGCGGCCAGGGCCTCGTCCAGGTAAACGCGGCCGTTGTCGAGCGTCGTGGAGAAACGCTCCTCCTCGGAGGCGACGATGCCCTTAACGAGCGCGACGTTCTTGAGCAGCTCGGGATAGGCCTCGCCCATCTGAGCGTTGACCTCGTCGATGAACTTGGTCAGGAAGGCGCCCTCGATGCCCAGCAGGCGGCCGTGGAACACGGCACGACGAAGCAGGCGGCGCAGGACGTACTCGCGGCCCTCGTTACCGGGCAGGATGCCGTCCGAGATCATAAAGTCGACGGCACGGGAGTGGTCGGCGATGATGCGCAGGGAGCGGCTGGCGCCGGAGTAATCGTCGGCGTCATAGGTCTTGCCGCTGATCTCCTCACCGAGTTTGATGAGGTGCTGCATCAGATCGCCGTCGTAGTTAGCGGTCTTGTGCTGCATGATAGCGGCCATGCGCTCCAGGCCCATGCCCGTATCGAGATTGCGGTGCGGCAGCTCCGGCATGGAGCCGTCCTCCTGGCGGTCGTACTGGGTAAACACGAGGTTCCAGAACTCAAGGAAGCGGTCGCAGTCGCAGCCGGGCTTGCAGTCGGGGCTGCCGCAACCGACCTCCTCGCCCATGTCAAAGTAGATCTCGGAGCACGGACCGCAGGGGCCGGTGGGGCCAGCGGCCCAGAAGTTGTCGTCCTCGCCCAGACGCGAGATGTGATCCTCGGCAACGCCCAGGGAGCGCCACACGTCATGGGTCTCGTCGTCCTCGGTAAAGACGGTGAAGTACAGGCGGTCGAGCGGCAGCTTGAACTCCTTGGTGATGAGCTCAAAGGCCCAAGCGCAGGCCTGCTGCTTGGAGACGCCGCCAAAGGAGAAGTCGCCAAGCATCTCAAAGAAGGACAGGTGACGGCCGTCCTCGCCGATGCAGTCGATGTCGTTGGTGCGGACGCACTTCTGGCAGGAGATCGCGCCGATCTCCTTCATGGTCTTCTTGCCCTGGTAGTACTCCTTAAACTGGTTCATGCCGGCGTTGGCAAGCAGCAGCGAAGGATCGTCGGGGACGAGGGACGAAGAAGGATAGAGCTTAAGACCGCGCTCCTCAAAGAAATTGAGGAACTTAGAGCGAATCTCGGCCGTAGTCATTGACGGGTAGTCAGCACTCATAGAGGGAATCTCCTCGGTTTCACATCGAAACAGTTCAAACGTAACGATATTACCATCCCACCGCGCATGTGCAAAAAAGAGGGCCGCCAAACAGCGACCCTCCAGCGAAAGTGCATGTTATTTAGGACTAAGCAATCCTTTAAAAATGGTTTTAGTATAATACCAAATAAGAATCATCCGGAAGGAGCGACCGATGAATACCAAACGATTTGTCCTGAATGCACTTCTGGTTGTAGCACTTTTAGCGCTCTTGGCCTTCTCCCAATGGTACGCAAACCAACCAGCATTTGGCTACGTACTGTATGCAGTGACGTCCGGCGACAACGCTTATTGCCCTCTACGCGCAATTGACGTTCTCTTTTTCTATGTAGCCGGCCCCTTATCAGTCGCTTTGCTCGTGTTTCTTGTCTTTTACAATATCAAGAAACGTTAACGGAGCTTATTTGGAATCCGAATCGTCCATGGAGCCGTCGATGCCGGTTTTGGTGTCGTCATCCGTATTGGAATCGTCATCCTTGGCGAAGGGGTTCTTGAAAAAGCCTGTCGCGTCGGGCTGAAGACCCGAGAGCTTAATCCAGGGATTCTCGAGCTCAGGCTTGGGCATAGCTTTGGCCTCGGGCGCGGTCTCGTTGCCAATGAGCTCGGACTCGTAGATAAACGTGTCGTCTCCAAGCGCGTCATAGGCGGCGACCGGGTTGCCCTCGGCATCGCGAAACGGCGTGCCCTTAAACACGGCGCCATCATATGCCACGAGCTGGCGGCCGGTCTCGTTCTCGAAGTAGTAGACGAAAATGCCCTTGAGGGCCGCGCACAAGGGGATGGCGATGACCATGCCAATGGGGCCCATGAGTGCCGAACCAATAACGAGGGCCGTCAGGCTCATAACGGGATGCACCTGCACCGAGCTCTGCATAACCTTAGGCGAAATGACGTTGTCGGTGACATTTTGCGCCACCATGGTCACGACAAGCGTCCACAACGCCAACATGGGGCTGAACATAAAGCCGAGCACCGTGGCGATCGCCGCGCTCACCCAGGGACCGACAACCGGAACCAAATGCATAATGCCGGTAAAGATGGCCATGAGTGCGGCATACGGATGCCCGATGATCGTAAAGCCGATAAAGGCGAGGATGCCACCGCAGATCGACGTTACAACCATGCCACGCATGTAGCCGCCGACCGAGCGCGAAAGAATCGCGACCATAAAACGGTACGAGGTCTCCTTTTCCTGACCAATGATGGTGCAGACCTCGTGGTGCATGCGGGGATAGTCGCAGGCCAACCAATAGGCAAGCACCAAGCCCAGGAAGATGACGAACAGCTGCGAGGCCGTATTGGTAATGAGCGGGAATACACCGCGGCCAAGCTCGGCGGCAATCTGTGAGACATACTTGGACGCCACCGTGACGAGCGAAGAAAGGTTATCGTCCAGATACTCCTTGAGCGGCGTGTTGTTGAGCGTCTTGGCATGCGAGATCATCTCATTGAGGTCGCCACCGGCAACACGAGGCTGCTCGGGCAGGCGGCTCAGGACTTCCATGATCTGACCAAAGAGAATCGGCGACAAGATGCAAACGACGCCGACGAGCACGGCAACGACCACAATAAGCGCGATGAGCGAACCGATGCCGCGATTCACACCATGGTTCTCGAGCCAGTTGGTGATCGGCGACATCACAAAGGCGATGATGAACCCGACTGCCAAAAACTCGATAACCGGCGCCAGGATGCCCATAAGGTTAAAGATGACGGCAGCGATGACAATGCAGCCGACGACGCCCCAAATGCGCAGCGTCAGAATACGGGTATCGCGAAGCGTGCGGTCGGTTTGTTGGGGGTGCTCACTCATGAACGAACCATCACTCCGTCGGGGTCAATCTTGTCTTGAATCTTCTTAAGGGTACGGCGCAGCAGGCGCGAGACCTGTACCTGCGAGATGCCCAGCTTCTTGGCGATCTCGATCTGGGTCATGCCCTTCACAAAGCGCAGCTCGATCACCTCGCGCTCGCGCGGCGAGAAATCGCGAATGGCCTCCTCAATCACCAGGCGGTCATCGGTAAAGTCGAGCTCGTTGTCGTCGTCGGCATAGCGGTCGAGAATCGAAGGCGCATCGTCGGAGTCGGATGCACCGGGTGCCTCGATGGGCACCGAGGTATAGGCCGAGGACGATTCCATGGCTTCGAGCACCTCGTCGACGGTCACGCCCAAGTAATCGGCGATTTCCTCAACCTTGGGCGAACGCTGCAGCTCGTTGGTAAGTTTGTCAGTAGCCTGGTTGACCTTGGCCGAGAGCTCCTGCAGACGACGAGGTACGCGCACACTCCAGCCCTTGTCGCGAAAATGGCGTTTGATCTCGCCCAGGATAGTGGGTGTCGCAAACGTCGTGAACTCGAGTCCGCGCTCGGGATCAAAACGGTCGATAGCCTTGAGCAAGCCCAGATAGCCGACCTGCATGAGGTCGTCGAGCGGCTCGCCGCGATTCTTAAATTTGTTGGCAAGAAACCTTACCAGGTTCATATGGGACATGACGAGCTGCTCACGGGCGTCCGGATCACCGGTCTCCTTGTAACGACGAAACAGCTCGCGGGTTTTCTCCTTGTCCCAAGCGGTCTTGCCGCTCCGGGAACGTTCGGTCATATTAGATATCCGCCTTGAGGTCGAGGGAAAGCGTCAGGGGCGCCGTAGTCTTTTCGTAGGAGTCGCACACGCTCGCGAGGATGAGCTCGGCATACACCGCAGCCTGGTCGTCTTCATCGACCGTAGCCTGGTCGCCAAAGGTAATAGTCATGCCAACGTGGGTCTCATCGACATCGAATTTGATGGTGATGTCATCGCAGTCGACCGCGGTGCAACCAAAGATGAAAGCCTCCTCAGCAGCCATGCGGATGTCCTCGATGCGATCGACAGACATAGAGCACAGGGCACCAACGTTGGCTGCCGTCATGCGCACAAGGCGAGCGAGACGCGGGTCACCGGCAACGGTCAGCGTGATAGGGCAGGTTGCTTCGCTACTCATCGCAGGACTCCTCAGAGGTCTCGGCGGGCGTATAGGTGTAATACTGAGCCGGCTTGGATACAGACTTCTGACCATCATCGTCGCCCGCGGCGGCCTCGTCCTCGCCAATTAGGACGCGCTCGGTAGGCCGCTCTGCCTCCGCAGCAGCAGCGGCGAGCTTGCGCTCGGTGTCAGCCGCAGGAGACTTCACCTTATTGAAGAGCTTCTGCACAGCACCGGCGGCAGAGTCGGTCACGCTCGACACAGCATTGCTGGCCTCGGCCATGCTGCCCGTAACCTCGGAAATGTCGCGAACCACGGCTTCGACCTCTACGAGATTGGAGGTAAGGGCATCAACTGCCGTCTTGCTCGACTTAAGCAGCGGCTCCATCTGGGCAAGCGCCGGCGTAAGCTCATCGACAGCGCCATCGAGCTTTGCCACCACAGGCTGAGCCTCGGCGATGGTGTTGTTGAGGTCGTTCACGGTCTTATCGAGCGAGTCGACAACGGTGCGGGTCTTACGCAGGGTAAGCGCGAGCTCAACGATGGCCCACACGCCGGCAACGGCGAGCAGCAGCAGGGCGATTTGAATGGGACTCATGCAAGCCTCCCAAAGGAATCGATATACAGACGGGTTCCATGTTACCCCAAAGGGGACCGAACATGCCAAGAGCAGCAACGTGGGACAAAATTATCAGCAGCTACTTCGGTGCATTCCCGCTGCGGTCGCGTTCACTTTGCTCTACGCGCCACTCTTCCCAACCGCGGCCGGCAGGCTGCCAGAACGCGCCGCGCTCCAGTCCCTCGGGCAAATAGCGCTGATCGACCCAGCCTTCGGGATAATCATGTGGATACTTATACACACCGTATTCATCGCTGCCCGGGCGATGGCGATCGCGCAGATAACTCGGCACCTCGCGAAGCCCACTAGAATGGATATCGGCCAGCGCCGCATCGATCGAAGCCTCACACGCGTTGGATTTTGGCGCCAAGCACACATAGAGTGCAGCCTGAGCCAGGTTAATGCGGCACTCGGGATAGCCAATGACCTCGGCAGACTTAAACGCGGCATGCGCCACCAAAAGCGCCTGCGGGTCGGCGTTGCCAACATCCTCAGAAGCGTGAATCATAATGCGGCGAGCGATAAACTTAGGATCCTCCCCAGCATCGATCATGCGCGCGAGCCAATAGATCGTGGCATCGGGGTCGCTACCGCGCATGGACTTGATGAACGCACTGATGATGTCGTAGTGCATGTCGCCGTTTTTGTCATACGTAAAGCCGCGACGCGGGTTGGCGATCTTTACGTCATCCACGGTGATGGGATAGCGCTCCCCCGCCGCGGGCGCTGGCGTTCCCTCGGTATCGGGACGCGTGACGGCAATCTCGCTCGCAAGCTCGAGCGTCGTGAGCGCCGAGCGAGCGTCACCCGCTGCCAGCGTGCAGATGGTCTTGACCGTATCCTCATCGGCCGAGAACTTACCGTTCAAGCCCTGCGGCGCCTCGAGCGCACGCTCAATGAGCGTGGCGATATCCTCGTCCTTCAGGTGATCAAGCTCTACCACGCGCCCACGCGACAACAGTGCGGAGTTGACCTCAAAGTACGGGTTCTCGGTCGTGGCCCCAATCATAATGACGGTACGGTTTTCAACCGCATGCAAAAGCGCATCCTGCTGCGACTTCGAAAAACGGTGAATCTCATCGATGAACAAGATGGTACGGCGGTCATACGTATTCAGGCGCGTCTTTGCCTCGTCGATAACGCGACGCAGGTCCTTCACGGTACCCGTAACGGCGCTGACCTCGACAAACTCGCTCTTGGTATGGTTGGCGATGATATGCGCCAGCGTCGTCTTGCCCGTACCGGCAGGCCCATACAGAATCACGCTCGATAGCACATCATGCTCGATTGCCGCACGCAACCACGAGCCCTTGCCCACGGCCTTTTGCTGGCCCACGTACTCGTCGAGCGAATTGGGACGCATGCGCACCGCGAGCGGCGCATTTTTAAAAGAACGCTCGCGCGTCGAGGCAGAAAAAAGGTCGTCCATAGCCATCCCATGCATCAATCAAAAGCTTTGTTCATCAACAGTATACCGAAAAGATACGAACTACCGTTCGTTAATATAGGTACGATGCGGAAACTCCAGACCAGGGAATAGCTTGCTCGTCAGCTCGCAGAAATAGCCGTCCGTCATGCTCGCGATGTAATCCACCACCGCTTGATCCTTGTCGTCCTGCCATGCATAGGTACGGTCGTAGTAGGAAAGCTGCTGCTCAATGCGCGAAACATGATGCTTAAAGATGTAAGAGGACTCGTCGCCTTTATTTAGATCCTGCAGGCAACGGTCGTAGAGCTTTTCGAAGGCCTCACGCAACTCCGCCTCGGAATCGCCTTCGATACCGCCCTTGCTATAGATCTTCTCGTAGTTCTCGCGCTTCGCCCGGCGGATCTCCTCAAACAGGTCCTCGCTCATCTCGATACGCGGTTTGCCGTAGCTATGCTCAACGATATCGACGGAAGCGTGCGTGAGAATCCAGCTGTTATAGGCACCGCCCCGACCATCGTCAAAAGCGTCGGGCGACAGCAGGCCCGCCGCAATGGCGTCCTGACGATCACGACCGACGTAGGCGAGGATATCCGAAATACGAACCACACAGCCCTCGAGCGTCATGGGACGCAGGTGCTCAATCGCGCTATAGCCCGTGGCGATGCAGTCCTCGAGCGTCAGATCGAACTGATCAAAGGAGCCCATATCCGAAAGCTCAAACACACGCTGCTCGTACTCGCCGTTATGGCACAGCACGCCGTCGAGAGTCTGGAGCGACACGTTGCGACCGTACAGGGCATCGAGCACGCGCACCGACTGCACGTTATGGAAAAAGAAGCGGCCAGTACGCTCATGATAGATATCGTTGAGGAAGCGCTCGCCGGCATGGCCGAAAGGCGTATGTCCCAAGTCGTGGCCTAAGCCAATCGCCTCGATCAGATCGCAGTTGAGCCCCAGGGCGCGGCCGATATCGCGTGCGATGCGCGATACAAGCTGCACGTGCAAGCCGCGGCGCGACAGATCATCATTGCTACGGAAGCTAAAGACCTGCGTTTTACCAGCATATCGGGCATACGCGGGCAAATGGAGAATCTTTTCAGCATCGCGCATAAATGCCGGACGCATGAGCGTGCCCTCGTCTGCGGCTCGATCAACGCGACGGATGACCTGGTCATCGTCGCAACGGTACGGGTTGACATAGCCCGAAGCACGATCGGCGGCAATGCGCTCGACAAGTTCGGGTGATAACGCCGAGGGAATACGGTCCATGCGCGCCTTAATGACGGCCGTTTCTTGGTTAGTTGCCATGGCATGCTCCTTAAGAAGGATGCGCAATCGGTTACAAAGTGCAGCCCACGACCTCGATTATGGCAAAAATCGGCACCAAAAACGGGAGCAATGGCAGGGAGCGTGATTTTGTGAAGAGGCAGGAGAGGGCCAGGACCAGGAGCGAAACGGCAAATGCCACGATGCCGCCCATAGGGTCGAGCGTGCAAAGCGCGAAGAGTGCTTTGGCGTCCCCCATGCCAATCCCCGGGGCTTGACGAAGGCGCCGCCAGAGCGACTCAGTAAGCACAAGGGCAAGGTAGACGATGACCGCAAGACCGGCATGATCAAGTGCAGTGTTAACGCCCCTGTCGAGCCAAACGCCCGCCAACGCCGCCACGGCACATGCGCCGGCAAGCCCATTGGGAAACCGTCGCTCTCGGGCATCAATTGCCACGCCGGCAAAGATGCAAATCCAAAACGGGATATAGACCATCGGACTCCTCCTCGAGCTGCATCGCAAAAGCAAAAACCACCACAAAGGTGCCTGTCCCCTTTGCGGTGGTTTTGGTGGTGGTTATTTGGCGCCTTGCATGACCTCGTCAAGGGTAACGTTGACGGCGTGCTGCGTCGGCACCCAGTCGACCTTCAGGAACAGCGCGGCCACCGTGATGGGGATATAGCTGAACATAAAGATCGGGAAGGTAAACAGGTTAGTCACCAGACGCCACTTTTGCGCGCAGTGAATGTGCTTGTACTCAAAGATAGTCGTGAGCAGCGCCAGGATAAAGAAGGTCTGATACATCATGGCGAAGGTCATAATGAGCGAAGCGGCGCACGCCTGCATCTCGACTTCGGTAGCCAAGAAACCATGCGAAAGGCCACCCACGATCAGGAACGTCGCATTGGCGAGCATGGAGATCAGGGACAGCAGCATACCCGGGGCGATGGTCATAAACATGTCGTAGGCGGCAAAGCGATGGTAGCGGAAGGTTGACTTGACCAGATGCTTACCGTAGGTAAAGAACACCTGGTAAAAGCCCTTGGTCCACCGCATGCGCTGTTTCCAGGACGCCTTAAACGTCACGGGCTGTTCGTCAAAGAACTCCGCCGGCGCATAACCGATGCGAATGCCGTGAATGGCGCAGAACGTGGTGAACTGAATATCCTCGGTCAGCGTATGGAACTGCCAACCGTGCATGCCCTCGATAACGCTGGCGGAGATGAGGTAGCCCGAACCCGAGACAGCGCAAGAAGTCTTGCAGATATTGCGCGCGTTGTTGAGAAAGCGCGCCTCGCGCAGGTACCAAGTAGCATTAGCTGCCGAGATCCACGAGCTGCCGAAGTTCTTGGAGTTGCGATAGCTCGTGACCACATGGAAGCCCTGGTCAAAGGCATCGTTCATCTTGGAGACGTAATCGCGGGAGATGACGTTATCGGCATCGAAGATAAAGTAACCTTCAAACGTATCCGGATACTCGTTAAGAATACGGTCGAAACCAAAGTCCATGACCCAGCTCTTACCCTTGCGGGCAAGGTCGTTGCGCTCATAGACAATAGCGCCCGCCTCGCGCGCAAGCTGTGCCGTGTTGTCGGTGCAGGCATCGGCGACCACAAAGACCTCGATAAGCTCGGACGGATAATCCTGGTCCTTGATGGAGCGAACGAGGTTGGCGATCACGGCCTCCTCGTTATGCGCCGCGATAAAGAAGGCATAGCGGTGGAGTTTTTTGGCCTTGGGAGGCGCGACCTCGCCACGAAGAGCACCGATGACAAAGAAGACCACCTGGTACAGAAAGCAGACCGTGAGCAGCGTGACGACAATCTGGTTGAAGATCACGATGGGCGTGTTGGTTTGTAAAAAGGCGAGCATGCAGGCTCCCAGGAACGCGTTACGTAAACAATCGTATATCTTACCGCAGGCTAGGGGCGTTCAAGAAACCACCTAATACTGACTAGGCTTCGAGAAGACCGAGCTGAGGAACGATCTCGTCGCCGGCAGCGGTGCGACCAAGCGAGCGCGGGGCCAGGTCGTCAAGAACCGCAGCGAGATCCCACGGCAGCTCGTCGCGGCACTCAATGCGCTCCCCCGTCACGGGATGGTCGAATGCAACACGCCAGGAATGAAGGAATTGCCTGGTCAGACCCTGATCGGCGCGTGCATCGCACTTGCCGTAGAGCGGATCGCCCACGCAGGCGTGGTTGATATGGCGCATATGCACGCGAATCTGATGTGTGCGGCCCGTAAACAGGTGGCACTCGACGAGCGTATAGCCGTCGTCAAAACGCGTGGAATCGAAGCGCTCGAGGACCTTAAAGGTCGTAATGGCCTGGCGCGCGAAAGGATCGTCCGAAACCGCCATCTTGACACGGTCACGCGTAGAACGGGCAATGCCGGTGTTAATGGTGCCCTCATCCATAGCGATATGTCCGTGAACGAGCGTGATATAGCGACGATCGAGCGTGCGCGTGCGAATGAGATTTTGGAGTGCGCGCTGCGTGTCGTCGTCTTTTGCCGCAAGCATGAGGCCCGAGGTATCGCGATCCAAACGATGCACGATGCCGGGGCGGTCCTCGCCCTGCACGGTGCCCAGATGGTCGATACCGCAGTGATAGACCAGGGCGTTGGCAAGCGTGCCGCTCTCGTGGCCGTGGGCAGGATGGCACACCAGGCCACGCTGCTTGGAGAGCACGATGAGATAGTCGTCCTCATAGCGAATGTCGAGCGGGATGGCCTCGGGGATCACGTCGGTGGGATCGTGCGGCTCGGGCAGATCGACCGAAATGCGATCGCCGGCGCGCACGGCGTACTTTTTGGACAGGCAGGTCTCGCCATTGACGGCAACGGCGCCTCCCTCGATCAGATGTGCGCAGGCAGAGCGCGTGGGGCAACCGTCGTTGGCGCCCAAAAAGGCGTCGAGACGCCGGCCAGCGGAATCGTCGGCAACAAGAATATGGATGTCGGCCATTAGCGCTCATTCCTTTCGCGAATCTTGCGGGCACGCTCCCCACGTTGCTGGGCCTTGCGCTTAGCGCGGGCTTCGTCACGGGCGTTAAGCTCGGCGGTCGCATCGACCTCGCGAGCGGCGGGACTCAAGAACATATAGCCGAAGAGGGCGAGCACGACGCCCACGGTAATACCGATATCGGCCACATTGAAGACGGGGAAGTCAATGAAGGTGGTGGCAATAAAATCGGTCACAAAGCCCATAGCCAGGCGATCGATCGCGTTACCGATGGCACCGCCCGCAACCATCGCCATACCCACAACCTCAAGGCGAGCGAGTTGAGGTGCTCGAACGAGGTACACGATAATGGCGATAATGACCGCCAGCGCCAGCACGGCAAACGCGATGCCATGGCCCTCGCCCATGCTAAAGGCAGCACCGATGTTACGCACAAAAAGGAAGTCGATCACACCGGGGATAACGGTCACATGCAAAGTGTCGCCCACGGCACGAACCGCAAGCTTGGTCAGCTGGTCAACAAGCAGCACGGCCAACGCCACACCACCGGCAACACCCAACCGCCAACGCAAAGGCGGCGTCATATCCGCAGAACGACCCAAAGAAATCCCCTACCCTCAAAACAATCGAATTCCGTTTAACGCAATTTACCATCTTATATTGCCACACGCAGAGCGCACGACATATCCACCAACGCAAGCGAAATAACCAGCTAAAAACGAAAGCGACATTCCGAATAACGGAATGTCGCTAAATAGCTTTCGACTAAGAGCACAGGTCGAAAGAGAAGGCTCTAGTTCCAACAATGGAAAAGCCGCGTTGCCGTCACCAACAGCGAAAACGTCCCTAAGCGAGCAAGGTGACGTGAAAGAGGAGGGAAGCGTACTTTGGTACGCGACCGACGATTGAACGTCAGATTGCCGCTTAGGGGCGTTTGCAGCGTCGGTAGGTTACGGCGTTCTACGAACGCCAGA
>NZ_JADNGN010000035.1 GCF_015553355.1 Collinsella aerofaciens
CCCGGAAGGCGAAGCCTTCCGGGCCCTTTGCAATGCAAGTATGCTTGCAAGTGCGTTTTAGCGCACCTGAGCGACGTAAGCGACGTTGGTCGAGGAGACCTTGTCCTCGAGCTGGACGCTCATGCGGGGATCGCCGGCGGTAGCGACGGTCAGGTCGCCGGCCTCGACGTAGCCGAGCTCCTTAGCGGTCTCGATCGCCTTGACGATCGTGCCGTTGACGGTGCCCTGGGTAATCTCGGCCTGATGCGGGATAACGCCCCAGTACATGATCATCTGCTGGACGGCCCACTCGTGGCGGGAGAACGCGCAGATCGGCATGTTGGGACGGAAGTGCGAAATCAGGCGAGCGGTACGACCGGTGGTCGTCGGCACGGTGATGCACTTGGCGCCAACGGTGGTGGCCATGTTCACAGCGGACATACCCACAACGTTGTTAACAACGCGGGTGCCATGAGCGTCGGCCGGAACCTCGAGCGGAGCGTGAGCCGGGAGGTACTTCTCGGTCTCGAGAGCAATGCTGGCCTGCATCTTGACGGCCTCGACCGGGTACTTACCGGCAGCGGACTCGCCAGAGAGCATAACGGCGTCGGTGCCGTCGTAGATGGCGTTAGCAACGTCGGCAACCTCGGCGCGCGTCGGGCGCGGGTTCTGCTGCATGGAGTCGAGCATCTGCGTAGCGGTGATAACGGGCTTGTAGGCCGCGTTGCACTTGGCGATGATCTCCTTCTGGATGTGGGGAACGAGCTCGGGCTTGATCTCGATGCCCAGGTCGCCACGGGCGACCATGATGCCGTCGGAAGCCTCGAGAATCTCGTCGAAGTTCTCGACGCCCAGGGCGCACTCGATCTTCGGGAAGATCGTCACGTGCTCGCCGCCGTTCTCGCGGCAAAGCTTGCGGATGCCGCGGACGGACTCGCCGTCACGGATGAAGGAAGCGGCGATGTAGTCGATGTTCTCGGTCAGGCCAAAGAGGATGTCCTGACGATCGCGCTCGGTGATGGCGGGCAGCGAGATGTTGACGTTGGGCATGTTGACGCCCTTGCGCTCGCCAATCAGGCCGTCGTTCTTGACGACGCAGGTCATGTCCTGGCCGTCGACGGACTCGACCTCGAGGGCAACCAGACCATCATCGATCAGGATAAGGGAGCCCTTCTCGACCTCGGAGGGCAGAGCCAGGTAGTCGAGGGAGATGTGCTCAGAGGTGCCGTGGAAATCCTCGGACGTGGGCTGAGCGGTGACGACGATCTTATCGCCGGTCTTGACGGCAACCTTCTTGCCGTCGACCAGAAGGCCGGTGCGGACCTCGGGGCCCTTGGTGTCGAGCAGGATGCCGACGGGCAGACCGAGCTCCTTGGAAATACGACGGACGCGCTCGATGCGACCGTGGTGCTCGTCGTAGGATCCGTGCGAGAAGTTAAAACGGGCGACGTTCATGCCCGCCTTAATCATCTCGCGGATGGTCTCGTCGCTATCGCAGGCGGGACCCATGGTGCATACAATCTTGGTGCGCTTGTACATTCAGACCTCCATCTGACATCGTCTTGCGCTGATAGATAAACCATAAGAAATAAAACTGAGATGATTATAACGAAATGGCGACCGAATACCCCAAAAAATCGACCGTATGCCGAATTAGAAGTTCATTTTTTGCGAAAAAACGGTATATGAAAAATCTTTACCAACCGTTCTGACCGCTGCTATCTGGGCGATATTTCAGTTTAACGATGTGCCGAAGAAAAAACGTTTTATCAATATTGAGCATCACACGGTCTGCATCGTTGCACTCGAGCCGTGTTTCCAATTGGAATGTTTTGGCTAGACGCGCTGCTTTGGGGTACCATAGCTCCACTATCAACTGCCGCTCAGCACGGCAGCCTTGATGAGCCCTTGCCCTTCTCCTGGGAATTATGATCGGGCATCAATCTGCTGAGTGGCCCGAATCCCAGGAGGGGACTCTATATGCAAAAGGAATACCTGTCCGCCGCGGCGGAGGTGCTCAGCGACCAGGGCGTCGATGAGAACCTCGGCCTGAGCAACGACGAGGCGTCGTCGCGCCTCGCCAAGACAGGCCCTAACAAGCTCGAGGAAGCCGAGAAGACTCCGTTGTGGAAGCGCTTCTTTGAGCAGATGGCCGACCCCATGGTCATCATGCTGATCGTTGCCGCCGTCATCAGTGCACTCACGGGCATGGTCAAGGGTGAGGCGGACTTTGCCGACGTCGCCATCATCATGTTCGTCGTTATCGTCAACTCGGTGCTGGGCGTGGTTCAGGAGGCCAAGAGCGAGGAAGCTCTCGAGGCATTGCAGGAGATGAGCGCCGCGCAGTCCAAGGTGCTGCGCGACGGCAAGCTCGTGCACCTGCCGAGCGCCGAGCTCGTGCCCGGCGATGTGATCATGCTCGAGGCGGGCGACTCCGTCCCGGCCGACTGCCGCGTGCTCGAGAGCGCCACGATGAAGATCGAGGAGGCCGCCCTTACCGGCGAGTCCGTGCCCGTCGAGAAGCATGCCAACGTGATCGAGCTCGCCGCCGGCACCGACGACGTGCCGCTCGGCGACCGCAAGAACATGTGCTACATGGGTTCCACCGTGGTGTACGGTCGCGGTCGCGCTGTCGTGGTCGGTACCGGTATGAACACCGAGATGGGCAAGATTGCCGGCGCCCTGGCCGAGGCCAAGGAAGAGCTCACGCCGCTGCAGGTGAAGCTTGCCGAGCTCAGCCGCATCCTCACCATCATGGTTATCGTCATCTGCGTCGTTATCTTTGGTGTCGATATCATCCGCCACGGCGTGGGCAACGTTCTTACCGACCCGACCGCCCTGCTCGATACCTTTATGGTCGCCGTCTCGCTCGCCGTCGCTGCCATCCCCGAGGGCCTGGTCGCCGTCGTGACCATCGTGCTGTCGCTTGGTGTGACCAAGATGGCCAAGCGCCAGGCAATCATCCGCAAGCTCTCTGCCGTCGAGACCCTTGGCTGCACGCAGACCATCTGCTCCGACAAGACCGGTACCCTTACCCAAAACAAGATGACCGTCGTCAAGCACGAGCTCGCCGCGCCTAAGGAGAAGTTCCTGGCCGGCATGGCTCTGTGCTCCGATGCCCAGTGGGACGAGGAGCTGGGCGAGGCCGTGGGCGAGCCGACTGAGTGCGCGCTCGTCAACGACGCCGGCAAGGCGGGCCTCACTGGCCTGACTGCCGAGCACCCGCGCGTGGGCGAGGCCCCGTTCGACTCGGGCCGCAAGATGATGTCCGTGGTCGTCGAGACCCTGGACGGCGAGTATGAGCAGTACACCAAGGGCGCGCCCGACGTGGTGATCGGCCTGTGCACCCATATCTACGACGGCGACAGGGTCGTTCCGCTGACCGAGGAGCGTCGCGCCGAGCTCGTGGCCGCCAACAAGGCCATGGCCGACGAGGCCCTGCGCGTGCTGGCGCTGGCAAGCCGCACCTACACCGAGGTCCCGAGCGACTGCAGCCCCGCTGCGCTCGAGCACGACCTGGTCTTCTGCGGCCTGTCCGGCATGATTGACCCTGTCCGCCCCGAGGTCTCCGACGCCATCCGCGAGGCCCACGACGCCGGTATTCGCACCGTCATGATCACGGGCGACCATATCGACACCGCCGTGGCCATTGCCAAGCAGCTGGGAATCGTCACCGATCGCAGCCATGCCATTACCGGTGCCGACCTCGACCGCATGAGCGACGAGGAGCTCGACGCGCACATCGAGGACTACGGCGTGTACGCCCGCGTTCAGCCCGAGCACAAGACCCGCATCGTCGAGGCTTGGAAGTCGCGCGACCAGATCGTCGCCATGACGGGCGATGGCGTCAACGACGCCCCGTCCATCAAGCGTGCCGACATCGGCGTGGGCATGGGCATCACCGGCACCGACGTCACCAAGAACGTTGCCGACATGGTGCTTGCCGACGACAACTTCGCCACCATCATCGGTGCCTGCGAAGAGGGCCGTCGCATCTACGACAACATCCGCAAGGTCATCCAGTTCCTGCTTTCGGCCAACCTTGCCGAGGTGTTCTCGGTGTTTATCGCCACGCTCATCGGCTTTACCATCTTCCAGCCGGTGCAGCTGCTGTGGGTGAACCTGGTCACCGACTGCTTCCCCGCGCTCGCGCTGGGCATGGAGGACGCCGAGGGCGACATCATGAAGCGCAAGCCGCGCAACGCCAAGGACGGTGTCTTTGCCGGTCACATGGGCCTGGACTGCGTGGTCCAGGGTCTGATCATCACCGTGCTGGTGCTGGCGAGCTTCTTTGTGGGCGTGTACTTTGACATGGGCTACATCCACATCGCCGATATGATCGCCGGTAATGCCGACGAGGAAGGCGTGATGATGGCGTTCATCACGCTCAACATGGTCGAGATTTTCCACTGCTTCAATATGCGCAGCCGTCGTGCGTCGCTGTTCACCATGAAGAAGCAGAACAAGTGGCTGTGGGCTTCTGCCGCGCTGGCACTGGTGCTGACGGTGATCGTGACCGTGCAGCCGACGCTTGCCGAGATGTTCTTTAGCCCCGTGACGCTTGAGCTCAAGGGCGTTCTTGCCGCGCTGGGCCTGGCCTTCCTGATCATCCCGCTGATGGAGATCTACAAGGCGATCATGCGCGCGGTGGAGAAAGAGTAGCGCACTCGTCCTGGCCCGCCCCACGCCCTTTCTCCCTCACTGGTCCTCGCGCTTCGCGCTGTGGAATCGTTCGGGAGAAAGGGCTTCCGGGGCGGGCCCTGCGGTATCCTTGCTGGCTTTTCTCCCGCGCGGATGATAAAGGGCTGAGGGAAAGTTTGTGAGCTGGTCGGGCTTTGCCCGGCCAGCTCTTTTTGATTTAAAATACCTGCTCAGTTGTGATTTGTGGTGCTGGGAGGCGCTTGTGGGCAAGGCTAAGGCTAAAGCGAAGAAAAAGACGACGGGGGCGCGGGCTAAGCGCGATCGTCGTCGGAAGCTTGCGACCGAGGCTCCCGCGTCTGCCGAGGAGTTGCTGGCAAGCGTGCCGGGACTTGACGCGCTGCAGGATGTCTCGGCGTTTGATGACCTGCCGGTCGATGGGGCTCAGCAGGCGGCATTTGACGACTTTTGCGCACATGCTGAGGAGCCCGAGCAGATGCGGCTGGGTGCCGTGGTGCGCTTGGATCGCGGGTTTCCGCTGGTGGTGACTGCCGACGATACCTTCCGCGCCGAGCACGCAGTGGGGTTTGCCAAGTCGCGCGGCGAGGACGAGGTCCTGCTGCCTGCCGTGGGCGACCGTGTGGCGGTGCGCCGCGCTCCCGGGCACGATATGGGCGTGATTGAGTGCGTGCTGCCGCGCCGTACGAGCTTTGAGCGTTGGCGCGGCCGTGCCCGCGGAGAGCGTCAGGTGCTCTGCTCCAACGTGGATAGCGTGCTAATCGTGCAGGCGCTCGGTGCCGGCGAGGTACTGCTCGACCGCGTGGCGCGCTCGCTGGTGTTGGCGCTCGACTGCGATGCCGAGCCGGTGGTGGTACTCACCAAAGCTGACCGCTGCGATGCCGAGGAGCTCGAGCGCGATCTGGACCGCGTGCGCCGCCTGGTGGGTCCGAACGTGTGCGTAATCGTGACGTCCTCTGCCGAGGGCCGCGGCCTGGACGAGGTCCGTGCCTGCGTGCCCGCTGGGAGCTGCGCCATGATCCTGGGTGAGTCGGGTGCCGGCAAATCGACGCTGCTCAATGCACTGCTGGGCCACGATACGTTGGCGACCGGCGGTGTGCGTGAGCGCGATGACCAGGGTCGCCACACCACGGTCGCGCGCGTGATGGTGGCGCTGCCGGGCGACGCCGGCGTGATCGCCGATGCCCCGGGCCTGCGCAGCCTACCGCTCGTGGGTCACGAGCGGGGTCTGGCGCGCGCTTTCCCCGAGATTGTCGAGGCATCGCATGCGTGCCGGTTTGGCGATTGCACGCATACCCATGAGCCGGGCTGCGCCGTTCGCGAGGCCGAGGACGCCGGGCAGATCGACAGCCTGCGTTTGGAAACGTTCCAAAACCTGGCGTCATCCATGCGCGTGAGCGCTCAAATGCTCGATCCCGATGTTCATCTGTAATTGATTTTTCCTATGACAGCCGTCTCCCAACTGTTCGGGAGACGGCTTTTTTCCTGCGGAAAAGCCTCGAAACATGCAGTTTGTTGACGTGCTGACCAAAACCTTGCCACGAGCTTGACGGGCTGGTCAGCTTTTGGTCAGCGATTGGTTTGACATCGAAAACCAAGATCGCGATTGCGCCGCTTTGCACTCTGACCGCCCAGACAATGGTGGTACGGGCATTCGCCCGGCACTGCCATGAGAGGAGCGGCCGTGAACAAGAGCAAGCGCATCGCCATCAGTCTGGTCGCGGGCGTGCTCGCTGCTCTGCTCTGCATGGTTTACGGCTCGTCGATCCGCTCGCAAGCCGAACAGGTCCAGGCTGAGACCTTGGCCAAGTACGGTGGCGATCGCGTCGAGGTATGCGTCGCGGCGCGCGATATCGATGTGGGCGAGACCCTCGATGAGACCAATGTCATAACCCAGGAATGGCTGACAAGTCTGCTGCCGCGTGACGCGGCGACCGAGCTGCGCCAGGTGCGCGGCGACGTGACGACTTCGCGTATTCCCAAAAACGCCGTGATCTGCAATGTCTACACCAAGGCCGAGAGCCACAAGCTCGAGGTGCCTAAGGGCAAGGTCGCCGTTTCGGTGGCGGTCGATGCCGAGCACTCGGTCGGCGGTGCTACGGGCGTGGGCAGCTACGTGGATGTGTATGTGCAAAAAGACGGCGTAACCGATCGGTTGTGCGGCGCGTACGTGATCGATACCAGTGAGGATTCCGGTGCCACGCGCGAGGGCAAGATCGAATGGGTGACGCTGGCGGCTGACCCCGAAGACGTCAAGGAACTGCTGGGGGCATCGGGCAAGGGAACGGTCAGCTTGACGATTCCCGCCACGGCGCGCGGCAAAAAGAGCGGAGGCGACGAGTGATGAAGGCGATCTGGCTTGCGTGCTGCGCGTGCGGCGATTACGGGCTGTTGCAGCGGGAAGTCGAGGGCCGTGACGCGGGTGCACAGGTGCTTCGCGTGGGTGACCTGGACGGGCTGGTTTCCATGGCGCGGGCGTTTCCGTCGCGTCGCGGAGCTGCCATCATCGCGGCGTCTCTGTTTGATACCGAAGATGTGCGCAAGACTGTTGCGCGCCTGACGGCCGAAGGCCGCGTGAGTCGCGTGGTCGTCTTGATAGAAGCGCTCGATCCGTCGGATATCGAGGGGTTGTTTCGCGCGGGGGCGACCGAGGTCATCGCTGCGCACAGTATATGCGGCAACGGGCGCGCGGGCGAGGGAGCGGTTGATTCCGATCGGCGCATGACGATTGAGCCCGATGCTTTTGTTGATAGGGAACCCGGGGCGCCTCGCGCTACAAGAGGCCCGCGTGTTGATGATTGTGGAAAAGCGGAAGCCGAGCATGGTCGGCGCCCCCGGAACCCCCTTGTATGCGATGACGCTGGAGGGCCGGCGCAGCATGCTGGCGACTCCCCGGCTGTAGATATGGGATACGTGCACGGCGTGAATCTGGCGGATGAACTCGACGAAGTTGAGGGCCTTGCCGGGTGCGGCGAGTTGTCGCTGATGCAGCATGAGCAGATTGCGCAGAACGAGCCTGCCTCGCAGACCGAACAAGCAGCCATGCCGGCTTGGACGCAGCACGTGGTTGCGGCGGGGGAGACGGGGACGCTGTCACCGACGCCCGCCCCGCCGCCTCCGATGCCGCCGGCAGACGCTACCGCTCCGCCGCATCGAGCTCCAGTCATCTGCGCTATTTCGGGTTCGGGCGGTTGCGGCAAGTCGACGATCGTTGCCACCATGGCACACACATCGTCGCTGTTGGGCTTGCGTGCCGCCGTGCTCGACCTGGACCTGATGTTTGGAAACCTTTACGACTTGTTAGGCGTCGATGCTCCGCGCGATATGGCGGCACTTATCGAGCCGTCGGCGGCGGGCATGCTCACCGAGCCGGATATCGTAGCCGCTTCGATGCGCGTGGCGCCGGGCGTTACGCTCTGGGGTCCCGTCGCGGCGCCCGAGCAAGCCGAGCTCATGGCACGTCCGGTGGAGCTACTGCTTGATGTTCTGCGTCGCGAATCCGACGTGGTCTTTATCGATACCTCGGTCTTTTGGGGCGACGCCGTGGCGGCTGCGGTGGCGGCGAGCGACCGTTGCCTGGTCGTTGGCGATGCGGCGGTGTCGTCCGCGGCATCGGCATCGCGCGTCATTGAACTGGCAGGTCGAGTAGGTGTGCCGCGCACGCGCATGAGCGCCGTGTTCAACCGGTTCGGTGCGCGCGGGGCAGACGAGGACGTCGCCATGCGCTTTGAGATTGCCTGTGCGTTAAGCTCCAAGATTCGTATCGCCGATGGCGGGCAGGATCTCGCCGCGCTCATGGCGTTTGGGCGCGCTGACGAGGCAGTGGGGCAGACCAGCGCTTTTGCGACTAGCGTGCGCGAGGCCACGCGCGAGATGCTCGTGGAACTGGGGTGCGCCGCCGGCCCTTGGAGCGATATGGTCGCCGACCGTGCAACGCGCACCGAACGCCCGCGTATCCGCCTTCCCTGGTCGCGCGAGGGTGATCAGCGATGAGCCTGCAAACGAGGATTAAGGCTGCCGGCGCTGCGGCGGCGGCAGCGCCTGTAGATGTGGGGCGTCGCCGCGCCGTGAAACGACGCACCAAGCGCGCCGTGATGGACCGCATGGGTTACGACGAAGTGGCGCGTATCAGCGCCTATATCGACCCGGCACTTGCCCGCTCGGAATTGCGTCCTGCGGTGGAGGCGGCGCTCAATGTTGAGGAGCCGACCGATCTCGCGACGCCCGAGCGCGAGACCATCATCGACGAGATTTTGGATGACGTGGTGGGCTTGGGGCCGTTGCAGCCGCTCATCGAGGACGACACCGTTACCGAGATCATGATCAACGGCTGCCGCTCGGCTTTCTTTGAACGCGGCGGCGTCTTGTACCCCATCGAGCATGCGTTTGAGGATGATGAGCAGATCCGTGTGCTTATCGACCGCATTATCTCGCCACTTGGCCGCCGTATCGACGAGCGCAGCCCCATCGTCAACGCCCGCCTCAAAACGGGCTATCGCGTCAACGCGGTGATTCCGCCTGTGGCGATTGACGGACCGATTCTCACCATCCGAAAGTTCTCGGACCGTATCTGCTCGCTGGACGAGCTCGTGGGGTTGGGATCGCTGCCGCTTTGGTATGCGCAGCTGCTGTCGTGTGCGGTGTCGCTGCGACAGGACCTGGCGGTTGCGGGAGGCACGGGATCTGGTAAGACCACCCTGCTCAACGCGTTGTCATGTGAGATTTCCACCGGCGAGCGCATCGTGACGATCGAGGACTCTGCCGAGCTCAAGTTTGCGCATCATCCGCACGTGGTGCGCCTAGAGGCGCGCGAGGCTTCAATTGAAGGCGAGGGCGCGGTGACGATCCGCGACCTGGTGACTAATGCCCTGCGCATGCGCCCCGACCGCATCGTGGTGGGCGAGGTGCGCGGTGCCGAGTGCTGCGACATGTTGCAGGCCATGAACACGGGCCACGACGGGTCGCTCACCACGCTTCATGCGGGTTCAGAACAGGAGACCGTGGTGCGTCTGACGTTGCTTGCACGTTATGGCATCGATCTGCCGAGCGAGCTCATCGAGGAGCAGATTGCCATGGCACTCGACGGTATCGTGATGTCCGAGCGCCACGCCGATGGCAGGCGCTTCGTCTCCTCGTATTCGGGGGTGCGACGCGCCGCATCGGGCGGCGTAGAGCTCGAGCGCTATGTGACGTTCGATGCCGCCGAGCGCACCTGGACGCTTGACCGCGAGCCGCCGTTTATCGCAGAAGGCCTGCGGTCGGGGACGCTCACACAAGAGGAGGTGGACGAATGGAGATCACTGTGCCCCTCGTCGTAGGGGGCTTGGCAGGGCTTTCTGTCGCGACGGCGTGCGGGGCGGAACCTCGTGTGCCGCAGGTACCGCCGGCGGAGCTGGCACGTCAGGCGCTCGAGACGGTGGCAGAGAAGCTGCCGCGTGAGCTGGTGGAAAACGATCTGCTGAAAAAGATCGCCCGTTCGTGGGCATCGCTGGCTCCGGCGCATCGCCTTGGCCTCGTGATCGAAGATGCTTCGGGACGTTTGGCGTTTCTGCTGCTATCGAGCGGTGTCTGCTGCGTTTTACTAACGATGGTGTCGTTATCGCCCCTCGGATTTGCCTTGGGACTTGTTGCTCCGTTTGCCGTTGGTGCCGCTCGGGATGGCTTTGAGAGCCGGCGCGAGCAACACGATGCAGAAGAGGCAATGCCCGAGGCGTTTACCGCACTTTCCATGTCGCTTGCCTCGGGACATTCGCTGGCCCAGGGCATGCGCTTTGTGGGCGCTCATGCGCAAGAGCCAGTGCATACCGAGTTTTTGCGGGTGGCGGCGGCGATCGATTGCGGCATCTCGGCGACCGACGCGCTCGATGACTTGCTCGTGCGTATCGACGCCCCCGGTCTTTCGCTTGTGACCTTGGCGCTTAAGGTGTCTCAGCGCACCGGCGCTCCGCTTGCCGACTTACTGTCCGAGGCGTCGAGCATGGTGGGGGAGCGCATTGAGCTCAAGCGCCGCCTGGATGTTAAGACGTCGCAGGCTCGCATGTCTGCGCATATGGTCGCGGCGATGCCGGCGGGCATGTGCGCGGTGTTGGCGCTGCTTTCGGCAGATTTTCGTCGCGGTCTTGCGACGCCTGCCGGCGCGGGCGCTGTGGTGCTGGGTCTTGCCCTCAACGCCGTTGCCCTGGTGGTTATCCGGCGCATTATGCGGGTGGAGCTATGAGCGCCCCGGTTGCAGTTGCGGCTTGCCTGTGCGCCCTGAGTGTATTTGTCGCGACGGGTTTGGATCGGGCGGATGCACGCAAGATCGCAGGGGCCTGCAAGCGCGAGGCGGTGCTGGTCGCTGCCGCGGGTCGCTCGGTGGTCGATGCTCTGACCGCGCGAGTGAAGGGCGCGGTTGGAGCGGGCGGCCCGGCGCGAGTGTCGCTCGGCGAAGTGTCCGAGATGATCGATGTTGTGCGCTTGGGTCTTTCGGCCGGTCTTTCGTTTGATGCGGCGCTTGAGATTTTCTGCGCCAACCGCCGGTCAGTGCTGGCTCTTCGCCTTGAGCGCGCCTGCATGGCGTGGCAGGTGGGCGTGGGCACGCGTGAGGACGAGTTGTTGGCCGCCGCGCGCGACCTGGACGTGCGAGCGCTCGAGACCTTTGCCATCACGGTGGGGCAGGCGCTCGCCCTGGGTGCCCCACTTGCCGAGACGCTGGCCGCTCAAAGTCGCGAGATCCGTGCGGCTCATCGCGCCGCGGTCGAGCGCGAGATCGAGCGTGCACCCGTCAAGCTGCTGATTCCCACCGGCACGCTCATCTTGCCGGCGTTGCTTCTGTCCATATTGGGCCCGCTGCTGGGAGCAGGCGGGATGATGTAGGGAGGAATACATGAACACGATGACTGACGCTGCTGGCAAGGTCCAGGGCTGGGCGTTTTGCCGGGCGGCACATGTTCGTCAGCGCGCCAAGGAACTATTGCAGGAGGAGAGTGCACAGGGTACCACCGAGTATGCCATCTTGGTCGGCGTGCTCGTGGTGATCGCGATTATCGCCATCGTCGCATTTAAGGGCAAGGTCCAAGATCTATGGAACGCTATCAGCGAGGGCATCAACAGCCTGTAGAGGGCGAGCGCCCCATCGGGGTGCTGCTGGTGTTTGCTTGCCTGACCGTGGCGATAGCGGCGGTGCTTTGGGGGCTTAACGCCGCGCGGCAGCAGCGTCCTGGGATCGCCTCCGATTTGGGCTCAGATTCGGCGGTGGCGTCTCAAAAAGATGAGATGCGAGATGCGGACGATTCGGATGTCGCTGTCACGGCGCAAACCTTTCTGCGGACGCTCGACAAGCGGTCTGGCACTGCGACGGATTCGCCTGAGGGCAACGCGATTGCGGTCCGGCTTGCATGGTCCGAGGACCGACCGATGACCGAAGCGGCGGCGGATATGCTGCGTGCCTATCGCGAGGTACCCACGGCGCAACTTGCTCTGAGCGGCTATCTCGACATCAAGGGAAACGTGTGGGGCGCCATCGTGCGCGACGAACGCGGCTGGGTCGATATGGTGACAATTGCCGCGGATGCTGGCGATGCTTCGTGTCGTCTGCGCGCCGTGCGCCTGAGCCCGCAGGCAACGGACTCAAAGGAGGGATCGTGAAATGCATGATGTCCTGCGTGAGGAATCTGCCCAGGCGACGGTCGAATACGCCATCGTCACGGTGGCGCTGTTATCGATCGTGCTGGCGATCGCGGGACTTTGGCGTGCCGGCACCGATGGGCGCTTGGCGGCGCTGGTTGAGCGGGCGGCATCCCATGGCGTTGCCTCGACGTCGGTTATCGACGCCGCTGCGGCCGCTAAGGACATCGCGTTGTATTGATGCCGCGCGCGAGGACCGGGCGCAGTCTACGGTCGAGGCCGCTTTTTTGCTGCCGACGTTTCTGACACTCATCCTTCTCGCGCTGCAACCGGTGTGCCTGCTCTATACGCGCGCGGTCATGGAGTCTGCCGCCGCCGAGACCGCGCGGCTCATGACCACGACGACGGCGGAGGACGACGATCTTAAGGAGTTCACCCGCCGCCGACTTGCCGCAGTGCCCAACGTTTCGATCTTTCATGCCGGCGGGCCGTTGTCGTGGGATATCGAGCTTGGCCGGGCCGGTGCGGGTGGCGTCTCGTCCGTGTCCGTTTCCGGCGAGGTCAAGCCGTTGCCTGTGATCGGTGCGTTTGCGCAGGCTATGGGTGGTACCGCCGAGGGCGGCTACGTTGAGCTCAAGGTCGATGTCTCGTATCAATCGCGTCCCGAATGGCTGGAGGGAGATTATGATTCGTGGATTGCTGCATGGGATTAGGCGCTGCCTGTTGCGGGTGACGCAAGGGTTTGCGGCCCGCCGTCGACCAGGCGCTCTCCGCAAACGAGGCGGCTTTATGGGTCGAGCCGGTGTCGATCTGTTTATCGAAGACGGCGCCTATACCACGCTTTCTTCTGCCGTGGTCATCCTAGTGGTGCTCACATTGTTGTTTTCGTCGACCGCGGCGATATGGAGCATGTCGCGTGCCGGGGATACTCAGGTGGCGGCTGATAGTGGCGCGCTGGCGGGTGCCAACGTAGTGTCGTCCTATCACACGGCTGCCACGGTGGTTGATGCGAGCATCTTGAGTCTGGGGCTGGCGGGGTTTGCCACGATCGGGACGGGCCTGGTCGCCATCCTCATCCCGGGTGCCGAGCCGGTTGCCGGCAATATGGTCGACACCGGGATTGAGATCATTAAAACGCGCAACAAGTTTGCCAAAAGCGCATCGGAAGGCTTACAGAAAATCGAGACGGCTCTGCCGTATCTGATCGCCGCGCGTGCCACGCAGGCGGTGTCGGCGCAGGATACCGATAGTGTGACCTATACCGGTACGGCGCTTGCCGTGCCCAGGACATCCGAGTCTGACTTCGCTGCGCTCGAGGGGTCCGAGATCTCGACCGATGCCATTAAAGACACATCAGATGATTTAGAGTGTGCGGCCGAGGAGCTGCGGAAGGCTTCTGAGGACACGGCGAAGGCTAAAGAGCGTGCTTGGCTGGCGGATTGTGGTGGGTCTGACAAGGGCTCGGTCGGCAGCTGTTCTTGCATGTGGGAGCGTGCGAAAAGCCTAACGGATCTCTCCGGTGTTCAAAATCCGCATTACTCATCGAGCGTTACGTGGGAGCCTCAAGTTGCCCTTGATCGCGCGAAGGACTACTACCATTGGCGTCTGACAAATGAGAAGCCCCAAGGCTCGAGTGTCGAGATGAAGGCCGAGTCTGCGGCGCGTAAGGCGTTTTATACCTATGCGAGCGCGGAGGTCGATCGGGCATATATAACCGAGAACGGAGACAGGGTTTCCTCCTATATTCCGCTGCTGCCGCGCAACTCTGATGAGGTTCGGGCGACCGAGCTCTACACCGATGCAGTGTGGCCGACTAGCGTGAACGATGGCAAGGCGTATCTGCATTACGGAACGACCTGCCCTAACTATAAGAAAGGAACGCCGAGCGGATTTGCTTCGGTTGCCGATTACGATGGACAGGATAAATGCAGCAAATGCCATTTTGGCGTTTCGTCGCTTGGTGCTGTTGCGGCGCCTTCAACCTCTATCGAAAACGGCTTCGAGTATCACTTTGACAAGTTTAAAGACGCCCTGGAGGACTACGTCGACTGTCGCAACAAGGAGCTTGAGCTCGAGCGTCAGACCGAGGACGAAGCTGACCGTGCGGGCAATGCGTTCGATACCGCCATCAAAGAACTTTCCGGTGAGCGCCCGCGCATCGCCCCGCCCGGTCGCAACGGCGTGGTCGCCTTTGCGGTCTCGGGCGGTGTCACGAGTCCCGACGAGCTCAACTCTTCGTTTAACACGGCAGTCAGGCTTGGCGATCGCGGTGCCATCTCTGCCGCGGTGCTGGCGCCCGATGAGGCGACGGCGCAAAACAACGTGCTTTCGCGATTTTTCTCGACATTGAAGGAACGCTCGGGTGGCGTTGCCGGCGTACTCGATGGCGTCATGGATGTCTGGGGACGGCTGCTTGTGGGATACGGAGACATCCAAGGTTCGGCCGACGAACTTATGGACGAGATGATTAAAGGCCTAGGAGGGGGCAGCGGCGCGTTGGGCTCCATCGCATCGTGGCTCGGCGATACCGTTTCGGCGTCCGTGGCGGCGCTGGGTTTGGAACCGTGCGACTTGCGCCTGCGAAAGCCGGTGCTGACTGATTCCGCCAACGTCATTAAGAGCCCGGGGTCTGACATTGCTGGTCTCTCTCAAGCGCAAGACAAACTGCGAAGTATTCCGTTGGGCGTGACCGATCCCAAGGCGCTTTGCGAGGCGTTGGAATATCAAGTCGAACGCACCATCAGCGGTACGGTGTTCACGCTTGCGGAGATTCCTCTGCCCGGCGGCGGCTCCATCCCGCTCACCGTCGATGTCGCCACGCTGGTTGGCGCTCTGGGCGGTGGGTCGTAATGAGTATCCGCATGCGTCTGCGCGAGGAGCGCGCCCAAGCGACGGTGGAGATAGCAGTGGTTACGCCCGTTTTGCTGGTGCTGGCACTCATCGTATACAACGTCATGATCTATGCCAGCGCTGTCGCGCGCTTCGACCGCGTGGTGCCCGACATCGTGTTGGCGCACGCCGTGGCGCCGAGCGGGGAGGGCGACGAAAGCTCTGTCGATGCCTCGGCGACGGTCCGGACTCAAATTCTGAATGCCATGGAAGGCTATGACTTGCAGATCGAAGTGTCGAGCGAGCAAGGCGCGGAGGCATCGGATGGTGGCCTGCTCTCCCTATCCGGTACGTTTAGGACCTACACCTGCACCATGCACTATGAGCCGTGGCCGACTTCTCTCAGCATCGCTGGCGTTCCGCTGGGGGCGCCGACAACGTTGTCGCACGAGCGCGCGGTGACGGTCGATCCATGGCGTCCGGGGGTGGTCATGTGACCGCGGTCTCGTCCTACATCGCCTACGCGCGGGCACTCAATAGGCTGGGCTGGACGCCGGCCGAGTTTGCGGTGGCGGAGTCGTTTGCCGTGCGCCTGCGCGGCATGCTGGGACGGTGTCCGGTTGCCGCCAACGGTCTGCCGCTCGTCATGGCATTTCCACGCTGCTCTTCGGTCCATACGTGTTTTATGGCCTATCCCATCGATATCGCCTTTATCGATGCACGTGGCTATGTCCTCGTATGCTACGAAAACGTACGTCCCTGGCGTATGTGCTCCTGCCCCGGCGCCTGGGCCGTACTAGAGCGTCCTTCAATCATTGTTTCGACCCCTGCTCTCCAACGCGTGCCGGCTTAAGAATTGGCGACAGTGGACTTTCGTCATACGAAATTGGGTAAGATGGAGGAGAAGATGCATGGATGTTGAGATCCATCCCAACGCTAAAAAGCACCTGACGGAAAAGCAGGTGCTTAGCGCTTGGCTTGCGGTTACTGAGTGCATTCGTCGCGAGCCGAAGGACGAGCCGCCGAGATGGCTTGCAATTGGATGGCTCTCAGACGGACGAAGCGTGGAGCTTGTCGCGGTCGAGCTTGTCCGTGGGTGGCTTATCATTCATGCCTTGTCTCCAGTCCAGAAGAAATTTTGGCAGGAGATTGAACAGGCTCGGCAAAGGGGTCGATGATGGGCAAGACGTATACGGCCACTAATGGTCAGGTTGTAACGGATGAAATGATTGACGCGTGGTGCGAGTCGTACGAGCGCGGAGAGTTTCCGGATGGCGAACACACCGTTGGTGGGATCGTGCATGGACGGCCCCCGCTCTCAGGTGAGGGGACGGCAACGCTGTCGGTCAAGATTCCTCTGGGAATGAAGGAGGCCATTCGTCGACGGGCGGCTGCCGAGGGGATGACGCCAAGTGAGTTTGCCCGTGCGGCTCTGAGTGAAAAACTTCTTGCTGCCGGCTGATGCCTCTGACGTGCCGATTTATAGAACCGAGGCTGTGCTCAAAAACTTTTTTAAAATTCTCGGTTGACCGGAACGCGTCCTTGGTTATACTAATCAAGCCTTGAAACAAGGCACACCTCAAATGGCTGGGTAGCTCAGTTGGTAGAGCAGAGGACTGAAAATCCTCGTGTCAGGGGTTCGATTCCCTTCCCCGCCACCTTGAATTGACTAGGACCTCTGAAAAGGGGTCCTTTTCTTTTATGTAGCCCTCGCACGGAATCGAACCCCGTGAGGGCGCGGAGCTGAGTAAACGCGTAAGCGTTTGCCAGCGCAGCTCGCAAGGCGCGTAAGCGCCGCAGCGGTCCGTCCGCGCAGCGCGCGGACGCGATTCCTTTCCCGCCACCTTGAATTGACTAGGACCTCTGCAAAGGGGTCCTTTTCTTTTATGTAGGGTTCTGCGGAAACTGCGTCCCAGAATAAGGGCTCAGAACGGGACACACTTTCCGGTGCCTGCCTCCGGCGCGCGTACACACCTCGTCGCACCATTCCGAGTCCGTCTGCTCCCAGACATTCCTCCCACTTTCGCGTCACTTTGCAGACCGTTCGGTCGCCTGTCCGCACACGCGGGTATACTCAAAACGATACTTATCCTACGCAATACGATGCGGGTTCGACCTGCATGATCCGAAGGGGGCAGTGATGGAGAGGATACTCGGCGTTAATCTCTCTGGCTGGTTTATTCCCGAGCCTTGGGTGACCCCGTCGCTGTACGCGGCGACCGGTGCATCCAACGCGGCTGAGCTACAGGAGGCCATGGGTACCGCCGCCTATAACGAGCGCATGCGCCGCCATTACGAGACGTTTGTGAGCGAGGACGATTTTCGCCGCATGGCGCAGATCGGTCTCAATGCCGTGCGTCTGCCGGTGCCCTGGTATGCCTTTGGCTCACAGGAGTCCGATGCCTCCTACATCTCGGTTGTCGATTACATCGACCGCGCGATTGAGTGGGCTGCCAAGTACAACATTCGCGTGCTGCTTGATCTGGCGACTGTGCCCGGTGGCCAGGGCGATTCCAACGATTCGCCCGCCACGCCGGAGGCTGTTGCCGAGTGGCATTCGTCCACTAACGGCCGCCATGTCGCGCTCGACGTGCTCGAGCGCTTGGCCGAGCGTTACGGCGAGGCCGAGAGCCTGCTGGGCATTGAGCTGCTGGATACGCCGCAGATGAGTGTCCGCAAGAGTCTCTTTGCCATGACGGATGGCATTCCGGCTCACTACTTGCGCAATTTCTATCGCGATGCCTACGAGCTCGTCCGTTCGTATATGCCCGAGGATAAGATCGTCGTCTTTTCGTCTTCGGGGCATCCCAGCGAGTGGAAGCATTTTATGCGCGGCGCCAAGTACAAGAACGTCTACATGGACCTTCACCTGTACCATTACCGCGACGAGTATGCGCTCGATATCACGAGCCCCCGCGGGCTGGCGACGGCGATTTCGCGTAACAAGCGCGAGCTTAAAGAAGCGATTTCGACTGGGTTCCCCGTGCTGGTGGGCGAATGGTCGGGTGCGGCGATCTTTGCCAACTCGTCGGTTACGCCCGAAGGCCGCAATGCCTACGAGCGCGTGTTTATCGCCAACCAGCTGGCTTCGTTTGCGCCGGCTGCCGGTTGGTTCTTCCAAACGTGGAAGACCGAGAAGCGCATTGCAGCATGGGACGCCCGCGCGGCGCTCGGTACGCTCGAGCGCGGCATGATTGAATAGGTTGATATGACGCAAAACAGCGCCCATACGGGCAAACTCTATGTGGTCGGCACGCCCATCGGCAACCTGGGCGACCTGTCCCCGCGCATCGGCGAGGCCTTTGCCACTGCCGATGTCATCTGCTGCGAAGACACGCGTGTGACGTCAAAGCTGCTGATGCACCTGGGCATTTCCAAGCCGCTTGTCCGTTGCGACGAGAATGTGATCGCCAGCCGCGCCGCCGGCCTGGTCGACCGCCTGCTGGCGGGGGAGACCCTCGCCTTTGCCTCGGACGCCGGCATGCCGAGCGTGTCCGATCCCGGCCAGGCGCTGGTCGAGGCGGCGCGTGAGGCCGATGTGCCCGTCGAAGTTATTCCCGGGCCTTCTGCTTGCGTCACGGCGCTCGTTTCGTCCGGCATTCCCTGCGAGCATTTTTTCTTCGAGGGCTTTTTGGGCCGAAAGCACGGCGACCGCGTGCGCCGTTTACAGCGCCTTGCCGTGGTGCCCGGCGCGCTCATCTTCTACGAGTCTCCACATCGCATCGTGGCGACGCTCGAGGCCGTGGCGGAGGTCTTTCCCCAGCGTGAGGTTGCCGTCTGCCGCGAACTCACCAAGCTGCACGAGGAGGTCTTGCGCGGGCCCGCTGCCCAGCTTGCCGAGGAGCTGTGTGCTCGCGGCGAGGTAAAGGGCGAGATTGCGCTGGTCATCGCGCCGCCGAGCGAGGACGAAGAGGCCGGTATCGCGCCGGTTGGCGCCGCGGCAGCGGATCCCGACGAGGCCCTGCGCGAGGATATCCGCGCCGCGCTCGAGGAGGGGGAGCCCGCGTCTGCGGTGGCCAAGCGCCTGTCTCAGAAGTATTCGCGCCGCAAGCGCGATGTCTATGCCATGGTGCTCGATATGCAATAGATGGAGGATATCCAGCCCTTGCGCTAGAATCATCCTCTGTATGCAACGTTTTTCTGGAGGACAAACCCCATGGATCAAAGCAAGCCTTCGTTCTTTATCACGACGCCCATCTACTACGTCAACGCCGATCCGCACCTGGGCACGGCTTATTCCACCATCATCGCCGACGTTCAGGCTCGCTATCGCCGTTCCGCCGGCTATAACGTCAAGTTCCTGACCGGCATGGACGAGCACGGCGAGAAGGTCGCCGAGGCCGCAGCCAAGCACAACATGACGCCGCAGGAGTGGACCGACAGCCAGGCTCCGCACTTCAAGGAGCTTTGGAGCAAGCTCGAGATTTCCAACGACGACTTCATCCGCACCACCGAGCCGCGCCAGCATCATGCCGTGCAGTACCTGTGGGAGCGCATGAAGGAGTCCGGCTACCTGTATAAGGGCAGCTATGACGGCTGGTACTGCGTGCCCGACGAGACCTACTTCACCGATACACAGGTCCAGAAGGGCGACGAGGAGTACGGCAGCGTCGGCCAGCACCTGTGCCCCGACTGCCACCGTCCGCTTGAGCGCGTCCAGGAGGAGTCCTACTTCTTTAAGCTTTCCGCCTTCCAGGACAAGCTTCTCAAGCTCTATGACGAGCATCCCGACTTTGTCGAGCCTGCGTTCCGCATGAACGAGGTTCGCAGCTTTGTCGAGGGTGGCCTTAACGACCTTTCCGTGAGCCGTACGAGCTTTGACTGGGGCATTCAGGTCCCGTTTGACGAGGGTCACGTGACCTACGTGTGGTTCGATGCGCTGCTCAACTATATGACGGCCGTCGGCTACGGTGTCGACACCGACGAGGCGCGTGCCGAGCTGGCCTATCGCTGGCCCGCGCAGTTCCACATCGTGGGTAAGGACATCATCCGCTTCCACTGCGTCATTTGGCCCGCCATGCTCATGGCCATCGGCGAGGCCCTGCCCGAGCACGTCTTTGCCCACGGCTTCCTGACCGTGCGCAATGCCGAGACCGGCAAGGCCGAGAAGATGTCCAAGAGCCGCGGCAACGCCATCGCTCCGCAGGACGTTATCGACATGCTGGGCGTCGAGGGCTATCGCTACTACTTTATGACCGACGTGGTGCCCGGCACCGACGGCGCCATTAGCTTTGAGCGTATGGAGCAGGTCTACAACGCCGACCTGGCCAACAGCTGGGGCAACCTCATCTCTCGTTCGCTCAACATGAGCGGCAAGTACTTTGACGGCTGCGCCCCTGCCAAGCCGGCCTCTGCCGACGCGTTCGACAACCCGCTGGCCAAGATTGCCGACGGCCTGGTCGAGCGCTATATGGCCAAGATGGACGTACTCGATTACGGCGGAGCCAAGGACGAGGTCATGGAGCTCATCCACGCCGCCAACCACTACATCGAGGACTCCGAGCCTTGGGCACTTGCCAAGGACGAGGCCAAGGCTGACGAGCTGGCGTTTGTGATCTACAACCTGCTCGAGGCCATCCGCATTGCCGCTCACCTGCTGATGCCGCTCATGCCCCAGACTTCTGCCGAGGCTCTGCGCCGCCTGTCCTGCGAGGACGAGGCCGCGAGCGACGACCTCAAGGGCATTTGCGCTTGGGGCCTGCTTGCTGGTGGTCAGCCCGTCGAGAAGGGCGATCCGCTGTTCCCGCGTCTGGCGTAGAGACCGCGCGAGCGCCATATCGGCAATTTGCTGTTTAGCTGTAAGGGCATGGCCGCCACGGTCCATGCCCTTTTGTTTCAAGACGCCGCCATCATGCTAAGGAGGCAACCATGACAACTTCGCCTTTGGCAAACCCCACGGCCACCAGGGAGCTGCTAGAGGAGTTTGGCCTTGCGACTAAGCATCGCCTGGGCCAAAACTTCCTGATCGACAACCATGTGATCGAACGTATCTGTGAGCTCGCTGAGCTTGCGGGCGATGAGCGCGTGCTCGAGGTCGGCCCGGGTTGCGGCACACTGACGTTGGCCCTGCTGCAGGAGGCGGCGTGCGTTACGTCGATTGAGGCAGATCCCGAGCTTGAGCCGGTGCTTGACGCCCACGCCGCCGACTATGCCAACTTCCGCTTTATCATGGGCGATGCGCTCAAGGTGACGCCGGAGCAGATTGAGCAGGCCGCCGGTAGTGAACCCACGGTGTTTGTCGCGAATCTGCCCTATAACGTGGCGGCGACGATCATCCTTCAGTTCTTCCAGACGATGCCCGCGCTTAAGCGCGCTGTCGTCATGGTTCAAAAGGAGGTTGCCGATCGCATTGCCGCAACGCCCGGTAACAAGACCTATGGCGGCTACACGGCAAAACTCGGCCTGTACGCGCAGGTGACGGGTCGCTTTGAGGTGCCGCCGCGTTGCTTTATGCCGGCGCCGCACGTGGACTCGGCCGTCGTGCGTATCGACCGTGTTGACGGCGTGGTGCCCGAGGGGCTCGATCGCGAATTTGTTGCCCGCGTGATTGATGCTGCATTTGCTCAGCGTCGCAAGACCATCCGCAATTCCATGAGCGCCAACGGCTTTGCCAAGGACGTGCTCGATGCTGCCTTTGAGGCTTGCGGTATTGCACCCACCACGCGCGCCGAGACGCTTGATGTTGCTGACTTTGTCCGTCTGGCCCAGGAGCTAATCCATGATGCCTAATGCCGAACGTGTGACGTTTACCAAGAAAAAGAAGACGGTTGCTTGTCCCGTGCCCTTGGCGCCGCTTGCCGACACGCATGCACATCTGCTTTCGTTCTGGGGCAAGGATGTGCCTGAGACGCTCGTGCGTGCCAAGGCGGCGGGCGTCGACCTGTTGGTGACGATGTTCGACCCCATCGCTGATAAACGCAGCGTGACGGACTATAGCGACTGGCTGACGCGCGAAATTCTGCCGATGCAGGATATCCCGCAGATCAAGTATCTTGCCGGCGTGCATCCGTATGGCGCACCGGACTATACCGACGACGTTCACGCACAGGTCGTTGCCGCGCTCGATGATCCCTTATGCGCCGGTATTGGCGAAATCGGCCTGGACTACCACATGGACTATGACGACGATATCGCGCCGGCACCCCATAACGTGCAGATTGACTGCATGGCGCGTCAGCTCGAGCTTGCCGTGTGCCGTAACGTGCCGGTGGAGCTGCATCTGCGCCACGAGGACACGGACCATGAGCGCACCTCGCACGTGGACGCCTACAACGTGCTTCGTGAGGTGGGCGTGCCCCAGGCCGGTTGTGTGCTGCACTGCTTTGGCGAGGACCGCGCCACGATGGAGCGCTTTGCGGAGCTGGGCTGCTATATCGCCTATGGTGGTGCGGCTACCTTTAAGCGCAACGACGACGTGCGCGAGGCATTCGCGGCAACCCCACTCGATCGAATTTTGTTCGAGACGGATTGCCCGTATATGGCTCCGGAGCCCATCCGCGGTCTTGAATGCGAGCCCGCAATGATCTCCATTACGGCAAACGCGCTGGTCAACGACCGTGTCGATCGTACCGGCGAGGATGCTGAGGCAATCGCGCGAGCAGCTTGGGAAAATGCCTGCAAACTTTTTCAAAAATAGTTCTTGCGTTCGCGATGGCGCTCCGTTATTCTAATTCCTGCACGCGGGCGTGGCGGAATTGGCAGACGCGTACGGTTCAGGTCCGTATGGGGGCAACCCCATGAAGGTTCAAGTCCTTTCGCCCGCACCATTGAATGAAAGAGCTCCCAGCAATGGGAGCTTTTTTGTTATGGGCCGTTTTGGCAGATTTGACATATCGATTTCGCGCGGTAGATGCCCCTGTGGTCAAAAAGTGGCAAATATGAGTACTGACATGAAAATAGAGACATTTCATGAAGCCATTTTTGCTCATTTTACGCAACAGATGTACGCTAATTTGGCTCAACCTTGAGACAAAATGAAGTAATTTCGATAGACCTCGGGTTCAACGAGGCGATTTTGACCCAAATACGCTGTTACTAAACCGGTAACAGTACTCATATTTGGCCTTTTTTGACCACGGGTCCTCTTGTTGGTGTCACATAGCTGCTTCGTGCGGGTATCCTAATGCCAACGTGTGCCTATCAGAGGAGAGACCATGCTGTTTTCCGGTATCATCGCCGCCCTTACCAGCCTTTTGATTCCCATCATCATCCTGTTGCTGCTGCTTCCCAGCGCCTGCTATGTCGTTGAACAACAGCATGCCGTGATCATCGAGCGTCTGGGCAAGTTTAACCGCATCGTCAACGCGGGCTTCCACATGAAGGTGCCCGTGATCGACCGCAAGGCTGCCACGGTGAGTCTGCGCACCATGAAAAACGGTTTTGGCATCGACGTTAAGACCCAGGACAACGTGACCATCGGCCTTGAGGTCTCTGCTCAGTACCACGTGAGCTATGACATGGGCGCCGGCCCGGCAGATTCGGGTATCTACAAGAGCTACTACATGTTGCAGGAGCCCGTCGACCAGATGCGTGACTTCATCACCGACGCCCTGCGCTCTTCGATTCCCGTTTACACGCTCGATGAGGTCTTTGCCAAGAAGGATGACATCGCCAAGGATGTCAACGCTACCGTTTCCGAGCAGATGGCCGCCTACGGCTTCACCCTCGTGTCGACGCTCATCACCAAAATCGCACTGCCGACCGAGGTTGAGAACTCCATGAACGACATCAACGCCGCCCAGCGCAAGCGCGCTGCGGCGCAGGAGCTCGCTGAGGCAGACCGCATCAAGCGCGTCACCGAGGCGACCGCCGAGGCCGAGGCTATGGAAAAGGCGGGCGAGGGCATTGCCAACCAGCGCAAGGCCATCGCGCTGGGTATCAAAGATTCGCTCGAGATCATCCAGGAGACGGGTGTCGGCAATGACGAGGCCAACCAACTGTTCATGTTTACGCAGTGGTCCGAGATGATGACGGAGTTCGCTCGCACGGGTAAAACCTCGACGGTCGTGCTGCCGAGCGACTTCTCGCAGTCGGCCTCAATGTTCGAACAGATGCTGACCGCCGGCAAAGTTCAAAACGATTCGAAGGAGTAGACGCGCGTGAAATACACCGTCGTTTGCGTCGGTAAGCTCAAGGAGCGCTTTTGGAAGGACGCATGCGCTGAGTACACCAAGCGCCTGGGTGCCTATGCCAAGGTCGATATCCGCGAGGTGGCCGATATCGACCCGGCTAAGGCGGGCGGTGTGGATGCCGCACGTGACAAGGAGGGGGCGGCGATTCTTGCTGCCTTGCCGTCTCGAGCGCATGTGATCCTGCTGGCTATCGAGGGCAAGGAGCGTTCGAGTGAGGAGCTCTCGGCGAGGCTCGACGATCTTATGCTGCGAGGCAGCAGCGACATTGCCTTTGTAATCGGCGGTTCGGACGGCGTGAGTGATGAGGTACGCGCCCGCGCCGACGAGATGCTCAGCTTTGGACGCATTACCTTGCCGCATAACCTGGCGCGCGTGGTGCTGCTGGAGCAGGTTTACCGTGCCTGCAAGATCAGCCGTGGCGAGCCGTATCACAAATAGGTCGGCAATACGAAACAATGCCGTGGGACAATAGCTTTCGTTTTGAAGAGCATGTCTGAGAGGACTATGAGATATGAAGATTGGATTTGTCGGTTTTGGCAATATGGCGAGCGCTATGGCCGATGGCTGGATCGCCGCCGGTGTGGCTGCGAGCGATATGTGCGCCTGCGCGGGCCACTACGACGCCTTGGTCGAGCGTTGTAAGGCGCGTGGGATGGTTGCCTGTCGTGATACGGCGGAGGTTGTCGCTGCATCCGATATCGTGGTCGCTGCGGTCAAACCGTACATGATCGAGAAGGTATTCGCCCCGCTCAAGGATGCTCTTGCCAAAAAGGTCGTTCTGTCGGTTGCCTGGACCTGGGACAGTGCCAAGTGGGAGCAGGTCCTGCCGGGCGTCGCGCATATCTCGACGGTGCCCAACACACCGGTTTCGGTGGGCGAGGGCGTCATCGCTTGCGAGAAGGCTTCCACGCTTAGTGATGAGCAGAGCGCAGTGGTGCTTGATCTGCTTGGCAAGCTCGGTGCGGTGGTCGAACTCGATACGAGCCTGCTGTTTGTGGGCGGCACGGTGGGTGGTTGCGCTCCGGCATTTGTCGCCATGGCAATCGAGGCCCTGGGCGATGCAGCGGTCAAGCACGGTATCCCGCGTGCCGATGCCTATCGCATTGTGAGCCAGATGGTGTTGGGTACGGCAAAGCTGCAGCTTGCAACTGGCCAGCATCCTGCGGCGATGAAGGATGCCGTATGCTCGCCCGGCGGTGCCACCATCAAGGGCGTCATCGCGCTCGAGGATGCCGGCATGCGCAGCGCCCTGGTCAAGGCCATCGACGCAACTCTCCAGTAAAACCTGCCATTTAGGGACGGGTTTATTTTGGCAGGTTTTTCCTGCGGTTTTGTCGTATATGCGAAAAGCGCCCCGCAACCGGATCGTTACCGGTTGCGGGGCGCTTGCGTTTGCCCAGATAAAACCGACCAAAATAAACC
>NZ_JADNGN010000036.1 GCF_015553355.1 Collinsella aerofaciens
CCTCTCGGCGGCCTTGCGAAAAACAAATCCAAGTTAGACCATTTCAAATGGTTCGATGTCTGCCCGGATGCGACACTCGATGTGTCCATCCTCGCAGTATCCGGTTCTCAAGGTGCACGCTTTGCGGCTCATCCGGTTCCACCGGGCCGCGCGGCAAGGAGATATATTGCCAGACCGGAGGGGCGCCGTGGGCGGGAATCTGGGCGTACACATTTCCTACACATCTTGTGATCCGACTAACGTTTGCCAGCCGTTACCTACCGCTCGCCGAGCATCTCTTTATATAAGGCAGTCTCATGGTTAAAGCGGATACGTCCCCCTAGCTAAAGCACAGCCAGCATCGAGCAACTCATCGCGTTCTTCCACCGAGAACCCCTCGGCGTAGACGCGCACCACTGGTTCGGTCCCGCTAGGACGGACCAGCAGCCACGTGTCATCCTCAAATGACAGACGCAAGCCGTCCATATGACTAACGTTTTGCGGCACCTTGCCACAAATCGACTTGGGGTTTACGCCCGGCAGCAGGGTTCGTAACGTTTCGGCATCTTCGGCCTCAAGGCGCAAATCGCGTCGACCGTAACTCGTCTTACCAAAACTGTCCTCGAGTTGGTCGACCAGAACGCCCAAAGGCGCGTCCGTCTTTGCCATAAGCTCACACAGAATCAGACAGGCGAGGATTCCATCGCGCTCGGGCATATGCGCGGCGATGCCGATACCACCGGCTTCTTCGCCGCCCATGAGGACGCCGCCCTTCTTCATCTCTGCCGCTATATATTTGAAACCGACTGGTTTGACGGTCACGCGGCAGCCAAGCGCATCGGCAATGCGGCGCACGAGCGTCGAGCATGAAAGATTGACGACGACGCGCCCCTTCAAATTACGAAATTGAACCAAGTCGCCCAAAACGAGCGCCATGATCTGATGCGGATGTATATATCTGCCGCGCTCGTCAACCGCGCCGATACGGTCAGCGTCGCCGTCGGTCACCAGGCCAGCGCAAGCTCCGTCCTCGATAACCGTGCGCTCGCAAGCGTCCACCCACGGCTCAACGGGGTCGGGGCAGATATCTTCTTGGTCAGACGCC
Organism: Collinsella aerofaciens; assembly: GCF_015553355.1. Lineage (GTDB taxonomy): Bacteria > Actinomycetota > Coriobacteriia > Coriobacteriales > Coriobacteriaceae > Collinsella > Collinsella aerofaciens_V. The sequence goes on from NZ_JADNGN010000036.1 coordinate 1,085, forward strand.
TGCCCGGCGTGAATCTCGTGCACCTCAACGCCAAGCTCGCGCAGCAAGTCGGCTAGATAGCCCTGGGCTGCGCCGCCCATGGGATCGACAACCACGCGCAGGTGCGCGGCGCGGATGGCTTCGGCATCGACAAACGATGCCACCGTCTGCATATAGTCAGGAATGATATCCGCGGTGCGATATTGCCCCTCGATCCCCGTTGGCTCGGGAGCCATGGTCTCTTCGAGCTCTTCGATGACATCCTGGTTGGCGGTCGAGCCGTCACCCATGCGAATCTTGAGGCACAGATAGCCCTGCGGATGATGGGACCCCGTCACCATGAGCGCGCCGCACGCCTCACCGTCATAAGCCGCCGCCCACGTAAGGGCAGGGGTCGGGACAGGTCGCGAAGCGAGCACGGCGTCTAGCCCGTGCGCCGCTAGCACGCCCGCCGCAAGCTCAGCGAACTCGCGCGCCAGGGGCCGGGTATCGAACCCTATATATACCGTTTTGCCCGGATTGGTCTTTTGCCACAACTCGCCGACGGCATCGGCGATACGGGCAACGTTATCGGCAGTGAAGTCCTCATCGACGCGAGCGCGCCAACCGTCAGTTCCAAAATGAATTATCGCGCACACGCGCAGACACCTCGCAGTGTTTGGATCATGGTACGCATGGGGTATACCCGCAACATGCACTCGGCAACCTGCCGGCACCAGCATTCACCATTTGGGCAAATGCTGCCGAGGACATGCAGGCAATAAAAAAACCGCCCCGTATGGAGCGGTTTTGCCCTTTATATATCGAGCGCCTCGGCCATCGCTGCCGTAGTGATTGCCGTGGTTCCACAGCAACTGCCCACCATTGCGGCGCCGGCATGTCTCCATTCGATGCATGCGCGCGCGAAAGCTTCGGGATTCTCGTGCCATACGGGGCCATCCTGAGTCTGGACCGGATCGCCTACGTTGGGACGCACCGTAACGGGAGTAGTCGCCGATGCAACCATCCTGGGCACCGCCGCATTCGCGGCCGCAAGCGAACAGCAATTAACACCAACCGAGTTTGCGCCGTGTTTTTCGGCGTACAAAACGGCTGCCTCGATGTTGAGGCCATCGCCCAGCAGGTCGCCTTTATCGTCAACGACAAAACTCACCAGAACAGGCATGCCGTCGGCGGCATCTCGGGCGCCGGCAAGCATGGGCTGCAGATTACGGATAGACGTCACCGTCTCGATCAGCAGACCGTCAACACCAGCATTGAGCAAGGCGTGCGCCTGTTCGCGCGCAATGCCGCGGATTTCACGATACTCGACAGAGTCCTCGGCAAACCACTCAATACCGATCGGGCCCATCGAGCCCAGCAGCAGCTGAGGGTGCGCCTGGCGGGCATCGTCGACGGCCCCGCGATTGACCTCCGCCACGGACGGCGCAATCTGGTCGTGCTTGAGGGCATAGCTCGATGCCTGAAAGGTATTGGTAATGAGCACCTGCGCGCCGGCGGCGACATACAAGCGATGGATACGAGAAACGGTCTGCGGCTCTGCCAGATTCCAAAACGCCGGTGGAATGTCGGCGGCATCGTACTCACTCAACAAAACACTGCCCATGGGGCCCTGCGCCAACAAGGTCTCGCTCGACAAGCGGCGCGCAAGCTCCTCGGCACCAAAGCGGTTGTAATAACTCGTATCCATATATATCCCGCTATTCCTCGACGCTGATTCCCTGCTTTTCGAGATAGGCGAGCCAGCGGCTCATCGTGTCCTCGGATAGCGCATGCTCCATCATGCAGGCCTCGGAATCGGCTCGCTCAAATTCGACACCGAGCTCCTGAACCAAAAACGTGCGGATGAGGCGATGACGGTACCAGATAGCCGTGCCAACCTCGCGGCCGCGATCGGTCAGGATTACCTTGCCGTAGTGCGATTGCTCGACAAGCTCGGATGCCTTGAGCGCCGAAACCGCTTTATTGACCGATGCCTTGGAGACGCCAAGGCGCTGCGCGATGTCGACCGATCGCACGCCGTTGGTTTCCCCCTCTTCGCTTTCAATGCGAACCATGCACTCCAAGTAGTCTTCGTTCGCCACCGTCAGATGTAGTTCGCGCGAGCTATTTGTCGTATCCATGATCTTCCGTCCCTTCTGCATTCAATGGCTGATTCTACCCCATCCAAGCGTCGTGGTATGCCGTGGCATACCGTGCTAGAGTTCTTGTTGCACACGACGACCAAGATTGGAGCGGTCTTTATGGAAAACACCACCACGAGCCCCGATGTCCTCGAGCGCTTTTTGCGCTACGTCCAGATCAACACGCAGTCCGAGGATGCAAACTGCGACCAGGTACCCTCGAGCGCCGTTCAGTTTGACCTTGCCAACGTGCTGGCTGAAGAGCTGCGCGAGCTTGGTGCGGAAGATGCCTACGTGACCGAGCACGCCTATGTCTGCGCGCATATCCCCGCAAGTGCGGGCGCTGAGGACAAGCCCGCCCTGGGCCTGATCGCCCATCTCGACACCACCGAAGTTGCACCGGGCGCCGGCGTGAAGCCGCATATCGTACACTACGAAGGCGGCGACCTGGTCTGCGGCACGGTTGACGGTAAGCCCGTTGCCATGGGTACCGCCAAGCTTCCCGCCCTGACTGACCTCGCGGGTGAGGACCTGGTCTGCAGCGATGGCACCACGCTGCTGGGCGCGGACGACAAGGCAGGCGTCGCCGAGATTATGTCACTTGTCGCGCGTATCGCTCAGGACCCCTCTCTGCCCCATCCCGCACTCGGCATTTGCTTCTGCCCTGACGAGGAGATCGGCCACGGAGCCGAGCTGTTGGATATCGATACCTTTGGCTGCAAGTACGCCTACACGGTCGACGGCGGCCCCATCGGCGAGCTGGAGTGGGAGTGTTTTAACGCCGCCGAGGCGACCGTCCGCTTTGAGGGCCAGTCCATCCACCCGGGCGACGCCAAGGGTCGTATGGTCAACGCAGGCAATCTGTTCTGCGACTTCAACGCGTTGCTCCCCTACGTGCAGCGCCCGGAGTATACGGAAGGCTACGAGGGCTTTTATCACCTTGAGGGTGTATCTGCGACCGTCGATCACGCCACAGCGCGCTATATCGTCCGCGACCATGACGCCGCCAAGTTCCAGCAGAAACTCGACCTTATTGATGCCGCCGCCTCGATGCTCAACCAGCGTCTGGGTGAGGAGCGCGTGACGGTCGAGATTAAGCAGCAGTATCGAAATATGGCCGAGATCGTTCGTGACTATCCCGAGCTTATTGATGTTGCCAAGGAAGCCTACCTTGCCTGCGGCGTTGAGCCCCAAGTGCTGCCGATTCGCGGCGGCACCGACGGCGCGCAGCTGTCGTTCCGCGGTCTGCCCTGCCCCAACCTTTCCACCGGCGGCTATTGCTACCACGGCGTCAACGAGTTCGTCCCGGTCAGTTCGCTCGTCAAGATGACCGACGTGCTCCAGAAGCTCGTCGCCCGCTTTGCATAAGCCTGGCCGCACAAGTCCAAAAGACGAATCGCCCCGTCCTCAAGACCGAGAACGGGGCGATTTTTTAGCACAATGAGAACAGGTTGACGCACGCCAGCCTCTTGAAGCAAGGAGTGTCCCAAACTGCCGGCACATAAGGAACGTCCCCAAGTGCCAAGTGGACTACCCAACTGCAAGTGACGACATCGCTGGTTGAATCAACGTCAGCGAGCGACGTCCAGAGCGAACAAGTTGGCATGAAAAAGGCAGGGCATTGACCTTCTGGTCATGCCCTGCCTTTTGAATGACAAATTGTCGCTCTGGGCGGCGCGCAGCGTCGAGCCGTTACGCGGGCTGGTAAGCCCGCGTAACTCTAGTAGTTGGCTTCGTAGCCGTTGCCGTCGCCGGTGGGCTCTTCGTAGTAGTCCGAATCGCTTGAATCGCTTGAGTCATCGGAATCGTCAGAGCTGACCGATGAGGTTGCGGTACCGTTTGCGTAGTCGTCAGACGTGTTGTTGTTCAGGTCGCCGATCGTAGAGCTGGAACCGTCGGAAAGACCCATGGTGTTGGGACCCTTGGGATCCTTGCCGGCATCAACGCGCTCCATCATTTCCTTGAGCTCGTCCTCGTAGACAAAGACGTAGCTCACACCGTCAATCATGGTGCTGTCGTCGGCGTACGAGGGCAGGTTGGCCGAGTAGATACCGTCGACATCCATACCGCGCATGGCGTTGACCGTAGCCACGATATCCTGAACGCTCATATCGGTTACGAGCATATCGGACAGCGAATTAACCAGGCCAAAGATCTTCGTGGCATCGAAGTTATTGAGAATCTGGTTGGCAAGGGCGCCAAGCACCTGACGCTGGTGGCGCATACGCGTGTAATCGCCGTCGGCATAGGTGTAGCGGCAGCGGGCATAGGTAAGGGCGGTGGCACCGTCCATATGCTGCTGGCCAGCGGTAATCTTAATATCCAGATGCTCGGGGTCGTCAACATCATCGGTTGCGTTAATGTCGATACCGCCAACCGAATCAATCAGCGCCTGCATACCGTCGAAGCTGACCTCGGCATAGTGGGAAATCTGAACACCGCACAGCTCGTTGACCGCCTCGACCATGGCCTCGGCGCCGCCAACGGTATGGCAGGCGTTGATCTTCATGGTCTCGCCCTTGTACTCGACCTTGGTGTCGCGCGGAACGGAAATGAGCGTCGCCTGCTTTTGCGTGGGGTCGATGCGTGCCAGGATAATCGAGTCGGCACGATACGTATCCTCGCCCGGACGGCCGTCGGTGCCAAGAAGCAGCACGTAGAACGGATCCTTTGCCTCATCGGTGTCAACCAGAACCCGACGCAGATTGTCGGTAATGACATTAGAATCGCCGAGCTTGCCCATAATGGTGGCAAACCACAGGCCGGCAGCGGTAGTGGCACTCAGCAGCACGCCAAGCACGACAATGAGCGCGACGTGACGAATCGTGTGGCTACGACGACGTTGACGAGCGCGCTCGGAATAGCGAGCCACGTTATCGCGACTGTAGATCTTGGCCTGCGCACCAGTTGAGGGTCTTCGAGCGGTGGTATCCGCGAGGGGCTTTTTATTAAACATAGGCAACCTGTATTAGTAGATGACGGGATCGGGGACGGTAGCATGCTCGACATGCGCGCCAAGCGCCTGCAGCTTTTCGACAAACTGCTCGTAGCCGCGCTTGACGTGATGGATAGCCGAAACCTCGGTCGTCCCGTCGGCGATCAAGCCCGCTACGACGAGGGCCGCTCCGCCACGCAGATCGGGCGAGGTAACCTGTGCACCCGAGAAGCCCTTAACGCCATGAATCATGGCATGATGGCTCTCGATACGAATGTCGGCACCCATGCGCACCAGCTCAGAGGCAAACATAAAGCGATTCTCGAAGATGTTCTCGGTAATAACGGAACTGCCGTCGGCAAGGGCGGAGAGTACCATAATCTGTGCCTGCATGTCCGTCGGGAAGCCGGGGAACGGAAGCGTCTGGATGTCGACCGGCTTGATACGCTCGGCACGGTTCACATGGACGCCATCCTCGACGCGCTCGCAGTCGATACCCATGAGCTCCATCTTCTTGAGCACCATGCCCAAGTGAATGGGGCAAAAGCCCGTGACATCGATACCGCGATCGTCGGCCATCAACGCACCGGCAACGATAAAGGTACCGGCCTCGATTCGGTCGCCCACTACGCGATGGGTAACAGGATGCAACTCTTCCACGCCCTCGATGGTCACGACAGGCGTGCCGGCGCCGACAATCTTAGCGCCCATCTCGTTGAGCATGTTGGCGAGATCGACGATCTCGGGCTCGCGGGCGGCATTGTCGATAACCGTGGTGCCCTGCGCGCGCACGGATGCCATGATGAGGTTCTCGGTCGCACCGACGCTGGCGAACTCGAGCGTGACGGTGGTACCGCGCAGACCTTGGGGCGCATTAGCGTTGATGTAACCGTGGGCGGTATCGAACTCAACGCCCAGGGCCTCAAGACCAAGAATGTGCATATCGATCTTGCGAGCACCCAGGTTGCAGCCGCCCGGCATGGCAATCTTGGCGCGATGGAAGCGGCCCAGCAGGGGTCCCATGACGGCGGTGGAAGCGCGCATCTTGGCAACGAGCTCGTAGGGGGCCTCCCATGAATCGACCTGAGAGGTATCAATCTCGAGCGTGTGCTCGTCAAGGACATCGATCGTAGCGCCCATGCCCTTGAGCACCTTGCCCATCACGTGGACATCGGAAATATCGGGCACGTTCTGCAGCGTCGTCTTGCCCGGCGCCAGAAGCGTTGCCGCCATGAGTTTGAGCGCGGAGTTCTTGGCACCCGAGACGGGCACGGAGCCTCCGATGGCGTGGCCACCCTCAACGCGGATAATATCCAAGGTCTACCCTTTCAAAAAGCATGCCCGGGGTGGCTGAGCCATCCCGGGCATGATGTGTTCGCAAATGGTCGAACGCTAAATCGTTTGACTATTGGGCAAGCTTGAGCTTACACCATGCGATTTCATTATAGAGGTAGGCGCGGCGTGCATCATCCTCCGACAAATTACCCAGCTTCTCTTCAAAACCTTGAATATCAGCTTTAAGCTTGTCGGCATCGACGGTCGCCAAATCGCAAGCGCGCTCGGCGAGAACGGTCACGACATCGTCCGCAACCTGGGCATAGCCGCCGGCCACGGCAAACGTGTGGTCGACAGTGCCCATGGCCTTATCGGAAACGCGAACGTAACCGCGGTCGATCGTGCAGATCTCGCTGGAGTGAGCAGGCAGAACGCCAAACTCGCCATCCGTGGACGGAATCGACACAAACGCAGCGTCGCCCTCATAGGCGCAGCTCACGGGGCACACGATGCGGATACGCATAACCTACTTCTCCCCCATCTTGCGGGCGCGCTCGCGCACGTCCTCAATCGTGGAAGCATAGCGGAAAGCCTGCTCGGGCAGGTCATCGGCCTTGCCGTCGACAATCTCGGCGAAAGAGCGGACGGTATCCTCGACGCGGACGTAGACACCGGGGTTGCCGGTGAACTTCTCGGCGACGTGGAAGGACTGCGAGAGGAACTGCTGAATCTTACGGGCACGGTTGACCGTAAGGCGCTGCTCCTCGGACAGCTCGTCCATACCCAGAATGGCGATGATGTCCTGAAGGTCGGAGTACTCCTGCAGGAGCTCCTGGACCTTGACGGCGACACGGTAGTGCTCCTCGCCGACGATCGAGGGATCGAGAGCGTCGGAGGAAGATGCGAGCGGGTCGATAGCCGGGAACAGGCCGAGCGACGAAATGCTACGCGAAAGAACCGTGGTGGCGTCGAGGTGCGTAAACGTTGTGGCAGGCGCCGGGTCGGTCAGGTCGTCTGCGGGGACGTAGACAGCCTGGACGGAGGTAATGGAGCCCGTCTTGGTCGAGGTAATGCGCTCCTGGAGGTCGCCCATCTCGGTTGCCAGCGTGGGCTGGTAACCAACGGCGGACGGCATACGGCCCAGCAGTGCGGAGACCTCGGAACCTGCCTGGGAGAAGCGGAAGATGTTGTCGATGAACAGCAGAACGTCCTGGCCACGATCACGGAAATACTCAGCGGTAGTAAGGCCGGCCAGACCGATGCGCAGACGCGCTCCGGGCGGCTCGTTCATCTGACCATAGACCAAGCAGGTCTTGTCGATAACGCCAGACTCGCTCATCTCGAGGAACAAGTCGGTGCCCTCGCGGGTACGCTCGCCGACGCCGGTGAACACCGAGGTGCCGCCGTGCTCCTGGGCGAGGTTGTTGATGAGCTCCTGAATCAGAACGGTCTTGCCGACGCCGGCGCCGCCGAACAGGCCCGTCTTGCCGCCACGGATGTAGGGCTCGAGCAGGTCGACAGCCTTGATGCCGGTCTCGAAGATCTCGGTCTTGGTGGTGAGCTCGTCGAAACGGGGCGCTGCATGGTGGATGGGGTAGAACTCCTCCACCTCGGGCATGGGCTTGCCGTCGACGGGCTTGCCCATGACGTTCCAAATGCGGCCGAGCGTCTTGGGACCAACGGGCATCTTCATCGGCTCACCGGTATCGGTGGCGATGAGGCCGCGCTGCAGGCCGTCGGTCGAGGACATGGCGACCGTGCGGACGACGCCGCCCGGAAGCTGGCTCTCGACCTCGAGGATCGTGCTCAGATGACCGATCGGGGTCTCGGCCTCGACCGTGAGCGCGTTGTAGATCGGGGGCACCGCGCCGTCAAACTTGACGTCGACGACAGGGCCGATGATTCGCACGATGCGACCATCACCGGCAGTCGTCTTCTTGGTGGCTTCCTCGACCGCAAGCTTTACGGTGTTATTAGCCATTACTGTTCCTCCAATGCTGAGGCTCCGCCGACGATCTCGTTAATCTCGGTCGTGATCGAAGCCTGGCGCACGCGACTATACGTGCGGGTAAGGGTCGAGATGATCGCGGTGGCGTTTTCCGTCGCGGAGTGCATGGCCTTGCGGCGTGCACCCTGCTCGGCAGCCGCCGAATCGATCAGGGCCTGGTAGATGACCGTCAGGATATAAGACGGCACAAGCTTGCCGAGAACATGCTCGGGAGAGGGCACGAACTCGAACGTGGACGAGATGCGCTTAGGGGCGTCGGTCTCGTTCTTACGCGGACCGTGGGCCATAGCGATCATCTCGGGGTCGAGCGGCAACAGATGCTCGACGCGAAGCTCCTGATCCACGCGGTTCTTGGCGTGGTGGTAGACAAGCTCGACACGGTCAAGCTCACCGGCACGATACGCATCGCAGATATGAGAGGAGATCATGCGGGCCTGATTGAAATCGGGCTCAGAGGAGTTGCCCTCGAAGTGCATGATGACGTTTGCGCGGTCACGGAAATACGTGGCCGGCTTACGCCCGCACGCGATGATCTCGCACTCGATGCCGTCGTTCGCCCAAGAAGCGGCGAGCTTTTCGGCCGTGCGCTCCACCGTCGTATTGAAACCGCCGGCAAGGCCGCGGTCCGAGGCAATAACGACAATCAGGCCATGCTTGACGCCCTCATGCTTCTGCAGCATGGGATCGGTGCCCGAACAGGAGGCGTCGCCGGCGACCGTCAACATGACGTCGGTCAGCGCCTCCTTATAGGGCTCGGCCTGCTTGGAGCGATCGAGGGCACGACGAATCTTGGCCGTAGAGACCATCTCCATCGTGCGCGTGATCTGCTTGGTCGTGGTAACCGAGGAGATTCGCTTCTTAATGTCGCGAAGGTTGGCCATGGGGCTTAGTTCTCCTCTGATCCAGAAACATCCGAATGGTGCTTGGCCATGAACTGCTGTTTGAAGTCGCCGATGACGCGCAAGAGCTCAGCCTTGGTGTCATCATCGATCTTCTTGGCGCGAACCTTGTCGAGCAGCGAGCCAAAGCCATTGTCCATGTACTCGATGAGCTCGGCACGGAAAGGCAGCACGTCGGCGATCTCCAGGTCATCCAGGAAGCCCTCGTTGCCAGCGAACAGCGTAACAATCTGCTCGCCAACCTCAAACGGCTTGTAACGCGGCTGCTTCAGGAGCTCGGTCATGCGGGCACCATGGGTCAGCTGCTTCTGAGTAGCCTCATCGAGGTCGGAGCCGAACTGCGTAAAGCCGGCGAGCTCCTGGTACGAAGCGAGGTCCAGACGGAGGTTGCCGGCGACCTGCTTCATAGCCTTGGTCTGCGCGTCGCCACCGACGCGGGACACGGAAATGCCCACGTCAACTGCCGGGCGCTGGCCCTGGAAGAAGAGCTCGGACTGCAGGTAGATCTGACCATCGGTAATGGAAATGACGTTGGTCGGAATGTAGGCCGAGACGTCGCCGTCCTGGGTCTCGATAATCGGCAGAGCCGTCATGGAGCCGTAGCCGTTCTTCTTGGACATCTTGACGGCACGCTCGAGCAGACGAGAGTGCAGGTAGAAGATGTCGCCAGGATAAGCCTCGCGTCCGGGCGGACGATGCAGCGTCAGCGACATCTGACGGTAGGCCACAGCCTGCTTGGACAGGTCGTCGTAGATGACGAGCACGTGACCGCCGGGGTTGGTCTCGCTGGCGGGCTTACCGTCCTCGCCGTTGTACATAAAGAACTCGCCGATAGCGGCACCGGCCATAGGCGCGATGTACTGCATAGGGGCGGAATCGGCAGCAGTGGCCGAAACAATGATGGTGTAGTCGAGCGCACCGTGCTGAGCGAGGGTCTCGCGGATGTTGGCAACCGTGGAGGCCTTCTGGCCGATGGCGACATAGATGCAGACCATGCCCTTGCCGTGCTGATTGAGGATAGCGTCGATGGCGATGGCGGTCTTACCGGTCTTACGGTCGCCGATGATGAGCTCACGCTGACCGCGGCCGATAGGCACCATGGAGTCGATAGCGAGCAGACCGGTCTGAACCGGCTCGCACACCGGGGTACGATCGATGACGCCGGGAGCCTTGAACTCGATGGGGCGACGGTGCGTGGCGACGATGTCGCCCAGGCCGTCGATGGGCTGGCCGAGCGGATTGACGACGCGGCCGAGCATGGCACGGCTCACGGGGATATCCATAATGCGGCCAGTGGTGCGGCACTCGTCGCCTTCCTTGATGGAGTCGACGGCACCAAACAGAACGGCGCCGACCTCGTCACGGTCAAGGTTCTGGGCAAGGCCGAAGACGGTCTCACCGGTATCGGAGCTCTTGAACTCCAGAAGCTCGCCTGCCATGGCGCTCTTGAGGCCGGAGACGCGCGCGATGCCGTCGCCTACCTCGTCGACCGTTGAAACCTCATGCGTATCGACCGTCGCGGAGAGGCTCGTGAGCTGCTCCTGCAGTTTCTTGGCGATATCCTGGGCATTGAGGGTTTCGGACATTAGGCTTCACCTCCGTACGAATTAGCAGAGTTTGCGAGGGTCTCCTGCGCGACGCGCAGCTGCGTCTTGACGGAAATGTCACGACGCTCGCCGCGGGCCTCGAGCACCAGGCCGCCCACGATAGACGGGTCGACCTGCTCGATAAGGAATACCTTGCGGCCGAAGTCCTGCTCGCATTTCTTAGTGATGGTTTGACGCAGCTCGTCGTCGAGCGGGATCGCCGTGGTGACGGTCACGCCCACTACATCCTCGTCTTCCTCGGCAACATACTTAAAGGCAGCTGCCACCTTGGGAAGAAGGTCGAGCTGGTCGCGCTTGGACATGGTGTCGAGCACGGCGATGATCTCGGGGCTGGCGCTAGCCAGGCGCTCGATCATCTCGAGGTCCTCGAACACATGGTTCTCGGCCTTGGCGGTTTCCAAAAGGGAGCGCGCGTAGGTCTCGAGTACCTTGTCCTGATAGCGGCTAGTCGGCATTCAGGCTACCTGCTTCCTGGATGTAGCGCTCGATGAGCTTCTTCTGCTCGGACTCGTCCTCGAGTGCCTCGCCCACGATCTTGGTGGCGACGGCAACGGACAGGTCGGCGATGGAGCTCGCGGCACCGGCGTAGATGGACTTGCGCTCGTCCTCGACGGTCGTATGGGCCTTGGCGATGATCTCCTCGGCCTCCTTGTGAGCAGCCTCGATGATACGGGCGCGCTCGGACTCGGCGTCCTTACGGGCCTCGAGAACGATGTCGGCAGCCTGACGACGGGCGTCGGTGACGATCGAGTCGGACTCAGCGCGCTTGGCGATGGCCTCCTGCTTGGTCTTCTCGGCCTCGTCGAGGCTCTCCTCGATCTTCTTGCCGCGCTCCTCCATGGTTTTCATGATGCCCGGCAGGGCGACCTTGGCCAGCACGATCCAGATAATCAGGAAGGCGATAAGCGCCGGGATGAACTCCGCCATCTTAGGGATGAGGATGTCCGCACCGGCAGCGCCGTCCTCGGCGAACGCGGAAACCGGCATGAGCAGCGCGGCCGCGGACGCGGAGAGTGCGATCGCGCTCTTCTGGGATGAAAGATTCATACTTGACGCTCCGTGCTATTTAACGATCAGCGCGACAACGAAGCCGATCAGAGCCAGAGCCTCGCCGAAGGCGGAGCCCATGATGAAGACGGTGAACACGCGGCCCTGGACCTCAGGCTGACGGGCCATAGCACCCGTAGCACCCAGAGCAGACAGGCCGATAGCAAGACCAGCGCCGATAACACCGAGACCGTAACCGATAACTCCCACGATTCCTCCTTTGTCGTGCGTGTCTTTTTTCACGCAGGATAACCTTTTTATAACTGCCGGGCTCCATGGGTACGGGCACCGGCGGTTTAACGAATTGCCTTACCTTTAAGGCGCGAACGGAAGACTACTCCTCCTCCGCGACCTCCTCTGCCTCGGAGACATACACGGCGGTAAGGACCGTGAAGACGTAAGCCTGGATGGCGCCGACCACAAGCTCGATCGCATAGATCAGGATGAGGATGGCAAGCCAGGCCAGCGAAGGCAGGGCGCCGACGGCGTGGGCCGCGGAAACCTGCTGAAGCAGCGGCTGCATGAACATGCTCGCCATGATGGCGAACGAGCCCATGACCACGTGTCCTGCGAACATGTTGCAGAACAGACGGACGGCGAGCGTGATGAGGCGCAGGAAGGTCGAGAAAAGCTCGACGACCCACACAAGCACGTTCATCGGGAAGCTCACGCCCTGCGGGGCGAGGCTCTTGATGTAGCCGATCACGCCGTGAGCCTTGCATCCGTAGTAGATGAAGTACACGAAGGCGAAAATGGCGAGCGCGGCGGTGGAGCCGATTGCGCCGGTGCCGGGCTTCATTCCCGGGATCAGGCCGATCATGTTATTGATCAGGATGAACAGGAAAAGCGAGCACAGGAACGGGAAGTGCTTCTTCCAGTTCTCACCCACGACGCCCTTGCCGATATCGTTCTCGACGTACTCGATGATGTACTCGAAACCGTTGACGAAGAAGCCCTTGGGAACCAGGGTCTGCTTCTTCTTGAACACGGCCAGGACGATCAGGAGCACGATCGTGGAGACGATCAGCCAAAACGAGTACTGCGTGATGCCGCAGCTCAGATCGCCCACGACAGGGGTGGAGCTGAACTCGCTGACCAGATGATTAATCTCATCAGGCAGCTTTTCAAAAATTTCCACGACTTACCTTTCGACCTCATGAGGATCTCGCAGCGCCTTGGCGACGCGAACCGTGCAGGCGGCCATAAAGGCCACGAAGCCGATCGCCTCGCCCAGGAGGAACATGCGAAATGCCTCTCCGAACAACGCAAACACAACCAAGGTAAAGACGAGCAGGGCGACTGCCGAGACCGCCAGACTCACCATGCCCTTGAGCATGTCCGCATTCTGCTTATCGTCAAGAACCGGCTTGAGCGTAAAGACAAAGGGAAGGAAGGCAATTGCGCCCGCGATGGCGCCTGCAACGATAGCGAGCAGATCGGCTATCTGAAACACTGGCTTCCTCGCTTTCCTTTTTACGCCTCACAGCACAGTCCCAGCCAAACATTGGTGACTATTGTACGAGCCAATCGCTAAAGTACAACCGTAAAACAAACGGTTAATACGCACCTGTACGTTTTCTTAAGGCCTTCTTTATGCCGCAGGTACGGTAATACGTTTTTTCGAACCCCTCAGGGCAAAACGTCCGTTAACAGAAGTGCGCGTGGACGACTTTTGCTCGCCCGCGCGCACCATTTCTTCGTATTTGTGACCGTAGCCGACAAGGCCCAACGACTAGAGCGTGCCGTAGATGCGGTCGCCGGCGTCGCCCAGGCCGGGAACGATATAGGCGGCCTCGTTGAGATGGTCGTCGATGGCGCACGTATAAATATGTACGTCGGGGTCCTTTTCGGTCAGTGACTTGAGGCCCTCGGGCGCGGCGACGATACACAGCATGCGGATATCCTTGACACCGCGCTCGCGCAGGTAGCTGATGGCCATCTCGGCCGAACCGCCCGTGGCGAGCATGGGGTCGACAACCAGGCAGATGCGCTGATCGATATCCTTGGGCATCTTGCAGTAATACTCGTGCGGCTCGTGGGTGACCTCGTCGCGCTCCATACCGATGTGGCCCACGCGAGCGGAGGGTACCAAGTCGAGGATGCCATCGACCATGCCGAGGCCCGCGCGCAGGATAGGAACGATGGCGAGCTTCTTGCCGGCAAGCTGCTTAAACGTGGCAGTGGTGATGGGGGTCTCGACCTCGACGTCTTCCATGGGCAGATCGCGCATGGCCTCGTAGCCGTCAAAGAGCGCAAGCTCGCGCACGAGCTGGCGGAACTGGTTGGTGCCAGTGCTCTTGTCGCGCAGGATCGACAGCTTGTGCTGGACGAGTGGGTGATCGACAAGGGTCACACGGGACGTATCGTAGGTGACGGTCATGGGTTGATGCCCCTTTCGTTGCGGCCGGAAGATGGCCTTGCTGACAAGACGCCTGGCGACATTGTTGCCTCGCGCCGTGCATAAGTTTAACGGTTTGTTGTATCGAGCAGCTCGTCGCAACCCTACTGAGCGGTGTTGAGCGAACGCTTGACGGCATCACGCCAACCAGCGAGGTTGCTCTCACGGCGCTCGGCGGACATGTGAGGATGGAAGACTTTGACGATCTGAGCGTTTTGCTCCAGCTCCTCCAAATCCTCCCAATAGCCGACGGCAAGGCCCGCCAAGTACGCGGCGCCGATCGCCGTGGTCTCCACCGTCTCGCACTGCAGCACGGGGATATCCAGCAGATCGGCCTGGAATTGCATGATGAACTCGTTGCGCGAGGCACCGCCATCGACGGACAGGCGCTCAATCGAAAGTCCCACGTCCTGCTCCATGGCGCGTAGCACGTCATAACTCTGGTAGGCCATGGACTCGCAGGCCGCACGCACGATGGTCGCGCGACTCGAGGCACCGGTCAGACCGCACACGATACCGCGAGCATGCGGGTCCCACCAGGGAGCGCCCAGGCCTGCGAAGGCGGGGACGAAGTAGCAGCCCTCGTTATCGTTAATCGAAGTGGCGAGTTGCGCGGACTCGCTCACGCTCGAGATGATGCCCATGTTGTTGCGCAGCCAGTTCATGGTTGAGCCGGCGGCAAAGATAGAACCCTCGAGCGCATAGCTGATCTTGCCGTCCGCGGCGATACCGATCGTGGAGACCAGACCGTTCTTGGATTCGACGATCTCGTCGCCGGTGTTCATGAGCATAAAGCAACCCGTGCCATAGGTGTTTTTGGTCTGGCCAGGATGGAAACAGCAGTGGCCGAACAGCGACGCCTGCTGGTCGCCCGCCACGCCCATGATGGGTGGCATGTTGGTCATGATGTCGCTCGCGACGCGGCCGTAGTCGCCCGAGCTCCAACGAACCTCGGGCATCATGGAACGCGGGATGTCGAAAAGTGCCAGCAGATCGTCGTCCCAATCGAGCGTATGGATATTAAAGAGCGCGGTGCGGCTGGCATTGGTGTAGTCGGTGGCAAAGACCTGACCGCCGGTGAGGTTATAGATGAGCCAGGTGTCGATGGTGCCGAACATGAGGTCGCCCGCCGCCGCGCTCTCACGCGCACCATCGACGTTGTCGAGGATCCACTGCACCTTGGAAGCCGAGAAATACGGATCGAGCGTGAGTCCCGTGCGGGAGCGCACCAGTTCTTCTGCGCCCTGCTCGACCAGTTCGTCGATCAGAGGTGCGGTGCGACGGCATTGCCACACGATGGCGTTATAGATGGGTTGGCCGCTTATGCGGTCCCACACCACCGTGGTCTCGCGCTGGTTGGAGATACCGATGGCGGCGATGCGGTCAGAATGGATGCCGCTCTTAAACTGGACCTCCATCATCACGCCGATCTGGCTGGCAAGCACCTCCATGGGGTCTTGCTCTATCCAACCGGGACGCGGGAAGCTGGTTTTGACGCTACGACGTGCCTGCGCGACGATGCAGCCGTACTCGTCGACGATGGTCGCAAGTACCGAGGTGGTGCCGCAGTCGAGCGCCATGATGTAGGAACCGCCAAAGTTAAACGAGGCATCTTCCATGCCCAGGCTGCCCAGATTCAACGACATCGCTTACACCTTTCTATTGCATCGGGTCGGACAGGACCCGTTCGATCTCTGATGCGGGAAGTGCACCTTGGCGCAGGATCTGGAGCCCGCCGTGCTGGAACGACACGATGGTCGAGGCGTCGCGACACGGGGTCTCGCCGGCGTCGACGGCAACATCGACCCCCTCCAGGATGCGACCTTCGACGGCGGCAAAGCTTGCCGGCGAGGGCGCGCCGTGTGTGTTGGCGCTCGTGCAGGCAAGGGGACTGCCGCAGGCGCGGATGAGCGCTTGGACCACGGGAGAGGCCGAAGCGCGCAGGGCCACGGTGTCGTCGGCAGCACGCATAAAGGTCGGCACGCAGGGAGCCGCCTTGACCACGATAGTCAGGGCTCCCGGCCAGCATCGTCGCGCAAGTACGCGGGCATCTTCCGGGATATCCACGCCATAGCGGTCGAGCGCCTCGACACCATCGACCAGCCAAGCGACGGTTTGCGTGAGTTCACGTTGCTTGAGAGTGAAGATACGGCGGTAGCCGGTACCGAGCGCAGGGACCGCGGCGCCATTGACGGCAGCCTGCGGATCGCGCGGCCACGATGGGAATTCGCCTGTATCTTGGGGCACGGCGTCCGAGAAGGCGTTGACTGCCACGGCGACACCGTAGACGGTCTCGGTCGGAATCAAGGCCAGGCCGCCGCGGCCGAGCACCTCGGCCGCGCGCTCGACGGCAAGCCGATGCGGCTCGCGCGTTCCCTCATATACCCGATAGACCGTCTGCATGTGTATGCCAGCCCCTTACGCTCTGGTGCAAGTTTGTTTACTGTGGGGCATTCTCGCACGAAACGTTCAACCTATTTGCCCAGAGCGCATGTTGGTTTGGTGAGCGGCTCTAGTAGTCGGTGAAAGTGAGGGGGTTAATTGAAGATTTTTAGCGCGCAAGCGTAACGGTACGATCGGGAAACTCGATGCTTGCAACCAGTTTTCCGCCGAGGCTCTCTGCGTACCTGCTCAGCGTGTCGAGCCTCATCGAACCCAACTCCCCACGCTCGAGCTCGGATACACGTTTTTGAGAAACGCCCATCGACTGGGCGACCGACGCCTGTGTTAGATCTTTTAACCTGCGAATCTGAGCAAGCTTATAGGCTTCGATACGATCGCGAGTCCTCTCCTGCTCGGCGGTAATGGAGTCGCGTGTTATCCCGCGAGATTCCATATACTCATGCAGTTCCATCTCGATCGAGCCTCCTTACGTGGCGACGGTATATTTGCTCGGCCCTTGGAATGTTGATCGCATACCAACCGTTCCATTTTGCCCTTGACGATCCCGCTCGCGACTTATCACCCGCCAATAGCAATACCGCCTGGCGCTTGGGGTCAAAGGCGAAGAGGATGCGAATCACCTGCCCACCACACGACGTCACTCTCAGCTCCTTTAAATGATGAAGCTTCGAGCCCTTTACGCGGTCAACCAGCGGACGACCAAGGCTGGGACCTTCCTTCTCGAGCACCAAAAGGTCTGCATAAATCTGCTTCAGCGTAGCTTCATCCTGCTCATCAAGCCAAGGTTCAATGTAATCAAGCACGATACGGTACCGATGCAGCTGATTTGACATACCTTTTTCCTTCTATAGTAGAAGTTTTACGGTATATTGCAAGGACAAACTTGCGCAAATGTCTATTTATTCAGCTTAAATACGCTGTTTGGGCTCGGTGACGATGGCTCGGACGATGCGGGGGCGATCGGTGAGGTCGTGGACGATACGCACGTCCGAAAGGCCTGCCTGGCGACAGAGCTCGGCCGCGGCATCGAGGGCACCCTCGTAGAGCTCGCAGGCAAACAGGCCGCCGGCGCGCAACATGTAAGGCGCCGCATTGAGCAGGCGGCGGAAGATATCGAGGCCGTCGGCGCCGCCCTCGAGCGCCAGGTCGGGCTCAAAGTCCTTGACCTCGTGCGGCAGCGAACGCATGACGCCGGTCGGGATGTAAGGTGGGTTGGAGACGAGCACGTCGAAGGTGCCCCACTCTTCGCGGGGAATGGAACTCACCAGGTTGGTGAGGCTAAAGGCAACCTCATCTGCCGTGAGGCCGAGGGCGTCGCGGTTTTTGGTGGCCAGATCGATGGCGCGCGGCTCGATATCGGTGGCGGTGCAGGTAACGTGGCCGCGGCGCTCCCAGGCAAGGGAGAGCGAAATGCAGCCCGTGCCGCAGCCGACCTCGAGAACGCGGGCAGTGCAGGGCTCGGCTGAGGCAGGCGCAGCGGCATCCTGAGCTGAAGCCGTCTCCTGGCCGGCACCCTCGATGGCGATGCCGTATTCGTCGAGCTCGGGCTCGGCGGCTTCCGCGGCGTCGGCTTCTGCTGCCTGCGCGGCGGCTTCCTCGGCCTCGCGGTCGGCCAGCTCCTCGGCATAGGCACGGCTGCCCAGCACGTCGCTGCCTAGTGCCGCCTCATCGGCGGCCGTCAGGTTAGCGGCACGGCGCTCGGCAGTCGCGCGCTCGTCGGCCAGCGCCGCCTCGGCTTTGCGGGCCTCTTCGACCTCATCGTTCCAAGGCAGCTCAACACGCTGACGGGCAGCAGCCTCGGGGCTCAGCACCTCGGCATCCAGATAATTGAGGACTTCCTCGACGAGCATCTCGGTCTCGGGGCGCGGAATGAGCACACCGGGGGCGCACGCGACGTCGATCATGCGAAACTGCGTGCTGCCGGTGATGTATTGCAGCGGCTCGCCCTTAGCGCGGCGGACAACGGCCGCATGCATGGTCTCGAGCTGGGCCGCGTTAAGCGTCTCGTCCATACGCATATATAGGTCAATGCGCGCCAGGCCCGTGGCGGCGCACAGCAGCCACTCGGCAGAAAGACGGGGGTGCTCCTCGCCGCGCTCGGCCAGGTACTCCTTGGTCCACTCGAGACAACGCTTGATGGTCCAGATCTCGTTTGCCATGGGGCCCTCCCCTCTTAAGCGCCGGACGGCGCGCGAATGTCGGAGCAGATTGTACGCGAGGCCAGCGCTTGGCAAGGGACGATTGAAGGCGATTATCGAGAATCAGCCCAGAATTTTGCTTGGAACCTGCCTGAAATGTTCATTCGTCGACGTCTAAATCTGCATTCGTCAAGCTTTTGGCAAGGTTGACCCAAAACTGACCAATATCTAACCAAGAACTTGCCACATTGCTTGACGAACGACCCCTCAAAAACCGTCCCGCGACTTCTCGGACGCTTTTTCGAGCATTATTTTTAAAAATGATAAGTAACTTTAAGCAGGTAAACAACTTAATTGTTATTAAAGAAGATTGAATAAACTCACAAAGCAATGTGCCCAACCTAGTCATTGGGGACGCTCTTATTTGACTAGTCGTTTAAGAACGTCCCCAATGACTACTAAGCCAGGAGTGTCCCAAAGTGCCGGCACAGACGATATGAGCAGGACATAAAAACATTGAGAGCCCCTGCTGCATGAAAGAC
>NZ_JADNGN010000037.1 GCF_015553355.1 Collinsella aerofaciens
AGATTCGACAAGGGGCGACCATTGTGCAATCGCAAGAAGATGACGGGGCGGAATGTCAATCCTGGTCTAACAGAGCCAAATGTAATCTGCCGCTCGTCGAGGTGCAGCACCATCATGCGCATATCGCGAGCGTAATGGCCGAGGCCATCGCCGCGGGTCAGCTTACAACCGACGCGCACGTCCTTGGCATCGCCTTTGACGGCACCGGCGCCGGCACCGATGGGACCATTTGGGGCGGCGAGTTTCTTGTTGCCAGCCTTGGCGGCTTTGAGCGCGCCGCGCATTTGCGCACCTGGGCGCTCCCCGGCGGGGCGGCCTCCGTGCGCGACGCCCGCCGCAACGCCTTTGCCCTGCTCAGTGAGCTCGGCCTGCTCGAGCACCCAGGCGCCGCTCGGCTTTTGGACAGCCTCGACGAGCAAACGCGCAGCGTGACAGCCACCATGATCGAGCGCGGCATCAACAGCCCGCGTACCAGCAGCATGGGGCGTCTCTTTGATGCCGCGGCAGCAATTCTGGGCATCTGCGACAAGGCAACCTACGAGGGCGAACCCGCCATAGAACTCGAAGCCGCCGCCTGGCGCGCGCTCGACAACGAAATCGCCCATTTTCCCGACGACAACGCCGGCTATTTCGCATCTGGCCCATCGTGGCTGGACGGCCCCTATGTTCTGGACCAGAAAGCACTCTTTGAGGCACTTTTGGGAGGAATTGAAGCCGGAGCGCCCGCCGACAGGCTCGCACTCGACTTCCATGTCGCCGTCGCGCGCTCCTCGGCGCGTATCGCCAGCGAAATCTGCGCGCGCGAAGGCATCGATACCGTCGCGCTCTCGGGCGGCGTGTTCATGAACCGACTTTTGCTCCAGCTCCTCACCCGCGAGCTCAAAAGCATGGGTCTCACTGTCTTGATTCCCCAAACCGTGCCCGTTAACGACGGCTGCATCGCCTACGGTCAGGCGGCAGTCGCAAGCGCTCGTCTTGCGCAGATTGCATCGCAGTAGCTCACCCTCGCACGCCGCTGTGCCCAGCCGTCTCACAGGCGTAACGCGTTTGCCCGCAAACCCCGTGAGCGCTACCATCAACTGATGGATTATCAAGCGCCTATCCAGCGCAAAGCGTATAAAAGGGGAACAATATGTGCCTTGCCGTTCCCGGTAAAGTAGTCAAACGCGACGACGACCTCAAGGCCACCGTCGACATGATGGGCATCGAGCGCCCCGTGTCGCTGCGACTCGTGCCGACGGCGCAGGTTGGCGACTATATTCTCGTACACGCCGGCTTTGGCATCCAGATTGTCGACGAGCAGGAAGCACAGGAAACGCTCGAGCTTGTTAATGCCATGTCCGAGCTGGTCGAAGAAGACCAGCTGACCACCAACCCGGCGGAGGCTTACTAGTGGCGCCCGAGCAGCCGGCGCGCTCCGGTATCGATTTCTCGGCATTCCGCGATCCCAAGCTGGCTCGCGAGCTCATCGAGCGCATTCATGAGCTTGTCGGCGACCGCACCATCAACCTTATGGAAGTCTGCGGCACGCATACCGTGAGCATCGGGCGCTATGGCTTTCGCTCCATTATGCCGGCCGGGCTCAAGCTGCTGAGCGGCCCGGGCTGCCCCGTCTGCGTCACCGCCAACCGCGACATCGACCACGCAATCGCGCTCGCCAACATAGACGGCGCCATCATCACCACCTTTGGCGACATGATGCGCGTGCCCGGATCATCCACCTCGCTCGCTGCGCAAAAGGCGGCGGGGCGTGACATTCGCATCGTCTATTCCCCGCTCGACGCGCTCGACATTGCCGAGCAAAACCCTGATCGCCCGGTCATTTTTATGGGCGTGGGCTTTGAGACTACGACGCCCACCATCGCCGCCGCCATCTTGGAGGCCGAGGCGCGCGGGCTTTTAAACTTCTCGGTCTATTGCGCCCACAAGGCCACGCCGCCGGCGTTGCGCGCCATCGCCAACGACCCCGAGACCACCATCGACGGCTTTATCCTGCCGGGCCACGTCGCCACCATCACGGGCTTGGCGCCCTTTAGCTTTTTGGTCGACGAATTCAATACCCCGGGCGTGGTCACGGGATTTGAACCGGTCGATATCCTGCAGGGCATCTGCGTGCTGGTCCAGATGGTTGTCGAGGACAGGCCAGCGATTGACAACGCCTACCGCCGTGGCGTCAACGCAGACGGCAATCCCGTGGCGCGCCAGCTGGTCGAGCAGGTGTTTGAGCCGTGCGATACCACATGGCGCGGGCTGGGGCTGATTGCGGCTTCGGGACTCGCCATTCGTCCCGAGTTTTCGCACTTTGATGCCAGCATGCGCTTTGACGTGTCCATCGAGCCGACGGTCGAGCCACGCGGGTGCCGCTGCGGCGACGTGCTGCGCGGGGCCATTACGCCGAGCGACTGCCCCCTGTTCGGCCACGCTTGTACGCCCGAGCATCCCGTCGGCCCCTGCATGGTGAGCTCCGAGGGCAGCTGCGCAGCATATTTCCGCTACCGAGGCTAATAGGTTCCGCCGTTCTAACGAACGGCGGACCAGTCGACGCTGCGCCTCACCCATATAATTCCACCCACGATTGGAGTTTTCGATATGTCCCATAGCGTTACCGATAGCACCGTCCTGCTGGGCCACGGCTCCGGCGGACAGATGATGAAGCGCATCATCGATGAGGTCTTTTTGGATGCCTTTGGGTCGCCCGAGCTGCTCGAAGGCAACGATGCCGGCGTCGCCGCGCTGCCCGCGAGCGGGCGCATCGCCATGTCGACCGACAGCTTTGTAGTCTCGCCGCAGTTCTTCCCCGGTGGCAACATCGGCCGCCTCGCCGTGTGCGGAACCGTCAACGACGTCGCGACCTCGGGTGCCAACGTGCGCTACCTGTCGTGCGGCTTTATCCTCGAAGAGGGCTATCCCATGGATAGGCTCCGCCAGATTGTGCAGACGATGGCCGAGACGGCGCACGAGGCGGGCGTGTCCATGATCACGGGCGACACCAAGGTGGTCGAGCGCGGCGGGGCCGACGGCGTCTATATCAATACCGCCGGCGTGGGCGAGGTGCCTGCGGGCGTGGCGCTCAGCGGCGCAAACTGCCAGCCCGGCGATGTCATCCTGGTCTCGGGTACACTGGGCGACCACGGCATCGCTATCATGAGCCAACGCGAGGGTCTGGCGTTTTCGAGCACCATCGAAAGCGACGCCGCGCCGCTCAACCACCTGATTGCCGATGTGCTTTCCGCAGCACCCGACACACGCTGCTTCCGCGACCCCACGCGCGGTGGCTTGGCGTCCACACTCAACGAGTTTGCCCAGGCCAGCAATGTTGCCATGGAGGTCGACGAGGATGCCGTGCCCGTGCGCCCCGACGTGCAGGCAGCCTGCGAGATGCTCGGCTACGATGTGCTGCAGGTGGCAAACGAGGGCAAGATGGTTGCCGTCGTGCCGGCCGAGCAAGCCGATGCCGCGCTGAGCGCCATGCGCGCCGCCCGCTACGGCGAGAATGCCGCCATCATCGGCCGCGTGCTGCCACTTGCCGAGGGCGCCCATCCCGCCGTGCGCGTGCGCACCGGCTGGGGCTCGACCCGCATCCTCGACATGCTCGTAGGAGAGCAGCTGCCGAGAATTTGCTAACGACAAAGGCTCAGGGCTATTAAAGATATTCAGATTCCAAACATGCCCGGCACGCATGCCCAGTATCATGGGGTGCGTTTTACAACTCAAGCGGCAGGAGCACCCATGGCAGCAGCTTTTTCCCATGTGATCTTTGACCTGGACGGCACCATTCTCAACACGCTCGAGGACCTGGCGGCCGCCGGCAACCATACCTGCGAGGCGCACGGCTGGCCCACGTTTGCCGTTGACGAGTACCGCTACAAGGTGGGAAACGGCATGCTCAAGCTGGTTGAGCGCTTTATGCCCGCCGAGTACGCAGGCGACGGCCGCATGTTTGAGCAGACGCTTGCCGAGTTTAGGGCTTACTACGGCGAGCACAAGGAAGACCACACCGCTCCCTATGCCGGCACGATCGAGATGCTCGACCGCTTGCGCGCCGCGGGCGTTCAGCTTGCCGTGCTCACTAACAAGGACCACGTCTCGGCGGCTCCGCTTATCGAAAAGTATTTTGGTTCCGAGCGCTTTGCGCTGGTGCAGGGCCGTGTCGATGCGTTTCCGCCCAAGCCCGAAGCACCCGTCACGCTGCATGTGATGGAAGAGCTAGGCGCCGACCCGGCGACCACGCTCTACGTAGGCGATTCCAATGTCGATATCCTGACCGGCCACAACGCCGGCCTTAAGAGTGCGGGCGTCAGCTGGGGTTTCCGCGGCCGCGCAGAGCTGGAAGCCGCCGGCGCCGACTACGTGGTGGACACCCAGGGCGAGCTCGCAGCGCTAATCCTGGGCGAGTAACGAGCGACACTGCTTAACGCAGCTGCGACAATTCTTCCGCGCGGAAAGCGCATCCCGTTTTGGAGCTCCGGAATGGGATGCGCTTTCCGTTTGAGGCGCATCAGGGAAACCGCATCCCGTTTCAGAGCAATATTCCGGGTCGCACTTTCCGCAACCCACCCCATCCGGAAAATGCGACCCACTATTCGGCCAAAAACCGGGTCGCATCTTCCCAAGCACTCGATGCAACGCTGGCACAAGGAGTGTCCCCAACTACCGGCAGAAAAGGAACGTCCCCAGCCGCCGCCTTCCCAATGACTACTTCAGCGATGGCAACGCCGCAGGTAGAGGACGGACAGCGAGCGGACACCAGAGCGAACAAATTGGCATGAAAAGAGGACGGCATAGACCTTCTGGTCATACCGTCCTCTTTGAATGACAAGTTGTCGCTCTGGTGCCCGCGCAGCGTCGAGCAGTTGCGGCGTTTGGTAAAACGCCGTAACGAACTACCGCGTAACCCCCTAGCTCAACATTGCATCCATCATCTCGGAGTTGACGGAGTCGTCGGCAGACCACTCGCCGTCGTCGTTGCAGGTGTACTTGAAGATGACCGTGGTCTTCCTGGGCTCGGTGGCCTTGGTCACATCGACCATGACCTGACCGGCCATCTTGTACAGCTCGTCATCGGAAGGAACCGTATCAAGCGCAGCGACCTTCTCCTGATACTGGGTGGAGAAGTCCTCGACGATCTTGTTCATAGACTTGCAGGTGATAGAGACCTCGGCGGTCGCGACACCCTTGTCCTCGTCGACCGTCACGTCGCCGATCTTGTAGTCAAAGCCCTCGAGATAGGTCTTGGCGTACTCCTTGGGATCGATACCCAGCTGCTCGAACTCGTCGCCCGAAGCCTCCTCCAGACCAGAGAGGAAGTCGTCGCCACCGTTCTTGACCTCGTCAAACTGTGTCGTAAGATCCTCGGTGATGAGCTCCTCAACCGAAGGACCTCCACAGCCGGAAAGTACGACCACGCATGCAACCAAGACGGCCATGAGGGGCGCAAGCAGCAGCTTCTTTTTCATGTTGTTCCTCCCAATGAGCGGCACCGCGCTTCCCGGACGCGGCACACGTTGTAATAAGTAAGCCCATACTATCCACTTATGAACACCCTCGGCAACGCGAAGGCGCGGTCGGTTCGTTTTAGCGTCCGAACGGTTTGCAAGCCCGCCCAACGTGCAATAAAACGCTTCCCCGCGATGCAATAAAAAAGGTGGCCGGAAAACCCGACCACCCTTGCACATCCTTTGGATGCCGCAGTTTACTTGCGGACGACCTTAACGATGGCGTCACCGGCGGCGACGGCGGACTCTGCCTCAACGGTGAGCTCGACGTCGGCAAACTCGGCGGTGTTGGACACGGCCACCACGACGCAGTCCTTATAACCAGCAGCGGCGATCTTGGCACGGTCGATCTTGAGTATGGGCTGGCCGGCCTTCACAACGTCGTCGGCCTTGACGAAGCCCTCGAAGCCATCGCCGTTCATGTTGACAGTATCGACGCCAACGTGCACCAGAACCTCGATGCCGCTATCGGACTGCAGACCCACGGCGTGACCCATGGTGACGGTCACCTTGCCGTCGCAGGGAGCGTAGACCAGGTCGTCCTCGGGCCACACGGCGCAGCCCTTGCCCAGAACCTCGCCACCAAAGACGGGATCGGGCACGTCGGCCATCTTGATGACCTTGCCCTTGACGGGCGAGCACAGCACGTCGGCGCCGGCAGAAGCAGAGATGGAAGCGGGAGCTGCAGCAGCGGCAGGCTCAGCCTTCTTCTTAAACATGTCAAACAGACCCATACGTTTTCTCCTCTTGATTAAGCGCAACGTTATGCGCATGCCTATGGTGATTATAGTGCCAAATGGTTCAAATGCTAAGGTGGGGACTCGAATCGCGAGCCCTTCCCGGTAGTGCTCGCGGGACGAGCATCTCCTTTGCATCGCGGGTCGATAAGCCGAGTATCGTCTGCGCACGGGACGGGCAGAAGCGGGCGCACCAAACCCGATACTTCTTTTCGCTCTCGAGTCCTGCCGCCGCCCCGTCCCTGACACTTCCTGATACCGACCGAAACGTGCCAAAATAAACCCGTCCCTTTTTGGTAGGTTTGGCGAGTGTGGATTTTCGGACGCTTAACTAACGAGCGTGGATAATCTCCCACTTTGACTTTGAGGCCGTCACCGAGCCAAAAACGGGAGATTATCCACGTTCATTTTGGATGACCCCCTTGTACCAAGCCAAGCTCCATGGTCAAGTAATAACGACTTTTTATCATTAGATTGTTTACATCAATTCTAATAACTATTTAATCCTTAAACTCGTTATTAGAATTGATATGATTAGCCTAATAACGAGTTTCCGGCACTAAAGATATGGAGGGCGCGATGCAAATCGAGGAGAACGGCCAGGGAACGCTCCGCAATAATCTATCGGGGAAATTGGCTTACTATTCGTTTTTTCCAACGCCCTTGCAATCATTGAGGCAGCTAAACCTCACCGAGGAAACCTATCGCACGCTTTCCGCATGCTCACGAAAGCTTGGAGAGCTTGAAGGCATGCTCTACTTTGTTCCCAACGCCGACATGTATCTGACAATGTACGTGCGCAAAGAAGCACTCCTTTCTTCGCAAATTGAGGGAACCCAGTGCACGTTTGACGACCTACTTAGTCCATCGCAAACACAACTCCATCATAAAGATGTCGCAGACGTCGTGAATTACGTCCGTGCTGTCGACCGCGGCGTAGAACTGCTCAAAAAGATGCCCTTGTGCACGAGACTTCTTAGGCAAGTTCATGCGGTCCTGCTGGACGGAGTGCGCGGAACGGAGAAGAATCCAGGCGAGCTGCGCTCCTCACAAAACTGGATTGGCCCCTCAGGCTGCACCATTGCAACCGCATCGTTTGTCCCTCCAAACATTGAAGATTTGAGTAACACGCTCCAGGACCTCGAACGCTTTATCAATGAGCCTCAAGTCGAAATGGATCCGATTGTGCGGGCGGCGCTCGTCCATTACCAATTTGAAACTGCCCATCCATTCCTAGACGGAAACGGTCGCCTGGGCAGGCTTCTCATTACACTTATGCTCATCAATGATGGCGTTCTTCATTCTTGCTTGTTCTATCCATCGTTCCAGTTCAAGAAAAACCGAAGCGAGTACTACCGGCAACTCACATCCGTAAGGGAGAGAGGCACTTACGAGGAATGGATAGAGTTTTTCTGCAACAGTCTTCTCGAGAGTGCGAAGGACTCGGTAGGGTCTTTAAAAAACCTTGTTGACCTCCATAACCGTTCCACAGCAACCATTACCGAAAATCTCGGAAGGACTGCTGCAAACGGGCAAAGGCTGTTGGGCATTCTTGAAGAGCACCCCATCGTCGACACCGCATTCATCGCTGCCCAACTCGATATCGGCAGGAGTACCGCGAGCTCGCTCGTCAAATCATTTGAAGAATTGGGTATCCTCCGTCCGCTCGACGAGTCAAGACAGAGATACCGGCAGTACGGGTATGAAGAGTATCTTTCGATTCTCAGGGAAGACGCCGAGCCGATTAGATAGGCATCGCAGCCCAGGCAAATTAAAGCGAGCGTGGATAATCTCCCACTTTGAGCCCGCACACAGGCCAAAAACGGGAGATTATCCACGCTCGTTCCTGAGTAGTCATTTTTGAACGTCCCCAATGACTAGTCCGGCAACGCCGATGCCTTGGCAACGGCAGACACGGGCCGCATTCGGAGCAAGACGACGCCGCAGGTAGAGAACGGACAGCGAGCGGGTCGCATTTGAGACAAGGTGACGTGAAACGAAAGGGCGCTGGCCTTCTGGTCGCGCCCTTGAAGTTGAACGTCAGATTGTCCAAATGCGGCCCGCGCAGCGTCGAGCAGTTACGGCGTTTGGTAAAACGCCGTAACTAACGTGCTCCGTACTGCTCGTAGTAGGCGTCGATGGCGGTCTTGAGCTCGTCGTCGATGACAACCTTGCCGTCGATCTCGTGGTTGTAGAGGGTCTCGACGACCTCGGCCATGGAGACGATGCTCGCGACGGGGAAACCGTACTTGGCCTCGATCTCCTTCTGCGCGGTGGTCACACCGCCCTTGCCGACCTCCATGCGGTTGAGGGACACGATCAGGCCCTTGATCTCGACATCGGCAGCAGCCTTGACCTTGGGATAGGTCTCGTCGATGGACTTGCCGCTGGTGGTAACGTCCTCGACCATGACCACACGGTCGCCGTCCTTGGGCTCATAACCCAGCAGGTTGCCCTTATCGGCACCGTGGTCCTTGGCCTCCTTACGGTCGCAGCAGTACTTAACCTCCTTGCCGTACAGCTCGTGGTAGGCAATGGCGGTCACGACAGCCAGCGGAATACCCTTGTAGGCCGGCCCAAACAGGACGTCAAAGTCGTCGCCAAAGTTATCGTGGATGGCCTGGGCGTAATACTCGCCCAGCTTCTTGAGCTGATAGCCCGTCACATAAGCGCCGGCGTTCATAAAGAACGGGGACTGGCGGCCGCTCTTGAGCGTAAAGCTGCCGAACTTAAGAACGTCGGACTCGACCATGAACTTGATGAACTCTTGCTTGTAAGCCTCCATGCGGGCTCCTCTCGTAATCGCGTACGTGCCTTCCAGTTTAGCGCAGGCGAAGCGTCGATGCGGGCGCGCTTTGAGGCCGCGGCGTTCTGTAAAGGCTTTGTCAGGGGGAATGGTTTTCCGAACAATGGGGGTTGACATTTCAAACCCCCTCATCAAGAATACGGGCGGATTGAAACGGGTACGAGATACCCAAAGCGCGCTGCGCCCGGCCTTAAGGAGGTGTGCCATGGAAGGCAGTCCTAGTCGAAAAACCTGCATGTCGCCCTCGGCACGCCGCGAGGATTCCGTATTCGCATAAGCGCCACCAACCGATCGTCAAAACCACCACAAAGGTGCCTGTCCCCTTTGTGGTGGCTCGTGAGCTTGACGTGAGCGACATCTAGGTTTTTTGAAGCAAATACGACACGTACGCTAACTCCCTTCAACAAGGAGGACCCTATGCTGATGCTCAAAACCGCCACGGTACTCGAAGCTATCTCCAAGCGCCGCCGTACGGCGCGCCCTGCCGCTCATACCGGCCTGTCTAAGAACACCATATTCGCCGCCACCCATAGTGCCGAGGACGCCCTCGTTCTGCTCGATGCCACGGCAAACGGCCTCACCGCCAAGCAGGCAACCGAGCGTCTGGACGCCTCCGGCCCCAACACCATCGAGGCACCGACCAAAACGCTCGCCCGCCGTATCGCCGACGCCTTTGTCGACCCCTTCGCCGGCATCCTCGCCGCGCTCGCGCTGGTCTCGCTCTACATCGACGTGCTCGCCGTGCCCGAGCCGCAGCGCGACCCCTCCACGGTCATCGTCATCGGCATCATGTTGCTGGTATCGGGCGGTATGAAGTTTATCCAAGAAGCCCGCAGCGGCAATGCGGCCGAGGCCCTCAAGGACCTGGTCTCCAACACTTGCACCGCCCTGCGCGACGGCGAGCGCGTCGAGATCCCCTTCGACGAGCTCGTCCCCGGTGATGTGATCCGCCTCTCTGCCGGAGATATGGTGCCGGCCGATGCCCGCGTCATCACCGCGCGCGACCTGTTTGTGATCGAGTCCGCACTCACTGGCGAGAGCGAGGCCGTCGAGAAGACCACCGCCATCACCGTCGTCGAGAGTGCCGACGGCTCCGCGCTGCCACTCTCTGCCTGCAAGAACATCGTCTTTACCGGCACCTCCGTGCAAAACGGCACCGCCATTGCGCTTGTCGTTGCCACCGGTTCGGATACTTACCTGGGTGGCATCGCCAAGATGCTCAACGGGCGCGGCGAGAAGAGCGCGTTTGACCGCGGCGTCTCGAGCGTCTCCATGTTGCTCGTACGCCTCATGCTCGTTATGGCGCCGGCCGTCTTTGCCATCAACGCCGCCACCAAGGGCAACGCCATCGACGCGCTGCTGTTCACCACGAGCGTGGCCGTGGGCATCACGCCGCAGATGCTTCCCGTCATCGTGACCACGAGCCTGTCGCAGGGCGCCAAGGACCTCGCCCGCCGCCAAGTAATCGTCAAGGAGCTGCCGGCGATTCAAAACCTCGGCGCGATGGACGTCCTGTGCTGCGACAAGACCGGCACCCTCACCGAAGACCGCATCGTGCTCGAGCGCTATCTCAGCACCGACGGCAACGAAGACGCACGCGTGCTGCGCCATGCATTTTTGAATAGCTTCTTCCAAACCGGCCTCAAAAATCTTATCGACCTGGCCGTAATCGACCGTGCCGATGTGACGCCCTCGACCGTCGTGCCCGATTCTATGCTGGGCCAGAGTCTGCGCGACTGCTATACCAAGGTCGACGAGGTTCCCTTCGATTTCTCGCGCCGTCGCCTGAGCGTAGTTGTCGCCGACGCCCAAGGCAAAACCCAGATGGTTACCAAGGGCGCTGCCGAGGAAATGCTCGAGATCTGCTCCTTTGTCGAGATCGATGGCATCGCTCAGCCGCTCACCGACGAGAAGCTCGCCCAGATTCGCAAGCAGATCGCCGGACTTAACGCCGAGGGCCTACGCGTAATTGCCGTGGCGCAGAAGACCAATCCGCGCTGCGTGGGCGAGTTTGGCATCGCCGACGAGTGCGACATGGTGCTGATGGGCTTTTTGGCCTTCCTCGATCCGCCCAAAGCAAGTGCCGCGGGCGCCGTCGCCACCCTCGAGGCCAAGGGCGTGGCGGTCAAGGTCCTAACCGGCGACAACGACCGCGTCGCCGCCACCGTCTGCGAGCAGATTGGTATCGATGCGAGCAACGTCTTGCTCGGCTCCGAGATCGATACGCTCGATGACGCCGAACTTGCCGAGCGCGCCGAGAAAACCCACCTCTTCGCCAAGCTCTCGCCGCTGCAGAAGGCGCGCCTGGTACGTGTCATGCGCGAGATGCTCGGCCACACCGTGGGCTTTATGGGCGACGGCATCAACGACGCCGCCGCCATGCGTGCGAGCGATTGCGGCATCTCGGTCGATTCGGCCGTCGATATTGCCAAGGAATCCGCCGATATCATCTTGCTTCAGAAGGACCTGGGCGTGCTCGAGCGCGGCATCATCGAAGGCCGCCGCACTTACGGCAACCTGCTCAAGTACCTCAAGACCACGGTGAGCTCCAACTTTGGCAATGTGCTGTCCGTGACCGTCGCGAGCCTGTTCTTGCCGTTTTTGCCCATGAGCGCCCTGCAGCTGGTACTGCTGTCGCTCGTCTACGAGATCGTGTGTATCGCACTGCCGTGGGACACCGTCGATGACGCCTGGACCGCCCGTCCGCGTGCCTGGGACGCTGCGTCCATCAAGGGCTTTATGCTCGAGCTGGGCCCCGTGAGCTCGCTGTTTGACATCGTGACCTTCGCCGCGCTCTTCTTTGTCGTGTGCCCCGCCGCCGTGGACGCAAGCTGGTCCGAGCTTGCCGCCGCGGGCGACGTCGCGGGTATGGCGACCTTTGCTGCGCTCTTCCAGAGCGGCTGGTTTGTCGAGTCCATGTGGTCGCAGACACTCGTGGTCCACATGTTGCGCTCCCCGCATCTGCCGAGCCCGCGCGACCACGCCGCGCCCGCATTGTGCGTTCTTACCGTGCTGGGCCTGGCGCTCGTCACCTGGCTGTCGGCAAGCCCCATCGCCGATGCGCTCGGCCTCATGCCGCTGCCCACGAGCTTTTTTGGGCTGCTCATTGGCATCGTTACCGCCTATATCGCGCTCACCCAGCTGGCAAAGCGCCGCTACATTGCCCGCCACGGCGAGCTGCTGTAGCAAGTAGACGGAAAACACCCTGCCAGCTGCCGTTGCCACTACCACAGCTGCCAACGCCGCTGCCGTTGCCTCTGCCGCCGCCGCAGTCTATCCCCCCAGCAGTTGCGGTGAAATAGTTCCTGTTTAAAGCCCCGTGACTTTAATTTAGGGACTATTCCACCGCAACTTATTGGGAGATTAGCTAGTCCTTGGGTGTCCAGGACCAGAAGAAGTTGATGAGGGCCACGCGCGAGGCGGTGCCGGTCTTTTTGTTGATCGAGGAAATGTGACGATAGAGCGTGGAGCGCGAAAGGAAAAGCGTTGTGGCGATGTCCTGAACGCTCTGGTCCGAAACGACCAAGACCTCAAGAATATCGTGCTCGCGCTCTGTAAGCCCAAAGGTGGCGACGAAAGCATCGAGGCGTTCATCGGACGTGAGCTCCGCCGCCTCCACGGGCTCGGGGTCGGGGCATGTGGGCGCAAGATCCCCACCAAGATCGTCGGTGGCAAGCGGCAGGCCATCCTGCATCACGGCATCATCGGCTCGTTGCCCCAACTGCCCCAGCAGCGTAATCGCAATGCCCACAAACATCACGAGCGCTGCACCGACCGCAGCCAGCACATTTTGACTCGAGATAATCGCCACTGCCGGCGCCGTCACGAACATCGAGCACACGTTGTTGACGACGCGACCCATGCACGGCCAAAAATATGACCAGCGCGCATAGAGCGAGACGGCGGCATATTTTGTGGTAAAGAACACCACGAAAAAGCCCGAGCCCAGATAAAAGATGATCGTGGCAGCAAGCTCGTTGCCGCCATTGCCATCGACGATGAGCACAAAGAACGAAAGCGTGGACAGTATGGCGGCGCATGTCATGCCGATATTCATATACGAACGGCCGTGCAGGTCAAATAGTGCGCCAGCGGCCAACGAGCTCACGACAAGCAGCAGGCGCGGCCAATCGCCCAAATCGACGGCTCCGACAGCATGCAAGGTCGTGAAGCCCGCGTTGAGAGCGGCGAATACGCCGGAAAGATACGCCGTCGCCACGGTCAGGCGAACTACGGCACGACGGAATGCCGCCTTTGCCTCGGGATCGTCTTGCCACTTGGCGCCATATTCCAAAGCATCTACCGAAAGCCCGGCAACACTGGGTTCAAAGCTGGGATCGGACTCGTCGCGCAGCTTGGCGCGTCGGGCACCGTGGAGCTACGCCACCTGCGCGATCGCACAGACGACCAGAACAGCCTGCTGAGGAATGCCGACAGGCATCACCATGTGGTTGATCACCTGTACCAGAACGCCCATGGCATAGGAAAGTGCGGCGGCGCGCGCCAGGCAGGGCGTCTGCGCAAAACGCCGCGCAAGATTGGCATGGGCGGTCGATCCGCAATAGCCCAGGGCGCAGCACGCCACCAGGCCGCCGGCAATTACTACCTCAAACCGCACTGCCGTAATCATCAGCAGCAACGCCGATACCAACAGCACGCCTGTAATATCGCTCGTCGCATCGATTGTCTGGGGAAGGCGATAGTACAGAAATGGGCGCACGAAAAAGCCAATCACGCTCGCGCCGACAACGATGCTCTCGTAGATGACGACCTCACTCGATGGCACGAACTCGGCCATGCGCACATCAAAGAGATACTCGCACGCCAAAAACGTGAAGAAGAACAGCGCCAGGCATATAATCTCCCGGATGCCCCGACGCAAATATGCGGTTGTGTCTCCCATGCCCCTCATGGTTAACCCCCCAGCCGCTCAATTGTCTGGAAATCTATTTTCATAAAGAACCAGTCTCAATATCGAAGCCGAGCTCGAAATGCTGCAAATTTGACCCCAGCCGTCCACATCACGCCGCGATTTTGAGCCGCATGGACCAGAAGGGACGCGCGCGACCTCTAGCTCGGCCAGGAGTGTCTCCAACTACCACTCATACTACCACTCATTTAAGTACGTCCCCAATGAGTGACCGAAGAGTGTCCCCCCGCGACTAGTCGTTTGAGAACGTCCCCAACGACTAGTCAAAAAATGGGCCATGTGTCCCAGTTGTGGAGACTCCTTGAGCCGTCTGGGTATCGCGAAGGATCGCGCACTCCCCCATCATCAAAAGTGACACACGCTACCAGTTGATGGGAGGCAGCCATGGGCTTCTTTGACAAGATGTTCGAGAAGAAAGAGTGCGCGATTTGCGGTACCGAGCTGGGACTTCTAGGTAAGACAAAAATCAATGAAGGCTACCTGTGCAAAGAGTGCGCCGGCAAGCTCTCCCCCTACTTTCACGGCTATCGCTCCAGCACCGCGGACGATATCCGTGAGCAACTCGCCTACCGCGAAGCCAACGCCGAGCGCCTGTCTTCGTTCAACCCCACGCGCACGCTTTCTGCCGGGCGCACCAATATTATGCTCGATGAGGACGCGGGCCTGCTGATCATCACCTCGCAGAGCCGCTGGCGCGACGCCAATCCCGACATCATCGAGTTCTCGCAGGTACTCGGCTGCGATATGGATATCGACGAGCAACGCACCGAGATCTATCGCGAGACCGAGGACGGCGAGCGCGAGAGCTACAACCCGCCGCGCTACGACCTGGATTACGACTTTAATCTGACCATCCACGTCAACACGCCGTACTTTACCGAGATCAACCTGCGCGTGAACGACTCCACCATCGATCAGCGCGGCTCCATCGAATACCGCGAGGCCAAGCGCCAGGCAACCGAGGTTCGCGACGCACTGGTGCAGCTGCGCCAGGAGACGCGCGACAGCGTCGTGGCCGCCAAGGCCCCCAAGACCGCGGTGACCTGCCCCTTCTGCGGAGCCACCACCATTCCCGATGCCAGTGGGCGCTGCGAATACTGCGGCGGCGCCATCGGCGCATAGCCTCCGGCAGCGAAAGGACCGATCATGGCCTTCGAGAGCGTCAACTATCAATGCCCCGCGTGTGGCGGCCCCCTTCACTTTGCCAGTGCCGAGCAAAAGCTCGTCTGCGACTACTGTGACTCGCGCTTTGAAGTCGAAGAAGTCGAGGCTCTCTATCGCGAGCGCCAGGACAAGGCCGACGCCAAAGCCGGTGCGGCAGCCGCAACGCCCAAGCCCGTCGCCGACGACGCGGTGCAGGAGCTCGCCCAAAACGCCGGCTACATCTGCTCGTCGTGCGGCGCCGAGCTCGTGTCCGACGGCACCGTCGCCGTCACCACCTGCCCGTACTGCGGCAACTCCGCCGTGGCGCCCGGCCAGCTCTCGGGCGACTTCTCGCCCGACCTAGTAATTCCGTTTAAGCTCGGGCGCGATGACGTCACGGCCGCACTCAAGGAACACTACAAGGGCAAGATCTTGCTGCCCAAGAGCTTTGTCACCGGCAACCACATCGACGAGGTCCAAGGTGTCTACGTGCCGTTTTGGCTCTACGGCGCCCGCGTTGACGGCGAAGTGTACTTTGACGCGACCAACGAGACCGTGACCGAGGAATCCGACCGCACCGTCACGACCACCGACCACTACGATGCCTATCGCAAGGGCAATATCTCGTTTAAGCGCGTGCCCGTCGACGGATCGTCCAAGATGCCCGACGGCCACATGGATGCCATCGAGCCGTTTGACTACGACGCGCTGCGCCCGTTCTCGGTCGCATATATGCCCGGCTACATCGCCAACCGTTACGACGAGGACTGCGAGACCTGCAAGGCGCGCGCCGAACGCCGTATGGAAGAAAGCACAATCTCGGCCCTGCGCGAGACCGTCGTCGACGAATACGACGATGCCACGGTCGAAAGCAAGCAGCTCGACTACACCTGGGAAGACAGCGACTACGCCCTGTTCCCCGTCTGGATGCTCTCCACCTCGTGGAACGGCAAGAGCTACCTGTTTGCCATGAACGGCCAGACCGGCCGCTTGGTCGGCGAGCTCCCCTGCTCCAAGCCCAAGCTC
Source organism: Collinsella aerofaciens (assembly GCF_015553355.1). Classification (GTDB taxonomy): domain Bacteria; phylum Actinomycetota; class Coriobacteriia; order Coriobacteriales; family Coriobacteriaceae; genus Collinsella; species Collinsella aerofaciens_V. Next base: position 16,138 of record NZ_JADNGN010000037.1, read on the forward strand.
GCCATCGCCTCGGTGCTGTTCTTCGTGATCGGATTTATCCTCTCCCAGATTCTCTTTATGGGGGAATACGCCTTCGATCCGGATTACCTCACCTTTGATATCGAGGGCATCCTCATCAACGTCATCGCGCCGCTGATCATCGTGATTATCGGAGACGTGCTACTGGTAGGCCAGCTCAAGACGGCCAACGAGGCCACCCACGCCGACGAGTACTGCGGCGAGCTCGACCTGACCGAGAAGCACGACACCTTCAGCCACACCGAGACCACCGTTGTCATGAAAGACGACAAGGACGACTAAGCAATCCAACCAATACCACCCGGCCTTTGACGAGAAAGGAAGATTACCATGGGACTCTTGAAAGCTGGATTGGGAGCTGCCGGCGGCGTCATGGCCGACCAGTGGAAGGAATTTATCTATTGCGAATCGATGCCTGCTGACGTCTTGGCCTGCAAGGGCAGCAAACGCACCGGTGGCCGCAGCTCCAACACGCGCGGCGAGGACAACGTCATCTCCAACGGCTCGGTCATCGCCGTCAACGACGGCCAGGGCATGCTCGTGGTGCAAAACGGCAAGATCATCGAAGTCGCGCTGGAGCCCGGTGAGTTCGTCTTCGATACCGGCAGCGAGCCGAGCGTCTTTAGCGGCAACCTGGGCGACTCCATCAAGGAGACCTTCGCCAATATCGGCAGCCGCTTTACCTTTGGCGGCGACGCGGGCAAGGACCAGCGCGTCTACTTCATCAACACCAAGGAGATCATCGGCAACAAGTACGGCACCGCCTCGCCCGTGCCCTTCCGCGTGGTCGATAACAACATTGGCCTGGACGTCGACATCTCCGTGCGCTGCAACGGCGAGTATTCGTATCGCATCACCAACCCGCTGCTGTTCTACACCAACGTGTGCGGCAACGTGACCGATAGCTATACGCGCGACAAGATCGACAGCCAGCTTAAGTCCGAGCTGCTCACCGCCCTGCAGCCCGCCTTTGCCAAGATTTCGGAGATGGGCATCCGCTACAGCGCCATCCCCGGCCACACCACCGAGCTCGCCCGTGCGCTCAACGAGGTCCTCTCTGCCGACTGGCGTGACCTGCGTGGCGTCGAGATCGTGAGCTTTGGCGTCAACTCCATCGCCGCCTCGCAAGAGGACGAGCAGATGATCAAGGACCTGCAGAAAGCCGCGGTCATGCGCGATCCCACTATGGCGGCAGCCAACATTGCCAGCGCCCAGAGCGACGCAATGCGCGCGGCAGCCGCCAACCCCAACGGCGCGATGGCGGGCTTTATGGGCATGGGCATGGCAGGCGGCATGGGCGGTATGAACGCCAGCCAGCTGTTCGCCGCCGGCCAGGCGCAGCAGCAGGCCGCCCCGCAGCCGGCTCCGGCACCCGCTCCCGCACCGGCTCCCGCCGCACCTGCGGCCGGCACATGGACCTGCAGCTGCGGCGCCACCAACACCGGCAAGTTCTGCTCCGAGTGCGGCAGCCCCGCGCCCGCGCCCGCACCGGCCAAGTGGTTCTGCCCCAACTGCGGCAGCGAAAACGGCGGCAAGTTCTGCAGCAACTGCGGAACGCCCCGGCCCTAGCCCCTCTATCTGGTAATTGGCGGGGGATCCGCCACCCCCGCATTTGCTTCTATGGGTTTCGTTCGATGAAGGAGGACACCATGAAGACAACGTTCAAAAAGTCCGTACTCGCATTTCTGACATGCGTCCTGGCGCTCGCCTTTGCCCTGACGGGCTGCAGCGGCGGCGGCAAGGACCCCAAGGCCAACTTCGTCGGCAGCTGGCAGTACTCGGGTGGAACCTTGGATGGCGAAGAGCTCACCGATGAGTACATGGATATGCTCAAGGAGTGGGGCCTCAACTGCGTCCTGATCCTCGACGAGGACGGCACAGGCGTCCTCGATATGTTCCTTGAGGTCGCCGACCTGAAATGGGAAGCCAAGGACGCCACCACCGTAACGATCACCGCCGAAGATGAGTCGCACGATCTGAAGCTCAAGGACGACAAGCTCGTCCTGGAGGTGGACGGCGACAAGCTCATCTTCACCAAGTCCGACAAGGATCTGTCCGGTACGGTGAAGAAGGATCGCGAGAACGCCGAGAAGGAAGAGGAGATCGATGAGGCCGTCGAAGACGACGATGTCCAGAGCGTCGAAATCTCCCCCGCCGTCACCGTCGCCGATGACGATCTGTGCACCATCACCATCACCGAGAAATTCAAGGACGACTGGGGCGACATCGGCTTTGTCGTCAACATCACCAACAAGAGCGACAAGGACCTGACCTTCTACGCTCCTTCCGGCAAGACCAACGTCAACGGCACCATGAAGGAACCCTGGTTCTCGGCTAACCTGATGCCCGGCACCAGCGCCACCGAGGAATTCACGTTCTCGAGCGGCGAGCTTGACAGTCTTGACGACCTGGTTAACACGACCATCGGCATCGACGCCTACCTGACCGATTCCTACGAGGACGTCGCCTCTTACAGCGCAACCATCGCGTAACGGCAGACACCGATAGCCGCGGATTGGCGGACATATCCGCGCACATGCCAGGCGGGGCCGCAGGAAATGATCCTGCGGCC
>NZ_JADNGN010000038.1 GCF_015553355.1 Collinsella aerofaciens
GAGAACGTCCGCGACTGGATCCACACCGAGGACCACTCCTCGGCCGTCTGGGACATCCTCACCAAGGGCCGCATGGGGGAGACCTACCTCATCGGCGCAAATGGCGAGAAGAACAACATCACCGTCCTGCGCATGATCCTCGAGGCCATGGGCCGCGACCCCGAGGACTTCGACTGGGTCGCCGACCGCCCCGGCCACGACCGCCGCTACGCCATCGACAGCACGAAGCTCCAGCGCGAGCTGGGCTGGAGGCCGGCGCACACCGACTTCGCCGGGGGCCTCAAGGCCACCATCGACTGGTACGTGGCCAACGAGTCCTGGTGGCGCCCGGCCAAGGAGGCCACCGAGGCCCGCTACAGGGCGCAGGGCCAGTAGGAGGGGAGAGATAAATGGCAGACATCGCATTCGAGAAGGACCTCTCCGCAACCGAGACCGGCATAGAGGGCCTCAAGGTCGTCGACCTGGCCGTCCACGGCGACTCGCGCGGCTGGTTCAAGGAGAACTGGCAGCGCGCCAAGATGACCGCCCTGGGCATCCCGGACCTCAGGGTCGTCCAGAACAACGTCTCCTACAACGACAGCCGCGGCGTCACCCGCGGCATCCACGCCGAGCCCTGGGACAAGTTCATCTCCATGGCCCGCGGCAGCGTATTCGGCGCCTGGGTGGACCTGCGCGAGGGCAGCGCCACCTACGGCAGGGTGTTCACCTGCACCCTGGACCCGTCCAAGGCCATCTACGTCCCGCGCGGCGTGGGCAACTCCTTCCAGGCGCTCGAGGACGGCACCGCCTACACCTACCTGGTGGACGCCCACTGGTCGCCGGAGCTCAAGAGGACCTACACCTTCGTGAACCTCGCCGACCCCGAGCTCGCCATCGAGTGGCCGATCCCGCTCGACGAGGCCACCGTATCCGAGGCGGACAAAAACCACCCGATGCTGAAGGACGTCGTCCCCATGGCGCCCAGGAGGACGCTCGTCACCGGCTGCAACGGCCAGCTGGGCCATGCGGTCCGCGCGCTGGCGGAGGAGCGCGGCGTCGCCAAGGACTTCGACTTCTGCGACATCGACACCTTCGATATGTCAGACCCGGACGCCTACTCCAAATACGACTGGTCGCTCTACGGCACCGTGATCAACTGCGGCGCCTACACGGCGGTCGACAGGGCCGAGACCCCTGAGGGCCGCGCGACCGCCTGGAAGGCCAATGCGACCGGCCCGGCGCTGCTCGCCCGCACCTGCGCCGGGCACGGGATCACCCTCGTCCACGTGTCCTCCGACTACGTCTTCGACGGCACCGCCGAGGTGCACGACGAGGACGAGCCCTTCTCTCCGCTGTCCGTCTACGGCCAGACCAAGGCCGCCGGCGACATCGCCGTGGCCGGGTGCCCGCGCCACTACGTCATGCGCAGCTCCTGGGTCATCGGCGAGGGGCACAACTTCGTCAAGACCATGAAGGGGCTGTCCGACCGCGTCGCCGACCCGGAGGATAAGCTCACGCAGGTCACGGTCGTTGACGACCAGCTGGGCCGCCTGACCTTCACGCGCGACATGGCGGCTGCCATCTTCCACGTGCTGGGGACGCACGCCCCCTACGGCACCTACGACTGCACCGGATCCGGCGCGGTGAAGTCCTGGGCGGACATCGCCCGCGCCGTCTTCGAGGCCGCCAACGGCAACGGGGACAGGGTCGTGCCGGTATCGACCGCCGACTACTACGCGAATGCCGCCGGCCCCGTCGCCCCGCGCCCGGTCCACTCCGCGCTCGACCTTTCCAGGCTCGAGTCGGTCGGCTTCCACATGCCCGACTGGGAGGATGAGCTGGAAGAATACCTGTTTGGCTCTTCTGAAAAAGCAAATATGGAGCAGCTGTGAAAGTACTGATGCAGACCCGCCAAAACGTTTTTGATCTAGCGGGCGGTGACACGACACAACTTGTAAAGACGAAGGAGGCCCTTGAATCAAAGGGTATTGATGTCGACCTGTCCTTGGACTTGCGACCCGATGTTTCTGGATACGATGTGGTCCACTTGTTCAACCTCACGCGGGTCCAGGAAACTTTCATCCAGTCGAAAAACGCCAAGGAGGCCGGAAAGCCTGTCGTGCTCTCCACGATTTACTGGCCGACTGACAGCTTCGAAAAGAGCGCAGCAAACGGCCTGAGAGGTTTTTTGGGAAAACATCTTAGCGTCGATGGAATGGAGCGCCTCAAGGCCTTCGGAAAGTACGTCTTGCGCGGGGAGCGCAGCGAGGGTGCACGCTACCTTATGACACATAGCTTCCAAAAGATGCAGCTCGAGATATTGGACAACTGCGATGTGTTCCTGCCGAATGCAAAGACCGAGATGGACCAGATAGCGGCTCATCTCGGCTTTCGCACCGACAACTATGTGGTCGTCCCCAACGCCGTCGACGTCGCGAGCATTAAGGCCGCGAAAGAGGTTGAATCAACAGGATACGAGCGATTCAGTGGATGGATTGTTTGCATCGGCCGCATCGACATTCGCAAGAACCAGCTCAACCTAATCAAGGCGGTGGAGGGGTCGGATTACAAGGTCGTCTTTGTGGGAAAGAAGTCTCCCGGGCATATCGAGTATGCGAACAAGGTTGTGTCGGAGATAGAAGCCAATCCGAACATGGAATGGATCGAGCAAATTCCCAACGAAGACATTTACAAGCTGTGCCGCGAGTGCCGTGTGAGCGTGTTGCCTAGTTGGTTCGAGACGCCGGGCCTCGTGAGTCTGGAGGCAGCCGCTATGGGGTGCAATATCGTGGTATCTCCCAAAGGAACGACGCGAGATTATTTCGGTGACAGCGCGTTTTATTGCGATGTCAGCAGCCCTTCCTCCATCAGGGCTGCGCTGGATGAGGCTTACGGCGTCAATTACGACGAGGTTTTCGGCCGAAAGGTAATTACGGAATACACGTGGGAGAAGGCTGCTGAGAAAACTCTCGACGGCTATCAACTTGCTTTGAAAGGCTGATATGAAAAAAGTTATGCTCGTTTTCGGCACTCGCCCGGAGGCAATCAAGATGTGCCCGCTCGTCAACGAGCTGAAGGCGCGCACGGATGAGTTCGAGACTGTCGTCACCGTGACCGGGCAGCACCGCGAGATGCTCGACCAGGTGCTGCGCGTCTTCGGCGTGACGCCCGACCACGACCTTGCGATCATGAAGCCGGGACAGACTCTGTTCGACGTTACGTGCGACGTGCTGCTCAAGCTCAAGGCGGTCCTCGAGGACGAGAAGCCCGATGTCGTGCTCGTACACGGCGATACCACGACCAGCTTCGCCGCTGCGCTCGCGTGCTTCTACCTGCAGATCCCTGTGGGCCACGTTGAGGCGGGCCTGCGCACGCACGACATCTTCAGCCCCTGGCCGGAGGAGTTCAACCGTCAGGCGGTCGACATCGTGAGCGAGTACTATTTCGCCCCCACTGAGGCCAGCAAGAAGAACCTTCTGGACGAGGGCAAGCCGGAGTCGAAGATCTGGGTCACCGGCAACACGGGAATCGACGCCCTGCGCACCACTGTGCGCGATGGCTATACCCACCCCGAGCTCGAGTGGGCGGAGGGCTCCCGCCTCATCCTCATCACGGCGCACCGTCGCGAGAACCTGGGCGAGCCCATGCACCGCATGTTTCGCGCCATCCGCCGCGTGATGGAGGAGCACCCCGACACCAAGGCGATCTACCCCATCCACATGAACCCGCTCGTCCGCAAGGCGGCGCACGAGGAGCTTGACGGCTTCGACCGCCTGCATATCATCGACCCGCTCGAGGTTCTCGACTTCCACAACTTCATGGCCGTCAGCCACATCATCCTCACCGACTCGGGCGGCATCCAGGAGGAGGCCCCGAGCCTGGGCAAGCCCGTGCTCGTCATGCGCGACACCACCGAGCGTCCCGAGGGCGTGGCAGCAGGCACGCTGAAGCTCGTCGGCACCGAGGAGGAGGCCATCTACCGCGAGTTCAGTAGGCTTCTTTGCGACGACGAGGAGTACGTCGCCATGTCCCGCGCCTCCAATCCCTACGGCGACGGACATGCGAGCGAGCGGATCGCGGAAGCTTTGGGTCGTTCTTCTCTCGAGGCTGGAATACGTGATGGTGAATGTCGATGAATCTTTTTAATTGCGGACAAATCAACGAGAAGCTTAAAGGTTTGTTTTGGAAACTCCCGTTGAGCGCTGAATTTAAAGAAAACCTCAGAGTCAGGCGTTATGAGCGTATTCTCGAACGCGAAGCGGCAGCCGATGCGGGCTCCTTGCGTATTGTGGCTGATAATGACCTCTTGAGCTCTTACGCCGAGTATGTCCTAGAAAGTTATGATGCGCGTGCCGAGGGCTACGTCGGCTATCGAAGGCATGATGAGGCTAAGTCGGACGTGCTGTTGGTGGCATATTATTTGACGCAATTCCACCCCAATGCTCAAAATGACTCCTGGTGGGGACGAGGAACCACTGAGTGGAACAATGTTTGCAAGGCCGTCCCTCAGTTCACGGGGCATTATCAGCCAAGGAAGCCCGGCGAGCTCGGCTATTACGATTTGCGCTTGAAATGCAATATGCAAAGGCAGATTGAGCTTGCGAAGAATTATGGCGTAGGAGCTTTCTGTTTTTACTACTACTGGTTCGATGGTGGTCAGAGACTTCTCGAAGGACCTTTAGATATGTTTCTGGATGACTCAAACCTTGACATGCCTTTCTTTTATTGCTGGGCGAATGAAAACTGGACAAAGCGATTCAGCGGTACGAGCAACGATGTCTTGATGGAGATCACCCAGAGTTCCGAGAACTACACCGCCTTCATGAGGGATGTTGTCCATGATTTCAGCGATGAGCGATATCTCCGAATAGACGGCAAGCCCGTCCTATCCGTGTATCGCCCATCGCTTATTCGAGATCCAGAGCATGTGATTTCTGAGTGGCGCCGCATTTGTAAGGACGAATGCGGCTCAGAACCCTATCTTATTGCCGTGCAAGAGCGTGATACCAACATTGATTGGTCGGCAGTTGGCTTTGATGCCGAGAGCGAGTTCCAACCCAAGCAGGTGCAGCACAACTGTCGCAACATAACCAAACAGGTGCGTCCGTTGCGCGAAGATTTCGGCGGCACCGTCTACGACTATGCGGATTTGGTCGAGAATAAGCGATATGCGACTTGGAGCCGCGATAAGAAGGTCTATCCCGCCGTAATGCCCATGTGGGACAACACGGCCCGAAGGAATCACAGAGGAACGATTTTTCACGGGAGCACGCCTGAGCTATATAGACGATGGCTTGCGGACACGATTGACGAGGTGCGCCGTAGGCGCGACTTAGACAAGAAGGTGGTCTTTCTAAACGCTTGGAACGAGTGGGGAGAAGGTGCCTACCTGGAACCTGATTCACTGTGGGGGTATGCATATCTTGATGCGACATTGCGGGCCATCATGCAGGATGGGCCGAACGAATGAAAAAGAAGAAACTGTTCATTGCCATAACGCTTTCGAACTATCTTATTGACCGTACGGGTACGCCGAAGGTCGTTATGAGTCATCAGGTTGCTGCCAATGACGCTGGCATCAAGTATGTTGCCTTATTTCCCATTGGCGGTTCTTCTAAATTTGCAAAGAGGCTTTTCAGCAACTCATTCGGTGTGATATGCGATGGTAAGTTCGCAGGAGTTTTCAGCCTTGAAGCTTTCTTGGCTAGGGTAAGACGTTTGCTCGATGGCGAGTATGAACTGGGATGCATTTACATCCATCACTTCATGGGATGGAACCTTGAATCGATTGCTGGCATAGTATCTTCGTATCCTAAGGTCCAGCTGGTCGTATATGCGCATGACTACTACCTGTGCTGCACAAACTATAATTTGATACAGGATAGTACACAATTATGCGGATCTGCTAAATTGGGAGACGCACAATGCGTGGGATGTGCCTATTACGCTGACAGCATTATTCGTGAAGATTGCATCTGGAGGCTTCTGCACAACGAGCTTCATCGCATAGTATTCGCTTGCCCTTCAAGCGTTGTCGAAAGAATGGTGCAATCTTTCCATCCGGAAGCAAAGGGGCATTGCACGGTAATTCCACATCAAAGATACGTCGGGATTTATCTTGACAACAAGGAGATGCTTCCTCCCAATCATGCAATCAAAGTTGCATATCTTGGGAAACAACAGTCTATAAAAGGCTGGGACTGTTGGTGTCGCCTTGTCGACGCGTTTCGTGGCCAGGGAAAATATGAATTCGTTGTGTTCAACAACGAGACGAAGCCTTTACCTAGCGGAATGAGACGGGTCTTCGTCGAATTTTCACCAGGAAAACCCAATGCTATGATTGACGAGCTGCGACGCGAGAATGTGGACGTTGCTTTACTTTGGTCTCAATGCCTAGAGACGTATTCGTACACCTGCATGGAGGCATATGCATCAAATGCTTTTATCATCACTTGTCCATCAAGCGGTAACATAGCTGAGTTTGTGAGTATGACGCATTGCGGCCAGGTTCTTTCTTCGGAGCAGGAGCTGTGCCAGCTGCTCGACGAGCCTGATAAGTTGCTGGAGTTGTTGAACGGGTTCCGCGCTAATCACGATGGGGGCGCGATGGCCCTCGCGACCAATGACGCATTCATTGCTTTGGCGAAACCGAGCATGCCGACTGCGCAAAATGCCGTCGAAAATGAGAGGCAATGCCGAACCTACAGATTCCGGCTAGACAATTGCATCTCTTTGCCGCTGCGTATTTTCTATTCATGTCGGGAGCGAAAAAAAATCGAGGCTGCAAATTCACGGAAACGAAAACAAGAGTTCGCCATATGAGTATTCTTGAGAAAAAAACAGGGTCGGGGATAGATGCACTGATAATCAGTCTGATTATGGCTAAGGTTTTTCTGCTTGAATACCTTGGTATGGCCGGAATCGTAAATAACGTTATCTTTCTTCTCATTGGAGTTCGCCTTATCTTCAGTGGCTGGAAGATTCCGAAGAAGCTGCTTTTCCTCGTCTGCCTAATTACGATGCTCCTTGTTTTGAGTTACTCTGCTGGGAGCATAGTTCCCGGTAAGACCTCATACAACCTTAAAGCCATACAGACCTTCTTTTTCTATGCGCTCTTCATCGTGATGCTGAAGACCAACGGGTCAGATTTGCTGGATTTCGGGAAGCAGCGATGGATTGTTTTCTTTAACGCTGTCTATGCCGTCAACTGTATGGTTATCCTAATTCAGGTCTATTACCCATATTCTCTTATGGCGGCCGCCCCCATGACGGGCCAAATTCCCTTCTATGAAGACCTGATTTCAGGTCTTTTCATGTATGCTTCGACCCATGCCGTTGCGTTGTTCTCGTGCTTCGTTTTGCTCATTGATTTGAACAGCATACGGGATGGAAGCGGGGAGTTGCGAATCCCCGTCGTTTGTTGCGCGGCGGCGGTTCTTGCTAGCTCACTTGTTATTGCCGCCTTGAACGACAACAAGGCTTTGTTCGCCTTGATGCCCATCGTTCTTCTGCTTTTCTATGCCGAAGGTTTGTCATCGATCAATTTCATGAGAATCGCCAAGGGCCTGATGTTTCTTGCTGTCCTGCTGGGAATTGTCTTCTTGCTGTACATATGCAATTCATCGTTCGCAAACTTTTTTGATGACAATGTCCTGTCGTTATTTGACCTTGTGGAAAGCTCTAGTTCGATAGGAACCGATGCGGTGGGCAGTGGAGAAAGAATTGCAATAATCGGTTATGCCTTAAATTTGGCGTCAAGCTGGCTTTTTGGTATCGGTTTGGGCGCAGCAACATTCCACGAGGGCGCCTTCTGCGGGTTTACTCATTTCGGCCAAGCTGATTTTGGATCGCTAGTCATCCTTCTGGGCGTTTGGTTCCTTATTGCCCTGTTTGCTTTCTATGTCTTCTGCGTGTCTTGCGGGTGTCGGGGGCGCAGACCATACGTTCTTTATCTTTCCCTTGTTGCGCTTGCGGCAACTGCGACAATCTACACTCAGTGTTTTACGAGGGCAAATAATGCCTTGCTGTTCTTGCTTATAGGGCTTGCGCTCGTCGAAAGGTGGAAGTCCATTGCTCAGAGTACGTCGGCCCTTTCTAAGGAGTGACTGGTAATATGAAGGTCGGGATTGTTACTTTTACCTTTGGTGACAATTATGGTCAGCGTCTGCAGAATTATGCTGTTCAGGAGCTGCTTCAAAGAAGGGGAGCGGATGCGAGCACGATTCGCCAAAGCGAGCCACGTTGCAGCCTAAAGCACCAGGTTAAAGTTTTTCTTGTCGATAGCTTCGCTGGTAAGAGGGGGGCCAAACGAGCGAGGCATTCAGCGTTTCTTCGATTCGATGAGGAACATATTAAATATGAGCCGAATTATTCTTTGCCGGATTTCCCGCCGAGAAAATCCGATGGTTTCGACGCTTTTGTAGCGGGAAGCGATCAGATTTGGTCCCCTTACATTCCTGATAGCAATGGTGCTATGTTTCTTTGCTTTGCCGAAAGTGTCAAGAAAGTGTCTCTCTCGGCTAGCATTTCTGCACCTGAGCTGCCCGTGGAGAAAAAAAGCACATACAGGGAAAGACTCGCTGCGTTTGATTTCATATCGGTTAGGGAGAAGAACGCCGCAAGATTGATTAAGGAATGCGCTGGGTTGGACGCGGAGGTTTTGATCGATCCAACCCTTATGCTTGACGCTGCAGAATGGGATAAACTCGCCGAAGCGCCTGCGGCTTTACTTCCTAGGCGCTATGCCCTGAAGTACTTTCTCGGTAGTGATTCTCCCAAGGTTGCGATGTTCGACGAATATTGCAAACGAGCGGGATTGAAGGTCGTAGATCTTCTGGGGGATCCTCGGTTCTTTGCCTGTGGACCTTCTGAGTTCATCTACCTCATAAGGAACTCCTCGCTTGTTGCCACTGATTCTTACCACGGAAGCATCTTTACGCTCCTATATCGTAAGCCGCTTCTGATGTTCGAACGCGCAGGTTCGCAATTCGACATGAGCGATCGGTTCGATACCTTGGCTGAGAAGCTTGGCCTAGGTAATTGGCGTGAAGCAAATTGGAATTTCCTCGAAAGCGGGGAGCCAAAATCCTTTGATGTTGAGGATAAGCTTCGAATTGAGCGCGCAAAATTCGATTCGTTCCTTAATCGATCCCTGTTCAGCAAATCGAGAAAAGAAATTGTCTATCATGGTTAGCCAACGTAAGACCGGTGCGATACTCGGCTATGCAAACATCATAGTCAAGAACCTGGTCAACCTCGTCTATACGCCCATGCTGCTGGCATTCGTGGGCCAGGCTGACTACGGCGTATACCAGACGTCCAACTCGTTCGTATTCTCGCTTACACTTCTAACTTTCGGCTTTTCCGAGGCCTACATCCGCTTTTATACGCAGGAACGGGCGAAGGGTAGCGAGGGCGACATTCGCAGGCTCAACGGCATGTATCTCATGCTTTACATTGCGGTCTGTGTCGTGGCCCTTGCGCTGGGCCTACTCTTTTCTGCTAATGTTGGGACATTTTTCTCAGATAGTTTCACGGACAACCAGGTGGGACTCGCGGGTAAGCTCATGGTGATAATGTCGTTCAACGTCGCCGTGACTCTGTTTTCAACCGTCTTTGATGCGTACATTCTTGCCCATGAACAGTTCAAGTTTCAACAGTCGAGGCAGATGTTCACATCTTTGGCGACTCCTGGCGTGGCTTTCGTGCTGCTCAATCTTGGGATGGGGGCGGTAGGCGTTGCGACGGCGCAGCTTGCAGTTGCATTGACACTGTTGGTTCTGAACGCCAGGTTCGCAGTCTTAAAGCTTGGCATGAGATTTGATGTTTTCCACTTTGACGGGTCTCTCTTCCTCTCGATTGCCGCGTTCAGCGCGTGGATATTTGGTAACCAGATTTGTGAACTGGTTAACCAGAGTGTTCCAAATATGTTACTTGGTGCTCTTACGAGTGCCGTTACCGTATCAGTGTTTGCAATTTCAATTCAAGTTCGTAGCGTCTTCGTTTCCCTATCAACAGTGATGTCGAATGTCTTTGTTCCAATGATCAATCGCATCGTGGCCACAAGCGATGACAACACTAAACTTACCCGACTCATGACGCGCGTGGGACGCTACCAGATGTTCCTATTCTGCTGGGTGTACTGTGGATTCGTCCTTCTCGGGCGCTTCTTCATTGCCAAGTGGGCGGGCGAGGGCTTTATGGACGCGTACTGGCTTATCTGCGCCATGGCGCTGCCGCTGGGAATCCCCCTGTGTCAGAACACAGGAATCGAAATTCAGCGCGCCAAGAACAAGCACAAGGCTCGCTCCGTTGTTTATCTCTGCATGGCAGGCATCAACGTTGTGTTCACTTGGGCTATGTCACCTATTCTGGGTTACTGGGCTCCGGCCATCGCCTACATTCTGAGCATTTCGTTGGGTAACGGCCTCTTTATGAACTGGTATTACCAGAAGAGGATTGGGCTCGATATGGTTTTCTACTGGCGCCGCAACCTGCCTGTGCTGCTGGTCTCCGCTTGCGTCCTCGCATCATGCCTGCTGGGATCAGCCTTTATGCCCGTCACTGGATGGGCGTTGTTCCTTTGCTGGGGTGCTGTCTACACCGTCCTGTTCATGGCTGCCATGTGGGCGTTCGTACTCGATGCCGACGAGAAGAACATGCTCGCTGCTCGCCTGCCGTTCCTTCGTTAGGAGTTCGTTGTGTCTTATGACGAGATGAAGATATCCAAGCTCGGCGATGCCTGTTGTGGCTGTGGCGCATGTGCCGCGAAGTGCCCCAAGTCGTGCATCTCCATGCAGGAGGATAAGTTTGGCTTCCTACATCCCGTTATCGATGCAGGCGCCTGCGTGGGGTGCCATGCGTGCGAATCGGTGTGTCCCGCGCTTGGCGGGGGTAAGTGCGACGAAGCTCTTGGGATCCGCTGGGCCAAGGGCAAGTCCAGTGAGCTGTTGGAGGCTTCCTCCAGCGGCGGCATCTTTGGCCTCCTGGCCGAAAGTGTGATTGCGGACGGTGGTGTCGTCTGCGGAGCCGCCTGGGCCGACGGTTGTCGCCGCGTCGAGCATGTGCTGGTCGAGGATGCTGCCTCTCTCGATTGCGTCATGCGATCCAAGTACGTCCAGAGCCGCATCGGCAGGGGGGTCTACGTTGGGATTCGCGATGCAATCCGCTCGGGTCGCCGTGTCCTCTTCGCCGGCACGGCATGTCAGATCGCGGGCCTCAAGCGCTATCTGGGAAAGATGGGGGAGAGCAGCCTGCTCCTGACCGTCGACGTCATCTGCCACGGTGTCCCGGCGCCGCGCCTCTGGTCGGAGTGGATTGACTACAAGAATTCGCTCCGCGGATCGAACGTGTGTGACGTTAATATGCGGAGTAAGACAACCGGATGGTTGTCTTACTCCGCTATGTACGAGTACATAGCGGAGAAAGACCCATCTCCTAATTGTGAATCCACCATTTTCAATCAGGACTGGTACATGAAAGCGTTTCTGGCCAATGCGTCGCTGAGGCCCTCTTGTTTCATGTGCCCTGCCAAGAGAAGTTGCGGCTCTGATATTACCCTCGGCGACTTCTGGGGTTTCCAGGGTATCCATCCTGAGGTCGACTACTCTAAGGGTGTCTCTGCGGTTATCTGTAATACCGATAAGGGTATCGCAGCTTTTCAAGGAATTGCGAACTCCATTGACTGTGGCGATGCGACCATCGAGCAGGTTCTTGCTGGCAATCCTAGCCTGGTCAAATCGGTTGCCCCGTATGCGAAGTGCGATGAGTTTATGGCAGATCTTGCTTCAAGGATGGGTATCGAGGGACTGATGGCTAAGTACGACTTCAAGTCGTCTCTTAAGCAGCGCGTCCGCGGCAAACTGGGAGCGATCAAACGCAAGGTGCTCAAGGTTGCTCGCGAGGGCATTCGCTAGCGGCATGCGACGGGCAGCTGCAAGCGGTGCGAGAGCCCGCCGTTGCGTGCGAGGTTTGTATATGTCGTTCCACGTGGATCTACTCGGCAGCCGGCGCGTTGTTCGTGACGCTAGTCGCAATTTTTTTGAACTGACAGGGTGGCGTGGTGGCTATAAGAAAGGTAAATGATGAATCGACGCTCGTCCGGAGATCGCTCTATAGATTATTTAAATTCGGTAAGTTTTACCTTATTTCTGATAAATCTGCCTAGATGAATAACTGAATTCTGGTGACAATTCTGATTGAACAAGTTGATTAGCAGTATTATTAATAAAGTGAACGGCTTTCGGCAAAGCCATCAGTTTATTATTGAATTTAGCATTGCCTTCATCTGGAATCTTGTCGGAATTCTACTTCCCACTATTGCCTGCGGTATATTACTTGCAATTTCCGGATTACAGTCTTTCTACGAGTATTTTATGAACGATCTGAGTAAAGCGGCCTTTAGTTTTTCTTCTGCGTCACTTCTCTGTGTTGAGTTGATTCATGGCAATTGTTCAAAAATTCATTCAGGTATTAAATGGGGCGTTGGAATTATACTCCTCATGCTTTCGCTTTTGTTGTCTTGTGGTCTGGCGGTCAATCAGATGCTGTTCGAGTCGCACTTCTTTGATGTACAGACAAGCTTGTCTCCTTATATTAATTCATCGGTTGCATTAGCCGTTTCAGCTTATTTAGCAGCCATGTCTTTCACTAGCAGTAACGCGGGCTCTGGGCCTGATGAATATAGGGAAAATGAAACAAGCGATGATGGGTACATAATTACTGCTGATGATTTGGAAATGATAATACGAGATGCATTGAGTCTCGGCCGTAGCGAGAATGGCGATGAAGAGTGAGCGCCCTAGAGTTCTTAATTTCATTACTGTCGAGCCTGTGTGCGCTGTTGTCAGTGTTTGCGGCCTATAAGGTTATGCATCCGGCGCCTAAACTCTGGTCAAATGGAAAGGCTCTTCCACATTCAAAAGACTGCTATCTTTCCAGCGAGGATTGTGATATCTCTTCCGATTCAGATGTCGTTAAAACGGTTGGTATTATCCGTGATTCTGTTTCGTTGCTGAACAAGGGTCTTACCAACTCTAGTGAATCCGTCAAGTGGTATTTGCCATTATTAGACAACGAGTTCAAAACCGCTCTAATCAGTACGCTTTCCAAGTGCTTAAACATGCCTGGAAACGAACTATCGAAGCGGATTATCGAAACACTTTATGCAAGCACCTCTGTTTTTTTACGCGCAGCAAAACAGCTCGATCTAACAAATGACGTACAGATCACCATCGCTGAATACGCCAAAATCTGCTCCATTGCTAAATGCAGAATCGAACTTTGCGAGGCATGCGAAAAATCCGGTACTACAGTAAGCAATGTAAACACATATAAAGACGATAGCGATTTAGCTAATAAGCAAATCAGCAACAAGAGTATTTTAGTGGAGTAAATATGAATGAAAATGCGATTCAGGACACAGCATTAAGGAACCTGCTGACACATAATTTGGAATCTGACGATATGAAGAAGTTTATCGACTCTTTGAATGTTTCCAAAGACGATGACTCCGCTATACAAGAGCTAAAAAAATCCTATGAGGCGTATATTTCTAACGAATCGCTATCGGCAGGGGATGTTGTTTCTTGGAAGGCTGGTATGCGAAATCGTACGCTGCCAAACTACAAACAGCCTGCCATTGTGATTGAAAAGTTGCAGTACCCGATTTTTGATGAATCGCAAAACGCTGGAAGCCAGTACTTCCATGAGCCCCTTGATTTAAGAGTGGGCTTTTTAGATGACAATAATCAGTTCGTTATCTATTTTTATGATTCTCGTCGATTTGAAAAATACCGCGGCTCTCTTTCTGAACTCGAGCGTTATCTAGCATTGCTGAAAAACAAGGAAACGCATGAGGAACAGAAGAAGACTGACGACTAAGCAGCGTATAAACTTCTATGAATTATTATTTTGCGGCTGATTGAGGCGTTGCTATCACCAAAGAGGGGATTTCGACTATTCCAAACAAACTAAGACACTAGAATATAGATGAAGCGGCCGCAAAGCCGCGCGGGCGATATGTCGGCTGCTTAATCTAAGCTAGGTCGAATTAGCTCTGCAAGAATGATTAAGCCAAGCGCCTTTCCCGAAGTAGAACGGCAAGTTTTGCTTAGATTGGAAGACTAAGCACTGGGCCTAAAGCCGGACGTCAGAGATACCACCTCCAGCAAACAAATTGCAGAGCAAGGGCTGCGGATAGTGAGGGAGCTGGGAATAGAGATCCCAGCTCCCTCACGTTCTAGCCCAAGTTTCAAATCAAAGAACCATGACTGCTAAAGATGGACCCAGTGGGTGCATGAGAAGGCGTGGCACGCGCCGCGGAACTGGATCGTTTTGCTATCGACAATCTCGTTCTCATTAATGCGGCGCATGTCATATCATCAAGCTTGCCGCGGAGGTTTGGGGCAGCCTGTAGACGAGTCGTTTGGTTAGCCAGAGAAAGCGGAGGAGCTTGCAGCTTTGATGAGCAGAGAAATCGAAATCAGGGACAGAATCGCCAAGCTCGATCCTGCCGCCTTTCAGAACCTTGCCCAAGAATTGCTTACACAATATTTTAGGTATGATAAGCCCGTGCACAGGGGGTCCGCTGCTCGCTCGGCGGCAACCGCCCCGGGGACGCCGGACACAATCTGGCTTTTGCCCCACAACAAATTCGCCTATCTCGAATGCGGCCATTATCCAGATAAGGCTGATGCAAAGAAGAAAATCGAAATGGATATCGAGAAGTGCCTTGAGACCGAAAGAAAGGGGCTCGATTCTGGACAACTTGTTAAAATAGCAATCGCATTTTCATGTCGAAGGCTAGATAGTTCTGACCTCAGCTATCTAAGAGGCATTGACGAACGCGTCGAACTTGTTGGCACGGACGTAATGGCGAGTTTGTTAGCTCGACGGTACCCAAATCTTGCAAGAGAGCATCTAGACATCGAGGTGGGTACTGGACAAATTATGACCCCGGATGAATTCGAATCCGTAGTTGAAAAGAATAGCTTTGCATCAACCCTGAAGGTCGACTTGCTTGGCAGGGAAAAAGAGACCAACGAGCTTCTTGCTGCGCTCGAAGAGAATCAGTTCGTCTTGGTGTATGGGCGCCCTGGATGTGGGAAGACCAAGCTTTGTATAGAGACCCTGCGCCAATTCGCGAATAGCAGCGGCGCGTATCCTCTTGTTATTCAATCGAAAAAGCTGCCAATCTGGAAGGATTTGTCGTACGATGTCCCCAAAGAGGACCCTACGATAATTCTGCTCGACGACGCCAACGAACTTTCCGGCCTTGAATGGTTTGCGGACTTCGTGTCCAACAGGGGTAATATCAAGGTCCTTATGACGGTAAGAAATTACGCGTTCGGGCTCGTGAAGAGCTCCGTTTCACAGTACTGCGAGCCTTACCTCTATGCGGTCAACCCGCTTGACGAGGAGACGGCCTTACAAGTGGTCGAGAACGGATTTGGTATCGCGAAAGGGACAGCCTCTGCGGATATAATTCGCTTGTCGAGGGGCAACATGCGTTTGGCCTTCGCGGCGGCCAAGGTTGCTAAGGAACGCGGGGTCGAAGTATTCTCCACGATGCCGAGTCTTATAGAAGCTTGCTACGGAGAGAAGGCTTCTAGTCTGGGCGGCGACTCCAAAAAAGCGGCGACGATCGTCTCGGTTTTGGATGCTCACAGGATAGGGGGAAATAAAGACCTGGATAGCCTGCTTTCCAAGGTAGGGATTTCTCATGACAGATACGTCGATGCTTGCGCCGCTCTGTGCCACGACGAACTGGTGGATGCATGTCAGAATATGGTGGCGGTAGCGCCGGGCGAACAGGTTTTGAGGGATTATTTGCTCTACCAGGCTTTCATCGCCGAGAAAAGATTGTCTCTTTCCGACGTGGATGAGCTGGAGTGTGGCAATGCTCGATGCCCCGATATTGTCGCCATCCTTGTAAACAATTTCTACAGCGAAGAGCTTTTTTCCTCCTTGAAATTGCAGCTGAACGACATTTGGGCGTTGGCAAATGGTGAGAAACGATGGAAAATGGTGTTCGATTACAATATCCTCCTCGGTGAGAAGGGCCTTGAACATATTCTCGGGGCAATCGAAGACACCGAACCCGGAAACTACGATTACCTTGCCTGTAAATTCGACAAGGCTTCTGGATTCTATTCGCAGAAATCTCGTATCCTCACATCGCTCGCGCCCTTTCTGCATGCCCCTCAATTCAGCGAGCCAGAAGAGCTGTTCTTTATGGCATTGGAGAAGAACTTTTGCCTCCACGGGAGGCAAAGGAGACACTCACAACGAGCATGTCTTTCAACGAGAACTCGTATTCGGACGGGTTTCGATACGAGAACGAGGTCCTTGAACGCCTTTCGTGCGGGTTTCGCAAAACAAAGGAGGATAGGTACGGGGTTTTGCTTGCCTATTATGTCGAGGCTTTACTGGCGACAGTGTACGAGGGCCGGACGAGGATGGAAGGAAACAAGGTCACGTTCATCCATGGCAACCACCTCTACTCCCAGGCGATGATCGAGTTGCGGAAGCGAGCGATTGCCTGCCTCAAGGAGCTCAGAGACTGTCATGAGCTGAGCCGTCTCTGCGATTCGGTTATTACCGGGCTTCGGGGTATCGGCGGCGAGGACGGTGCCGGTCGGTTGTGGAAGGAGACCTTGGAGGAGGCGTATAAAGGATATGTTTCCCGAATCGAGTCGATTGAGATTTGCAGCTTACCTGGGTTTGTTCAACTGGAGAAAGAGCTCATTTCCCAAGGCATCATCGCCGAAGAGGGGCTCCCGTTCCTCAATGTATCGCCCAAGATGCGGATTGCAGCCCAAATCTTATTAGACGACTCCCGCGGACACGATGTCTCTGTCTCGGAGGAATTGATCGATCTTATTCAAACGGCTGGCTCGGCAGAGCTATTGAAGGCGATCTCGATTGTGTGTTCTGCCGGCCGGCAAAGCTCAACTGGGATTCCATTCCCAATCCTGAGTGACGTCATGATTCTTGGTGCGGAGACTTTGACCGAATGCGCAGAGCCGATCATCCTCTCTGATGTTCCCTTGTATACAGTCCCGGACGATTTGCTCATTCGCTGGATTGACTTGCTCGGCATCGATCGGGTTCGCGGTCTTGCCTTGAAGCGACAGGAGAATGAGATTCCTGAATGGCTTAGTCGAATTGACGTAGTGCGGTTAAAGGAGTTCGGAGTCAGTCCTGATCTGGTAAGGGATATCGAGGGAGGAGCCGACGAGTATGGCGAAACTGTTTCGTATAAAGCCGCGATGGAAATCGACTCTGCTACGCCAGGCTTTTTCGCTAGGTACGCGGTCGGCGTCCTACAGAAGCTTGAAAGGGGCTCGCATGCCTTTTATAGGCTTCTTCCTAGGGACATCAACAATGCCGAACAAAGGGCATTTATCTCCAAGCCGGAAATGCTGCGTCTTGCCGAAGATATCTTACTTAATCTCGTAAACGCTACGAATCCCTATTGGAATGAGGATGTTCTTCGTCTTATCGTTGCCAACGATGGTCAATTTCCTGAGAGGGCAATGCCCGTGCTCATGGAGTTCAATGCGACTTATGCAATGGAGCATTTGGGCGAAGCAGTATGGAGGGAGGAGAACAGCGAGGCCGCAACAGATAGCGCATTGAAGGGTATAGAGGGGGTTGAGACAAATCTGCGGAGCATGTCGAAGCCTTTCGCTTTAAAGTATTTTCTTGATTACGCTATTGAGCATTGCGGCGATGCAGTCGTGACTTGGCTGGCGTCACGATCGATGTGTAATGGGAAGCTTGTCGATCATCTACCAGATGTTGCAATGGAGTTGCCCAAGAATCTGAGGGTCAAGTACATAGTCTTACTGTGCCAAGAGGGCCTTAGCTCGAAAGAGCTTAAAAAGGTCCCAGTAATCATGTCTTCTTTCGGCGCTTCGTGGAGTGGAAGCGAAATCCCACTACTTCAAGGGAAGATTAACTTCATTGAAGAGGTGATCGAGAATTTGCCAGGAGTTGCCTTTATACGGCACCGCATGGTTTTGGAAGACGCTATAGCCTCGGTGAAGCGATGGATGGAAGACGCAGAGGTCCGCGAATTCCTTCGCCCATTTTAGCTGGTGTTAGCGTCGGATTATTTTAGCCAAATATAGTCGGCCGAGATTGACCAATCCCGGCCGACCCATTTTAGCCAACAC
>NZ_JADNGN010000039.1 GCF_015553355.1 Collinsella aerofaciens
AAAGCCGTTTGTCTCCACCCGCGTAGCGGGTGGTTTAAAGCTGGCCGCTGCGCGGCCAGCAGACTAAAGTCTTGAATGAAAAGGGTATCGATTTTTATAATCGGGTCATTGATTGCTGCCTCGAAAATGGCATAGAGCCCAACGTTACGCTGTTCCATTACGATCTGCCATTCACGCTTGCTTGCAAAGGCGGATGGCTGAACAACGATATGGCAGAGTGGTTCTGCAAATACGCCAAGATTTGCTTTGAGCGCTTTGGAGACCGCGTCAAAATCTGGGCTACCGTTAACGAGCCGCATTTCTACAGCTACTGCGTAAACATGTTGGGCAACTATCCCCCCAATCGATCGCTCGACGTTCAGTCGTACATGCAGTTTCAGTACAACCTGATGCGCGCAAGCGCACTCGCAGTCCGAGCATATCGTCAAATGGGCTACGACGGCATCATCGGCGCCGTCCACGATGGCGGCGTTGTCGAACTCGACCCGGCAACCGAGCACCCCGATGACGTATTTCGATACGCAGACTTTTTCGCCAATCGCATGATTCTGGCACCAGCACTTCAGGGTCAACTGCCGCCAGAAATGGACGAAATCCTTGAAAAACTTGGCGTCTCGCTCTATCGATCCCCAAATGACGTAGAAGAATTCAGAGACGGTAAAGTCGATTTTATTGGACTCAACGTGTATTGCCGAGAGTATGTAACCGACTGGCACGGTGGAGAGCTTGCCGTTTCGGCGAACAATAAGGGCGGTTCGAGCAAAAAGGTCGAAGGAAAATGCATTGCGCCCTTGTTTGAAAGCGCCCGCGACAGCAATGTTCCCCGCAATAAATGGGGCCGCGAAATACTCCCAAGTTGCATGTATTCAACCATCATGGATGTCCACGAGCGCTATGACGCGCCCCGCATCTTTATTACGGAAAACGGACATGGCGCCTATGAGCAACCAGACGCAGACGGAATAATCCACGATGATGACCGCATCGAGCTTCTGGGCCAGTTCATCGAGCACATGATGAGGGCTAAGCGCGACGGCGCGCGCGTTGAGGGCTACTACCTCTGGTCGACGATGGATCTGTATAGCTGGATCAACGGCTACGAAAAACGATACGGACTTGTCCATATCGACTTCGAGAACAATCTGGAGCGCACCCCCAAAAAGAGCTGGTATTGGTACCGAGACCTTATCTCGAAGTATCAGGAGCAGGAAGGTTAGGAGAAAGAGATGAAATATCAGGCAATGTCCGAAACAGTCCTAAAGGCTGTTGGCGGCAAAGAGAACATTACATCGGTAACTCATTGTGCGACGCGCCTTCGCATCGACGCACGAGACACCTCGATCATCGATCTCCAGCTCGCCAAATCGGCTGACCAGGCGCTCGGGGCAGTAGTCAGCGGTGGCCAGCTTCAGGTGATCATCGGCCCCAACGTCACCGAGGCCTACAACGACTTCCTCGACTTCGCGGGAATCGAAGTCGGCGGTGGCACGGTTGCCGACGATGCCCAAACCGCCAAAGACCTTGCAGAAGGCATTAAAAGCGGTAACACCGCCATGGGCTTGATTGAGAAATTCGGGAACGTCTCTGCACAGGTATTCATGCCCATCGTCCCGGCGCTCATCGTTGGCGGACTCATTCTTTCGATCAAGAATCTCCTGGTCAATTATTGTGGATTGAGCACCGATAGCGGAACCGCCCAGGTTCTGCTGGCGATCTTCAGCGCCTCATTTAGCTTCCTGCCCGTTTACCTCGGCTATCAGCTCGCCGCCGTCATGAAGATGCAGCCTATCATGGGCGCACTGCTGGGCGCAATCATGATTAGCTCGTCTATTAGCGGTGCTGAGGGTCTCGACTTTCTTGGCATCCCCATCCCGACGAATGACTACTCGAGCACGGTGGTGCCAATCGTACTGGGCGTTGTGTTCATGTACTTTGTTGATCGCGGTCTTCAGAAAATCATCCCCGACATTACCAAACTGTTCTTGAAGCCGCTGCTCACCATGTTCATCGTCGTGCCTGTTGAGCTGATTATCCTCGGCCCCGCCGGCAGCATGATGGGCTACGCGCTGAGTGATGCCGCCACGTGGCTCATGGATAACGTGGCATTTATCGCTACTCCAATCCTTGCAGCCCTTAACCCCTATTTTGTCATGCTCGGTCTTGATAAGGCCTACATCGCGATCGAAGTTACGAGCTTGGCGCAGCTCGGCTGGGCGCCCATCATCTTTGGCTTCATCTCAAACCTCTGCATTGGCGGCACGAGTCTCGCCTTGGCAACTGCAATGAAAGGCAACAAGGAGAAGAGAGGTATGGTCACCACGGTTGCCGTCACCGCACTCTGTGGCGTAACTGAGCCCGCATTTTACGGCTGCCTCATCGAGCGTCCCCGCCTGCTTGTCGGCACAGCAATCGGCGCCCTCTGCGCGGGACTCCCTGCAGGCATCTTCGTCCTGAAGGAGTATGTTGCGGGAGCATGGCCCGGTCTTCTTTCTGCGCTGATCTTTATCGCTCCCGATGGATCCATGGGCAACTTCGTACTGGCGTGCGTTGTCGCCGTCATCGCCATCGTTGTCTCGTTCATCGCTGCACGCGTGATCATCAAGAAGAATCCCAACTATATTGAGTAGATGCCCGCTGCTTGCATTGGGGACATCCTCGGCAGACCATTAGCAAGAACCCAAGAAGTCCCTTAGGAGCTCGATTAATCCATTCGGATTCCTCAGGCACAAACGACCCCGATTCCACAATGAAATCGGGGTCGTTGTTTCTAAAGCCTTCGATAGACAATCGGTGTTTACCTTAGCTCCCTATCCAAGTTAATTATCCACGCTCGTTCTCCGGTCGGAAGATTTTCTTCTCTCGCGTGTCCAGAAATCCACGCTCGAGCAGAACATCCAGGTCCGCACCCGCCCTTGTCTCGATCTGTAACAGCAAGAGGCCTATTCCGCTTCTACATGTTACAGATCAAGATATTCCTAAAACACCCTAAGTTTCATCTCAATCTGTAACAGTTAGATGCCAAATATCGGTCTTGGTGTTACAGATTTAGACAAACTGGAGGACGAGACAAACCAAAAACGGGATGGGCGCTAACCCGATGGCACACCACCTAAATAGAAACGGGCCCTGTCCCACAAGGAACAGAGCCCGAAACTCTCATGGAGCCAGTGACAGGAATCGAACCTGCAACCCACTGATTACAAATCAGTTGCGCTACCGTTGCGCCACACTGGCACACTTGGCGCTTTCGCGCGAAGCCTGTTAAGAATAAAGGAATTACGGACGGGGCGCAACAGGCCACACGGCGTTATATAAATATGCAAAAACCAGCAACAACAGGTACCAGGCCCGTTCATTTCTGTCGGTTCGCCCTCAATCTCAAAACTATTCGTCAGAACGAATAGTTTTAATTACAATTGCTATATATAAAACTATTCGTTTTGACGAAGGGTTTCGTGATGCTTACTACCAAGGAAGCCGCCGAGCTGCTCGGCATCACTCCGCGCAGGGTGCAGGAGCTCATAAAAAACGGAGCACTTGATGCCCGCAAGGCTTCTGGTGTATGGCTCATCGACAAAGACAGCGTCGACACGCGACTCCGCTCCGTGACCAAAACGGGAGGACGTCCCCGCCGCGGCCACGGTAAGAGCGAGATCGCGTTCACCCTCATGAACCGCACGCACGAAGTCGCTCAGCTGGTCTACAACACATCGCGAAAAGACTTTACCCATATCGGCGCCGACATCGATTACGCCCACGCCCCTATTGGGGTATTTGGCCCCAATAGCTCCGTATCGCTCGACTCCTTCCGCATCTGGTGGCGCGGTCGCGGTATCCCGCTCGCACGCATTGGGCTAGCCTCCCTGCTTGCAGAAGCCGCAGTCGATGTTCCCGATGAACTCGTACAGCGAAATCTTGGCCTCTCCTTATCCGACCAGTATTGGATTAGACCCCAAGATTCCGGTCTCGTCTGGGAGGATATTAACTTCTTCAATAACGCCTTTGATGACGTCTCGCTGTCCATTGCGCCCTTTGCCCCAGAGGGAAAAGCGGCTGCCGCAAAGCCCGATAACACCTCGGACGGCAATCTTCAAAAGTACTGGACGTGCGAGGGCGGGCGTCGAATTCTGCATAAGGCAGGAGCGCACCTGAACCAGGAACCTTATAACGAGCTGGTGGCGACCGCGCTCCACCGTCGCATCCTAAACGCCTGCGATTATGTACCTTACTCGCTCGAGGGCACGGGCACTTCCGCCCTGAGCATATGCGATGTCTTCTTAACTGATGAAGAAGAGTATGTCCCTGCGTTCTATGTAAACCAGCACGCAAACGCAGATGAACGGCTAACTGACTACGAGCGATACGTAGCAAACTGCGAGGAACTCGGGGTGACAGGCGTCAAGGATGCCCTTGACCACATGATCGTGTGTGACGACATCATCGCCAACTACGATCGTCATTGGCGCAACTTCGGCCTCGTGCGAAACGTCAACTCACTAGTCTGCAGACCAGCCCCCATCTTCGATTCGGGCTCATCGCTCTGGTGCAACATATCTCTAGATGAGCTTAGGGCAGGAGAGCACAGTTTTGCCAGCGCGCAGTTCCATTCAAGTCCCGCGAAACAAATGTTGCTTGTTGAGGATATGAACTGGTTTGACGGGGACAAACTCGAAGGTTTTGTCGACGAGGCAATCGAGATTCTGTCTAAAAACGATGCCCTAGCAGCGAGACTGCCTTATCTAAAAGAGGCGCTAACGTGGCGCCTCGAAAGAATGATCGACATCGCTGAATGGAGTTAGCGAGGCAGCATTGCCCCGCCAACTCCCCTACCTCCCGCGCAGGGCCTTGAGCTTGGCCAGGGCATCGGGGCTCAGGCGGCTGCCCAGGGTCATCTTGATCTGCGGGGCTTCCTCTGCCTCGTGAACGTCGTTATCGATCTGCTTGATCTCGTCCACCAGCATGCGGCTCGAGATGCGCGTGACGCCCTTGCCCATGACGACGGCCTGGATCGTGCCGTCGCTCGACACCACGGAGCACGCGCGGCCTTCCTCGCGCGCCTCGATGCAAAGCTTCTGCACCACAGTATCGGCGGAGACGCCCGTCGGCGAAAACTCGATACGCACGCCACGGGCCGGCAGGTTGGGGCGCTCGTTGGAGATATTGCCCGCGCCGTCGAACACGATCACGGCCTCGTAGCGGCCCTGGGCAAACGCCGCAACATCGTTGATGAGCGCGGTGCGTGCCATATCGTGGACGTCGCCGGAATACGGATCGTCGGAATGGTCGTAGACGAGCTTTTCGTAGCGCGGCGTGCAGTGAATCACGTTGTAGCCGTCGACCACCAGCAGCTCGGGCTTATTGGAGTGCACTGTCGAGACTGGGTCGGCGATGGCCTGCGCAAACGCATTGCCGCCCACGCCATAGGTCGCGGCCGAAACAATCGGCTTGGCCGAGCCCTCGCCAAAGCGCTTGGCCTTGGACTTGGCACGGTTCTTCTTGGACATGCGCTACTCCTCCCCCATGAGCTCGCCGGCATTGCGGCGCAGCCACTCAAAGCACAGCGCCGTAGTCGCCTGGGCAACATTGAGGCTCTCGGTCATGCCGCGTTGGGGAAGCTTGGTCAAAAAGTCGCATTTCTCAAGCACTAGGCGCGAGATGCCGTCGCCCTCGGAGCCCATGACGAGCGCCACGCGGCCCTCGAAGGGAGCATCCCAGCAGCTGCCCTCGGCGTGCTCGGAAGCACCGCCCACCCAAAAGCCAGCGGCCTTGAGGTCATCGAGCGCACGGGCGATATTGGGAACCTGTGCGATGGGCAGATGCATGACGGCGCCAGCAGAAGTCTTGTAGCTGCCAACGGTCACGCCGGCGGCACGCTTATTGGCAATGATGACGCCCGCCGCGCCCACGACCTCGGCGGAGCGCACGATCGCACCAAAGTTGCCATCGTCGGTCACATGGTCGAGCACGACGACGAGCGCCGGTCCGTCACCCGCGCGGTCGAGAATATCGGCAATATCGGCATAGGGGAAGTTACCAACCTCAAGCGCAATACCCTGGTGAGCGCCATGGCTCGACAGCGCATCGAGCTGCGCGCGCGGCACATACTTCATGCGGACGCCCGCGGCATTGAGGTCATCGACCAGGCGCGACAAGGCGGCATCGCGCTCCCCGCCCTCGGCAATGAGCGCGCACTTGATGGGAAAACTAGTACGCAGCGCCTCGGCGACAGCACGGCGACCTTCGATAAACTCGCCCTTGGGAGCCTGGACAGCGTCGCGGTTGCGATCTCGCTGCGGACGTGCGGCCTGGGCGCGGCCGCGTTGCTGGTCGCGACCATCACGCTGCGGACGGCCGGTGCGCTGGTCGCGGCGACCGCCAGCCTTACCGGGGTTGTAAGGACGAGACCCCCCTCGTTTGCGGTTGTCAGCCATATGGAAAACCTCGAGATATTTAAACGGAAAACGGACGGGACGCCCTGGGACAGGTCCGAAAATAACACCTTCGGCATTATTTTCGGACCGGTCCCGAAGCGTCCCTACTCAAACGTGCGGCCTCTAGAGAGTCTTAATACGGGTGCCGGCGGCAGTATCCTCGATGGTGAGGCCCAGGTCCTTGAGCTGGTCGCGGATGGCGTCGGCCAGATCCCAGTCCTTGGCGGCACGGGCCTCGGCGCGAGCCTCGAGAATCTTGGCAGCGGCCTCGTCCACGTCGGCGCCCGTGTAGGCGACCAGGCCGGCGGCAACGCCCAGCAGACCCAGCGGCAGCTCGACCTTGGGCTCGGGAAGCTCAACGCCAAACGTATCGAGCAGCTCGGCCAGCGTGTCGGCGGCGGCAAGCGCGGCGGCCTTGTCGGCAGCGTCGCCCGCCTGCTCCAGGTACTGGTTGCACTCGGTCACAAAGCCAAAAACGGCACCCATGGCACCAGCGGTGTTAAAGTCGTCATCCATGCACTCCTTAAAGGCGGCACGAGTCTCGGCGGCCTTGGCGGCAAACGCCTCGGATGCCGCCTCATCGGCATCGGCCGTCGCGTGGTTCGCGGCCCAGCGCAGGTTCTCGACCGTACCAGCGATACGCGTGAGCGAGTTCTCGGCGCCCTCCAGACGCTCCCAAGAAAAATCGAGCGGCGAGCGATAGCTCGTCTGCAGCATCAGCAGGCGCAGGGCGGCAGCGGAGTGCCGCTCGAGGACCTCGGCCAGCGTAAAGAAGTTGCCGAGCGACTTGGACATCTTCTCGCCGTCTACCAGCAGCATGCCCGTGTGCATCCAGGTGTTGGAGAAGCCCTGGTGCCAGGCGCAGGTAGCCTGGGCGCACTCGTTCTCGTGATGCGGGAAGGCAAGGTCGGAGCCACCGCCGTGGATGTCGATCGGGGTGCCCAGGTAGCGATGCACCATGGCGGCGCACTCGGTGTGCCAACCGGGACGGCCCTCGCCCCAGGGGCTCGGCCAGCTGGGCTCGCCGGGCTTGGCGGCCTTCCACAGGGCAAAGTCGAGCGGGTCGTTCTTGTCCTCGTTTTCCTCGATGCGCGCACCCACCATAAGGTCGTCGATGTTGCGGCCCGAGACCTGACCATAGTTGGAATCGCTGCGCACGGCAAAGTACACGTCGCCGTTATCGGCTGCGTAAGCGTGGCCCTGCTCGATAAGCGTCTTGATCATGGCGATCATGGGGCCGATCTCCTTGGTGGCGCGGGGGCGCACATCGGGATCGAGCACGTTGGCGGCACGCATGACGCCGATGAACTTGTCCGAGAACTCCGTCGCGACCTCGGCAGCCGCACGGCCCTGCTCGTTGGCGCGCTTGATGATCTTGTCATCGACATCGGTAAGGTTCTGGGCGAACGTGACCTCGTAGCCGCTCGCGATGAGCCAGCGACGAATCACGTCAAAGCTGATGAACGTGCGGGCATTGCCGATGTGGATGTTGTCGTAGACCGTGGGGCCGCACACGTACATGCGGACCTTGCCGGACTCGATAGGCTGGAACTCTTCCTTTTTATGGGTAGCGCTGTTGTAGATACGCATTCGTCACTCCTTAACGGTTTTCTGTAGCAGGCAGACGGCCCAGGCGCCGATTCCCTCGCCCTGGCCCTCCCAACCGAGCTTTTCGGTCGTGGTGGCGGCGATGCCCACGTTTTCGACGTCAACGCCCAGGGCATGGGCAAGGTTGGCGCGCATGGCATCGCGGTGCGGGGTAATCTTGGGTTGCTGACAGGCAATGGTGCAGTCGGCATCGACAAACTCAAAGCCCAGCTCGCGCGCATAGTCCATCACGCGAGCGAGCAGCACCATCGAGTCGGCGCCCTCATAGGCGGGATCGGTGTCGGGGAAGAGCTTGCCGATGTCTCCCCCGCGGCAGGCGCCCAGAATGGCGTCGGCCAAGGCGTGCGCGAGCACGTCGGCATCCGAGTGGCCCAGCAGGCCGCGCTCGTAGGGAATGTCGACCCCGCCGATGATGCATCGACGCCCCTCCACCAAACGGTGGACGTCGTAGCCGTGGCCAATGCGCAGGTTACTGAACATGGGGAAGGTCCTCTCCCTCGGCCATGCGGCCGAGCAAAATCGCGGTTACGGGACGCAGGTCCTCGGGCACCGTCACCTTAAGGTTATCGCGCGGGCTCTGGACACAGCGGACGCGCCCGCCCATGCGCTCGACCAGCGATGAATCGTCGGTACCGATAAAGCCCTCGGCGATAGCAGCGGCGTGAGCGCGCTTCATGGCGTCGACGCTAAAGATCTGCGGTGTCTGCGCGGCCCAATAGAGCTCGCGCGGCGGCGTCTCGACGATGTTATCGCCGTCGACGATCTTGAGCGTGTCGATCGCGGGCTGACCGCACACGACGCCGTCGAGCGAGCGGTCGCCCACAAGCACGTCGATCGCATGATCGATGGCCTCGGTCGTAATGAGCGGACGGGCGCCGTCGTGGATGGCGACATATTCGAAACCCGCCGGAACCGCATGCACGCCGGCACGGGTGGAATCCTGACGGGTATCGCCAGCATCGGCAAAACTGATGGGCGTGTCATAGTCAAACGGGTCGATGGCCAGGCGGCGCATCTCGGCACGGCGCTCGGCAGGACACACCACCACGATGTGGCCGACCTTGTCGCTACGATCGAACGCGCGGATGGACCAGCTCATGAGCGGACGGCCCGCCACGTTAACGAGCTGCTTGCCGCCGGGATTTCCAAAGCGCTGGCCGCTGCCGCCGGCAACGACCACGGCGCATACGGGCGCCATTATGCGTTCCCCTGTTTGGTGCCCTTCATGCGGTACAGCGAGTCCGCAAGAATGGCAGGGTTGTTGACGCCAAAGTCGCCCAGGCGCTCCGGATCCTCGCTGATGTCGTCCATGAGCTCCTGCAACGAGCCGTACTCGTCGACGATTTTCTCGGCCACGCCATCGCGCACGACGGACACGCGCGAAAGCGTACGCAGGCCCAGCGGCGTCATGACGGAGTCCTCGTCCAGGTCGTCGTAACCCAGAACCGCCGCCACATGCTGTGGGTCGGACAGGTCCTTAGGCGTCATGCGAGCGAGCTCTGCGCGAATCTTCTCGGCGTTTGACTCGGAGGAATCGCTCGCGTAGTCACGGATCATCAGGTCGTATTCGGTATCCATGCTGGAGCCCGCGAGCTGCTCGAGCTGCATCTGCACGAGCTTGCCCTGGTTGCCCAGCTTGACAATGCAATCCTTAAGCTCGGTCTTTGCCTGCTGCATGATCTCGAAGCTCGAGAAAATACCGGTAATGTCGGCGAGCGTAACGTAGTCGTCAAGCTCGAGGGCCGTCAGACGCAGCAGGGAGCGATCGAGCGACTGGCGGGTAGTCTGGAGCGTGGCGACGAGCTGGTTGACCGAGCTCATGATGGTGGTGACGGGCTGGATCTCGTAGCTCTTGCCGTGAACGTACACGTTAACGACGGCACGACGGGCCGAAACCGAGATCACGATGGCATCGGTGAGCACCGACATGCGAGCGGCGGTGCGGTGACGCATGCCCGTCTCGCTCGTGGCGAGCGAGGGATCGGGATTGAGGTGGAAGTTGGCGCGCAGGATCTGGGTGAGGTCGCCGTCGATAACGATGGCACCGTCCATCTTAGAGAGCTCGAACAGACGGTTCGAGGTAAACGAAATGTTGAGCGGGAAGCCGTCATTACCGGCAGCGAGCACGTTTTCGGTGTCGCCGACGCAGATAAGGGCGCCCAGGTGACCGGCGATGATCATGTCGAGGGCGGTGCGGATCGGCTGGCCAGGTGCCGTCAGGCGGATGGCCTGTTCCATACGCTTTTGCAGCTCGTTCTTATCCAAGGCATCGCTCCCATCGTATACGCTCCATAAACGCTAAATAGTTTCTCACGGTTTGTCCCCGCAGCAGCCACGAAATCCGATGCTTACAGAATGAGCGAACACAGCCGAGAGCCCCAGCCCAAATGAGCTGCTTATGTGCTAGCATCGGGATTCGCATAAATGAGGGAGTAGTCGCGTGATCGGGTTCGCCTCCGATGGTGCGGCAAGTCAACATACTGGCCGATGCGGCCTGGCTTGCCTTAATGAACGAGACTCGTGGCTGTGCGCGCAACGCGTACGCCACGGGTCTTTTTTGTTACTCCCCCAAGAGGTACACGCGGGCCCGCCCGCAGAGAGGGAGCCAGACTATGGGACTCGCAGAGCTCGTGTTGCTCGCCGTTGGCCTTTCGATGGACGCCTTTGCCGTTTCCATCTGCAAGGGTCTTGGCATGAAAAAGATCAACCTTCAGGTCGCCGTGGTACTCGGCCTGTTCTTTGGCGGCTTTCAGGCCGGCATGCCCGTAATCGGATGGGCGCTCGGCAGTCAATTCATAGGCATCATCGGACCCATCGACCATTGGATCGCCTTTATCCTGCTCGCCTTCATCGGCGGCAAAATGCTGTGGGAAGCCTTTACCGAAGACAAGGATGAGGACGAAGGCGACGACAAGGATGCCGAAAAAATCGACCTGGGCGAGTACCTGATCCTCGCCATCGCCACCTCAATCGACGCCCTAGCCGTAGGCATCTCGTTTGCGGCGCTCTCGGTCGACATCGTTCCCGCTGTATCGCTTATCGGCGTCACAACGTTTATCTTCTCCGTCGCCGGCGTAGCGATCGGCCACACCTTTGGCGCGCGCTACGAAAAACCCGCCACCATCGTGGGTGGCGTCGTGCTCATCCTCATCGGGCTTAAAATCTTGCTTGAGCATCTGGGGATTTTGGCGCTGTAATGTCCAAGGCCATTCGTTTTCAGGGTAAAGATTCATTCATTTTTATGTGACTGTATTATTCGTTTTTCGGGTATGATTTTATTCGTATTTAGGGAAATGCGAGGTAAACAGCATGGCAACGATGACGAAAGACACGTATATCCCACGGCTCATCGACCGGAAAATTGATCAATATCTCAATCTGTTCGGCGCCGTTGAGATCTCAGGCACTAAATGGTGTGGAAAGACTTGGTCCGCGCTTGCCCATGCAAATAGTGCCATATACGTCGATCGCGGTTCGAACCAATTGCTCATCGAGTCCGACCCACAGTATGCACTCGTTGGCGCGACCCCTCACGTTATTGATGAGTGGCAGCGCGTCCCTCAGGTTTGGGACTGCGTACGCCATGCTGTCGATGACACCACGGAAAAGGGCCAGTGGATCTTAACAGGCTCTTCCACGTCGGCAAAAGATAAGGTGAACCACAGCGGAGCCGGACGAATCGGTCGGCTGAGCATGCATCCCATGAGTCTTCAGGAGAGCGGTGATTCAACAGGTAAGGTAAGCCTAGCCGCCCTGTTTAAAGGCGAGTTTGCCCCATGCCCCTGTGCGTCGGGAATCGATTCCCTTACCGAGCTCATTTGTCGCGGCGGATGGCCCGACGCGCTTGCACTAACTTCTGACACAATTCGGCCCGTACTCATGGGCTATCTCGATGCTGTGCATAATAAGAGCGTTCCCGACCTTGGCGGGCGCGAGCTCATAAGCTCACGCGTGGCAGAGTCTCTTGCACGAAATCTTGGACAGTCCTGTACAAACGTCACGCTCGCCCGTGATGTATTTGCCCTGGATAATAACACGGCGCCAACGGACGCCCAAAAGCGAGAAGTCTCACAGCATCTTGAATACCTCGTGCAGCTCTATTTGATTGACGAGCTGCCCGGATGGGTTCCGGCATCGCGCTCCCCCAATCGCATGAGGACAAAGCCCAAACGCTACTTCGCAGACCCCTCTTTAGCCGTTGCAGCGCTGGGCCTTAACAACCAAAGCCTACTCGAAGACTACCAGACGCTCGGTCTTGCATTTGAAAACCTCTGCATGCGAGATTTGCAGGTATACGCCTCGTCACTCGATGCCGCAGGATCTCACCCCGTCCGCTACTACCGCGACGATTCAGACCTAGAAATCGATGCCGTTGTTGAGCTTGCGGATGGAACATGGGGAGCATTCGAGATCAAGCTCAGCGAGGCTAAAGTCGAGCAAGGCGCCCGCAGCCTGCTGCGCATGAGGGATAAATTGCTCCGCGACAAAATGGGACGAACGAAGCCTCCCGCGTGTCTTGCCGTCCTCACGGGAATGGGAGAAATCGCATATAAACGCCCTGACGGCGTATACGTTGTTCCCATTCGAGCGTTTGGGGCTTAAAAAAACGGGGCCGAGTGTTTTACTCGATCCCAAATAACTCAACGCCAGTGCAAGGCCTCATGCAGAGTTTTGCATGAGGCCTTTTCGTGCAGACTTTTGCATGTCATACTACTATGCAAAAGTCTGCACGTTAGGATATCGCCATGGATACTCTTCCCATTACAACACCGCGCCAAGCCGGCATCTACGTGCGCCAGGCACGCGAGACACAGGGGCTTACCCGCGCGGTCCTCGCCAAAAAAGCCGGTGTTTCGGAGCGCCTGCTCGCATCGCTCGAGCTGGGCGACGCCACGGGTATTCGGCTCGACAAGTTGCTGACTGTCTTTAACGCACTCGGCATAGGTCTCTTTGCGCAAAGCGATAACGACTCCATCACATCGCCCTCCGAACATCCGACGACGATAGCGAACCTCCCTATCGCGAACTCGAATGCCCTGCCAAAGCCAAGCGTAGGCAGACGACCTGCTCGACAAGGAACGCCATCTTCCTATGGTGCCTTGCTGGCCCAAATCGTAGCCGAGCAAGGCCTTGCCGGCACTTCAGATCTCTCCTTTGGCTGTAAGGTTGTGAAATAAATGGCAGAGATGGAGCTTGCGACCCTCATTTGTGGCGAAATCGCAGGCACTCTCCGGCAAGACGAGCATGGACTCTGCAGCTTTGTATACGCCCCAACCTATCGCGGAGCACCGCTATCGCTAACAATGCCGCTTTCCAATCGCACATATGGCCATAACATCGTCCGCCCGTTCCTTTTTGGCCTTTTGCCCGACAGTCAAGAGCAGCGCCGCGCTATTGCCGCCGAGCATGACGTTGCATCCAACAACCCCGTCGCCCTCTTGTGCCATATCGGTCTTGACTGCGCGGGGGCCGTTCAGTTTTGTCGAACCGATCAATTAGATGCCGCCCGCGGCAGGATCTCGGCATACCGCCCGCTTACCAATTCTCAAATCGCTCACAAGCTCAAAGCAATTCGCGATGACGAAAGAGAGACATGGATGGGCTCCAACGAAAGCTGGTCCCTGGGCGGCAACCAAGGCAAATTTGCACTAGCTTGGCATGATGGCCAATGGTGTGAATGTCTAGGGTCATCCCCCACTACCCATATCTTCAAAAATGGTGTCGTTGGGTTCAAACATCAGGCCTTAAACGAATTCGTCTGCATGAAAACGGCTCGGCGTGTTGGCATTCCAACTGCCAACGTCTCCTATTGCACATTTGAAGACGAAGCCGCGCTCGTCGTTGAACGGTACGACAGAATGGTCAATAGCAGCGGAAATATCGAAAGGCTGCATCAGGAGGACTTGTGCCAGGCGCTCGGTGTATTGCCAAGCCAGAAATATACCGCCGACGGAGGACCAACTGCACGAGACATCCAGGAACGACTAATTAACACAGTACCCCACCACATGAATCTTGTGCTATTTACCTATATGTTGTTCTATAACGCCATTATCGGAGCGCCTGACGCACACGCTAAAAACTACTCGCTCATCCTAGGCAAAGGCACAAACGCGGCACTCGCACCCATGTACGATGTCGCGTCGGGGTTGGCGTATGAGCGTATGCGCCGCCGGGCGCGCCTTGCCATGAGCGTTGGCGGCGAAAATCGTGTGGGGCGCATCGGTCCAGGCGCTATCCGCCGATACCACGGTATGGGCAACCCCGCGCTGGAGGCGGCGCTCACCGATGCCGGGCTATCCGAGAAGTTTTGCTTTGTGACCATGATGGACCTCGCCTACGAGGTGCCCATTTGCATAGAAGAGATTATGGACGAATACGCCGACTTGCCCGGCATGGCGGACCTGCGCGAGCATATGCTCGGCCCCGTCCGCGAAAACTGCCAGCGCACCCTCGACCTCATCAGGGCGGATATGGGCTAGGCGCCAATCAATTCACATTTCTTAAAAGAAGAGAGGGGGCACCCGTCGCAAAAGCTCGGATGCCCCTCTTGTAATGTCATTTACAATCCGCTAGCACATGGCTCGGGCTGCTGCTCGTGCGACCTTTACGCAGCGAGGCGCTTGAGGACGTCGATAAGCAGCTCGTAGAAGCGCTCGGCAGAAGCGAGCTCCATGCTCTCGTCCGGGGTGTGAACATCGGAGAGCGTCGGACCCACGGCGATGGCGTCCAGGCCGTGCAGGGCCTCGGCGAACAGGCCGCACTCAAGGCCGGCGTGGATGGACTCGATACGCAGCTCGGAGCCAAAGAGCTCGCGATAGCTCTCGACAAAGACGTCGCGGACCGGCGAATGCTCGGCATAGCTCCAGCCGGGATACTCGAACTCGAACTTAGCGTCGAAGCCCAGGACATCGGCCAGCGTCTGCAGACGGTCCTTGAACTCGTTCTGCAGCGAGGTGATCGAAGAGCGCGGGGACAGCATGATCTTGACCTGGTCGTCAGAAGTGGCAACCACGCCGATGTTGGAGGAAACCTCGACGGAGCCGTCGGTGGCGACGTTGCGGCGAATCACGCCGTTAGGGGCAAGACGCAGGGCGCGGATGAGGGCAAGCGCGGACTTCTCGTCCATGGCCTCGGCCTCGGCGTCGTCGGCAATCTCGACGATACAGGCAAAGCCGGGGTCGAAGACCTCGAGCTCGGCGGTGACGTCGGCGATGATGCCACGGGCGATCTGGGCCGCGGCCTCGGCGGCAGCGTGGTCGGCGTAGATCAGAACAGCCTTGCACTCACGGTTGATGGCATTGTCCTTAGTGCCGCCGTTAAAGCCAACGATGGCGGGCTCGCCGGCAGCCATCAGGCGATCGATGATGCGGGCCATGATGAGGTTGCCGTTGCCGCGCTCCAGGTTGATGTCGGCGCCGGAGTGACCACCCAGCAGGCCAGAGATCTCGAGCGTAAGGGCACTGCCGGTCTTGCGCTCGCGCGCGATGGGGCAGGTGTAGGTAACGACGACGCCGCCGGCACAGCTGACGGTGGCAACGCCCTCCTCCTCGGAATCGAGGTTGATCATGGTGCGGGCGCTGATCTGGGACTTGTCGAGCGTCTCGGCGCCAACCAGGCCGGTCTCCTCATCGGTGGTGAACACGCACTCGAGAGCGGGGTGAACGATCGAATCGTCATCGAGAACAGTGAGCATCAGAGCGACGGCAATGCCGTTGTCGGCGCCCAGGGTGGTGCCGTTAGCGGTGAGGACGCCGTCCTTGACGACCAGGTCGATACCATCGGTCGTAAAGTCGTGCTCGACGGAGCCCAGCTTGTCGCACACCATGTCGATGTGGCCCTGCAGCATGACGGTCGGGGCATTCTCGGCGCCGGCAGAAGCGGGCTTGCGAATGATGACGTTGTAGACCTCGTCCTGATACACGTCGAGGCCACGCTCCTTGGCAAACGCGACCAGGAAATCGCTGATGCCCTTCTCGTTGCCAGACCCACGGGGGATCGCGCTGATCTCCTCAAAGAAATGGAACAGCTGGGCGGGCTCGTAGCCAGTGATCTTGTAGTCCATGGTGCCTCCTTGGCGCAACTGGTTTGACAGTAAGGCTTGCGACTTGTATATTCCCAGACTTTACGTGCATAAACCAGTCGAAAACGCCGAGCGCTCTCGCACCATCGGCTAACGGCGGGGAAATGCCACTTTATTAAGATAAAGCAGGTTAGACGGGCCGCGCCGAAGGGACGTTTGACCCTTCAACCAACCTCAACGCTTGATCAACGTTTATGCATACGCCATTGGTATGTTTAATGAGATTTTTGTCCTCCGTCACGACGTAATCGACGTCGATGCGATTGGCAACGCCCAGCATCAGGTCATCCTCAAAGTCATTGTGATGATGTCTGAACACAAAGGAATCGAACACCTCGTCTGCTCCCACCGGCGCGATAAGGGCGAGCTCGCGCATCTGCCGAACGCATGCCCAGACCGTTTCGTCCGCCGCCGCAATGGCGCTATCGCTCAGCGAGCCATTCTTCCTTCGGCACTCTCTCTTGATTGCCGCCGAGACAAGATACGAGACATCTTTGACCGAAAGCGACGAGGCAAACAGGACAATCAGCTCCGAAGCGTCGGCAATCTCGATCAGATGGACGACGTTTGCCGTACGGTCAGACCTACCAGAAAAATAATCCATCCATACCTTGGTATCGATTAACAGCTTGAGGACGCCTTCCGTGCTCATAGTTCCACCCACTCGGGATAGCGATCGGCCATGGCCTCCTCATAGAGGTCATCGTAGTCGCCCGAGAACTCAGGGATGGGGATGCCGTATCTGAGGCATGCATCGCGCACGATGTGGCTGCCCTGCACAGCCCTCGATTCCATTGACGCAGCTACCGCCATGTCAGAACTCGAAAGCGCAGCCCCCGATTTAGAGGGCATGCATCCGTTGACGACCAGATATTCCCAAAGCGCCCGAACAGCCTGCGACGGCGTCATGCCGAGGCTTGCGAGCACCGCATCTCCCGCCTCCTTGAGCTGACGATCCATGCGCACGTTCATCTGGGCGGAATGCCTGTCGAGCAACGTCGTCGCCATAACCCTGCCTCCCTGTTTGCTATACAAATCTCTTGGATTTAGTATAGCAATTTGTCAGATAGCCAGATGCCTCAGTACTGAAGCGTTCGTTTGACCGGTTTTGCCGTTGTGGGATTAGCAATAAAATAGGCTCTGTTAGACCAGGATTGACATTCCGCCCCGTCATCTTCTTGCGATTGCACAATGGTCGCCCCTTGTCGAATCT
>NZ_JADNGN010000003.1 GCF_015553355.1 Collinsella aerofaciens
TTTTCGATTGTTGTAACTAGCCAGAGGCTCGCCGGGACGGGGCGCGGGGTTTGGTCGATCGCGAGTTCCGCACGAGCCGGAGAGCACTTAATGTGCTCTCCGTGCGAGCAGGACTGTCCGAGCAGGCGACCAAACCCCGCGCCCCGTCCCGGCGAGCGCTCGGGGACCGGTAGCTTACAGGTGCGAGACAATCAGTTCCATCTTGCCTTCGAGGTCGATGGAGCCGACGGTGCTCGGAGCCAGCAGGTGGCTTCCCTTGTGGACGGGGTCGCCGCAGACGGTGCCTTCGCCGTCGATGACCGACAGGCACATGAAGGGCCAGCGCTGGTCGAGGGTCTTGCTGCCGTCGACACGCACGCGATCGACGGTGTAGTGGGAGCCAGACTCGAGCTCGGTCACGCCATCCACCTCGGGCGCGGTCACCGTGCCGTCGGTCGGAGCCTGAGCACCAAAGTCGATGCAGTCGAGGCTCTGCTCAATGTGAAGTGGGCGCAGCTTGCCGTCGGTGCCGGGACGGTCGTAGTCGTACAGGCGATACGTCACGTCGCTCGACTGCTGCGTCTCCAAAATGAGCGTGCCGGTCTTGATGGCGTGCACGGTACCGGAATCAATCTGGAAAAAGTCGCCCTTGTGGATCGGCAGTACGTTGAGCATGTCGTCCCAGCGGCCGTCCTCGATCATCTGCGCGGCCTCGGCGCGGTCATGCGCGCGCTGGCCGACGATGATCGTGGCACCGGGCTCGCAGTCCAGCACATACCAGCACTCGGTTTTTCCCAGGCTGCCGTTCTCGTGCTTGGCGGCGTACTCGTCGTTGGGATGAATCTGGATTGAAAGGTCGTCCTTGGCGTCCAGAATCTTAATGAGCAGCGGGAACTCCTTGCCTTCGCAATTGCCAAAGAGCTCGCGGTGCTCGGCCCACAGCCATGACAGCGTGTGACCGGCGTACGGGCCCTCAGCGATCTGGCAGTCGCCGTTGGGATGGGCCGAGATGGCCCAGCACTCACCGATGGGACCCTCGGGAATGTCGTAGCCAAACACGGCCTCCAGCTGGCGGCCGCCCCAGATCTTCTCGTGGAAGATCGGCGTCAGTTTAATCAAATCGGACATGTTCATACTCCCATTGTGCTGCGTGGGCGCCGCGTAAAACTGCTCAAAACGAGCGCCCGCATGACTACAAAAACCTATGCCAACGTTACATTGTGCAACTCAAAGCGGTCGCCAACGTTGCGCGAGGTCGAATACTCAAAGGCGGCACCGCTGTCCAAAAAGCCAATCTGGGTGAGCTCGAGCAGGGGAGAGCCAGGTTTGGTGTCCAGACGCTCGGCTTCTTCCTCGGTTGCTGCCACGGCGCGAATGGTACGGTGAAAGCTCGAAATCTTCAGGCCACATTGCTCACGGATGAAGCGGTAGAGCGATCCGTACAGGTCCTTCTTTTTAAGGCCTGGAATCAGCTCGAGGGGCATGTAGGTGTACTCGATAACGATGGGCTTCTCGTCGGCCTGACGCACGCGCACGATGTGATAGGCAAAGTCATCCTCGGCAATTCCCAGCTGGGCTGCGATGTCCGCTGGTGGATTAACAATCGAGAAATCGTAGACCACTGAGGTAACCTTTTCCCGCGATGCTCATACGAAAAACCCTGGGTACGGTCGTTTTTGCCCTGGAAAAACGCCTGGCCGGGAAGCCCCGCCGTGTCCTTAACGTAGGTACCCGATCCACGCCGGCTGGTAATAAAACCTTCTTCGGTGATTTGTTCAATAGCTCGTTTGACGGTGATTTTGGAAACGTTATAGAGCTTGCAGAACTCAACGACGGTAGGAAGCTTGTCGCCCGGTTTAAGAGCGCCATCCTCGATAGTGCGACGAATATCCGCAGCTATCGCCTCGTATTTGGGAATCATGGAACCTCCTTTCCAACTTGGTTGAGTATAAAAGAAAGTATAGTTAACACCTAAGCATCCCTATTATATATTTAAAAAGTTCGAGAAAGATATAATTAAAAGTCGCTTTGCATATAAACTAGAGCGCTCTAAATAGATAAACATCTGAGTAATGTCGTGTTAAGCGGTCATTCGCGTTTTCCCAGATAAAACCTGCAAAAACAAACCTGTCCCTTTTTGGTAGGTTTTTGCCTTGGGAGCGGTACCATACAGGCAATGTTTAAACGAGAAAGGTGGGCTCCCATGGAACCTAAGCAATACTACATCGGCATTGACGTCGGCGGCACTTCGGTTAAGGAAGGACTGTTCGACGAGGATGGTAACCTGCTGGCCAAGGCCAGTGTGCCTACGCCTCCCATCGTTGACGCTGCGGGCTTTGCCGCGGTGACCGAGGCTATCGACCAGGTGGTCGCCAAGGCCCAGATTCCGCGTGCCTTTGTGTCGGGCATTGGCCTGGCCGTTCCGTGCCCCATCCCGGCATCGGGCGATGCCAAGGTCAAGGCGAACATCGCCATCAACCTGCCCGAGCTCAAGATCGCCATTCAGGAGCACTGCCCCGACGCGGTCGTTAAGTACGAGAACGACGCCAACGCCGCTGCTATGGGCGAGGCCTGGCTCGGCTCTGCCAAGGGCGTACAGAACGTGGTGATGGTCACCATCGGTACCGGCGTGGGCGGCGGCGTTATCGTTAACGGCGACGTGGTATCGGGTGTTGTGGGCGCCGGCGGCGAGATTGGCCACATGTGCCTGAACCCGGCTGAGGAGCGCACCTGCGGCTGCGGCGGCCATGGCCATCTGGAGCAGTATTCCAGCGCCACCGGCGTGGTGAGCAACTACCTTGCCGAGTGCAAGAAGGCGGGCGTCGAGCCCATCGAGCTGACCGGCCCCTCCGATTCCAAGGACGTGTTCCAGGCCTGCCGCGAGGGCGACAAGCTCGCGCTGGCCGCGGCCGATACCATGGCCGACTATCTTGGCCGCGCACTGGCGCTTATTGCCAACGTGGTTGATCCCGAGATGTTCCTCATCGGCGGCGGCGCTTCCGCCTCGGCCGATGTCTACCTCGACAAGGTTCGCGAGCACTTTAAGCAGTATGCGCTTTCCGCCTCGCGCGAGACACCCATTAAGGTCGCTTCGCTCGGAAACGACGCCGGCATCATCGGTGCCGCCTACGTAGCCCTGCGCGCCGCCGGTAAATAGCTGGTGCAAGGGGGAGAGGTTACTTTGCACCAACATGGTGCAAAAGGGATGGCCTTGGCCCCCCGCGCCTGCGCCCCAAAATATGCCGTGGCCCTTCCGTCTGCGAAGGCTCGGCATCGGCGTGCTACCATAGCTACGTCCAAGTACACATATCAAGTGGAGGATACCCATGGCAAACGTTCTTGTCTTTGGTCACCAGAACCCCGATAACGACGCCATCATGAGCGCCGTCGTCCTGTCCCAGCTGCTCAACCAGGTTGAGTATGCCGGCAACACCTACGAGGCCTGCGCCCTTGGTCAGCTTCCGGCCGAGTCCGCCAAGCTGCTCGCCGACGCCGGCATCGCCGAGCCCCGCGTGATCGAGTCCGTCGAGGCCGGTCAGCTCGTCGTCCTCACCGACCACAACGAGTCCGCCCAGTCCGTCGCCGGCCTTAAGGACGCCACGGTCTTTGGCGTTGTCGATCATCACCGCATCGGCGACTTCGAGACCGCCGGCCCGCTGCACTACATCTGCCTGCCCTGGGGCTCCAGCTGCACCATCGTCACCAAGCTCGCCGGCGTGCTCGGCGTTGAGCTTTCCGACGTTCAGGCCAAGCTGCTGCTCTCGGCCATGATGACCGACACGCTCATGCTCAAGAGCCCCACCACCACCGATGTCGACCGCGCCGTCGCCGCCAAGCTCGGCGAGCAGGTGGGCGTCGACCCGGTCAAGTTTGGCATGGAAGTCTTCCTCACCCGTCCGTCCGGCTCCTTCACCGCAGCCGAGATGGTCGGCAACGACATCAAGATGTTCGAGCCTGCCGGCAAGAAGCTGCTCATCGGCCAGTACGAGACTGTCGACAAGACCCGCGCACTCGGCATGATCGACGAGATTCGCGAGGCCATGCGCGCCTACGCCGCCGAGAAGGGTGCCGACGGCATCGTCCTGTGCATCACTGACATCATGGAGGAGGGCTCGCAGGTCCTGCTCGAGGGCGAGACCGAGGCTGCTCAGAAGGGTCTGGGCATTGCTGACGAGCACGACGGCGTCTGGATGCCGGGCGTCCTCTCCCGTAAGAAGCAGGTCGCTGCCCCCATCATGGCCGCCTGCTAGGTTTAGTTGACCAAACGCTACGACCGGATCGCGGACGCCCCGCGCTCCGGTCGTTTTTTGTGCACGGCGCCGCGTCGTCTCTTGGACAGGCGTGCCCGTGCCGTTGAGCAAATAATGTTCAACCTGTGGTTCCGCTTTTCGGCCACGCCTGCGTGCTTGTCGTGCAGGGTAGGCTAGATGCAAGCGTAATACGTTAGAGCGCGGCGCCGCCACTTGGGCGGGCCGTGCTTTTTTAAGACGGGAGCTTTCCCGTGAAAGGAGCCGCCCATGGCAGCAACTGAGCAGCTGTTCAACGTTCGTGAGCGCAAGCGTTTTGAGCGCCACGACATCTGGGAGCGCATCGCCGAGAACGGCACGATTTCCGCCGCCGTCATGGTCTTCGCCGCCATCGCCGCCGTCATTTGCGCCAATACCGATGCCTATGAGGCCATCCATCACTTTTTGGAGACCCCGCTGTATGTGGGTCTGGGCAACCTTACGGCCGGTCTCACCGTTGAGCTATTCGTCAACGACTTCCTCATGGCGATTTTCTTTTTGTTGGTGGGCATTGAGCTCAAGTACGAGATGACGGTCGGCG
This sequence comes from Collinsella aerofaciens, assembly GCF_015553355.1. Classification (GTDB taxonomy): domain Bacteria; phylum Actinomycetota; class Coriobacteriia; order Coriobacteriales; family Coriobacteriaceae; genus Collinsella; species Collinsella aerofaciens_V. The sequence continues at coordinate 4,807 of NZ_JADNGN010000003.1, forward strand.
AGCTCAAAAACCCGCGCCAGGCTATGCTTCCCATGCTGGCAGCCGTGGGCGGCGTCGTCGTTCCCGCCTGCATCTACCTGATCTTTAACCATGCCGGCGCGCACAACGGCTGGGCCATTCCCATGGCAACCGATATTGCCTTTGCGCTGGGCGTGCTGTCGCTTTTGGGCAACCGCGTGCCCAACGGCGTGCGCGTGTTCTTCTCGACGCTCGCCATCGCCGACGACCTCATCTCCATCGCCGCCATCGCCATCTTCTACGGTCAGAGCCCCAATCCGTTTTGGTTGGGCGCCGCCGCGCTTGTGACCTGCGCGCTCGTGTGGCTCAACAAGACGCAGCATTACCGCCTTGCCCCGTACTCGGTGCTGGGCCTGCTGCTGTGGTTCTGCATGTTCAAGAGCGGCGTGCACGCTACGCTTGCGGGCGTCATCCTGGCCTTCACCATCCCGGCCAAGTGCGGCGTCAAGCTCGATAGCCTCACCGATTGGTTGGGCGAGTGCCTGCCGCTGCTCGACGACCGCTACGACGACGAGGCGCACATCTTGGGCCAGCACGACTTTACCGTCTCGACCACCAAGGTCGAGCGCGTCATGCACCGCGTGACCCCGCCGCTCATTCGCATGGAGCGTCTGATTTCCACGCCGGTCAACTTTGTGATCCTGCCGATCTTTGCGTTCGTCAACGCACAGGTTCGCCTAGTGGGCGTGGACATGAGCACGCTGCTCACCGACCCGGTGACGCTCGGCGTGTACTTTGGCATGCTGCTGGGTAAGCCGATCGGTATCTTTGGCATGACGTTTGCCCTGGTTAAGCTTAGGGCCTGCGAGCTGCCGCGCAATGTCAACTGGCACATGATTGCCGGTGTGGGCATTCTGGGCGGCATCGGCTTTACCATGTCGATTCTCATCAGCGGCCTCGCCTTCCCGACGGCCCAGTTTGAGGTTCTGGCCGCCAAGGCCGCTATTCTCGCCGGCTCTGTCACCGCGGCCGTACTTGGCATGATTTACATGAGCGTGGTCTGCAAACACCCCGCGCCCAAGGGCGATTAAAAGCTCGAAAACAGACACCAGAACCGGTTTGGATGCGTTCGAAACTCGGATCCGGGTGCTACTGGCCCCCTGCCAGATGCCCCCCCGTGGTCAAAAAACGCCGTTTGTGAGTACTGTCACAAACGGCGTTTCATTTTAGGTGTGGAAAATAATGAACAAAGTTATAAGAGCTGTACGTTAATGAGTGACCATCGACTTCCAATTCGGCGCTAACTGACGGTGATTAAGGAGTTTCAAGTCCAGCTTTGCCGATTTCGACCAAGAATCGCTGCTACTAAAAAGGTAACAGTACTCATATTTGCCCTTTTTTGGCCACAAGCCCTAAAACAAGCCTCGCCAGGGTCGGGAAACGGGCCAAATCGTCGGCCTCGAGGCTTATTCCACCGTTCCGTAGACGGCGCCCCAGCCGTGGGCGGCCAAGGCGGAGTTGAGCTGGTCGCAAAGTGACTGGCGGTCGTAATAGCCGGGCGGCAGCAGGTTCACGATTTCCATGAGATCGGGCGCCAGGTCCAAGATTTCGGCCTGTACGATCAGATCCAGGCGGTCGATGGCGTGGCGGTCGTAAAACAGTCCTTCGACCAGGCGCTGAAGGTCGCCGAATTCCTCGGCCTGGAACGATCCGTACTCCATAGTGCCTCCTTGGGCGCTTCATGCCGGCATGCGCGGCGATTCGTAATTCATTGCGATGGACTTAATCTATCACGGCTTCATAACGTTGCGACGGTGGCGGTCTATACTTAGAAGAATTGCAACGTACCGCTTCGTGAAAGGTCGCACCCATGCAGACGATCTACCAGAAGATGGAAACCACCGAACTCGATGCCGCCATCGAGGCGCTCAAGGCCGAGGTCGCCGAGGTCAAGGCCAAGGGCCTGGCGCTCGACATGGCCCGCGGCAAGCCGTCGCCCTCCCAGGTGGACATCTCTCGACCCATGCTCGATATCCTCAATGCCGATGCCGACCTGCACGACGGCAACGTCGACTGTTCCAACTACGGCTGCTTTGAGGGCATTCCTTCGGCACGCAAGCTGGCGGGGGAGTTCCTGGGCTGCCCCGCCGAGCAGACGCTCGTGCTGGGTTCGTCGAGCCTTTTGATCGAGCATGACATCGCCGGCATGTTCTGGCGCTGCGGCTCGTGCGGCAGCGAGCCCTGGGATGCCTACGAGGCTGCCCACGACGGCAAGAAGGTCAAGTTCCTGTGCCCTGTTCCCGGCTACGACCGCCACTTTGGCATCACCGCCGATCTGGGTATCGAGAACGTCCCCGTCGCGATGACCGACAACGGCCCCGACATGGACGAGGTCGAGCGCCTCGTCGCCGCCGACGATTCCATCAAGGGTATATGGTGCGTGCCCAAGTATTCCAACCCCACGGGTATCACCTTTAGCGAGGACACCGTACGTCGCCTGGTCGAGATGCCCACGGCCGCGCCCGATTTCCGCATCTTCTGGGACAACGCCTACTGCGTGCACGACCTGTACGACGAGACCGACGAGCTCGCCAACATCTTCGATCTTGCCCGCACGGCGGGCACCGAGAACCGCGTGGTGGCCTTTGCCTCGACGTCCAAGATCACCTTCCCGGGCGCCGGTATCGGCTTTATCGGTGCGAGCCCCGCGGTTATCGCGGAGTTCTCCAAGCGCCTGAAGGCCGGCCTCATCAGCGCCGATAAGCTCAACCAACTGCGCCACGTGCGTTTCCTTCCCACCATCGAGGCGGTCAAGGAGCACATGAAAAAGCATGCCGAGTTCTTGCGCCCGCGCTTTGAGGCCGTCGAGCGCAAGCTCACCGAGGGCTTGGGCGACACGGACTGCGCCACCTGGACGCACCCCCGCGGCGGCTACTTTGTAAGCTTCGATGGTCCCGAGGGCTCGGCCCAGAAGGTTGCTGCGCTTTGTGCCGACCTGGGCGTCAAGCTCACGCCGGCCGGTGCTACCTGGCCCTATGGCAAGGACCCGCGCGATACCAACATCCGCATCGCGCCGAGCTATCCCACGGTCGAGGACCTGGAGGCCGCGCTCGATGTACTGGTGCTGGCCGTTAAGCTTGTCGCTGCCGAGCTTGCGCGTGCCGAGCGCGCCTAACGCGCGGCTTCCCGTACTATCTGCACTTTCGATACGTAAAGGAGCGTATACATGGATTTGGGTATTTCCACCAACCCCACGCCAGAGCTCTACACCATTAAGGTAACCGGCGAGATCGATATCTCTAACGCCGATAGCCTGCGCAATGCCATCGACCTGGCGCTCGAGCAGCCCACCGAGGCCGTTGAGCTCGATTTTGCCCAGGTGAGCTACATCGATTCGACGGGCATTGGTGTGCTCGTGGGCGCCGCGCACCACGCGGCCGACCACAGCAAGCGCTTTAGCTGCACCAATGTGCAGCCCCCGGTGATGCGCGTGGTCCAGCTGTTGGGTGTCGACCAGGAGATTTCGATCACCGCTGCATAATCTTTGCCCCCAAAAGGGCGTGCCGTTTGGCATATGTTTGTGATGCGCTCGGACGTTTTGGCGTCCGGGCGCTATACTTGACCGAATGAATAGACGAGTTCCGGCCGAATGGCGCGGTGCGGGCTCGACTCACATCGAGCCTTGGAGGTATGTGTGTTTGGTATTGGAGAGGGTGAGCTCGCGATCATCGTGGTCTTCGGCTTTTTGCTGTTTGGCCCGGATAAGCTCCCGCAGATGGGCCGCACGATCGGCCGTGCCATCCGTCAGTTCCGCGAGACGCAGGAAAAGATGACGGCCGTTGTTCAGTCCGAGATTATCGATCCGGTGAGTGAGGCCGCTTCGGCTCCGGTCAAGCCCAAGAAGGCTGCTGCGACCGACGACGATTCCGATGCGGACGAGGATGCCGCCGAGACGGCAGCTCCCGCCAAGAAGGAGACCTTTGCCGAGCGTCGCGCCCGTCTTGCTGCCGAGAAGGCCGCGAGCGAGGCTGCCGCCGAGGGCGAGGGTGCTGCTGAGGAGTCCGAGGCCGAGGGCGCCGAGCCTGCCGCTGCCGCCGAGCCTGTCGTCGAGCCCGGGCCTGCTGCAGAGCCGGAGTCCGAGCCTGAGCCGGCAGAGCCCACGACGGCCGACCTCTACGCCCGTCGTCCCCGCAAGCGCAAGGCCGTCGTCGACCAGCTCGCTCGCGAGCTCGAGGCCGAGGGCGACGCCGCTGCCGCCGATGCCCCGAAGGGAGGCGATGAGTAATGCCTATCGGACCTGCGCGTATGCCGCTCTTCGATCACCTGGGAGAGCTCCGTCGCCGCCTGACCATCGTGGTTGTGTCGGTGTTTGCCGCCGCCATCGTGCTGTATTTCGCCACGCCTGTGGTGCTCGACATCTTGGAAGACCCCATCCGCTCCTTTGTGCCGGACGGTAAGTTCTACATCACCACCACACTCGGCGGCTTTGGCCTGCGTTTCTCGCTGGCCATCAAGATGGCCGTGGTCATGTGTACACCCATGATTATCTGGCAGATTCTGGCATTTTTCCTGCCGGCACTGCGTCCCAACGAGCGCAAGTGGGTCGTGCCCACGGTGCTCGCCTCGACGGTGCTGTTCTTCCTGGGCGCTATCTTTTGCTACTTCATCATCATCCCTGCGGGCTTTGAGTGGCTCATCGGCGAAACCTCGGCCGTCGCTACGGCGCTGCCCGACCTGGAGAACTACGTCAACATGGAGCTGCTCTTTATGATCGGCTTTGGTGTGGCGTTTGAGCTGCCGCTCATCATCTTCTACCTGTCCGTCTTCCACATCGTTTCCTACGCGGCCTTCCGCAGCGCCTGGCGCTACGTGTACGTAGGCCTACTCGTGGGTTCGGCTGTGATCACGCCCGACGGATCGCCCGTTACGCTGGGCCTTATGTACGGCGCCCTGCTCTCGCTCTACGAGATTTCGCTCGCCATCGCCCGTGTGGTCATTACCGCGCGCGAGGGCAAGGAGGGCTTGTTTGTGAGTCGTCTGGACCTGTTCTCGGACGATGAGGACGACGAGGAGTAAATCGGTATGCACGAGGTTGGCATTGTCAACGGCATACTCGATACAGTGATTCGCGCGGCGCGTGGGGCGGGGGCCTCGCGCGCCGTTTTGGTTACGCTGCGTATCGGGGATATGACCGAGGTCGTGCGCGAGGCGCTCGACTTTGCATGGGAGACGTTTCGCGACGAGGACCCGCTCACGCGCGGCTGCGAGCTTGCCGTGGAGGAAGTCCATCCACAAAGCGAGTGCCTGGACTGCGGCGAGGTCTTCGATCACGACCGCTTTCATTGTCGCTGCCCCCAGTGTGGCGGCGCCAACGTGCGCCTGCTGCACGGTCGCGAGCTCGACATCGCCAGTATCGAAATCGAAACCCCCGACGATTAGCCCGCTAGCCATCTGGTGATGGGGTATAAAGGGGCCAAAGTAAGGAGTGCCGAGTATGGCCGAGAAAACGATTGATATCGCGTCGCCGATTCTGTCGCGCAATGAGCGTCTGGCAGATCAGCTGCGTCAGCGATTTAAAGAGACAAACACCTATGTGATCAATGTGCTGTCGAGCCCCGGCTCGGGTAAGACCACCACGATTTTGGGCACCAACGAGCGCCTACGCGACAAGGCCGGCCTGCGTTGCGCCGTCATCGAGGGCGATATCGCCTCGGACGTCGACGCCATCACCATGAAGGAAGCCGGCATGCCCGCCATCCAGATCAACACGGGCGGCCTGTGCCACCTCGAGGGCAACATGATCATGGAGGCCGTTGACGCGTTCGACCAGGCCGTTGGTCTGGAGAACATCGACGTCATCTTTATCGAAAATGTGGGCAACCTGGTCTGCCCGGTCGACTTTGACTTGGGCGAGAACCTGTCCATCATGATTCTCTCGGTGCCCGAGGGCGACGACAAGCCCATCAAGTACCCGGGCATCTTCCAGCACGCCGGCGCGCAGCTGCTCAATAAGGTCGACGTGGCCCCGGCTTTCGATTTTGACATGGATAGGTATACTAAGACACTCGATGACCTCAATCCGCAGGCGCCGCGGTTTGCCGTGAGCGCGCGCAAGGGCGAGGGCATGGATGCCTGGTGCGATTGGCTCATCGGGCAGATCGAGCAAGCAAGGGCGTAAATCGGCCGCCATACGGGCGGGCGTAGCCGCAGAGACACGAGATAGGAGCCTCTTTTGAAGCTCATCATCGCCGAGAAAAACGACGCCGCGCGTCAGATCGCCGAGCGTCTGTCCACGGGTAAACCCAAAAAGGACAAGGTGTACAACACCGCCATCTACCGTTTTGAGTGGAAGGGCGAGGAGTGCGTGACCATCGGCCTGGCCGGTCACATCCTTGCGCCCGATTTTTGCGACAGCGTGCTGTTCGATAAAAAGCTGGGCTGGTATTCGGTTACCGAGGACGGCGAGATGCTGCCGGCCGACATGCCCGATGGCCTGGCTCGTCCGCCTTACGACACCAAGCGTAAGCCGTTCCTTGCCGATGGCATCTCCATCAAGGGCTGGAAGCTTGAGAGCCTGCCCTATCTCACCTGGGCACCCGTCATTAAGCTGCCGGCTGAGAAGGAGCTCATCCGCTCGCTCAAGAACCTCGCCAAAAAGTCCGACAGCGTCATCATCGCTACGGACTTCGATCGAGAGGGCGAGCTGATCGGTTCGGACGCCCTCAACAAGGTGCGCGAGGTTGCGCCCGACTTGCCGGTCGCCCGCGCCCAGTATTCTTCGTTTACCAAGGCCGAGATCACGCAGGCCTTCGATAACCTTGTCTCGCTCGACCAGAACCTGGCCGACGCCGGCGAGAGCCGTCAGCACATCGACCTCATTTGGGGTGCGGTGCTCACGCGCTACCTGACGCTCGCCAAGTTTGGCGGCTTTGGCAACGTGCGTTCCGCCGGCCGCGTGCAGACGCCGACGCTTGCCCTGGTGGTCGAGCGCGAGCGCGAGCGCATGGCGTTTGTGCCCGAGGACTATTGGCAGATCCGCGGCATGGGCGCCGCACAGGGTACTGCCGAGGACGACCGATTTAAGATTGCGCACAAGACGGCACGTTTTACTGACAAGGACGCTGCCGAGACAGCGTATGGTCACGTCGACGGCGCCAAGACGGCAGCCGTCGCCGCGGTGACCAAGCGCTCGCGCAAGCAGCAGCCGCCCACGCCGTTTGCGACCACCTCGCTGCAGGCTGCCGCCGCAGCCGAGGGCATCTCGCCTGCGCGTACCATGCGTATCGCCGAGTCCCTCTACATGGCGGGCCTCATCAGCTACCCGCGTGTCGACAACACCGTGTATCCCGCGACGCTCGATTTGGGCGCCGTGGTGAGTGACCTGGCAAAGATCAACCCGGCGCTGGCGCCCGTGTGCAAAAAGGTACTCGCTGGTCCCATGAAGCCCACGCGCGGTAAAGTCGAGACCACCGACCACCCGCCTATCTACCCCACGGGCGAGGGCGATCCGTCCACGCTCGACGGCGGCCAGCGCAAGCTCTACGACCTCATCGCCCGTCGCTTCCTGGCGACGCTTATGGGTCCCGCGACCATCGAAAACACTAAGCTCGAGCTCGACGTGAACGGTGAGCCGTTCGTGGCTTCGGGCGATGTGCTCGTGACCCCGGGTTTCCGCGAGGCGTACCCGTACGGACTCAAGCGCGACGAGCAGATGCCGCCGCTGGAGCAGGGCGATACGGTCGACGTGTTCGACATTAAGCTCGAGGCCAAGCAGACCGAGCCGCCCGCGCGCTACAGCCAGGGCAAGCTCGTGCAGGAGATGGAAAAGCGCGGCCTGGGCACCAAGTCCACGCGCGCGAGCATCATCGAGCGCCTGTACTCCGTGCGCTATCTCAAAAACGATCCCGTGGAGCCGAGCCAGCTGGGCATCGCCATCATCGACGCACTGACGCAGTTTGCCCCGCGCATCACGAGCCCCGATATGACCAGCGAGCTCGATGGCGACATGACCCGTGTGGAGCGCGGCGAGGATACCGAAGAGCATGTCGTGACGCACTCGCGCGCGCTGCTGGCTGGCGTGCTCGACGAGCTGCTCAAGCATACGCAGGAGCTGGGCGACGCCATCAGCGACGCCGTCACGGCCGATGCGCGCGTGGGCGCCTGCCCCAAGTGCGGCAAGGACCTGGTTATGAAGACGAGCGCCAAGACCCGTGGCAGCTTCATTGGCTGCATGGGCTGGCCCGACTGCGACGTGACCTATCCGGTGCCGAGCGGCGTCAAGGTGAGCCCGCTCGAGGGCGAGGCCGCCGTGTGTCCCGAGTGCGGTGCGCCGCGCATTAAGTGTCAGCCGTTCCGCCAGAAGGCCTTCGAGATTTGCGTGAACCCCACATGCCCCACCAACTACGAGCCCGACCTTAAGGTGGGCGAGTGCAAGGTGTGTGCCGAGGCCGGACGCCATGGCGACCTGATCGCGCACAAGAGCGAGAAGAGCGGCAAGCGTTTTATCCGCTGCACCAACTATGACGATTGCGGCGTGAGCTATCCTCTACCGGCGCGCGGTAAGCTCGAGGCGACGGGTGAGACCTGCCCCGAGTGCGGCGCCCCCATCGTGGTGGTCAACACGGCGCGCGGCCCGTGGCGTATCTGCGTCAACATGGACTGTCCGACCAAGGAGAAGAAGCCGGCCCGCGGCCGCAAGACTACGACCAAGGCGAGCACGGCCAAGAAGGCGACGGCGGCCAAGAAGACGACGGCCAAGAAAGCAACTGCCGCCAAGAAGACGACCGCGAAGAAGTCGACTACCAAGAAAGCAGCCGCCGACAAGTAACGGCGCAGTCGAAACATTGCCCAAAAAAACGAGCGAGGACCCCACGATCCTCGCTCGTTTTTTGACCGGCAGTTAGGGACGTTCCTTTTCTGCCGGCAGTTTAGGAACGTCCCTAACTGCCGGCTCGGGAACGACAAAGCGCTAGTTCACTTCGACGGGTTTGGCGCCGGGGTAGCGCTCCTCAAAGTCTAGGCGGTACTTATTGTCATTGGTGCCCGCCACGTTGTCGCGCGACAGCGGCGCCACGATCTCATTCTTGTGATCCGCAGGCTTGGTGTATTTCAGGCTGATCTCCCAGGCATCACAGATTGCGTCAATGCGGTGATCCAGGTCGTCATACAGGGCAACGATGTCTTTCCAGGAACTGTAGTTCTTAGAGCTCGTCGGGACGTCCAGGTCCTCGACGATGTCGTAATACTGCTCGATGGTGTCCTCTGTGCGCTCGGCGACGTCGGCGAGATTTTGACGGGTGGTGCGATCTTCTTCCAGATAGCTGCCGTTGAAGTTCTGCGCGCAGCCACGGACGTAGTTGTCGAGGTCTTCGAGCAAGTCGTAGTATTCGCTCAGTCGGCGGTAGAGGTTCTGCTCGGAGAGCGTTGCTTCGCCGCCATCCTCGTCGTCATCGTCATCATCGTCGTACAGGCTGTTGGGATCGCCGAGAGGCTTTAGGTCATCTTCGTCGACGTCATGGTGCAGCTTAGCTACCTCGGCAGCCGTCTGCGTGGCGGCGTTGTCGAAAGGTCTGATTGCAAAGAAGATGACCAGGGCGATGATGATCGCCACCAGCACAACGATAACGGCGATAAGCGGCCCGGTGCCGCTCTTTTTGGGAGCGGGGGTCTGTGGCGAAGCGGGCGCGTATGCGGGAGCCGGCTGCTGTTGGGGCGAGCCGCTCGCGACGGGTATGCGCTGCGTGGTCTCGACGGCCGCAGGGCTTGCGGCGGGGTCGGGGCGATAGGCGAGGGGGTCGTCCGCCTTGGCTTGCGGCGTATCAAGGGAGCCGGTCTGCTCAAAAGCGGGCTGGCTATCGCTCGCGGTTGTTTGCTCAACGGGTGCACCGCACGAGGTGCAGAACTTGGCATTATCTGCAAGAAGCTTGCCGCACGAGGCGCAATACCGAGACATTGCCACTCCTTTCGCCACATTTCAATGCAATACGACGATTATACCCAGCGTCCAAAATTCCCCTTCATAAGTTGCGGTGAAATAGGGACTGTTTGGCGGTCTCAGAGCTTCAATCAGTCCCTATTTCACCGCAACTTTGGAAAGGCACCTTTAGCCATTGGGGACGCACCGAGCACTGGGGTATCATGGCTTGGTTGATATATATCTGCATTTACGCGCCTTGTAGGAAGGGGCTGCGCCCATGGCTTTTGAGCCCGCTCAACATAGCTTTATCACGCTCGAGGGCGTCGATGGCGCCGGCAAGTCCACGCAGGCGCGCCTGCTTGCCCGCGCTCTTGAACTCGCTGGCTACCAGGTTGTGAGCCTGCGCGAGCCGGGCGGTACCGCCATCAGCGAAAAGATCCGCGCCCTGCTGCTCGACCCCGCCAATACGGCGATGGGCGATACTTGCGAGCTGTTGCTCTACGAGGCGGCGCGCGCCCAGCTAGTGCATGAGGTTATCGCGCCCGCCCTCGCGGCCGGCAAGGTGGTCCTGTGCGACCGCTTCTACGATTCCACGACCTGCTATCAGGCGTTTGCCGACGGCCTCGATCGCCAGATGGTGCGCGATGCCAACAACCTGGCCGTTGCGGGGACGCACCCGGCGCTCACGCTCGTCTACCACATCACACCCGAGCAGGCGGCGCTACGCATGGCATCCCGTGGCGCGGCAGATCGCATGGAGGCAAAAGGCATGGCCTTCCAAGAGCGCGTCTACCAGGGATTTTGCGCCATTGCCGCCGAGGAACCAAACCGCGTAAAGCTCATCGACGCCACCGCGACCATCGAGGAAGTCTTCGAGAAGACGGTCGAGCAGGTTCGCGCCTACGGCCTCGACATTTCCCAGGACGCCATCACCGCTGCGCTTGCCCAGGAGGCCGAGTAACATGGCCCCCGCTCAGGCAAGTCTGCTGGCCAAGCTCGACACCCAAGAGCGCGTGCGCGACTTTTTGACCAATGCCGTCGCCAGCGGTCGCGTGTCGCACGCCTACCTGTTTTTGGGCGCGCCCGGCGCGGGCAAGCTCGACGCCGCGTGGGCGCTCGCCCAAGCCTTCCTGTGCGAGCAGGATGGCTGCGGCTCATGCGATAGCTGTGTGCGCGTCGCCCGCCATACGCACCCCGACGTGCACTATTACACGCCCGAGAGCGCCACGGGCTACCTCATCGCCCAGACCCGCGAGCTGCTCGACGACGTGCCTCTGGCGCCCATCCGTGCCAAGGCCAAGGTCTACATCATCGACCGTGCCGAGCAGCTGCGCGCCAACACCGCCAACGCACTGCTCAAAACACTCGAGGAGCCGCCCGAGGGCGTTATGTTTATCTTGCTGGGCACCTCGGCAGACGTGATGTTGCCCACCATCGTGAGCCGCTGCCAGTGCGTGCCGTTTCGGCTGGTGTCGCCCGCCGTCGCCGCGCGTGCCGTGAGCCGCGCTACCGGTCAGGATATCGCGCGTTGTCGCATGGCTGTTGCCGTGGCGGGGAGCCCAACGCGCGGCATCGAGTTCCTCAAGAGCGCCGAGCGCCAGGATGCTCGCCGCCAGATGGTCCGTGCCATCGATTCGCTCATCGCTGCCGATGAGGCCGATGTGCTCAGCCGCGCCAAGTCGCTCATCGTCGCCGTTAAGGCGCCGCTCGCCGAGGTCAAGTCCACGCAGGAAAAGGTGCTCGAGCAAAACGCCGATTACCTGTCGCGTGGAGCATTGAAGCAGCTTGAGGACCGCAACAAGCGCGAACTCAACGCGCGCGAGCGTTCGGGTATCATGGAAGCGCTGGCGAGCGCGCGGACGCTCATGCGCGACGTGCTGCTGACGCTTCAGGACGAGGCGGCCGACGTAGTGAACGAAGACGTGCGCGACACGATCGGGCGGCTTGCCGCCGCGACCAATGTTGCGGGTGCCACGCGGGCGCTCGAGGCAGTCGCGACCGCCGAGCGCAACATCGCCAGAAACGTTACTCCCCAGCTGGCCATCGAGGTCATGCTGTTCGATATCAGGAAGGCACTGAAATGCCGTTAGTCGTACCCGTTAAGTTTACCTACGCCTCGCGCGACCTGTGGTTCGATCCGCAGGATTTGGATATCCTCGAGGCCGATTATGCCATTTGCTCCACCGAGCGCGGAACCGAGATCGGCCTGGTCACGGCCGATCCCTTTGAGGTGCCGCAAGACGAGATCGGTCAGCCGCTCAAGCCCGTGCTACGCGTGGCGAGCGACATCGACCTACAGCTTGCCGACGACCTGGCCATCCAGGGCGACGAGGCCATGGTCGACTTCCGCCGCCTAGTCAAGGAGCTCGACCTCGAGATGAAGCCGGTCGGCGTCGAGTACCTGTTTGGCGGCGAGAAGGCCGTGTTCTACTTTGCGGCCGAGGAGCGCGTCGATTTTCGCCAGCTCGTCAAGGATCTGTCCTCGACGCTGCACATTCGCGTCGACATGCGCCAGATCGGCGTGCGCGACGAGACCCGCCTGGTGGGCGGCTATGCCCAGTGCGGACAGGAGCTCTGCTGCACGCGCTTTGGCGGACAGTTTGAGCCCGTCTCGATCCGCATGGCAAAAGAGCAGGACCTGCCGCTCAACTCGTCCAAGATCAGCGGCGTGTGCGGCCGCCTGATGTGCTGCCTGCGTTATGAGTTCGAGGCGTACAAGGACTTTAAGAGCCGTGCGCCCAAAAAGAAGACGCTCATCGATACGCCGCTTGGCAAGGCGCGTATTCAGGAATATGACACGCCGCGTGAGCAGCTGGTGCTGCGCCTGGAGAACGGCAAAGTCTTTAAGGTCAACCTGGCCGATATGACGTGCTCGGAGGGCTGCAAAAAGAAGGCCGCCGAGCAGGGCTGCAACTGCCGCCCCGATTGCGTAACGCGCGACGTGCTCGAGCGCATCGAGTCGCCCGAGATGCGCCTGGCGCTCATGGAACTCGATCGCGAGAACGGCGTCGACGTGGGCGATGGTCTGTCGAGTGCCGACCGTCTGGCCGGCACGTCGATGCCCAAGCGCCGTCGTCGCGATGCCGAATCCGATGCTCGCGCCGGTCAGGGGCAGGGCGAGGGCCGTGGCCGCGGGAAGGGCCGTGGTAAGGTTGAGACACCCGAGGCCGAGGAGGCCGCCGGTGGCCGTCGTCGTCGCAAACGCTCGGGTTCGGGCGATGCCGGCGAGGCTGCAGCCACGGGCAAGAACGCCTCTCGCGAGCGCGAGGTTCAGCAGCCCCAGCAGCAGAATCGCGGCGGTGGCATGAACCCCACACGTCGTCGCCGTCGTCATCTGTCGAGCGAGGAGCGCGAGGACGCCTTCCGCGCCGCAGCTGCTCGCGAGGCTGGTGCCGCCCCCAAGGGTGGTTCGGGTTCCGATACGCCTGCCGACAAGGGCGGCAAGCAACGCAACGATGACGAGCGCGTGCCGCGCCCGCGCCGTCGCCATTCCTCGGGCGCGCAGCAGAAGCCCTCAGTGCCCTCCGTGGCCGATCAGGTCTCGGATGGCGAGGTCAAGGTCACGCGCCGTCGTCCCGGAGATGGCGGGGGAGCGGCTGCCAAGGCTTCGCGTGGCGCCGCTCGCGACGAGCGCGAGCCGCGCGAGGATCGCGGTGGCGAGGGCTCGGCCGACCAGGGTCAAAAGCGCCGTCGCCGTCGCCGTTCCCGCAAGCCGCGCCAGGATGGTGGCGAGGGCTCGACCCCGTCTTCGTCCGCACCACAACCGCCCGCCGGCGAATAACGCCCGCGAGCGGATTTAACCCGCCTTGCCCCGAGCGCATCGGGGTATCATAGCGCCGAATCAACAACCCTCCCTGCGGCCGAACGTAGGGAGGGTTGTGTCTTGAAGAGCCATCTGAACATATTGAGCTGTTTGCAGGGTGCCGGTGCCCTACCGTTTGCGGACGAATTGCTACCGTTTGCCGAGTGGGTGGCACGCGAGGCGCTCGAGGCATTGTCGCCAACACGATGTGCCGGCTGCGAGCGCGCCGGTGCGCTTATTTGCCAAGACTGCCTTGCCGCGTTCACGCTCATCGACCCACGTCATAGCTGCACCCGATGCAGCGCCCCGTTTGGGGATTTGCTGTGCACTGAGTGTTCGGTCGAGGGCACGTCCTCGGCAATGACGGAGGCGCTCGACCGCTGCCTGGCGTGCGCCGTCTATGCGCATCCGCTGCCGCGCATCATTAAAGCGTACAAGGATGCGGGCGAGCGACGTCTGGCTCCGTATCTGGCGGAGCTGCTCTACGACACCGCCCTGCATGCCCAGGTCGTAGCGCCCGATCGCTATGGAGGTGTGCTGTCCGGTGCGGATGCGGTGGTGTTTGTGCCTGCGACGGCGGCAGCGTTTCGGCGGCGTGGTTTTGATCATATGGAGGCTATTGCGCGTCCATTTTGCGAGCTGTCGGGTGTTCCCCTGCTCGACGCCCTCGTTAAGTACGGCCATGGTGACCAGCGCGAGCTCGGTCGCGATGAGCGCCGGGAACACGCTCGGGGTATGTACGAGACGGTCGAGGATGTGCGCGGCCGCCGCCTGCTGCTCGTCGACGATGTCATTACCACGGGCGCGACCATGGCAGCGGCCTCGGCGGAGCTCAAGCGTGCCGGCGCCGCGGCAGTCGATGGTCTCGCTATCGCACGCGTTTGGTAGGGGTGGTTTTGTGGCAGTGAAGATTGAGCGGCGCAACGAGCCGACAGACGAACAGCTAGCGGCTTCCGTAATCCTAACGGGCGCCTCGGCGCTACGCATGATGCGCGCCGAACGCCGGCAGATGGGCTACATAAGCTGGAAGGACCTCGATCCCGATGAAGAGCGCCGTGTGCTGCGCACGTCGTCGCCCTCGACCGAGGACATCTATCTTCCCGATTTGGTGCGGATTGGGGTCGCAAGCGGCGAGGTGCAAGAGGATTTGTGCTTGCTGGTAGGGTCTGCAGCGCAGCGCCGCCGCATTCTTGGCGTGAGCTGGTCCGTATGCTCCGGGTTGCCCGTCGGCTCGATTCTAGAGGTGGAACCGGGGGTGTACAGTCTATCTCCCGAGGCCCTTTGTGTTGCCGTTGCGCGCGAGGTCGGCTGCATCCAGGCATTTGCCCTGGCTCAGGAGCTGTGCTCTAAGATTTCGCTGAGTGATCGCGGGAAGTATCTGCCTCCCTACACCTCGCCCGTTACGAATAAGCTTGCAAAGGACAAGGACCAGCCAGCAGACGTGGGCTACTTTGAGGTTGAGCCGGTGCTGACGCCCGATCGTCTGGCAGATTACCTCGCGGTATGCAAGGGGAACGCGGCCAAGCAGCTGCAGCGTCTGTGTCCCTACTTGTCAGAAAACCTGCGCTCGCCCATGGAGTGCATCATGCTCGCTCTGTTTTCGCTTCCGTTTTCCTATGGCGGATTTGCCTGCGGTCCCTTTAAGACCGACTACAAGATTGAGTTCGATGACCGCGCGCAGGCAATCTCGGGGATGCCGCATGCAGTTTGCGATGCGTATCAGGAAACAGCCCGGTTTGACCTGGAATACAACGGTGAGCTGGGCCATTCCTCTCGGAGGGGACGTATCCATGACGAAAAACGCAACACGGGCTTGATTACTATGGGAATCGAGGTTGCGACGGTCAACAACGAAATGCTCCGCGACATGGAAGCGATGGAAGCGCTCGCATGGCGCATCCACCAGCGTATGGGTAAGCGATATCAGAATCGCGTAGAGGCTCGTCGAAAGAGGCAAGATGCTCTGCTGAATACGCTCCGAGCGTGCTTTGGGCTCAAGCCAGCGTAAAACTATAGCTTTATAGGGGGTCTGTTTATATGCTCTGTGCAAAAAACGGCAAATATGAGTACTGTTACTAGATTAGTGACAGCAAAAACAAAGAAACTTGGGCCGAAAATCTGGATTCAGCGAAGAGATAATAAACGAATGTGGAATATCTTGGCGCCAAGCAGGCTGTGCGGAACTCAAAAAGGGCTCGTGAGGCGGTAATACGCTGCTACTAAATTGGTGACAGTACTCATATTTGCCGTTTTTTGCACACGGCACCCTGAGACGGGTGCCCCGGAGCTCCCCGTGGGGGAGCTCCGGGCTTCATGGGGGCACGAATAGCCCGCTCCGACCTGCGAAATCTGTACTCGCGATGCGAATGACGCCCCTAACCTTAAACTTTAGCTTGAACTTAGCTATAATGCGCTACGTTCCTACCAGGCTGTGGTTGCGGACGGACGAAATGCCCGTCCTAGTCCAAGACAGACGCGGTCAAAGGGATCCACGTAAGCGACCGCGTGCGCGCGGCGCGATCATGGCGCGTCCTAGATGTAAGCCGCACCGTCCGTTCTACTTTCTTTGGGGCAATACCGCCTCGCGGGCGAGCGGGCCAGTCGTGAAGGTGGCTGCGGCCTCCCGAGCAAACGCCCCGGTGCGCAAGTGTGGGGTCAAATACCAGGTCAGCTGGTGGGAACAACCCGATATTCCGTGCGGGGCACGGATCGTATACGACACAGAAGGCAGGGTAGTGGACATGGTGAGGGGCAGCTTGATGCATGCGGCTCGGTTGGGTGCTGGGACCGCGGCGGTCATTGCCGTTTTGGGCCTGAGTGGATGCGCGTTCAATCCACTGTCCACGTTCACGACGCCCACGATCGACCAGATCGAGCGCGAGACCGTCACCCCCACGGTATCGGACGATGCCCTGGTCACGCCGGGAACCCTGACGGTCGCCCTCGATACTTCCGATGCCCCGCAAGCCATGCAGGATGCCGACGGAAACCTCACGGGCTATGCGGTCGATGCCGCTCGTTCTCTCGCATGCCGCATGGGTCTCAAGGTCGCCTTTGTCGATGCGTCCTCGGCCGATTCCGCGCTCAGCGATAAAAAGGCCGACATCTTCATTGGTGACGTCAGGTCTACGGACGGCGATATCAGCTCGCTTGGCACCTGTCTGTACGACGCCCCCGCCGTATTCGGCAAGAGCAGCGACGGAGAGTCGCTGAGCGTTTCGACCGAAACGCTTAACACCGCTACCCTGGGCGTTCAGACCTCTTCGGCCTCGCAGGAAGCGCTCGCCAAGCAGAGCATTACGGCCAACCAAAAGACCTTCTCCGACATCAATGAGTGCTTTGAGGCGCTCGAGTCGGGCGAAGTCGATTACGTGATCTGTGATTCCACGGCCGGTGGTTACCTCGCGCGCCTGATGAGCCAGATCTCCTATGTCGGCACGCTCGAGACGCCCTCCACGCTTGGTGTCGCAGGCCTTAGCTCTAACGATGAGCTGTGCCGTGCCGTGAGCGATGCCCTCGATGGTATCACGGTCGATGGCACGCTCGAGGCAGTCCACTGCGTCTGGTACGGCCAGATGCCCTATGACCTTACCGCCAAGACCGTTTCGGGAGCCAATGTGCAGACATCCGACTCCACGTCCAACGAGACTGAGCCCTCCGATGACGACGCCTCCGATAACAACGGCGACAGCCCGTCGTCTAGCCAGGAAGGCACCATCACCGACGATGACATCAACAAGCTCAATAGCTAGTTATTGGTAGGGGTGGCGTCTGCCATACATTGAACGAGGCGCTTCTTCATGGTTTCAACACGCATAGTCGGGTCTCCCCAATAGGGGAGCCCGGCTTTTCTATTTTGGTAAAAACAGCAGGTAAAAGCTGATTTTCAGGAGAAAAACTAGCTTTGCCGACGCCTTCCTATAGCGCACTTTGCTACAGAAAAGTGCGAGACTTCGGTATGCGGTATCAAGCAATCGTTATTCGGGTCTTTAGGAATCCGCGTGATTAAATGCACGGCAATGGGTACATAGCCAGTACAGTAAGTCCCCGAGGCAGATTGGAGCCACGTATGGATATCAAGGTTTCTGGACGCAAGACGACGGTAACCGATGCTCTGCGTGCGCATGTGGATGAGAAGATCGGCGAGGCGCTCAAGGTTTTCGATATCGAGCCCATGACGGTCGACGTTGTACTTCGCTATGAGAAGAACCCCTCGAACCCCAACCCGGCGATCGTCGAGGTTACGGTTCGTGCCCGCGGTTCGGTGATTCGCGTTGCCGAGCACGGTGCAGATATGTACGCCGCCATCGATCTCTCCGCCGATAAGGTCACCCGCCAGCTGCGCAAGTTCAAGACCAAGGTCGTGGACAACCGCCAGGGCGGTGCCAGCGCAGCGGATGTCGCACCGGTCGAGCGCGTCGAGGATCTGGCCGACCTGCTGCTGCCCGAGGAGGAGGACGACCTGCTCGTCCGCGAGAAGGTTATCGACGTCACCCCGATGACCGAGGAGCAGGCGCTGGTGCAGACCGATCTGCTGGGCCACGACTTCTACGTGTTCGAGAACGCGACGACCGGTCTCATCAATGTGGTGTATCACCGTAAGAATGGTGGATATGGCATCATCAAGCCCCGCATCGAAACACTTGACGAGTAAAATACGTTAACTTGCATGAGTTAACGGTTGGCGGCCATCCCATGCGGGTGGCCGCCTTTTTACGTAAGGAGTCGCTTTGATGGACAAGGCCGCATCCGCCGGTCATTCGGACCGTTGCCGCATCGTCGTCGATACTTGCTGCGACTTTAGCCCCGAGGTCGCCGCGAACCTCGATGTCGATATCCTGGGTTTCCCCTTCATTATCGATGGCGAGGAGCGCACGGATGACATCTGGTCGAGCATCACACCCAAGGAGTTCTACGACCGCATGCGCGCCGGCGCTCGCGTGTCTACCTCCGCCGTGTCGCTCGGTCGCTATATCGAGTTCTTTACCGAGTGTGCCAAGGAGGGCACGCCCACGGTCTACCTGTGCTTTACCTCGGCGCTGTCGTCGAGCTACAACTCCGCGTGCCAGGCGGCAGATGCCGTGCGCGCCGAGTATCCCAACTTTGAGCTCTACGTGGTCGACAACGCTCTGCCCTGCGCGACTGGCGCGCTCCTGGCGCTCGAGGCCGTGCGCCAGCGTTCGGCGGGACTGACCGCCAAGCAGCTGGTCGATTGGGCAAACGAGGCAAAGACCTACGTGCACGGCTACTTTACGCTCGAGAGCTTCGACGCACTGGCTGCCGGCGGCCGCATTCCTCCCGCGGCGGCGCAGCTCACGGCAAAGCTCGACGTCAAGCCCGAGCTCTCCTACGACCTGGCCGGCTCGCTGTCGCTGATCGGCGTCAACCGCGGCCGCAAGAAGGCGCTCAAGTCCATCCTCAAGTCGTTCCGCGAGAACTACGTGCCCGATCGCACCATGCCCATCGCCATCATGACGGCCGATGCCGAAAAGGACGGCGACTGGCTCGAAGCCGCCATCCGCAAGGAGGAGGGCTGCGCCGACGTCACGATCATTCGCAGCTCCGTGGGTCCCACCATTGGCTCGCACGTGGGCCCCGGCATGGTGGCCTGCGCGTTTTGGGGTAAGAACCGCGCCGACAAGGCGTCGCTTTCCGACCGCATCGCGCGTCGCGTGCGCGGCGAGTAGGTAGGCGCCACGATCACAGGCGTCCCGCAGCCCAAGCGCTGGCGCTGAGTATTCAACCTGGTAACAACACCCAACCCAAAAGGAAAGGTTTCATGGCAAACAAGCTCTCCGTCGCATTTATCGGCACCGGAATCATGGGTGCCCCCATCGCCGGCCACATCCTGGATGCCGGCTATCCCGTCACGGTCAACAACCGTACCGAGTCCAAGGCTGCAGCGCTTATCGAGCGCGGTGCCGTCTGGGCCGATACGCCGGCCGATGCCGCGGCGAACGCCGATGTCGTCTTTACCATGGTGGGTTATCCCTCCGAGGTCGAGGAACTCTACCTGGCGGGCGACGGCCTGCTCGCGTGCACTAAGCCGGGCGCGGTCTTGATCGACCTCACTACGAGCTCGCCCGAGCTCGCCCGTGACATTGCCGAGGCCGCCCAGGTTTCTGGTCGCATGGCGTTTGACTGCCCCGTCACCGGCGGCGAGTCGGGTGCTATCGCCGGTACGCTCACGGCTATCGTGGGTGCTACCGAGAACGACATCGCGCCGGTCCGCGACATCCTTGCCACCTTTGCGGCCAACATCTGCTGCTTCGATGGCGCCGGCAAGGGCCAGGCTGCCAAACTCGCCAACCAGGTGTCGCTGGGCGCCTGCATGGTCGGCATGGCAGACGCCATGGCATTTGCCGAGCTGAGCGGCCTTGACCTGGAGAAGACCCGCCAGATGATCCTGGGCGGTACCGGCAAGTCCGGCGCCATGGAGAGCCTGGCGCCCAAGGCGCTCGACGGCGACTACAAGCCCGGCTTTATGGTCGAGCACTTCATCAAGGACCTGCGTCTGGCGCTCACCTATGCCGACGACCGCGAGCTTGCGCTGCCCGGCGCCGACGTGGCCTTTACGCTCTACGACATGCTCGACGCCATCGGTGGCGCCAAGCTGGGCACCCAGGCCATCACGGTCCTCTACAAGGAGGAGGCCGACGCCATCGCCGCCGGTCTGGACTGGTCGCAGTATCGTCCCGAAGAGCATGGCGCTCACGAGGAAGGCTGCGGTTGCGGCGAGCATGGCGACGACCACGAGTGCGGTTGCGGCCACCACCACGACGAGGACCACGAGTGCTGCGGCGGCCACGGCCATGATGACGGCCACGAGTGCTGCTGCGGCCACCATCACGGGGAGTAGCGCCCATGAGCTGGACGTTCGTGGTGCTTGCGCTGGTGCTCTTTCTCTTTGCGATTTACATCGGCTTTTTGTGCGGCCAGTGGGCGTGCGAAAAGCGCGTCATCACCAAGCGCGACTACTGGATTGCCAACTTTGCGGGAGCGGCGGCAGTCATCCTGCTGACCTGGGTGTTCTCGCTGTTCCCGCTGGTGCAGTTTGCGCCGATCGGCTGGCTCGGCGGCTTTATCGCCGGCCTTAAGATGAGCTTTGGCGAGTCCGTCGGTCCGTGGCGCAAGCACGACGAGGTCTTTAACGTCAACAAGGCTCATCGCGCCGCCGCCGACGCGGGCGACGCTGAGGAACGCCGCCGTGCGCGTCGCAATGGCGCGGCCGACCGACAACTCATCTCGGTCACCGATGACAGCAAGGGTGCTGGCAAGCACGCTAAGAAATAGTAAGAAGAGGTAACTATGGCAGAAAACAAAGACGAACAGCTCACTGACGAGGAGCTGGCACAGCTTCAGCTGGCAGAGGAGAACGAGAACGCCGTCGACCGCCTGGTCCAGGAGCTCGGCTGCCCCACGCGCCGCATCCGCCAGTTTGCCGCCCGCGTGTTGCATCTGCTGGCCGAGCGCGATCCGCAGCGCGTCGTGCCCTGCGTGCCCGCGCTGATCGAGGCGCTCGACCGCCCCGAGGCGCAGACCCGCTGGGAGGCCCTCGATGCCCTGACGGCGCTCGCCACCACCTGCCCCGAGCAGCTGGGCGATGCCTTTGAGGGCGCCGAGACTGCACTGTTCGACGAGATCTCCTCCACGCTGCGCTATGCCGCCTTCCGCCTGCTGTGCGTGTGGGGTGCCACGAGCGTCGAGCGTTCGCGCGAGGCTTGGCCCATCCTGGATGAGGCCATCCAGTGCTACCACGGCGACCTTGAGTATCGTGACATGCTCGGTTGCCTGTACGAGTTTTGCCAGGGCGAGATCGACGCCGAGGTTGCCGAGAAGCTCGCGCTGCGCCTTAAGTTCGATGCCGAGAACGGCAAGGGCAGCTATCTCAAGGCCCGTTCGAGCGAGATTTGCGAAATGCTTGTTAAACGTTTTGGCCTGGATCTCTCCAAAAAGAAGAAGCGTGCTAGCGTTAAAAAATCTGACGACGCCGAAGACGAGGAGTAACAGATTATGGCGCACGATGTAGTCCTGATTCCCGGTGACGGTATCGGTCCCGAGATTACGCAGGCCATGCGCCGCGTGGTCGAGGCTGCCGGTGTCCAGATTAACTGGAACGTCCAGGAGGCCGGTGCCGGCGTCATGGACGAGTTTGGCACGCCGCTGCCCCAACACGTGCTCGATGCGGTCGCCGAGACCAAGGTTGCCATCAAGGGCCCCATCACCACGCCGGTCGGCACGGGTTTCCGCAGCGTTAACGTCGCCCTGCGCAAACACTTCGACCTGTATGCCTGCGTGCGCCCCTGCCTGTCGCAGCCGGGCGACGGCTCGCGCTTCCGCGACGTCGACCTGGTCATCGTGCGCGAGAACACCGAGGACCTCTACGCCGGGATCGAGTTCGATGAGGGCGCTGCCGAGGTCGAGGAGCTCTCGCAGCTCGTCGAGCGCTCGTGTCAGAAGACCTTCGCCGCTGATTCCGCCATCTCGATCAAGCCCATCTCCATCGCCAAGAGCCGTCGCATTGTGGAGTATGCCTTTGAGTACGCCCGCCGCTGCGGCCGCAAAAAGGTGACGGCCGTGCATAAGGCCAACATCATGAAGGCGACCGACGGCCTGTTCCTGCGCGTGGCGCGCGAGGTGGCCGCCAACTATCCCGATATCGAGTTCAACGACAAGATTGTCGACGCCACCTGCATGGGCCTGGTCCAGAACCCCAGCGACTTCGATGTTCTGGTGCTGCCCAACCTGTACGGCGACATCGTGAGCGACCTGTGCGCCGGCCTAGTGGGCGGCCTTGGCATGGCCCCCGGCTCCAACATCGGTGCCGACTGCGCAATCTTTGAGGCGACGCACGGCTCCGCGCCCGATATCGCTGGCCAGGATATCGCCAACCCCACGGCCGAGATCCTCTCTGCTGCGATGATGCTCGATCACCTGGGCGAGAACGACGCGGCCAATCGCATTCGCGCCGCCGTTTCTACCACGCTCGACGAGGGTGAGCAGGTTACCGGCGACGTTCGTCGTGCCCAGACCGGCTCCGTTGAGGGCGCTGTGGGCACGCAGGCCTTTGCCGATGCTGTCATCGCGCACCTGGCCTAAGGCATGCAGACTGCAAACGCCTAAATAGTACTTAAGTGTTTGCGTATAACCTGAGAATCAATACGCCCGGCGCTCTGTCGGGCGTATTCTATTGCGGACTATGTTTCCTAACAAGGAGTAACTGATATGGGTCTGATTCAAAAGAAGGACGAGAAGGACGAGATCGACGGCATCCAGATCATCGAGCGCGGCGAAGGCCCCGACGGTGACGAGGACGAGAAGATCGACCTGGTCGCCGGTACGTCTGCCGAGCACATTGCTGCCGGCACGACCGCCGAGGAGGAGGACGCCCGCCTGGAGGCTCAGATTGCCGCGGATGCCGCTGACGAGAACCTCATGCCCGAGGAGCAGGACGAGGACGACTCCGATGAAGACGACCATGCATCCAAGCACAAGAAGACGATGATTGCCGCCTTTGTGGTTGCCGTCGTGATCGCTGCTGTGGTCGGCTTCTTTATTGGCAATGGCGGCTTTGGCGGCAAGGGTGTTGGCTCGGCGACCCTCACCGAGGACCAGCTCGATTCGACCGTGGCAAGCTATAGCTACAACGGCAAGAAGAGCGACATCACTGCGCGCGAGGCCATCGAGAGCCAGTACAGCCTCGATACCGTCAAGGATAGCGATGGCAACTACACCGCTCCTTCTGCCGACGTCATCCTGTCCTACGTGCGCAACAAGATCCTGCTGGACGCTGCCGAGGACGAGGGCATCACCGTCTCTTCTAAGGAAATGAAGAAGTACGCCGAGGATTCAATCGGCACCTCCGACTACAAGACCATGGCCACGCAGTATGGCGTGTCCAAGGATCAGGCCAAGCAGATCGTCCGCCAGTCCGCGACGCTGCAGAAGCTCTACAAGAAGAAGGTCGGAGACAGCTCCGCAAGCATGCCGACCGCCCCGACCGAGCCTGCTGACGGCAACGAGGAGACCGCGAGCAAGGACTACGCCGACTACATCATCAACCTTGCCGGCGACGAGTGGGATAGCGAGAAAGGCACTTGGAAGGATGCCGACAGCACCTATGCCAAGGCCTTTGCGGATGATGCCTTTACGACCGATAGCGCCACCTATAAGCAGGCCATGACCGCCTATTACACTGCCTACCAGCAGTACTCCTCGCAGGCTTCGAGCGCCAGCTCCAAGTGGACCGAGTACGCCAACGGCCTCTACGCCAAGGCCAACATCAGCATCTACGGCCTGTTTGCGTAAGGTTTGCCTGCACTACTGCGCGTTAACCGATCACCTGATTAAGCCCGCTAGAACGGACAACGTTCTAGCGGGCTTTTTGTTGCCGAAATCAATAGGATAGGCCTCGCGCCCGCGCAAGCGTTCCATCGCGTTTCCCTAATTCATCTGGGAAAACAACTGCAAACGATTGCAAGTGACCGGTGAACGGTCGAAAACTACCGTTCACCGATAATCTCAAAACTGGTTCTAACTGGTATTAAGTCAAAAAGACCAATTCACAAATCTTCACAATGACCTGCAATTTTTCTTTACGCTATTTTTAGCCGCCCTGCGTTGTTTAGGCACAGGAAAAGTCCCGAACTTTTGCCAAAGCGTTTCGAAACGGTTTCAAAACCGCAGGTAGAAGTGTTAACGAGCGGTAAACGGTCGATTTATCACCGTGAGCGGTGCAAAAACGTTTTACCGTATGAATCAACGAAAGCGACCTCTTCTGTGGTGATATAGTGGCAATAACACATCACGTGGTTACTACCAGTTGAGAAACCACTGGTCTTTAAAGAACGCTTTCTAAGAAGCTTTAAGGGCGATCGCCCGCTGGCTTCCGAAAATCATCGGACTCAGATCGTACACACCTTCGGAAGGGAAATTTGAATGGTTGGCTTTATTCTTACCGGTCATGGACAGTTCGCACCCGGTCTCGCAAGCGCTATCGCTATGGTTGCCGGCGACCAGCCCGCTTTTACCGTCGTTCCTTTCGAGGGCGACCAGGCTGCTTCCTACGGTGAGGATCTCCGCGCCGCTATTACCGCCATGCGCGAGGAGTGCGATGGCGTGCTCGTCTTTACCGACCTGCTTGGCGGCACCCCGTTCAACCAGTCGATGATGATTGCCCAGGATGTCGACAACGTCGAGGTTCTGACTGGCACTAACCTCCCCATGGTTATTGAGCTTCTGTTCCTCCGCGGCAATGCCACGCTCGCCGAGCTTGGCGAGCAGGCCGTGACCGTTGGCCAGACGGGCGTCACCGCCCAGACGGTCGCATCCGTTGCCGGCTCCGACGAAGAGGATATCTTCGGCGACGAGGACGGCATCTAATGGCCGATTTCGGAGCCAACGTCCTGAGCTCCTCGGTCGCCCTTTTAGGCCTGCTTGTCATCATGGGCTTGATTTACACCATCTGGTCGCAAATCAACATGAAGAAGAAGCAGAAGTACTTCAAGGAGCTGCACACCGAGCTCAAGCCGGGTCAGGAGGTTCTTTTCGCCGGCGGTATCTACGGAACCGTAAAAGGCATCGAAGGCGAAAAGGTCCAGATCAAAGTCCGATCCGGAGCCATCGTAGACGTTTCGCGTTACGCGATTCAGGAGATCAAGTAACTGTCGTCAGCAAATAACGAAAGGAAGCTGATCAACATGGCAGAACCCAACATTCTTCTTACCCGCATCGATAACCGACTGGTTCATGGTCAGGTTGCCACCCAGTGGAACTCCACCCTGGGCTCCAACCTCATCCTCGTCGCCAACGACGACGTGGCGACCAACACCATGCGCCAGAACCTCATGAAGATGGCCGCTCCCACCGGCGTCGCTACGCGTTTCTTCTCCCTGCAGAAGACCATCGACGTCATTGGCAAGGCGAGCCCGCGCCAGAAGATCTTCATCGTGGCCGAAACACCGGAAGACGTGCTTACGCTCGTCAAGGGCGGTGTGCCTATAAAGAAGGTAAACATCGGCAACATGCACATGTCGGAAGGAAAGCGCCAAGTCGCCACCTCCGTCGCAGTTAACGACGAGGATGTCGCTGCGTTTAAAGAGCTGCAGGAATTGGGGGTGGAGTTGGAGATCAGGCGCGTTCCGAGCACGCCTGTTGAGGACACGAGCAAGCTCTTCTCGTAGTCTTCGTGATCCACGTTGTCAGGAGTGAAACCCTGACATTCTGTACGTGAAATCCAAAGTGCGTACATACATTTTGAAAGGAGGAGCAAGATGGAATACACGATCTTCCAGGTCGCTCTGGTCTTCATCGTCACGTTCGTCGCGGCAATCGACCAGTTTAACTTCCTCGAGTCTCTCTATCAGCCCATCGTCACCGGCGCCGTCATCGGTCTTATCCTTGGCGACCTCAACACCGGTCTTCTCGTGGGTGGTACTTATCAGCTCATGACGATCGGCAACATGCCGATCGGAGGTGCTCAGCCGCCTAACGCCGTCATCGGCGGCATCATGGCAGCCATTCTCGCTATCGCTACGGGCCTCGAGCCCAACGCGGCAGTCGGCCTTGCCATTCCGTTCGCTCTGCTTGGTCAGCTCGGCGTTACCCTGGTCTTCACGCTTATGTCGCCGCTCATGTCCTCTGCGGACAACATGGCTCACAACGCTGACACCAAGGGTATCGAGCGTCTGAACTACTTCGCCATGGCTCTGCTCGGCCTGATCTTCGCTGTCGTCGTCACCCTGTTCTTCATCGCTGGCGCTACCATCGGTCAGACCATCGCTTCCGCCATCCCGACTTGGCTGCAGACCGGTCTCTCCGCTGCAGGCGGCATGATGCGCTTCGTCGGCTTCGCCGTCCTGCTCAAGGTTATGATGAACCGCGATATGTGGGGCTTCTTCCTCATGGGCTTTGGCCTCGCGCTCATCACCGTTGCCAACGATTCTCTGGCAACCCCTGCCCTGCTCATCCTCGCTCTCATCGGCTTCGGCATCGCTTTCTGGGACTTCCAGCAGCAGACCGAGCTGAAGGGTGCAGCTGTTTCTGACGGAGGTGACTTCGAAGATGGCATCTAATGAGTATGTGATCCCGGAGCACTACGAGGATCTCACTCCTGCTCCGCAGCTCGACCAGAAGACCCTCAACAAGATGGCTTGGCGCTCCTGCTTCCTGCAGGCCTCGTTCAACTACGAGCGTATGCAGGCCGCTGGCTGGCTCTACTCCATCATCCCCGGTCTGGAGAAGATCCACACCAACAAGAACGACCTCGCGGCTTCCATGAGCCACAACCTGGAGTTCTTCAACACCCACCCGTTCCTCGTCACCTTTGTTATGGGTATCGTGCTTTCGCTCGAGCAGAACAAGGTTGACATCCCCACGATCCGCGCCGTCCGCGTTGCCGCAATGGGCCCGCTCGGTGGTATCGGTGACGCTCTGTTCTGGCTGACGCTCGTGCCTATCACGGCCGGCATCACCTCCAACATGGCCATCAACGGCAACGCCGCTGCACCGATCATCTTCCTGGTGATCTTCAACGTCGTCCAGTTCGCTCTGCGCTTCTGGCTCATGAACTGGTCCTACAAGCTTGGCACCAGCGCTATTGACGCTCTGACTGCCAACATGCAGGCCTTCACGCGTGCCGCTTCCATCATGGGCGTCTTCGTCGTCGGTTGCCTGGTCGTCACCATGGGTGGCACCCAGATCAACCTCCAGATCCCCAACGGCACCACCCGTGGCCTCTCCGCTACTACCGTGATCGTCTCCGAGAAGGAGGCCGAGAACTTCACCGGTATGGAGGGCATCGATACCGAGACCGCTGAGGCCGGTACCATCGCCATGACCGATGAGGACGGCAACGCCCTCACCGCTTCCGATGCCGACGGCAACGCTGTCGAGTGCGGCGTCACCGATCTGGGCAACGGCATGGAGTCCGTTACCTACGGCACCGTTACCGAGGATCCGGTCAACTTCTCTGTTGCCGACACCCTCAACACCATCGTCCCGAAGCTCGTCCCGCTTATGCTTACGCTGCTGCTTTACTACATGTTCGCTAAGCACAGCTGGACCCCGACCAAGGGCATTCTCCTGCTCTTCGTCCTTGGCATCCTGGGCGCTGGCCCGCTTGGTCTCTGGCCGAGCATCTGGTAAGGCTCTAGCTTGAGGGGTGTGTCCCTACGCGGCTCACACCCCGACCCCTTAAGCCATGTGTATGTTAAAAGCCGCGTGCTCGAAAGAGCGCGCGGCTTTTGTTTTCTTGATGATTCGGATGTTGCAGACTGATAATGCTTAACACCCTAGGTAGTTAGCCGAATTCGAGCAAAAGGGAGGATAGGATGGCGATCGGAGCGCGTAAGCAACCGCTGTACGATCAGCTGGTCGATATTCTGACCGAAAAGATTGACCATGAATATCGCGCCGGTGACATGATTCCTTCCGAGCGCGAACTTTCGGAGCGCTATGGTCTCTCGCGCACAACGGTACGCCTGGCTCTGCAGGAACTGGAGCGTTTAGGACTGGTGGTTCGGCAGCACGGTCGCGGTACCTTTGTGACCGACCGTTCGGCAAAGGCAACCAATCTTATGCAGTCCTACAGCTTTACCGAGCAGATGCGCGCGATGGGTCGAGAACCCGAGACCACGATTCTCGAGTTTTGCGAGATGGAGGCCGATAAGAATCTGGCCGAGCATATGGGATTGCGCATCGGTGATCGCATTTTTAAGCTCAAGCGCCTTCGTTCTGCCGACAACATGCCCATGATGGTCGAACGCAGCTATCTACCGGTTCGTCAATTTCTGTCCCTAAAGCGACCGCTGCTGGAGCGTAAGCCGCTTTACGATGTGATTGAGCAGGACTTTCAGCAAAAGATTCGCGTGGCCGAAGAGGAGTTCTATGCGAGCATAGCCCGTCCCACCGATGCCCACCTTTTGGGAATTGTCGAGGGCTCGCCTGTGCTCGATTTGGTCAGGACTACGTATAACGAGTCAAACGAGGTAGTGGAGTACACACTCTCGGTTGCTCGTGCCGATCAGTTTAAATACAAGGTTTACCACCAGCGCAGTAACTAGTGCTCGCATCGTTTCCATATGGTGATTCTTTGCATTTAACTGGTTACTACCAGATAACCAACCGAAGTGTATAATTGCACGTCAGAGGATTACTTCTAGAGAGAGGTATTAAAAATGTTCGAGAAGAGTGTCGAGGAGCTCACCGAGCTCGGCGCCCAGATCACCACGGCCGAGATTGCTCAGCAGCCCGAGCTTTGGCGTGATACGCTCAACATCTATCGCGAGAACAAGGAGGCCATCGAGGCCTTCCTGGCCGAGGCTCGCGCTATGGGCGAGGGGCGTCTGTCCGTTGTCTTCACCGGTGCCGGTACGTCCGACTACGTTGGCGATACCTGCGCCCCGTACCTGCGTCACGCTGGCAACACTGATCTCTACGACTTTAAGCCCATCGCCACGACCGACATCGTGAGCGCCCCGCGCGACTTCCTGCGCGCCGAGGATCCCACGCTCGTGGTTTCCTTTGCCCGCTCTGGCAACAGCCCCGAGAGCCTTGCCGCCGTTGCCGTTGCCAAGGAGCTCGTCCACAACGTCAAGTTCCTCAACATCACCTGCGCTCCCGAGGGCAAGCTCGCCGTCGAGTCTGCCGATGATCCTAACGCGCT
Organism: Collinsella aerofaciens; assembly: GCF_015553355.1. Classification (GTDB taxonomy): domain Bacteria; phylum Actinomycetota; class Coriobacteriia; order Coriobacteriales; family Coriobacteriaceae; genus Collinsella; species Collinsella aerofaciens_V. The sequence continues at coordinate 34,147 of NZ_JADNGN010000003.1, forward strand.
GACGCTGCTCATTCCGCGCGCCAACGACAAGGGCTTCGCCATGACCGGTTCTTATTCCTGCATGACCCTGCTCTCCACCCTTATTTTCGACACTGCCTCTGACGAGCAGAAGGCCGAGTGGGTCGAGACGATTGCCAAGATGGGCGAGGAGGTCATCTCCCGTGAGCCCGAGATCGCCGATTACCTGGCTGGCGACTTCAACCGCGTGACCTACTTGGGTTCTGGCTCCTTCGGTGGCCTTGCCCAGGAGAGCCAGCTCAAGATCCTCGAGCTCGCTCACGGTCTGGTCGCTACTTCCTACGACACCTCCATGGGCTATCGTCATGGACCTAAGTCCTTCGTCGACGATAAGACGCTCGTCTTCGTGTTCGTCAATAACGACGCCTACACCCGTCAGTACGACATCGACATCCTCAACGAGATCGGTGGCGACGAGATCGCTCAGCACACCATCGCCGTTCAGCAGGAAGGTGCCACCGTCTACGAGGGCGAGTCCTTCACCTTTAAGGGCTACGAGGCACTTCCCGAGGGCTACCTTGCTCTGCCGTTCGTGATGTTTGCCCAGGCTATCAGCCTGCTCAACTCCGTGCGCGTGGGCAACACGCCCGATACGCCGAGCCCCACCGGCACGGTCAACCGCGTGGTTAAGGGCGTGACGATTCACCCCTTCACCGCTTAATCGCGTCCCCCTGTAAGGGCGCCCGTCCGCTCATAACGGCGGGCGGGCGCTTTTTGTTTTACGTGAGCTGGGTATAAGCATCACTACAGTCAACTGCTTTAGAAGCAAGGAGTGCATATGAGCACGTACGCAATTAAGGCTGACAAGTTCTTCTTGCCGGCAGGCCCGCAACTGGGCGGCTATCTTATGGTCGAGGATGGCGTCTTTGGCGCCTGGCAGGCCGACGAGCCCTCTTGCGAGATTAAGGACTACACGGGATCGTGGATCGCACCGGGTATGGTCGATACTCACATCCATGGCTTCTACAACCACTCAACTACCGATAACGATCCCGAGGGCATCGATATCAGCTCGACCGAGCTCGCCCGTCGCGGCACCACCAGCTGGCTGCCCACGACGTTCACCGATGGCGTCGAGCAGATCAAGGACGCCTGCGCCGCCATCGCTCAGGCGGACGAGGGTCGCGGCCCCGACTTCTGCGGTGCTCGCATTCAGGGCATCTACCTGGAGGGCCCCTTCTTTACCATGAAGCACGTGGGCGCGCAGAACCCCGCTTACCTGATCGATCCCTCCGAGGAGGTCTTCGATCAGTGGCAGGAGGCTGCGGGTGGTCGCATCGTCAAGAGCGCCATGGCGGCCGAGCGCGACGGTGCCGCTGCTTATGCGGCTGCTCTGAATGCCAAGGGTGTGGTGACCAGCATCGGTCACTCCGACGCCACCTACGATGAGTGCATCGCCGCCATCAACGCCGGTGCCAGCTGCTTTACGCATACCTATAACGGTCAGCGCGGGCTGCATCACCGTGAGCCCGGTGTCGTGGGCGCTGCCATGTCCACGCCCGAGACCTACGCCGAGATCATCTGTGACGGCAAGCACGTTAACCCTGCCGCCATCAAGGCGCTGCTGCAGGCAAAGGGCTGGCAACACACGGTGCTCATCACTGACTGCCTGGGCTGCGGCGGCATGCCCGAGGGCAGCTACACCAGTGGTGGCATGGACGTCATCATGAAGGACAGCCTGTGCTGGCTCGCCGACGGCAAGAGCATTGCCGGCTCGGTGCTCACGCTTGCCCAGGGCGTCAAGAACATCGTTGACTGGGGCATCGCCAGCGCCGATATCGCCATTCGCATGGCAACCGAGGTGCCGGCACGCTCCGCGCACATCGAGGATAAGTGCGGCAGCATCATGCCGGGTCGCGACGCCGACTTTGTCGTGTTCGACCATGAGCTTACCCTCGTCGAGACGTATGTTGGCGGCCAGAGCGTCGGCAACGCCTTTACCGAGTAACGATAGAAAAAGACGGCGGGCCCGAATCTGCTCGGACCCGCCGTATGGGTTAAACGCTCAAAAGCACCTTCACAGTTACAGCTTGTTAGCGATCTTCTTTGCCGTGCGCTTAACGCCGGCCACCAGGCCTCCTGCAGGATGCTCCTTCTCGTATGCTAGACGCTTCTCACGTTTGGCGTACTCTTCGACGATGATATCGCCGTACTCATCTTCGATCTTGTCGAAGAAGTCGACGGCGCCCTTAATTTCCTCAGCGGTCGGGTGTCCCTTTTGGACACCGCCGGCGAGTTTGAACGGCCCCCACGTATCAAAGCCGGGGCAGCCGTAGACACCCATAAAGATGGCCTGCCTCATGCGGCAGATGCCATCGATATCCTTGCCGTACCACTTGTTTTTGCCACCGTAGGTCATAAGGCCAAACACCTTGTCCTGCGGCTGCAGCACGTTGGTCAGTACACGTGCCATATCCTTGTCGATCTCGGAGTAATAGATGCCCGTGGCGACGCCGATTAGATGATATTCGTGCAGGTTGGGGTACTCGTTTTTGCCGAGTGACTTCACGTCGAGGGTATCGATCTCGGGGTGCGCCTCGACGATGGCGTCCACGAGCTTTTTCGTATTGCCGTGATGGCGCGAGGCGTAGAGGATGATGGTTCGCATAAGAAGGCCTTTCAGCTGTAATTGCATCAATGTCTGTATGGTACCCCGTTACATGGCTGGGATACCGGACGCATCGATGAACGTGCGGGTTTGTCCTTTGGTCAGGGCCGAGACGGGTACTTGCGAGCAAAAAGCAGTTGTTCGAAAGGATGGGCAATGGAATACGCTCTCTCCAACGATTCGATTTCTATTAAGGTGTCCACGGCTGGTGGTTCGTTTACCTCGATCGAGGCCGGAGGTCGCGAGTATCTGTGGCAGGGCGATCCCGCCGTGTGGTCCGGCCAGGCACCGATTTGCTTCCCGATTTGCGGAGGCTTGCGCGATAACAACGCCATGACGTTTGCCGGGCATCATGTAAAGCTCGCTCGCCATGGGTTTGCGCGCAAACAGGAGTGGAAGCTGCTGAGCCAGAGCGAGAACGAGCTGGCGATGTGCCTGGCTTCGGAGGATAACGCCGCGCTGCTGAGCGATTATCCGTATCCGTTTAAGCTTGTCGCCCGCTATACGCTCGAGGACGCTGCCGTGCGCGTTTCCTATGAGGTCACCAACGAGGGCACCGAGGACATGCCGTTCTTTATTGGCGGTCATCCCGGCTTTAGGTGTCCGCTCGATGAGGGCGAGGCCTATACGGACTACGAGTTGCGCTTTGAGAAGGACGAGGCTGCGGAGCTCTGCACCGCCGTCCCCTCGACTGGCTTGATTGACGTGACCAATCGCTCCAAGAACCCCATGGTGGGAAAGACGCTGCCTCTGTCACATGAGCTCTTCGATTTTGCGGAGACCATCTTTGACGTGCTCGAGAGCCGTCAGGTCACGCTTTCCAAAAAGGGCGAGGACAAGGGCGTCCGCCTGAGCTTTGAGGACTTCCCATATCTCATTGTGTGGAGCAAGCCCGAGGGCGATTTTGTGGCGGTTGAGCCCTGGGGCGGCCTTTCGACCTGCTCCGATGAGGACGACGTGCTTGAGCATAAGCGCGGCTGCCTTGTCGCCAAGCCCAAGGAGACCGTCGTTCGCTCGTTCACGATTGAGATTCTGTAATTCCGTTTTGTCGACTCGTATCGCGAGGCATAAGGAGCCTGCGAGATAAGGAGCTAAAAATGATCCTCACCGTTACGATGAACCCGTCTGTCGATACGCGCTATCAGCTCGATGAGCTCATTATCGACGACGTCAACCGCGTGACGCCCGAAAAGACCGCCGGCGGTAAGGGCCTCAACGTGGCCCGCGTCCTGGGCCAGCTGGGCGACGATGTCGTGGCAACCGGCTTGCTTGGTGGTCATATGGGCGCCTATATGGCCGAGCTCATGGATGCCAACGGCATTAAGAATGATTTTGTGCCCATCAAGGGCGAGACCCGCATTTGCCTCAATATCCTTCATGCTGGCAACCAGACCGAGTTGCTCGAGAGCGGCCCGACGATTGCCCCCGAGGAGCTCGATGCCTTTACCGCCAAGTTCGCCGAGCTTGCGAGCAAGGCCGATGTCGTTACCATCTCGGGTTCGCTGCCCCGCGGCGTCGAGGCGGACTACTACGCCAAGATCACGGGCATTGCAGAGAACGCCGGCGCCAAGGTGCTGCTCGATACCTCGGGCGCTTCGCTCGAGGCCGCCCTTAAGTCCGAAATTAAGCCCGAGCTGGTCAAGCCCAACCTGACCGAGATCAACGGCCTTCTGGGCACGAGCTTTACCACCGACGATGTGGACGAGCTCCGCGCCGCGCTCGCCTCTGATGCCCGCTTCTCCGATATCCCCTGGGTCGTCGTGTCCATGGGTGCTGCCGGCTCCGTTGGCTTCCACAACGGCCGTGCGTTCCGCGCAAAGACGCCCGATATCCCTGCCGTTAACGCCACGGGCTCTGGTGACTCCACTATCGCTGGCTTCGCGCATGCCATTGCTGCTGGCGCAGACGACGAGACGGTGCTGCGTACCGCCAACACCTGCGGCAAGCTCAATGCCATGGATCCCATGACTGGCCATCTAGTCATGGACCGTTGGGACGAGGTCTACAACGGCGTTGTCGTGACCGAGCTGTAAGAGCTTGGGCGACGGCCCCGGCATCGGTTGTTTGCTTATAGTTAGAGCCGACGACAAGTGCGGTAGCATTATGCCGGGGCGCGACGCCGACGCTGTCGTGTTCAATCCCGACCTTACCCTGGTCGAGACGTATGTGGGTGGCAACAGCGTCGGTAACGCGTTTACCGAGTAGCCGCCAAAAAAAACGATCCGAAAGGGGATTTAGATGATTTACGGTGCATTGGGCGATATCGAGGAGTACCGCGGAATGCTCAAGGGCCTCGACGTGCTGATCGACTGGCTCGAGGAGAACGACCCGGCGGAGCTCGAGGTCGGCAGCCATCCGATTCTGGGCGACAAGGTCTTTGCGAACGTCATGGCTCCCACGACGCGTCCCGAGGCTGAGGCTCACTACGAGACGCATCAGCGCTATCATGACCTGCAGATCGACGTCGAGGGTCGCGAGGCCTTTAAGGTCGCCACGGGCAGCCTGACGCTGGTCCAGGAGTTTGACGAGAAGGACGACTACGATTTGGTCGATTCCGACGCCTCGATCGCCGGCGATCTTGCCGACGATAAGTTCGCGCTGTTCGTTGCCGGCGAGCCTCACATGCCCACGCTCGAGTTCCCGGGCGATGGCGCACAGCCGGTCAAGAAGATCTGCTTTAAGCTGCTTGCAGACGCTTACTGGGAGGAGTAACGCGCTGCTCGGCTGAGCTGTTCGTGTTGTGAGCGTTTTCCTTTGGAGGAGCGCGCTTAGGCCCCGCTGATCGCGGTTCCTTTGGGGATTGCGGCTGGCGGGGCTTTTTGTTGAGTAGGGGAGTTGCCGGCGGCGTTGTGCTTGGATTGGCATTGTGCGATAAATCGGCAAGAAAAAAGCCGCCCGAAGGCGGCTATCTTGTGCAATGGAGCCAGCGACCGGGCTCGAACCGGTGACCCCCGCTTTACGAGAGCGGTGCTCTACCAACTGAGCTACGCTGGCGGCCATGTGGTGACGCAACTGAGGCGTCAACGGCTGTTTATGATACGGGACATCGCACATCCGCGCAAGGGTTCTGACGGCTTTTCTCACTTTAAATGCACTAATATTGGAGACGTGATGTCCCGCTCGTATGGGTCTCAAACAGAATGGGGCAGCCATGGCTCAACCCAAGATTCTTTTCACGCGTATCGATGACCGTTTCATTTACGGGCAAGACGTTGAGCTGTGGAACGAGGCGACTGGTTCCAACCTTGTCCTAATCGTCAACGATGAGATCGCGGCGGATTCGCGCCAATGGGCACCCATGAGGGCGGCGGCGCCAGAAGGCGTCTGGACAAGGTTTTTCTCGGTGCAAAGGACTATCGACATCATTCATACCGCAACGCCGCGTCAATGGATTCTGATCATGGTAGCCTCACCCGTCGATGCGCTCGCGCTGGTTAAGGGCGGCGTGCCAATCACCAAGATCAGCATTGGCCATATGCAAGCAGGGGAGGGCAAGCGCCCCATAGCGCCCGCGGTTGCCGTGGGCGACGCAGACGTCGCTGCCCTCAAAGAACTGCAGGCGCTCGGCATAGAGCTAGAAATCCGCTATCTCCCCAGTTCCAATCCCGACCCATCTACCTAGTCATTTAAGAACGTCCCCAATGACTAGGTAGAACAGCGCCCGTCGGCGGTGTGCCGGCGGGCGCTGTTGTGCGATATGTTGCGTTGCGGGCTTAGTGCCTCATAAAGTGGTACTCGATCACATTGCTGTAGGGGTGACCCGGGCCCACAATGCCCTGCGGGAACAGCGGCTGGTGCGGCGTGTCGGGGTACATCTCTGCCTCGAGGGCAAAGCCGGCGCCCCAGCCATAGTTGGCGTCGTCCTTGGCGTGCTCGTCGCCCAGCCAGTTGCCGGTGTAGAGCTGCACGCCCGGGGCGGTGGTGTAGTAGTCGAGCTCACGGCCGGTCCACATTTCCTCGACGTGCATCGCGCGGCGCAGGTTGCGCCCGTACTGATAGCCGTCGATGCACAGGCAGTGGTCGTAGCCACGGGCTTGCTTAATCTGCGGGTCGTCGGCTTCCATGCCAGGCGCGACGGGGCGCAGCTCGCGAAAGTCAAACGGTGTTCCCTCGACCGGAGCGATCTCGCCGGTGGGGATATTCTGCTCGTTGATGGGCAGGTAGTGGGCAGCGTTGGCAACAAAGAAGTGCTCGCAGTCCATGCCGGCGTTATGGCCGGCAAGGTTAAAGTATGTGTGGTTGGTCATGGACACGTAGGTGGCGCGGTCGCTCTCGCAGCCATACTCGATGCGAAAGACGCCGGTGCGTGTAACGGTAAACACGGCCGTAAAGGTGCGTTTGCCGGGAAGGCCCAGCTCACCGTCCTCAAGCGAGGTGGTCATGCGCACGGCGTTGTGAGTCTCGTCGAGCTCAACGTCCCACACGCGTTTATGCAGACCGTGCTCAAGATCGCTGTGCAGGTTGTTGGCGCCCTCGTTGGCGGGCATATGCCAGTCCGTACCGTCGATGGTGATCGTGGCGCCCGCGGTGCGGTTTGCCACGGGGCCGATGGTCGCGCCAAAGCAGGCGGGGTTGTCAAAGTAATCCTCGAGCTTATCGAAGCCCAGCACCACATCGCGCACGTTGCCGGGAATGTCGGGCACGTCGATACCAAGCACGGTGGCGCCATAGTCCATAATGCGAACGCAGATCTCGGGCCCGTTGAGGGTGTAACGATGAACGGGGGTACCGCACGGCGCGGTGCCGAAAAGCTCGGAAGTGATCATTTGGTTCCTAACATCGAGGTATTTCCGACAAACTGTAGCGCGAACAGGCGAGATTATCACTACACCCCACTAAAGCAGGGGGTATTTTTCTCAAAAAAGTGATGATTGGAGCTGTGCGGGCGTTCATTTTTGACGCGCACGGGTCTGATACAATTTGTTCGTTACTGTTTGAATGATATGCACGCATAGAACGGCGAGGATTCATCGTGATTAAGGCAGAGCGACAGGATAGGGTTCGCCAGCTGCTCGATGAGCAGGGCACGGTTTCGGTTAAGGAGATTTCGGATGCGTTAGGTGTCTCGGACATGACGATCCGTCGCGACCTTGAGGAGCTTGCGAGCCTAGGCGAGATCGAGCGCGTGCACGGCGGCGCCCGTAGTGCGCAGAGTCGCCCGCACGCTATGTTGCGCCATGAGTATTCGCACAGTGAAAAGCGCACTAAGCATGCCGAGGAAAAGCTGCAGATCGCGCGCCGCGCCGTTGGGCTCATCGAGGAGGGCTCGACCATCTTTTTGGGGACGGGCACTACAGTTGAGCAGATGGCCTCGATGCTGCCGGCGTGCCGCCTACGCATCGTGACTAATTCGCTTTCGGTGTTTAATCTGCTCGAGGCGCGCGAAGACTGCGACCTGTGTCTCGTGGGCGGTATGTACCGTCGCCGCACTGCCGCCTTTGTGGGCCCCACGGCCGAGGACACCTTGCGCGCACTGGGGATCGACGCAGCCTTTATCGGCGCAAACGGCATTCTGGACGGCGACGTGTCTACGTCTAACATGGAAGAGGGCCGCATCCAGCAGCTCGCCTTTAGCAAGGCCGATTCACGCTACCTCATCGCCGACTCCAGCAAGATCGGCAAGCGCGACTTCTACACCTTCTGCCGCCTGGACAGTTTGGACGCCGTGGTGTGCGAGCCGGGTATCGCCGCCGAGGATCGTGTCGCCATCGAGGAGCACACGCAGGTCATTTGCTAGCTAGCGCTACGGGATTGCCAACAGGCGATGCGGGAGGACTTTTACCTCCTGTCATTGTGGAAACCAGCGCGTCAGCGCTACGCGATATGACGCGCAAATGAGGATTCCACTATCAAATCGTCTCAGCCTGTAACAGGTAGGGGTGAAACCACCAACCAGATGTTGCAGATTGAGATTTTTGACCCGGCCTATTCCGTTTGTCTCGATCTGTAACGGTTAGGACTTAAAAACTCGGCTACGTGTTACAGATCGAGACAAAAGAAAAAGAACATTAGGACTTGAAAATAAAGTTTTGATAAGGGATTCGCCCAGTTAAGACGGTGCGGCAGACAATTGAGATTAGTTTGCCTCCGGAGTCGTAAGCATAATGAGTCAGCTCGATGACCGGAAGTTTTGCAACACCATAATTACTGGCTTCGGAATCGCTAAGCTGACGTGCTCTATAGCTTTCCCTAACAGATTGGATAGACTTGGACAAGTCGTCCATGATTCTGCTAAATGCCTGAAAATCTAACTGGTTATTCGGAACGCGCGACTTTGAAATGAAGAACGTATCAGCGCCTATGAAGCTGCCTTCAAGTTCGTAGGTCAATTCAAGACGCTGAATTTCATCGCGACTTTGACATCCAAATTGTTGGAGCATCATTACGGAAATTGGACGACCTGATGTGAGGCCGCCGAAATGTTTGGTGATGGCATCCGGATCAACGCCATCGCAATGGCTTGCAAAGTCAAAGTCTAAAAGTGAATTGAGCTCGCTAACGCGTTTCGGTGCAACAAACGACCCCTTACCTTGGATTCGATAGATACTTCCACGACGCTCCAGCTCACTCATGGCAAGTCGGACGGTTGTTCTGCTTACGGCGTATTCGTCGCAGAGTTCCATTTCTGTTGGAAGTTTATCGTCTGCTTGATATTCATCGACGATCTGCTTGAGCAGCGCGTCGGTGAGCTGTAAATAGAGTGGCCGTTTTTCGTGTGTATCGAGCATTAGAGCCTCAGTTTGCATGTTGGTTATACCTGATGGTTGCCTCAGTCGGGATGTAGCGTGGGCAAGGTAACCTTAACGTATCACAGAGCGGCTCAGCATGACGATCTGATGCCTGTATCCACGAAGGGCTTGTCCGAGCGTGAAGATATTCTGGGGCAGGCAAATACCGTTCATGGAGTCCCCGATATGTTGGAGGTCAGCGCCGGCTGCTTTTGCTGCAAGGCCTATTTTCTTAATGGTCTCGCTGTCGCAGGAGTCTTGACTCGTCCCGTTCGCCGCCATGACGAGAACCTTCTCTTCAATTGACTTGCCTACGTTGTGGGATCGTACAAAGTCTACGATGGCGCGCAGGTCTGCTTCTTGGAAGCAAGGGACGGTGTAGGGGGCTGGCACGAGAAGGATATCGACGCCGAGGTCAACAAACTTGCGCGCAATTTCGAGCGTCATGACAGGTTCCGCAACGCCCGCTCCATGCATTTTTCCGGCTATGACCAGGCCATTGAAATGCTCTTTGGAGAGTTTAATCGAATGGGCGATTGCATCGTTGGAGACGCCGGTTCCAGGGTTGCCCGTCAGGCAGATGAAATCAAATCCGAGTTCGTTAGCCTTTTCTAAGGTCTTGGGAGAGACGCGACGACCCATGGGGATTTCCGTTCGGGATTCAGACATCTCTGCCTCGTTATCAACTGGCTCCAGATTGACGCCAATGGGCCTTCCGCATGCTCGCTTCACCCAAGTGACCGGGTTTTCATTGAGATCATCTGGAATACCGGCAATAACTGGATCGAACACATCGAGCGCGTTAAACAGAAGTAGGTCGGCACCTGCGGCACGTTCGATTTCTGCATTAGTAACGCCGCCGAGAAATTGGGAAGAGGGTACGTTTTCCGCCATGATGGTACGTCCCTCGGAAGCCAGAATTGCCTGCTTTAGATCCATGGGTGACGTGGCGGCAAAATCGGATGCGGACATGTTCAGTAATCGTTTGGGCATTGTTACTTCCTTTGACTAGAACGACAGGCTTGTGACATTGTCTCTAATATTGTTACAACAATATATTCAATATGTTATATCCAATCGGTGAACGGTTGCAAGCTTATTGTACTGTTTGGAAAAAATAGCCTTTAGCTGGGAAAACCTTATATTAATCAACTACCGTTCACCGAATAAGTATTTGAATTCTTGACATATCGACAAAGCGGAAAAAGAATTGGTTATGACAAATCGCGCAAATGATATTACATTTCGCACGAGAACGTATTCACTTACATACGTGGATACAAACGGGGACGACGACGGTTGAGTCCGGATAAATCGTTGTGTGCCCGGGAATCATGAAAGGATGTGTTATGGACGCTATCGTCAAATTCCTTGAAAAACACCAGCCCCTCTTCGACAAAATCTCGAGGAACATTTATCTGGTGGCGATCAAGGATGGCTTTCTCTCGAATATGCCAATTGTGCTGTTCTCGAGCCTGTTCCTTCTTCTTTCGACGCTCCCTGCCTATGTAGGCATCACGCTTCCGTCTGAGGTGCTGGATTTCTTCAATAAAATCTATGCATATACCATGGGGCTTCTTGGCATTATGGTGGCCGGCACCACGGCGAGCTCACTTGCCATGTCGATGAACCGTCGCATGCCTTCGGGCAAATCTCTCAACCCCACCTCGTGCATGGTTTGTGCCATGTGCGGCATGCTCTTGCTATCGGTGACGAACGATGTTGTCTCGATTGGCGGAGCAGATACATCTGTTTTTGAAACCGGCTATATGGGAACCAAGGGTTTTCTCGCTGCGTTCGTAGCCGCATTCTTGACCGTTAATATCTATAAGGTGTGCATTAGCCATAATGTGACGATCAAGCTCCCCAAAGAGGTCCCTGGCTCTATTGCGCAGAGTTTTCGCGATATCTTTGCATTTGGGTTTTCGATCCTTGCGTGCGCTTTTATCGATCTTGCGAGCCGCAAGCTGCTTGCTGTGCCGTTCGCCAATTTGGTATCCGCTCTCATCTCGCCGCTGTTCTCCGCGGTCGACACCTATCCTGGCATGGCGCTTATCGAAGGCGCCGTCGCACTTTTCCAATTTATGGGTATCCACGGTGCTTCGGTTGTCATGAGTCCGATCAATGCTGCGCTCTACGGCAATACCGTTACCAATCTTGAGGTTTTCCAAGCAGGTGGACACCCGTCAATTGCTCTCACGCAGGACTTTACAAGCTTCATCGGCGGTCTGGGCGGTTCTGGCTGCACGTTCATCGTTCCTATTATCCTGATCATGTTTATGCGCTCCAAGCAGCTTAAAGCCATGGGCAAGGCATCGATTATCCCGGTGATTTTTGGAGTTAACGAGCCCGTTATCTTCGGTATGCCGATTGTTCTCAATCCCTATATGTTCGTGCCCTTCCTAGTGGCTCCTATGGTCAACGCCATTATCGGTAAATTTTTCATTGACGTCATTGGAATGAACGCCCCCATGTATACCATGCCGTGGGCGCTTCCCGGCCCAATTGGTGCGTTCCTCACCACGGGTCTCGATCTGCGTTCTCTCGTATTGATGGCAGTGCTGTTGGTCGTTGACTTTGTGATTTACTATCCGTTCTGCAAGGCGTATGACCATCAGCTTTGTTTGGAAGAGTCTGCAAAGGAGACTGCAGGAAACTCGGATGCAGATGCTATTGCCGAACAGGAAAATGTCGCAAAAGCTCTCGAGGCGGTAAAGGACAAGGCGGAGCAGATCCGCGTGCTTGTGCTTTGCCAGGGTGCCGGCACTTCGACTCTCTTGGCAAATGCTCTTCGCGAAGGTGCCGCTGCTAAGGGTATCGATTTGGTTTCTCAGTCCGGTGCGTACGGAAGCCACTATGAGACGATGGATCAGTACAACGTGATTGTTCTGGCGCCCCAGGCACGCATGTACTATGACGCTATGAAGGCCGATACCGATCGCCTTGGAATTAAACTGCTCACCACAAGGGGCAAGGAGTATATCGACCTTACCAACGATCCCGAAGGTGCAATTGACTGGATCGTTCAGGAGCTGGCCAAATAGTGGATGCACTCCGTCGTTGATTCGTCGGTGTATAGTACGGCCCCGCAGCTTATTGAGCTGCGGGGCCGTATTTCGTTGAGTATCTAATTGAGACAATGAGCGCAACCGTCGTGAGATCGCATTGGCGCTCTCCGAGTCACCGACAAACTGCCTTCCATCTATGTGACCAATTCGCTTTCGGCCTTTAGCCTGCTCGAGGCGCGCGAGGGCTGCGAGCTGTGCCTGGTGGGCGGCATGTACCGCCGCCGCACCGCCGCTTTTGTGGGACCAACGGCCGAGGATGCCCTGCGCGCACTAGGGATTGACACGGCGTTTATCGGTGCCAACGGCATTCTGGACGGCGACGTGTCCACGTCTAACATGGAAGAGGGCCGCATCCAGCAGCTCGCCTTTAGCAAGGCCGACTCGCGCTACCTCATCGCCGACTCCAGCAAGATCGGCAAGCGCGACTTCTACACCTTCTGCCGGCGCAGGGGTACCGCTTTAAAATGACGAGTAAATAACTTTGGGCAACAAGGATGAGGCTATTCTGAGATATGACTAGACTCCGTATTTCGTCTTTATGTCCCTTGAGAATGAATCGTAGTCTTCATAGAGCCCTTCTCTGCTTTCATCCTCGGCGTGGTTTACACGTTCAAGGAGCTTATCCTTTGGAGCCTCTTTTGTTATTGCGGCCTCGCCATCGGGTATTGTGGCTTGCAAGAATAGTTCTAGAGCATGGACGTCTTTGAGTATGTAGCCCGTCGAACGACCCGCTCCTGTTTTTTCGATTGCGCTGCAACTAACAAGCTGGCCGAGGGTTCGTTTAATGGTTACCTCGCTGATATCGGGGCAGTTGGACCGGATGTCGGATTTCTTAATGACGCCGGGTCTCTGTTGAAATAGAACAGCGATGCGCGCTTGCTTCGACATGGGACGAGTGCTTGATTCAATTAAGGTACGCTGCTCGAGCTGTCGGTAGGCGGCCAGGGTTGTTCCGAGCATGAAACGGATAAAGGGTACTTCGGTGTTTTGATTTTCATTCCATCCAGTGGAGCTTGCAGCGAGGGCGTTGTAGTAGAGCGCCTCGTTGTCTTCAATAAGTCGTTCGATGCTGATGTAACGCGCAACGTCGTATCCAGTCTTTTCGAGTAGCAGCGTTGTAAGGAGCCGGCTCATCCTGCCATTGCCATCGTTGAAGGGATGAATGCTAACAAAATCGAAGATAAAGCGGAGCGATATAAGGAGGGGATCGCAAACTTGGCGAGATAAAGCATCGTTGAGGGACTGGCAGGCTTCTTTAATAAGTCCCGGGGTTGCTAGAGCCGAAGGGGGCCTAAAGCGCACAAATCGATTACCTTGATCGTCAATGGAGACGATTTCGTTATCGCTATCTTTCCAATGGCCTCCATACGAGATTGCCGTGTGCGCCATGAGGTCACGATGCAACTGCAGAATGACCGATGGCGTTACGGGAATGGAATCGTGTTGCTCGTGAATAAGCGACAGCACATCTCGGTATCCAGCGATTTCTTCCTCTGCGCGGGAGCTTGGCTTGGCGGAATACGCCATGATTGCTTTGAGTCTTTTTTGGGTGGTAACAATTCCTTCAAGTCCGTTGGAGGATTGGGTGCTTTGGATCTTAGCTTCCTCCATAAGGGACGATAGAAGCTCGGGTTTGACTTGACTCAGAACAAGCTGTCGGCCTTTATGCTCGCGTATCGAGAGGAGGAGGTTGGTGATTGGAGTTGCTTCGAGTTCCGCTGGGACTGTGGTGTAATCGAACTGGCGCATGCGGCTCCTTTCGGTATCACGAACATACTTTCGATATCATAATACCATTAAATGATACCGAAAATATGTTCGTGATACCGAAAACTAGAAACCATGCCTCATAACTGCTTGAGAAGTTCGGATTTGACTATCTTATTGTCTCGATCTGTAACAGTTAGACGGTTAAAAGTGGGCTACGTGTTACAGATTGAGATCTTTCAGCCCTGGTCGCCCGTTCGTCTAAATCTATAACAGTTAGGATTGAAAATCCCTGCTAGATGTTACAGATCGAGATAAACGGCCTGCTCGGGCTCACCAAAAACAAAAAAGGCCGCATGCGAACCCGTGGGGGATTCGCATGCGGCCGACAGGGGATACGCGGCTGAAGTTAGGCCATGAGCAGGCCGGTCTCCGCGACGTTCTTGTACCAGTACGCGCTCGCCTTGGGATAGCGCTTCTGGGTCTCAAAGTCGATGTAGAACAGGCCATAGCGCTTGTTATAGCCGTTGGTCCAGGAGAACTGGTCCTGCAGCGACCACACAAAGTAGCCGTCGACGTTCACGCCGCCGTCAATCGCCTTGAGGATCCATGCGAGATGCTGACGCATGTAGTCGATGCGAGGGGCGTCGTCGATAAAGCCGTCCTCGAAGTCGTCCTTATAGCCCATGCCGTTCTCGGTGATGTAGATCTTCTTGTAGTTGGGGTAATCGTTCTTAATACGCAGCAGCAGGTCGTACAGGCCCTCGGGATAGATGATCCAGTCCCAATCGGTGGTGGGTATGCCTTCGCGCACGCATGACTCGCCCACGCCCTTGAGGAACCAGCGCGAGGAGCCCTTGTCGCCGGTGCCATTGTGGTTGATGTCGTTTTCGCCCTCGGCGGCACGCAGGAACTGGCACTTGTAGGTGTTGACGCCCAGGCAATCGTTGTAGGGGAGCGCGGCGGTCAGCGCGGCGATATCCTCGTCACGAACGTCGAGCTCGCCGCCGGCGATATGGGCCAGCTTGGTCGCAGCCTCCATGGTATCGGCTGCATAGTGGCCGCGGAAGGTGGCGTCGAGTACCCAGCGGTTGTTGATGACGTCGGCCATGCGAGCTGCCTCGCAGTCGGCGGCGTTGTTGGGATCGAGGGGATACTTGGGCTCCAGGTTCTGGACAATGCCGATCTCGCCCTCAAAGCCGCCCTCATGGAAGGCGACGACAGCCTTGGCGTGGGCCACCATCATGTTGTGCATGAGCTGGAAGGCCTTGTCCAGGCGGTACTTCTCGCCGTGCGGCCAGTTGCCGACGATAAAGCTGCCCTCGGCGGTCGCGGGAATCTCGTTAAACGTGAACCAGTGCTTGACCTCGGTGAACTCGGCAAAGCAGAACTTGGCGTACTCGACAAAGGCGTCGATCGTCGTGCGCGTCAGGAAGCCCTCGCCGCCGTTCTGGTAAAAGGCCTCGGGCGTATCGAAGTGATCGAGCGTGACATAGGGGATAACGCCGGCCTTATTGCAGGTGGCAAAGAGCTCGTGATAGAAGGCAACACCCTCGGGGTTAATCTCACCAGTGCCGTTGGGGAAGATACGGCTCCAAGCGATGGAGACACGGATACCGTTGATGCCGAAGCGCTGGCACAGGTCGATATCGACCGGGTACTTGTTGTAGAAATCGCTTGCGGGGTCGGGGGAGAAGCGACCCTGAGCAGCCAGGAAATCGTCCCAGGGCACTTTGCCCTTGCCGTGCGTACGGGTCTCGCCCTCAACCTGGTAAGCAGCGGTGGCGCCGCCAAACACAAAGCCGTCGGGGAACTGCATGGGGTTGGTCATGAGTCATCCTTTCTGTGGGATACGAATAGGGAGAGGTGTCCGAACTGGGGATTCGGGCACCAACAGAGGGAGGTAACTAGTCGAGGTTCTCGCGGAGCCACTTGATGGCGCCGGCGGGGTCGCGGGTAAGGTCGATATATTCCTTGCCGCGCGGGGCGAGCAGCTTAATGCCCAGGCGATCGGTGTCGGCCTTCATGTCGTTGTAGTAGCTACGGACCTGCGGGGCAAGCACGATAACGTCGTACTGATCCATGATGGCAGTGTGCTGGCCATAGGCGCCTGCGGAGGAAGCGATGTTCTCTCCGGTCTGTGCGGCACCTTCCTTGATGGCGTTGGCGAGCATGGCAGAGGTGCCGGCGCCGGCGCACAGGACGAGGACCTTCAGGCCATCGACATCCTTCTTGGCTGATGCATCGGCAGCGGGCTCGGGCTGATCGACGACAGGCTTGTTGTCGGCGGCGGCAACAGTCGTCTCGACGGAAGCGGTAGCCTGCTCGACAGCGGGCGCAGGGGCGTTGGCGGCGATGGCAGCGGCACCATCGGACTCGAGACCCAGCTCGGCGGCGCGCTCGGCCTCCTGGTCGCAGAGCAGCTTATCGTATGCCTTCAAGAACGGCAGGTAGATGATGGCGTCCAGCAAGATGATAATCGCGACAAATACCAGGGCGATAAGCTGGAAGTTCGTGGTGATGAAGATGCCGATGGGGGCAGGGGTAGCCCAAGGCACCACGAAGGAGAAGCCGTTCATGCCCACGTTATCGATAAAGAACTTGGCAACACTCACGTTGACGCAACCAGCGGCAACAAAGGGGATGAGCATGTAGGGGTTAAGGATCATCGGCGCGCCAAAGAGCAGCGGTTCGTTGACGGCGAAGGCAACAGGAACAATCGAGGCCTTACCGACGGCCTTGAGCTGCTTGGACTTCATAAAGAGAATCAGCAGAAGCGGCACGATGAACGTGGCGCCGGTGCCGCCGAACTCACCCACGAGCGACATGTTAAAGGTGAGGGAGTGGGCGGGGTGGCCACCGGCCAGCAGAACCTGCAGGTTCTCGGCCTGGTTGGCAAGACGGATGGGGTCGATGCCCGGCTGGACGATCGAGGGGCCGTGGACGCCGATAAACCAGAAGAACGCGGTGGCTGCCTGGATAAGGATAAGGCCAGGATAGGTTTCTGCAGCGGTGAAGAGCGGGGAGAGCAGTTTGATAAGCAGCTCGGAGAACGGAACGCCCATGAGGTTGCGCACGACGACATCGATGATGCCGCAGATGATGACAGCACCGCCAAAGGGGATGATGTCGCGGAAGTTCTGAGCGATGGCGCCCGGGACCTCCTTAGGCAGCTTAATGGTCAGATCGCGCGAGACGCAGAACTTATAGACCCACACGGTAATGAACGCGGCGATATAGGCCGAGAACAGACCGCGCGTGCCCATGCTGGTGCAATCGAAGACCGAAAGCTCGGAGCCGTTGAACTTGGTGGTGAACTGCGTGACTGCGAGCAGCAGCATGCTGCACTGGGCGGCCACCATGGTGGAACCGTCGTTGAGCACTTTGCCGGCGGGCATGCGACGGTTCATGGAAGCCGTGAAGTTCTTGGCAGTGGTGCCGGCAACCATGATGCCCATGACGCCCATGGTGAAGTTGTAGAGCTTGTTGCACCAGTCGATGAGCGGCTGGGGCAGCGTGACGCCGACTACGCCGGGAAGGGTGGCAATGAGCAGAAAGATCGAAGAGGTGAGACAATGGGCATGCACCCAAGGAATCCGTCCTTGATGGCCTGGAGGTATATGTTCCTCGAGATCTTCTCAAAGAACGGTTGATGCTTTTCGAGCATCTTTACGATGGCGTCCATAGAGCTCCTTTGCTACTTGATGCGCGATGCATGTGGATGGAACTGGTCGTCGATGGATGGTCAGGACTGCCCGGAAACCTTCCTGCTTAAGGAAGGCATTGCGAAATGACAACGTTGTCATTTCGTTAATGACAACGTAAGGCATTTTTGGAAGAGCAACAAGGATATACGGGTGAGCGGTCGATATTGTTCGGTAAACGGTTGATTTATCAGTCAGGCAGGTAGTGTATGCTAGAACGCAAAAACAAGCGATGTAAAACCGACTGGAGAAGCAGTGGCAACGATGGACAAGAAAAATGTCTCAATGAATGATGTGGCGATTGCCGCTGGTGTTTCTCTCAAGACGGTTTCGCGCGTGATTAACGAGCCCGATAGCGTGCGAGAGTCGACACGCGATAAGGTTCATTCGGCCATGGAGGCGCTCGGGTTTCGAGCCAACTTTGCCGCGCGTTCGCTCAAGTTGGGCCGTTACGGGTGCATCGGCGTCGTGCTGTTCCACTTGTCGGGCGGTGCCGTGGACATGATCGACGGTATCGCCGATGCCGCCGAAGAACGCGGCTTTGCGCTCACGATGATTAAAAAGCGGGCGGGGGAGAAGATGACCCTTGCCGAAGCGGCGCGTAGGATGTCGCAGCTCCCCGTCGACGGCATGATTTTCAACCTGCGCCAGATGGTCGATGACTTTGATACCTTTGAGGCGCCGAAAGACCTCAAGACGGTGATTATCACACCGATGGAACATCCTACCTGCTCTACCGTCAGTGACGACCAAGAGGGCGGCGCGCGCATGGCATGCGAGTACTTCTTGAATCGCGGACACAAGAATGTGTACTTCGTCTCTGGTAAGAAAGAGTCGCTGTCGAGCCAGTGCCGTATGAAAGGTTGGCGTGCGGCACTCGAGACGCGTGGCATTGAGCCGCCCGAGCCTCTGCAAGGCGATTGGAATGCGGATAGTGGCTATGCCGCGGGCCTTGTGCTTGCCGATAAACCCGATTGCACGGCGGTCCTCGCTGCTAACGACTGCATGGCAAACGGCGTGATGATGGCTCTACGTGACAAAGGGCTCAGTGTGCCCGACGACGTGTCCGTGATCGGCTTCGACGATGAGCTCTACAAGACGATTCCCAACTCGATTCTGACGTCGGTGAAGTTCCGCCACCGCGAGCTGGGCGTCCGTGCGCTTAACGAGGTCGTTGCGGGCATAGAAGCTCCGAGCTCCAGAAGCCGTACGCTCGTCTCGGGCGTGTTGGTCGAGCGCGCGAGCGTGCGGGATCTGCGGGCGTAGACGTGCTCGGCCTATTCCGTTTGTCTCGATCTGTAACAGCTAGGACCGAAAAACTCGGCTAGATGTTACAGATTGAGATGAACAGGAGGACGGGTGCGGTCTAAACAAAATGGCCCGCGCATCACACATCGATGCACGGGCCATTTATTGTCTGCAAGCGGCAGGTGGTGTCAGCGTCTTATGCCTCGAGGTTTTCCTCGATCCAGGCGACGGCACCCTTGGGATCCTTAGTGAGGTCGATGTACTGTTTGCCCTTGGGCGACAGCAGCGTGATGCCCAGGCGGTCGGTGTCGGCCTTCATCTCGTTGTAATAGGTGCGAACCTGCGGAGCCAGGACGATGACGTTGTACTGGTCCATGATGGCGTAGTGGCTGCCGTAGGCACCGGCGTTGGCGGTAATGTCGATGCCCAGCTCGTCGGCGCCTTCCTTAAGCGCGTTGGCGAGCAGTGCAGAGGTGCCGGCGCCAGCGCACAGAACCAGAACCCTCAGATCCTTGCCCTTAAGGGCGGACGGAGCTGCGGAGGCCTCAGTGGCAGAAGCGGTCTCGACAACAGGAGCCTCAACGGCGGGGGCGGCAGCGGTCTTGACGGCCTTGGTCTCCTCGGCCTCTTCTTCGGCCAGGGTCTCGGCCTCCTGCTTGCACAGGACGTTGTCGTAGGCCTTGCAGAACGGGTAGTAGATTAAGAAGTCAACGACCAGCAGGACGACAACCAGGACCAGAGAGATCGGCTGGAAGTTGGTGTCGATGAAGGTGCCGATCGGTCCGGGGAGTGCCCACGGCATGGCATAGATAAAGCCGTTCATGCCCAAAAAGTCGATGAAGAACTTACCAATGAGGACGTTGGCCACGGGGGCAAACAGGAACGGGATCAGGAAGTACGGGTTGAGGATGATGGGCGCGGCGAACAGCAGCGGTTCGTTGACGGCGAACATCACGGGTACGACAGAGGCTTTGCCGACGGCCTTGAGCTGCTTGGAGCGCATAAAGAGCAGGAAGATGATCGGGACAATGAACGTGGCGCCGGTGCCGCCGAGTTCGCCGATGTAGTTACCGAAGTTCTCGGTCAGGGCGAGGGCGGGGTGACCGCCGGCCTGCAGCGTGGCGAGGTTGGTGGTGATGTTGCCAAACAGCGCGGCGTTGAGGGCAGGCTTAACGACCGAGGGGCCGTGGATGCCCATGAACCAGAACAGCGGGATCATGAACCAGATGAGGGCGAGGCCGGCGTAGGAATCGGCAGCGGCGAACAGCGGGCTCACCAGCGTGGAGATGACGTTGGCAAACGGGACGGCCAAGCAGGTGCGGCAGATAACGTCGATGACGGCGACAAACAGGATGGAGAAGCTGAAGGCGAAGATGTCGCGGAAGTTCTGGGCGATGGCGCCGGGGACTTCTTTGGGCAGCTTGATGGTGATGTCTCGCTTAATGCAGAAGGCATAGATGTTGACCGTGGCAAATGCGGCGACAAAGGAGCTCAGCAGGCCCTTGGTGCCCATGTTGTCGGTAAAGAACACCGAGACATCGGCGCCGTCGATCTTGGCACTCGTCTGGGTAACGGCCAAGATGAGCATAGCGCACATGGCGGCGACCATGGTGCTCGTGGCGTTGATGGCCTTGCCGGCAGGCATGCGGCGGTTCTTGGAGCCAGTCAGCGCGCTTGCGGTGGTGCCGGCGACCATGATGCCCACGACGCCCATCGTGAAGTTGTAAACCTTGTTGCAGAAGTTCACGACGTCGACGTTCCACCAGTCGGGCAGCGTAAAGCCGCCGACCGTGGCGACAACGCCCGGCAGGGTCGAAATAAGCAGGAAGACAGAAGAAGACAGGATGATGGGCATTGCTGCCAAAAAGCCGTCTTTAATGGCCTGAAGGTAGATGTTCTTAGAGACCTTGTCGAAGTACGGCTGACCTTTCTCCAAGAACTTAACGATCGATTCCATAGTTCACGCTCCTCTTTGCATGAAATCTTAATGGCATGGACGTTGAAAACCTATATGGTCTCCCGCTTGCTAAAAGCCCGGGTGCAGGCGGGGTCGGTCCCAGGGGGAGAGAGGGGAGCGGCTGGGTTTGTATCGCATAGGGCCGCTCCCTTCTCGGGGGAAAGCGAGGCGATGCGCTACTGCGCGTCCGCCATAGTGTCGGCGAGCTCCTTGTACCAGAGTGCCGACTGCTTGATGTAGCGTTTTTGCGTGTCGAAGTCGATGTAGAACAGGCCGTAGCGCTTGTTATAGCCATTGGCCCACGAGAACTGGTCCTGCAGGCTCCAGATAAAGTAGCCCTGGACGTCGACGCCCTCGGCGCGCGCCTGGAGCACCTTCTCCATGTGCTGGTCGACAAAGTCGATGCGCTCGGGATCGGCGACGATGCCGTTTGCGTCGGGCTCGGGGTCCTTGTGGCCCAGGCCGTTTTCGGTGATATAGATGACGGGGAGGTTGGGATAGGTGGCGCTGATGTGCTTGAGCGTGTCGTAGAGGCCTTGCGGGTAGATGAGCCAATCCCAGTCGGTGGTGGGGATACCCGGCATATCGACCTGCTGCCCGACGCCCTTAAACTTAAAGCACGAGGTGCCCTTGTCTCCGGTGCCGTTAAAGCTGTTGGTGGACTCGCCATCGTAGGCGGCGATAAACGCCGACTGATAGTAGTTGAGGCCGAACATATCGTTGCGGGGCGCCGCCTTGGCGAGCTCCTCCATGTCGCTGTCCTCAACCGTAAGTGTGGCGTTGTTGGCACGCAGAATCTCGTTGATGAGTGAGAGGGTGCGCGCGGAGTAGTGACCCAGGAAGGCGCCGTCCATGATGAAGTCGGTGTAGAAGGCGTTGTACAGGTCGGCGGCGTGCTGGTCGGCGGGCGAGTCGGTGGCAGGATATGCCGGCGTCAGGACGTTGACCATGCCAATGCGTCCGCCCAGGTGCTCGGTCTCGTCAAGATCCTTATACAGGTTGACGGCGCGGGCGTGGGCAACGAGCTCGTTGTGCTGGCTCTGGATGCCGCTCGTCACATCAAAGTGATGGTTGGGCGGGAAGTTGCCTTGGATGTATTGGGAGTGCGAGAGGCTGATGAGCTCGTTGATGGTGAACCAATTCTTGACCTCGCGGAACTCGCGGAAGCAGAACTCGGCATAGCGCACATAGGCGTCGACGGTCTTGCGGTTGAGCCAGTCGCCCGGGTTGAACAGGGCGGCGGGGGAGTCAAAGTGATGCAGGGACACATAGGGCTCGACGCCATACTTTTTGCAGCAGGCGAACAGCTCGTGGTAGTGCTTAACGCCCTCGGCGAGGGGTTCGGCATCGTCGCCGTTGGGGAAGATGCGGGTCCAGGCGATGGACACACGAATGGCGTTGAGTCCATGCTCGGCAGAAAGGCGGATATCCTCCTCGTAGCGGTTGTAGAAATCACTGGCCGGGTCGGGCAAAAAGCGACCCTGGGCGACAAGGTAATCGTCCCACATGGTCTTACCCTTGCCTGCCACCTTCGTGGAACCTTCCGTTTGGTACGCGGCGGTTGCGGCGCCCCAAACAAAGCCCTTCGGCAGCTGCTGTACGCGGTTTAGCAAAGACATATGCATACATCCTCTCGTCTCGCTGTTCGATATTGTGCGTTTGCGCTCAGGAGGCTCCCTGGTTAGCGTTCAGCGGTGAAAAAGCCCGATAAACACTATCTTAAAATGATTAGAACCAAAATGAGCACGTGAACATTTGACAATGAGCACGTTAACATCCGGCTGGGATGTATAGAAACAAAACAACTTCAAACAGCTGCGAACGGTTGTATTTGTTCGGTAAGCGGTTTTGATTGACAGAAGTTTTCATGTTGTGGTATATGGCTCGGGTATCATGAGCACGTTATCGATGTATGTACGATGCGCCATGGGCGCGGGGAATAGTTGGGAAGCAGGTTAGCGTGGAAGGCATGGATCAGCAGACAAGGAATGGTCGTTCGGCGAGCGCGGCAGAGGTTGCGGCGCTCGCTGGCGTGAGCCGCCAGACTGTGTCTCGCGTGGTCAACGGTATGCCCAACGTGACGGAAAAGACGCGCAAGCGCGTGCTGGCCGCCATGGAAGAGCTGGGCTTTCGTCCCAATTTTGCTGGAGCGGCGTTGCGCGGCGGGTCGTATCGTTCTATTGGCCTGTGCATGTACAACATCACACGTGTCGGTAACCTGGCGACGCTCGAGGGTATCATGCAAGCGGCGCGCGAGCATGATTTTGCCGTCACTATGATCGAGATGGGCGGCGACAAGCCCTATGCACTTGCCGATGCCTCGCGCCGCATGGTCGAGCGACCCGTCGACGGCATGATTCTCAACATGAACCGCATGGCTCCCGATTTTGAGGAGTTTGTTCCCCAGCCGGGAGTGCGAACGGTCATCCTGTCCATGTATGCGCATCCGCGCTGCACGACGATCGACTCCGACCAGTATGGTTCGTGCGAGCTGTTGACCAATTATCTGCTGGAACATGGTCACTCGAATATGCGGTTTGTGGCGGGTCCGGAAAACTCGATTTCCTCGCGTTTTCGTGAGGCCGGTTGGCGCGATACGCTGGGTCGTGCTCATGTCGATGCCGCTCCGATGCTGCGTGGCGATTGGAGTGCGGACAGTGGGTACGCCATGGGCGAGCGGATTGCGGCCGAGGTGCTTGCCGGCGGGTCGCAGGCGCCGACTGCCGTGCTTGCGGCAAATGACCAGATGGCGCTGGGCGTTATCGCCGCGCTCGAGAACGCGGGCCTGTCCGTGCCCGACGACGTGAGCGTGGTTGGTATCGACGACGCACTCGAGGGACTTGTTCCTCACAATCGGCTGACGACGTTGCGATTTGATTTGCGCGGTGTCGGTAAGCTTGCGTTTGAGGCGGCGATTGGAGAGAGCTCGTCTATCGAGGCGATTCATGTGCCGAGTACATTGGTCGAACGCTCGACTGTTAGGGACATACGGGGTTAGGTCCTACTCCGTTTGTCTCGATTTGTAACAGGTAGACGGTCAAAAGCGGGCTACGTGTTACAGATTTAGATTCTTCGGAAAGAGCAATCCTGTTCGTCTCAATCTGTAACAGCTAGGACCCAAAAACTCGGCTAGATGTTACAGATTGAGACAAACGGACCCGCCCAAAAAGGCCGGGGGCGGCGCGCCGTGTGACGTGCCGCCCCCGGCTGAGAAATGGGGACAGGTTATGTGGGCGGTGCAATTCCGCCAACCGCTCGTCGCAAGCCGCTAGTCCAGACGACGGGTCTGCGCCACGTGCTTATACCAGTATGCGCTTGCCTTGGGCGTGCGCTTCTGGGTTTCAAAGTCAACGTAGAAGAAGCCGTAACGCTTGTTGTAGCCATTGGTCCAGGAGAACTGATCCTGCAGGCTCCACAGGAAGTAGCCGCCCACGTTGACGCCCACCTCCATGGCCTTGAGCAACCAGCGCAGGTGCTGCTCGATGTAGTCGATGCGCGGCTGGTCGTCCACAAAGCCGTCTTTGTAGGGGTCCTTGTAGCCCATGCCGTTTTCGGTAATGAAGATCTGCTTGTAGTTGGGGTAGCGCTGCTTAATGTAGACGAGCAGATCGAACAGACCCTCGGGATAGATGATCCAGTCCCAGTCGGTGGTGGGGATGCCAGGCTTGTTCACATGCTCACCAATACCCTTAACGCGCCAGCGGCCGGTGCCCTTCTCGCCCGTACCGTTGTGGTGCAGGTCGTTCTCGCCGTCG
Organism: Collinsella aerofaciens; assembly: GCF_015553355.1. Lineage (GTDB taxonomy): Bacteria > Actinomycetota > Coriobacteriia > Coriobacteriales > Coriobacteriaceae > Collinsella > Collinsella aerofaciens_V. The sequence goes on from NZ_JADNGN010000003.1 coordinate 58,940, forward strand.
TAAGCCTTCAAGAAGCGGCACTGGTAGTTGTTAACGCCCAGGTAGTCGTTGTAGAGCGCGGCCTCGCGCATGATTTCCAGATCCTCGTCCAGGATCTCGATGGTGCCGCCCGAGACGGCAGCCAGGCGGTTGGCGCACTCGAGGGTGTCGGGGGCATAGTCGCCGCGGAAGGTGGCGTCGAGCAGAAACTGGTTCTGCAGCACGTGCTCGTTGTTGGCGGCCTTGATGTCGGCGGGGTCGTTCTCGTTGAGCGGATACTTAAACTCCAGCGACTGAATGACGCCGATCTTGCCCTTAAAGCCACCGTTGTGGAAGGCCAGTACTGCCTTGGCGTGGGCGAGCATCATGTTGTGCTCGCACTGGAAGGCCTCGGCCAGATGCGCCTTAACACCACCGGGGAAGGTGCCCTCGATGTAGGTGTTGGAGGCGTCGGCCCAGATCTCGTTAAAGGTGAACCAGTAGGTCACCTGGTCGGCGTACTCCTTAAAGCAGAAGGTGGCAAAGTCCACAAAGGCATCGATGGTCTCGCGGTTGAGGAAGTCGCCCTTCTCAAAGAGGGAAAGCGGCGTGTCAAAGTGATGCAGCGTGACAAACGGCTCAACATGGTGCTTATGGCACTCGGCGAAGAGATCGTGGTAGAACTGGACGCCCTCGGGGTTGATTTCGCCGGTGCCGTTGGGGAAGATGCGGCTCCAGGCGATGGAGAGGCGAATGCCGTTGATGCCAAACTCCTCGCACAGCTCCAAATCGACGGGGTACTGGTTGTAGAAGTCCGAAGCGGGATCGGGGGAGAAGCGTCCCTGGGCCTCCAGGAAGTCGTCCCAGGCAACCTTGCCCTTACCGTGGGTGCGGGTCTCGCCCTCTACCTGGTAGGCAGCGGTGGCGCCGCCAAAGACAAAGTCCTCGGGAAACTGCGCAGGCGGGTTGGTGACGCTAGCGGGGTTAACGGACATGATGATCCAATCGTCTAAATCGAAGGGCCTGCCGGTCTTGGATGGTCGGCTGGCCCTAAGCGTTACTTACTTCGAAAGTTGCTCGCTTACGAAGGCGAGAGACTTATCGCCGTTCTGGGAGAGCTCGATGTACTGCTTGCCACGGCAGGCGACGCACTTGTTGCCCACGCGCTCGCAGTCCTTCTGCAGGTCGGCCAGGTAGCTGGCAGCCTGCGGGGCCAGGACGACCAAATCAAAGTCGGGGAGCATGTCCACGTGGTTGCCATAGGCCTCGGCAGCGGTCTCAAGATTGATGCCGCGCTCCTTGGCGGCCTTGGCCAGCGCGTTGGCGAGCAGGCCCGAGGTACCGCCACCCTGGCAGAGCACGAGCACGCGCTTGCCGTTGAGGTCGCTGGTGGCCGTGGCCTCGGTGGCGGCGGGAGCGACGTCGGACTTCACGGCCTCGGCAGCAGCACCGGCGGCAACGCTCTTGGCGTCAGCCTTGCCCTGGAAGGCATCGTTAAGCTTGGCGGCCTTCTCGGCGTTCTTGGCGGCGAGCTCCTCCTGGGAGATCTCGGCCTCCTCGGCGCACTTCTGGGCGTCATAGGCTCGGAAGAACGGGTAGTACAGAACGAAGTCGACGACCAGGATAAGGGCGAGCATCACAAAGGCGAGAGGCTGGAAGCCCAGGCCCATGATGGTGCCGATGGGGCCGGGGACGGTCCAAGGCAGGGTGTACATAAAGCCGTTCATGCCCAAGAAGTCGATAAAGATCTTGAGGATCCAGATGTTGGCGATCGGGGCAAAGACAAACGGGACAAAGAAGACGGGGTTGAGCACGATGGGCGCGGCGAACAGCAGCGGCTCGTTGACGGCAAAGCAGACGGGGACGATGGCGGCCTTACCGACGGCGCGCATCTCCTGAGACTTGGCCAGGAAGCAGAACATAAAGACCAGGACGAGCGTGGCGCCGGTGCCGCCCATGCAGACGACGAAGTACTGGGCACCCTGGGTCAGGACAGCGGAAGCGTGCTGGCCGGCCTGGAACGCAGCCAGGTTGTCGGTCATGTTGGCAACGAGGGCGGCGGCGATGGCGGGCTCGACGATCGAAGGGCCGTGGACGCCCACGAACCAGAAGAGGCTCATAGCGCCGTAGATCACAGCGAGGCCGATGTAGCCGTCGGCAGCGGTGAACAGGGGCTGGAACACCTGGATGACGCCCTGGGCAAAGCAGAAGCCAAAAGCAGCGCGGAAGACGATGTCAAAGACCCAAAAGACGGTGATGCAGACGGAGAAGGGGATGATGTCCTTGAAGGTCTGCGAGATGTTGGGCGGAACCTGCTCGGGCATCTTGACGGTGATGTTGCGCTTAATGAAGAACTTGTAGATGATGCCGGTCACAAACGCAGCGATGAAGGCGGTCAGCAGGCCCTTGGAACCAAGGTAGGTGGTGTTGAAGCCGCTGGCGGCGTCCGTGGCGATGGTGTCGCTCGAAAGGAGCAAGAAGCCGATGATGGCCGCGCACATGCATGAGATGAAGTTGATCTGGTTGTTCTTGGGCAGATCGCGGTTCTGAGCGTCGGCGAAGTGCTTGGCCGTGGTGGCGGCGCAGGCGATGGCCAGGATGCCCATGGAGTAGTTGTAGCACTTCCACAGGGCGTTGTTGATGTCATCGGGCCAGTAGAAACCCCAGATGTTGGGAACCGAGGCTACCAGGCAGAAGATGGACGAGAAGATGATGATGGGGATGACGGAGATAAAGCCGTCGCGGATCGCCTTGAGGTACTTGTTGCGGGCGATCGCGTTGAAAAAGGGCTGGCCCTTTTCGATGATGGCGATGAGTTGCTCCATGCAATGCTCCTAAGAGTCGGTGGGTTAGCAACGATGGTAGCTTTTGGCGTTCGGTTGCCAAAATGTTGACGTTGCCATTTTGTGACACAAAAAAAAGACGCGAACCGGTGGTTCCTGTGCCTGCGAACCGTCGATTCCTTACGCGTAAACGTTTGAGCCGCCCGGTGGCTCTGTGTTTGCACAATGGCAACGTTAACATTTGGGTACCAAAAGCCGTTCGGGGAAGCAAAAATGTCGGTGAACGGTAGGTTTTGGGTGGTGAGCGTATGGTGGGGGAGGCGTTGGATATACTTGAAGGCGTTAAAAATGACTGCGCAAGGTGTCACCAATGGCATCGTTGACATAGAAAGATCGACCTATGGCCGCTGTTAAAAAATCGGTTTCCGTTAAGGATGTGGCGCGTCTCGCGGGCGTCTCGGAGCAGACAGTCTCGCGTACGGTGCACGATTCGCCCAGCGTGCGCCCCGAGACCAAGGAACGCGTGCGTGCCGCCATGCGCGAGCTGGGGTATCGCCCCAATTTTGCCGGTCGATCGCTGCGCCGCGGCAAGTTTAAGACCGTCGGCGTCGCCATGTTCAACATTACCGGTACCGGCAACCTCGACCGTATGGAGGGCTTTGCCGCCGCGGCCGACAAACATGGCTATGCCATCACCCTCACTAAAGTAGACGGACACCCCTATACCCTTGAGAGCGCATCGTCGCGTATGAGTGCACTGCCAGTGGACGGTATGGTTGTAATCATGAACCGCATGCCGGCGGACTTTGGAACCTTTGAACCGCTGCCCGGTATGCAGACAGTGCTCGTTACCATGCTGGAGCATCCGCTGTGCTCGACGGTCGATAACGATCAGTTCGATTGTTCACGCCAAGTGGTCGAGTACTTGCTGGGGCAGGGGCACAAGACCGTGCACTTTATCTCGTGTCCCGAGCGCTCGCTTTCGGGCATGCGGCGCGAGGAAGGCTGGCGTGAGACATTGCGTGTGCATGGCATTGAGCCCCCGCAGCTCGTGCGCGGCGACTGGACGGCGCAGAGTGGATATGCTGCCGGCCAGGTGCTTGCGGATGATCCGACCTGCACGGCCATTTATGCCTCCAACGACGCCATGGCCTACGGCTGCATCCGTGGGCTCGAGTCGCGCGGGAAGTGCGTGCCCCAGGACGTGAGCGTGGTGGGTGTTGACGATAGCCTGGGCGATATCGTGCCCGACCGTCGCCTGACCACGGTGCGCTTTGACAACAAGCGCGTCGGCATGTGGGCGGTCGACAAGATTGCCGGCGCCGATGGGGGTGCGTCTGGCGTGGAGCACATGCTGATCCCCGGTGTGCTCGTAGAGGGCGATACGGTGCGCGATTTGCGTTAGGGTGCGGTCCTGTTTGGGTTGTCACTAACTGTGTTCGATATTGTTCAGATTGGTTTAAAAACCGTTCACGGGGGAAAAGTGACCGTTCATAGCTTGAAATTACGTTTTGCGCTGTTCTTTTTTGTTTGAATGTTAATGTTTCTGTCATACAGAACGCAACGCGTATGCCCGGACGCGATGCTCTCCATTGGTTCATATGTGAAAGGAACGCAACATGGCAACCAAAGAAGAAATCTCGATGGTTGGATTCGAGATTGTCGCATACGCAGGTGACGCCCAGACCGATCTGCTTGCAGCGCTCGATGCTGCTCGCGAGGGCGATTTTGAGAAGGCCGAACAGCTGCACAAGGATGCCAGCGATGCACTTATCGGCGCCCACGACACGCAGACCAAGCTGCTTTCGCAGGAGGCCGGCGGTGGCGAGATGGAGATGACCTTCATCATGGCTCACGCTCAGGATACCCTCATGACCACTATGATCCTGGAGAAGCAGGCCCGCTTTACCATCGATGCCTACAAGCGCATTGCCGAGCTCGAGGCCAAGCTCGCCTAACGAGTCCTCACAACCAAGTCCCCTTCCAAAAGCTCTGCCGCTACCCGCGGTAGGGCTTTTTCTGTCCTCCTCCCCGCAACTCATCCCGAGATAGTCATTGGGGACGTTCTTAAATGACTAGTCATTGGGGACAGTCTTGGTGCGCTCTGTTCGTCTTCCCGTTCGTTTTTTGCTCGGTGGGTATACTTCCTTTCGCATTAAGCCCCGGACTGAGGAGGTATCCAAATGCCGGATAACGGGTCAATACAAAAAAGAGACGCGCACGAGATGGCTTATGGGCGTCCTGTCCAGATAACCGAGCACACGACGGTAACCGAGTTGCAGCCCAGCCTGTCCGATGTCGTGTGCGCAAACAAAAAGCTGCAGATTGGCTTTATCGTTGCGCTCGTGGTACTGGCGCTGCTGTCGGGCTTTGTAGCTCGTCCGCATTTCGCCGATACCAAAACTTGGGACTCCACCATCGAGGTCATCGACCAAAAGAAGGGTAACGTACTGGCGCTCACGACCTCGTGCGTTGCTTTATCTGCGGGTATTACGGCGCTGCCGGGTGATACGGGAACGCCGGTTGCCGAGCAGCTCGCGCAGCTTTCAGGCAACCTTGGTATCGTGCTTGCCGTGCTATACCTAGAGAAATATTTGCTCACGATTTTGTGGTCGGTTGGCTTGGGCGTCCTAATCCCGTTTGCGTTGGTGCTCTTTGCGGTGTCGCTCGGCATTCACGGGCGCTGGAGTACGAGCGCCGTCCTGCGCCGTGTGGCGACACGCGTGCTGGTGGTTGCCGTGATCGGCATGGCGCTCGTACCCGCGAGCGTATGGGTGTCGCAGAAGGTCGATGAAACGTATCGCGTAAGTATTGAGCAAGCTGAGCAAAAGGCGAGCGATGCCGCAAAGACGGCTGATGCCACGGACAAGTCAGCCGAGACCAGCTCAAAATCGAACAAGAAAAAATCCGAGGCCAAGGAGTCCAAAAACGTGCTCGAGCAGTTGACTGACGGGGCCTCGAGCCTTGTTACGTCGGTGACCAGCGGTGCCAAGCAGATGACCGATGAGATCGTGCATCAGGTGACCGATCTGATCGAAGGCGTCATCGTGATGATCGTGACCTCGTGTGTGATTCCTCTACTGGTGCTCGTGGCGTTCCTATGGCTAGGACACGTGCTGCTGGGGATCGATATCTCCGGTCCCGCGAACTATCTGACGGGTCGTTTCTTGAGCGCTCCGTCCAGACATGCCAAGAAGAGCGGGCAGTCTGAGTAGGCGGCAAAGCGATCTTTGGAAGATCAACCGTAAGAAGGCGGCCGAGACACGTTCTCGGCCGCCCTTTTGTTTGTTGAATACATGGTCGCTACGTCCGCGCCCGGCCCAAACGGTCGTCAATCATCCGCGAACGGTATTTGTTCAAAAAAGAACAAAGATAAACAAAAAGTTGTTGCAGTTACTGTTTGAATGTGTTCAAATAAACATGAACAGTGAAGAACCGCATATTCAGATGCCCGGACCTGAACGCGATTCAACACTTCCAAACAGAAACTACGCACCTGCGTATCTCTCAAGGAGGATGTCATGAGGGTTGTAATCGCTTCCGATGCTGACGGTATGTCGATGAAGGAGTCCATCAAGGAGATGCTCATCGCCGACGGTCACGAGGTCGTCGACTATTCCGAGACCCCTGCCGCGGACTTTGTCGATTCCGCGACCGCCGTTGCCAAGGACCTGTTGGAGCACAAGGATTCCCAGGGCTTTGCATTCGATAAGTACGGCGTCGGCTCCTATATGGCCGCCGTCAAGATCAAGGGCATGGTCGTCGCCAACATTTCCGACGAGCGTTCCGCCTACATGACCCGCGAGCACAACGGCTCGCGCATGGTCACCATGGGCCCGGGCGTTGTGGGCACCGAGGTTGCCAAGAAGATCGCCCGCGAGTTCCTGCGCGCCCAGTACGCCGGCGGCCGTCACCAGATCCGTGTCGACATGCTCAACAAGATGGCCTAACGAGAGCCACCGAGAACTCGAACTTCTACCTCAACTTGTGAATTCAGACGAAAGGACGTTCTGATGAAGAAGACCATCGCAATCGGTTGCGACCATATCGTTACGGACGAGAAGATCTATCTGGCCGACCGCCTGGAGCAGGCTGGCTACAAGGTGCTCGACTGCGGCACCTACAGCCACACCCGTACGCACTATCCCATCTATGGCAAGGCCGTGGGCGAGGCTGTTGCCAGCGGCAAGGCCGACTTTGGCGTGGCCCTGTGCGGCACCGGCATCGGCATCACCAACGCCGTCAACAAGGTTCCCGGCGCCCGCTGCGCCCTGGTCCGCGACATGACCTCTGCCCTGTATGCCCGTCGCGAGCTCAACGCCAACATCGTGGGCTTTGGTGGCAAGATCACCGGCGAGTTCCTGATGGCCGATATCATGCTTGCCTTCCTGGAGGAGCCCTACGAGAAGACTCCCGAGCACGACGCCCTGATCGCCAAGATCGACGCCTGCAATAAGGCCGACGCCGAGGCTCAGGCTGACCCGCACTTCTTTGACGAGTTCCTCGAGAAGTGGGACCGCGGCGAGTATCACGACTAATTAGGTTCCGGCGTTCTGCCGAACGCCGGACCGGTCGACGCTGCGCGCCGCCCAGGCATCCCATCTCGCCGCTCAAACCGTCGCTCGCGTACATGAAGTACGCGTCGCTCCTCTTTCGCGGCGACCTGGGGCACCTGAGCGCCGCTCGCTGACGTTTGAGTGACCTGTGAGATCGCCCCTGTTGTTGCGAAGTGTTCTGGTACGGCGAGCTGCTCCGATAAGACGTTTGCTTGCTTGGCTTGAGTGCTTCGCTCTTGGCTGTACTTAGCGATTTGCAGCTTTTCAATTGACGGCTCGCGTTTCTGTGAGGGGGCGCGGGCCGGTTTTCTATCAGCCCTATTGACTTGGCGGGCTGTCGTAAGAAAGGGAAGGCTCCTATGGAGTTTGTTCTTGATAACGGTTCTATCCGCGTAGCACTGAGCACGGCGGGCGGGTCGTTCACTTCTATTGCGGCCAACGGCCGTGAGTACCTGTGGCAGGGTGACCCGGCGGTCTGGTCGGGCCAGGCACCCATTTGTTTCCCGATCTGCGGCGGCCTTCGTGACGGTCGCGCAATGACCATGGGCGGCCGCGAGGTCAAGCTCGCCCGCCACGGCTTTGCTCGCAAGCAGGAGTGGAAGCTCGAGGAGCAGAGCGACAACATGGTTGTGCTGAGCTTAAGCTCTGCCGACCATGCCGAGTTGCTCGAGCAGTACCCGTATCCGTTTAAGATCGTTGCTCGTTACACGATCGATGCGGAGAAGGTGGCCGTGTCGTACGAGGTGACCAATGAGGGCACCGAGGACATGCCGTTCTTTGTGGGCGGTCACCCTGGCTTTAAGTGCCCGCTTGACGAGGGCGAGTCCTACGACGACTACGAGCTCCGTTTTGAGCAGCGCGAGGCCGCCGAGCTCTGTACTGCCGTTCCCTCGACGGGCCTGATTGATGTTGAGCATCGCAGCAAGAACCCGATGGTTGGCCATGACCTGCCGCTGACCCACGAACTCTTTGACTTCGCAGAGACCATCTTTGACGTGCTCGAGAGCCGCGTGGTTACGCTGACCAAGAAGACCGAGGACAAGGGCGTGCGCCTGACGTTCCCCGATATGCCGTACCTGATTGTGTGGAGCAAGCCCGAGGGCGACTTTGTGGCTGTTGAACCGTGGGGTGGTCTGTCCACCTGCTCCGACGAGGACGATATTCTGGAGCACAAGCGTGGCTGCCTGGTGGCCAAGCCGGGAGAGACCGTCACTCGCGGCTTTGAGATCGAGATTCTTTAACGAGTTATCGTATGTTTGGGGCGGGTTATGCCGCCCCGGAACAGGAGTTCAACATGATTCTGACCGTTACCATGAACCCGTCGATTGATACGCGCTATCAGCTCGACAAGCTGATCATCGACGATGTTAACCGTGTGACGCCCGAAAAGACCGCTGGCGGCAAGGGCCTCAACGTGAGCCGCGTGCTGCTGCAGCTGGGCGATGACGTGCTCGCGACCGGTCTACTCGGTGGCCATATGGGTGCCTATATGGCCGAGCTCATGGATGCCGACGGCGTCAAGAACGACTTTGTGCCCATCGCCGGTGAGACGCGCATTTGCTTGAATATTCTGCACGAGGGCAATCAGACCGAGCTGCTGGAGAGCGGCCCGCAGATCGCCCCGGCCGAGCTCGAGGCCTTTACGGCCAAGTTTGCCGAGCTTGCAGCGAAGGCGGACGTTGTGACGCTTTCGGGCTCGCTGCCGCGTGGCGTCGATGCCGGCTACTATGCCGAGCTCGTCAAGATCGCCGAGGAGGCGGGCGCCAAGGTGCTGCTCGATACCTCGGGTGCATCGCTGGAGGCCGCGCTGGAGTCCGACGCTAAGCCTGAGCTCGTAAAGCCCAACCTGACCGAGATTAACGGCCTGCTGGGTACGTCCTTTACGACCGATGATGTCGATGCCCTGCGCGAGGCGCTTGCCGCCGATGACCGTTTTGCCGGTATCCCCTGGGTTGTCGTTTCGATGGGCGCTGCCGGTTCGGTGGGCTTCCATGAGGGCCGCGCGTTCCGCGCCAAGACGCCCGCGATTGCGGCTGTGAACGCGACGGGTTCCGGTGACTCGACCATCGCCGGCTTTGCGCATGCCATTGCTGCCGGCGCCGACGACGTCACGGTGCTCAAGACCGCCAATACCTGCGGCAAGCTTAACGCCATGGATCCCAAGACCGGCCACCTGGTCATGGATCGCTGGGACGAGATCTACAACAACGTTGAAGTAACGGAGCTTTAGAGTTACGCGGTTTTACCAAACCGCGTAACCAGCCGACGCTGCAAGCCCGCCAGAGCGGCAATCTGCCTTTCAGCTTCGGCGGCATGACCAGAAGGTCAATGCCGCCTCGCTTCAAGGCACCTTGCTCGCTTTGGCGGGCTTTCGCTGTCGTGGCCAAAACATCGGCGTGGTCATTGGGGACGTTCTTAAATGACTGCGGCAGATAGGGACGTCTCTGCCGGCAGTTTGGGACACTCCTTACGGGGCACCCCCTCCACAGCGCCTATGCCAGCTTGTCGATTTGCCCAATCTCCCAGAGCGGAATATTGACGAGCGTGCCTTCGTCTCTATATGCCGCTAACGATGTTCTCACGCAGCGCTCGAGCTTGAACTTCTCGCAGGCAATCCTCAGGCTCTTTGCTTTGAGATTCTCTGCCGCCTTGACCTCGAGCGGAAGCACGGTCCCCGCATGGTCGACGGCAAAGTCAGTCTCTGCATTGCCGGAGGAGGATGACCAATACGCGGGAGTATTGCCTTGGAGCAAAAGCTCCTGTGCGACGTATTGCTCGGTCAGCGAGCCTTTGAACTCCGTAAAAACAGCGGGCCCGTTCAGAACAATGGCTGGCGTGAGGCCGGAGAGTGCTCCGAGGATGCCGGTGTCGATGCAGAACAGCTTGAAGCCCGAGAGATCCTCGTAGCTTGTGAGCGGTGCTCTTAGGGCGGAAACACGCGGTACCTTATGAACGATTCCATAGTCCATGAGCCACTGGAGGCTTTCCTCAAAATCGCGTGCGCGCGCCCCGGGACGAAGCGCGCCGTAGACGAACTTCTTGTTTTCCTTTGCGAGCTGGCCGGGAAGGGATTTCCAAACCAGCCTCATGCGCTCGACGATGCGGGCTGGCGCATGCTTGCCAAAATCGGATTCATAAGCTTCGATGATTTGCTGCTGAAGCCTGCGGGCCTCGATGAAATCGTGGGAGGCGGCGAAAGCGGAGACAACTTCTGGCATGCCACCGACAACGAGGTATTCCTTGAGCAGGCGCTCGAGCTTTTCGGAAACGTTTGTCAGCAGGTCCATGTCTGCGGCAAGGATGGCATCTGCGAGCGGATCGCCATCGACGGCACGAACGAACTCGACAAACCCCATGGGGCGCATGGTGAGCTGGTCGATCTTGCCGACGGGGAACGACTCGTTTTCGCGTCGGAGTGCGAGCCCCATATAGGAGCCGGCTGCCATGATATGGTATTCCGGCGCCAGCTCGTTGAAGTATTTGAGCGAGGTGATGCCACGCGGTGCCTCTTGGATTTCGTCGAAGATGATGAGCGTGTCTGTCGGCGTTATGGTCTGGCCGCGCAGGAGCTCTATCTGGGAGATGATGCGTTTGGGGTCAAGGCTTCCGTCGAACAGCGAACGTGCGCCCGGTTCGAGCATAAAGTCAAAACGGATGACGTTTTGATACTGCTGGCCTGCGAATTCGTTGAGAAGCCAGGTTTTTCCCGTCTGGCGGGCCCCCTTAAGCAGGAGGGGCTTGCGGTTTGCCCTAGATTTCCAAGCGATGAGTTCGTCCATTAGCTGTCGCTGCATACTGCCCCCTAACGATCATGGTTAGTATAAGACCGTCTTGGTCTTTCCATCGAAAAATGTGGGAGTAAACCACGTTTTTCCATCGAATAATGTGTGAGGCAACCACGTTTTCCCATCGAATAATGTGGGAGTTTAGGTCGGCACCTGGGGACGTTCCTTCTCTGCCGGCAGTTTGGAACACTCCTTGTTTTGGTACAAATTAGCTACCCTTGCATCAGAAAACGGCGCCCGTCGGCGATGTTGCCGGCGGGCGCCGTGGTCGTGTAGGCGCTATGTCGTGGGGGCTGCCGTTGAGCGTCCGGGTCTGTGCTCTACAGCGAGTCGATAAAGCGCTGCTGGGCGGCACGTCCTGCCTCGTCCCACTTAAAGACGCCGGCGTTGTCGAGCACGTGGCCAAACACCACGCCGACCTCCTCGTGCAGGATATCGATGGCGTTGTCGGCCGTAAGCTCGTCGGCGCGGCGGGCAAAGACGTCCTCAGCCCATGCGGCGTGGCTGCGGCAAAGATCATCGCCCTCGAGCGCACCGGCAAGGTCGTAGCTGGCATCGACCTTGGCTGCCAGCAGATGCTCACGGACAGCGCCAAGCTCGGGAACCAGGCGCGGCGGCAGAATGGCAAGGCCCATGACTTCGATCAGGCCGATGTTCTCCTTCTTAATGTGGTGGTACTCGGCATGTGGGTGGAAAACGCCTAGCGGGTGCTCGTCGGTCGTGATATTGCAGCGAAGCGCCAGGTAGGCCTCGTAAATCTCGCCGCCGGCGTTGCCGCGGGAGTCCACGCGGCGAATGACGGGCGTCACGGTGTTGTGGGCCACGCCGTCGGCTGTGTGCGCGATGACGCCCACCGACTCATCGGTCCACTCGCGCCAGGCGAGGATAATCTTCTCGGTGGCGTCGAGCAGCTGGGCGCGGTCGTGCGAGCGCAGTCGCAGCACCGAAAGCGGCCACTGCAACACGGTACCGCTGACCTGGTCAAAGCCGGGCATGCTAAACTGCGAGACCTCGGCGGCGTGCATCATGGGGAACTCGTGCGCGCCGCCCTGGAAGTGGTCGTGCGACAGAATCGAGCCGCCCACGATGGGCAGGTCGGCGTTGGAGCCAATAAAGTAGTGCGGGAACAGGTCGACAAAGTCGAGCAGGCAGGTCAGCCCCTTGCGGTCGACGTGCATCGGACGATGCTCGGAGCTCATGGCAATGCAGTGCTCGTTAAAGTACGCGTACGGGCTGTATTGGAAGCCCCAGCGCTCGCCGTCGAGCTTAATGGGGATAACGCGCAGATTCTGGCGGGCGGGATGGGCGCCACCGTCGGCTGCGGCGGAGCGTCCGGGGTAGCCCTCGTTTTCAATGCAGAGCTGACAGGCGGGATACTTCTCGCCCGTGTTCTTTGCGGCGCCGGCCGCGGCAATGTCGCGCGGATCCTTTTCGGGCTTTGACAGGTTGATTGTGATCTCCAGGTCGCCCCAGTTGGTGGGGGTGCTCCATTTGATATTGCGCGCGATGGCGGCACGACGCACGTAGCCGGCGTCGCAGCACAGACCGTAGAACCAGTCGGTCGCGGCGCGGGGCTCGTTGACGCCCATACGGCCGTTGAATTCCTCGTTTACAACCGAAGGCCTCGGCATCAGCACACCCATGATGCGCATGGCGATGCGATCGCGGCCCGATGCCGTATCCTCGGCAGCACCGTTGGCAACGGCGGCCTCGGAAAGCGCGGCAAGCGTGCCTTCAAGGTCAAAGTTGGGCAGGGTATCGGGGTGCAAGAGCGAGAGTTTCTCGACCTGGAGCGCCCAGGCCATGTCGAGCGCCGGGCCCGTGGCGCCGATGCACTCCAAAATGGTGTTGTAGGCCCAGATGCGATCGTCCTGGCCGATCATCGATCGGTGGATAGCGTATTCGATCAGGTTCTGCGCGGCATCGCGCACGTCGGTCATTACAGCCATGCCGCGTAGGCCCCCTTGTCAGAAATTGCGTAGTGGCGGGCAGAGCCCTCGCCCAGCCAGCCGTTCATCTTGGTGATAAAGGTGCCGACAAGCTCGAGCGGTACGAAGGCCTGGATGGTGCCACCAAAGCCGCCGCCGTGGATGCGGACGGCGCCACGGCCGTCGAGCACATGCTCGGCCAGTGCCAGGGCATACATCGAAGGCTGCTCGGAGCCCAGCTTGGCAACGACATTCTGCAGGTACATGGCAGAGCTGGCGCCGGACTCGCGCGTCAGGACCAGGAACTGATCGATGTCGCCGGCGTTCAGGGCCGCCCAGCGCTTATCGACCAGGCCGTTCTCGTACCAGTAGTGAACGGCGCGCAGGCAGGCACGGTCGCCCAGCTTGGCGCGCAGCTCGGGGAGCTTGGCGTCAAAGTCCGCCACGTTTACCTCGCACAGGCGTGCCTTGCCAAACTCGGCAGCGACGTCCTGCATCTCGCGCGGAACGGCGGCGTAGTCGTCGGTAGCTGCCACATGGTCGGCGCCAACCTTAACGAGCACGAGCGCATAACCGTGATCCTCAAAATTGAGCTCGAGCTTCTGGGTTTTAGGCTGAGCCTGGTCCTCAAAGTCCATGTAGGCAAGGCCGCCCAGGCACACAGCGGCCTGGTCCATCAGACCGCAGGGCTTGCCGTAATAGTTGTTCTCGGTGCGCTGGCTCATCTGGGCGAGCGCGACGGGCTCGATGGCGGGTGCTCCCCAGAGCGTCTCCATGGCGCGACCGTATGCCGCCTCGACAGCAGCGGAGCTGGAAAGGCCGCCGCCCGAGGGGACAGAGCAGGTGAAGGCGAAGTCGAAGCCCTGGGGCTCAACGCCCAGAGCAGCGATTTCGTGGGCCATGCCGCGGACGAGGCTCGCGGACGTGCCCTTCTCGGACTCCTGAACGTCTAGCGTGTCGAGCGCGATTTCAAACGTGGGATAGCCCTCGTCGGCAACGCGAACCTTGTTGGAATCGGTTGCCACGGCGATGCCGTCGACAGCGACATCGAGCGAGCCGGCGATGACGTGGCCACCCTCGTGGTCGGTGTGGTTGCCGCTGATCTCGGAACGGCCGGGCGCGTGTATGTAGAGCACCTGGCGGTCGCCGATGGGGCCAAACTCCTCCTCAAATAGCTTGGTGAGCGTGGCGAATGTCTTTTCGTCGGGGGTGGTCATGGGAGTCCTTTCCTTGGCGCGCACGGATGAGTTTTGCGTCGTTATGAGTACGTTAACAACTTGAAGCGGCATGAACCAAGCGTTCACGATACCGCACGTTACAGGCTATGTTAACGTACTCATAACACAACGCTTGTCACTTTTTGAGAATCTGGTAATCGGTAGAAATACGGCCGTGAACGGTACTGCCGTATGGACTTATAAAGCAGAAGAGATGCAGATAGAAAAAGTAGAGTACGTTAACATGCGTCCGACGATAGCGGGCCTCGGCGCGGGGTGTATTTCTGTCCGGGCCGGCATGCACGCTATTCAGATCTCGCAAGGGTGAAGGTGATCCTGTGGCAAGGCGTCCGTCCAACGATACCAGTTCGCGTCCGGTCTCCATGGCCGACGTCGCCCGCGCTGCTGGCGTTTCGCAGCAGACGGTTTCGCGCGTCGCCAACGGCTTGCCCAACGTTAACGAGCAGACGCGCCAGCGCGTGCAGGCCGCTATGCAAGAGCTCGGCTTTCGTCCGAGTTATGCCGGTCGCTCGCTGCGCGACGGCCGTTACCATTCGGTCGGCCTGTGCATCAACGATGTCACCAAGTTTGGCAACCTTTCAATGATCGACGGCATCGCCAGCGCTGCTCGCGAGCATAATTGCGCCATCACGCTGGTCGAGATGTCCAAGACCGAGGAGTTTTCGCTTGCCGAGGCCACGCGTCGTATGGCCGCGCTGCCCGTGGACGGCATCATCATCGGCATGAGTCGCATGGCGCCCGATTTTGAGACGTTTGATCCACTGCCGGGCATTGGCACGGTCATCGTTACCATGTATGCGCACCCGCGGGTGACCACGGTCGATTCCGACCATTACGGCTGCTCGCTGTTGCTTATGGATCACCTGTTTGAGCTGGGGCACGAGCAGATTCGCTATATTGGCGGCCCGTCGTTCTCGGTCGACGAACAATTTCGCCGCGCCGGTTGGCAGGATGCACTCGAGCGTAAACACATCGAGCCGGCAGAGCCGCTCGAGGGCGACTGGTCTGCCAACAGCGGCTACGAGGCCGGCAGGTACCTGGCCGAGCACGATCGCACCATGACGGCGGTTTACGCGGCAAACGACCAGATGGCAAATGGCGCGATTGCAGCGCTGCGCGATAGCGGTCTGCGCGTGCCCGAGGACGTGAGCGTGGTGGGCGTCGACGATTCGCTCGATGATTTTGTGGCACACAACGAGCTCACGACCGTTCGATTCGATTTGCATCAGCGTGGACGCGAGGTATTCGAGCATGCGGTTCCCGAGGCGGGTACGGCGGGCAAAACCGTTGCCATTCGTATTCCCGGCCAGCTCATTATTCGACATAGCACGGCGATACCGCGCGCATAGTTTGTGCAGGTCAACGGCAGTATATTCCGCCTCAATTACAATCGGTAAGGATGCTGACGGATAGCCGTGGCTATGAAGACGAGTGTTATGATAGACGGGTTCTTTTGTCTATCTAGGAGGCTTTGCCTGATGGAGATCACCAAAGATATCCGCTACATCGGTGTCGACGATCACGACATTGACCTGTTCGAGGGCCAGTACGATGTGTCCGAGAACGGTATGGCATACAACAGCTACGTTATCTTGGGCGAAAAGATCGCTGTCGCCGATTCAGTCGACGGCGGTTTTGTTGACGAGTGGCTCGGCAACCTCGAGGCCGCGCTTGACGGCCGTACGCCCGACTACCTGGTCGTCCATCACATGGAGCCCGATCACTCCGCCGGCATCGCCGCCTTTATGGAGCGCTATCCCCAGGCACAGATTGTGGCCAGCATGGGCGCCTTCCGCATGATGGTCAACTACTTTGGTACCGACTACCCCGAGCGCAAGATGGTCGTCAAAGAGGGCGATGTGCTCGACCTGGGCGGCCACAGCCTGACCTTTATCGGCGCCCCCAACGTTCACTGGCCCGAGGTGATTTTCTCCTACGAGTCCACCGACAAGGTGCTCTTTAGTGCCGACGGCTTTGGCAAGTTTGGCGCCAACGACATCGAGGATCCCGAGGGCTGGGCTTGCGAGGCTCGCCGCTACTACTTTGGCATCGTCGGTAAGTTCGGCAAGTTCGTGCAGGCCGTCCTCAAGAAGGCCGCCGACCTGGACATCCAGATCATCTGCCCGCTCCACGGCCCCGTGCTGACCGAGAACCTGGGCTACTACCTCGACACCTATAACACCTGGTCGAGCTATCAGCCCGAGGACGAGGGCATCACGATTGCCTATGCGAGCGTGTATGGCCATCTGAAAGCTGCCGTTGAGGAGCTCGCATCTGCGCTCGAGGCCCGCGGCCAGAAGGTCTCCGTCTTTGACTTGGCTCGCGATGATATGGCCGAGGCCGTTGAGGACGCGTTCCGCTACGACCGCCTGGTGCTCGCCTCCATCACCTATCAGGGCGAGATCTTCCCGTTCATGAGCACCTTTATCCACACACTTGCCGAGCATGCCTACCAGAACCGTACCGTGGCGCTTGTCGAGTCCGGTTCCTGGGCGCCTGCAGCGGCCAAGATTATGACCAAGGAGCTCGAGGGCATGAAGGACATCACCCTGACGAAGAACAAAGTGACCGTCCTGGGTTCGCTCAACGACGCCTCGCGCGCTCAGATCGAGGCCCTCGCCGACGAGCTGTCCAAGTAGCGACACGTTCACTTTTGACGCTCAGCCATCACAACCACCACAAAGGGGACAGGCACCTTTGTGGTGGTTTTTGTTTAAGCGCCGGCGATGAGGAGATTTGGGCGGGCGTTGTCGACGATCTCGGCGATTGAGGTGGCGACGGCATCGTCGGGATCACGGTCCATCACGATGGTGTCAACGTCGGCAAGCTCGGCAAAACGGTACATGCCGCGTCCGTTGACCTTACTGGCGTCCATGAGGGCGACGCTTTGATGGGCCGCGGCGATCATAGCCGTTTTGGTCTCGGCCATCTGGGGAAAGTCGGTCGTAAAGCCGCAGCTGGGGACAAAAGCGCCAGGGCACATGACGGCAAGATCGGCATGGACCATTTGGAGCGCTTGCATAGTGAGCGGTCCGTACAAATAACGATGGCCTTTGCGCAACGCCCCGCCCAGCATGACGACATCGACCGAGGGCATGCTCTCGTCGATGTAATCGGCAATGGTAATGTCTGCTGTGATGACGGTGATACCGTCGCGTTGATCGAGGAGCCGGACGAACTCGAGCGCCGTGGTGCCCGAGTCGACGAGCAGCGTGTCGCCGTCATTGACGAGCTCGATGGCGCTTTGCGCGATGGCCTGCTTGGCGGCGACGTTGACATTGATGCGGCGATCCTGCGTGGAGACGGTCAGACGTTTGTGGAGTGATACGGCACCGCCGTGCGTGCGGCGCAGCTTGCCTGCTTCGGCGAGCGCGTCCAGGTCGGCGCGGGCGGTGACGGAGGACACGCCAAAGGTCTGGGCGATTTCTGCTACCTGCACCGAAGCATTATGATCGAGCATTTCCATAATGGCGGTACGGCGTTCGTCGGCAAAGGCACGGTTGGTGGCTTGGGCCATGCTTGCTCCATTCTCGGCTAAATTTGCAGGAATTGTGTTGACTCTATTTTCGTTCATTTTCTTTTAGAGTAAGAAAACACCTTTCGATTACTTATCTTTTCTATAAAAGAAAGACGCTGAACGCCCAAAATTCAATATCGAACATGTCCACTCGGCTCATATTCCTTCCGTTTACTTTTCAAAAACGACTGTATTGACCTGCATGGGCTCAATATCTCGCGCGTGTAAAGCCGCTGAATTTCATACAATGAGCGCAGAAAAACGCAAGGTAAAACGCCTTGTGAACAACTACGCCCGATGTCCAGATGCGGGCGAGGGAGAGGAGCAAACGCTCATGGCACTTGTTACCACCGAAAAGATGCTCAAGGACGCTCAGGCCGGCCACTACGCTGTTGGCGCTTTCAACGTCGAGAACCTCGAGTTTGTTATGGCCGTTCTGGCCGCTGCCGAGGAGACCAAGTCCCCCGTCATCATGCAGACCACCCCGGGCACCATCAAGACCGCTGGTCTGGACTACTTCTACGGCATGGTCAAGGCTGCTGCCGAGCGCGCTTCCGTGCCCGTCGCTCTGCACCTCGATCACGGCGATGGCTATGACCGCTGCATGCAGGCTTTCCGCACGGGCTACACCTCTGTCATGATCGACGGCTCGCACGAGTCCTTCGAGGACAACATCGCCCTGACCAAGTCCGTCGCCGACGCTGGCCGCGCCATGGGCGTGCCCGTCGAGGCCGAGCTCGGTAAGGTTGGCGGCAAGGAGGACGACGGTCCCGCAGTTGAGGGCGAGAGCCCCTACACCGATCCTGCCGAGGCCAAGGAGTTCGTCGAGCGTACCGGCTGCACCTCCCTCGCAATTGGCGTTGGCACCAGCCACGGCGTGTACACGAGCGATCCGCACATCGAGCAGTCCGTGGTCAAGGCCATCCGCGACGCCGTCGACGTGCCGCTGGTTCTGCACGGCACCTCCGGTGTGCCCGATGAGCAGGTTGCCGAGGCTGTGAAGAACGGCATCTGCAAGGTTAACTACGCCACCGAGCTGCGTCAGGCCTACACCAAGGGCTTCATGGCCTACATGGCCGAGAACCCTGCCTGCTTCGATCCCAAGAAGCCGGCCAAGGAGGGTATGCGTGA
This sequence comes from Collinsella aerofaciens, assembly GCF_015553355.1. GTDB lineage: Bacteria > Actinomycetota > Coriobacteriia > Coriobacteriales > Coriobacteriaceae > Collinsella > Collinsella aerofaciens_V. Next base: position 77,836 of record NZ_JADNGN010000003.1, read on the forward strand.
GATCACCGAGCTGGTTAAGATCCGCATGACCAACCTTAACTCTGTGGGCAAGGCAGAGTAACAGCAAGGGTACTCCGATCCCACCGGACGGCTTGGGCGGGTCCCCGTACTTAGTTTCCAAAACGTCCTCGCGCATGAAGGCCCCCGTTGCCTCGCTTCTACGAAGCGTTGGCGACGGGGGCCTTCGCGCTGCGGAATGATTTTGGAAACTAAGTACGGGGACCCGCCCAAGCCGTCCTGCTCGATTGCCCTTGTGGCGTTAGAGCGGAAAAATTGGAGCGTTAGGGCTTCTTTGCTGATGGGGGATTAGTATGCCCGGGCTTGGTTGGGGAAGGTTTTGTCTAGGGATGCTTGGAGCTTTTCGAACGATGCTCGCAAGTTGTGGCTCTGGTCGGTTGAGCGCTTGGTTTTTGTGGTGGGGGAGTCGAGGAGGCCGTTTCTCTGTGTCGGGGGGAAGGAGAAAAGGTTTGCATGTTTTAGGGATGGCTGCTGTGTTGCGTCATTGGAAGAATGCATGCTTATGCGGCCTCCTCGATGTCCACCAAAAGGTTGCGCGCGGGGTGTGCTGCTAGGTCCCGTGCGTTGGCTACATTATGCCGCGGGTGCAGATAAGGAAGTGCTAAAGAAAGGCTTAATGAGGTTTGACGTTGCGATGAAACCGCAGGTAAAAGCTATCGAGTAACACTCTTGAAAGGTTTTGAGCTTAAGGGCTTTCTAAGGTTTGTGACGTGGATGTGGCGCGGACGTGCGGAGCGTGTGAATGCTCGCTGTTAGCGCTGCGGCTCTGCGGCGCGCACCTGCTCGATGACCTTTTCCATTGTGGTGTCGATGCGGTCTTTTTTGAGCTCGCATTCCCAGATGGTTATGGGCGTCCAGCCCATTTGAGTGAGTGCTGCCACGGCAGCGTGGTCGCGCTCGACGTTGCGACGGAACTTTGCCTCCCAAAACTCAACGTTGCGCTTGGGCTGGCTGGGGTTGCACTTGGGGCAGCGGTGCCAAAAGCAGCCGTTGACGAAGATGGCGATCTTCCGCCCGGGAAAGGCGATGTCGGGCTTGCCGGGTACCTTCCATTCCAAACGATAGCCCGTAAGGCCCGCTGCGCGCAGGCGCTGTCGTACGAGCAGCTCGGGCTTGGTGTTGGCGCGCTTGTTGCCCTTCATTGACTTTTTGATGGCGGCGCGACGGCGCACCAGTTCGCGCTCGTCGGCGGAAAGGTCCGAGGTATCGATGCCGTCGAGCAGACCGGGCTTGGGACGCTTTTTGCTGCGGCGCTTAGGTGCGCGCTTGGGCTTGGAAGCGGGCTCGTCGGTCGTGGTGGCCTCGGCGTCGTTGGCAGTGCCGTTGGCCTCAAGCCGATCTTCCTTCAGCTCAATCAGGGCATCAATGAGCCCCTTGTCAGCGGGCATCCATTCCACCGTGGCAAGCGAGGTACGCGGAATCCAGCGGATATCGAGCTGGCGGTCGTGCTTCTGGGGCTCGCCAGACCCTTTGGTCAGCGAGCAGTAGTAACACTCCATGGAGAGATGAAAATCGGGGTAGTCATACTCAACGGTGTAGAAATCGCGCAGGTTGGTGACTTTTACCTGCAGCTCTTCCATGAGCTCGCGGCGCACGGCGTCTTCGGGTGTTTCGCCGCGCATGAGCTTGCCGCCGGGGAACTCCCAAAGTCCCTGCATATCGCCGTAGCCGCGCTGCACGGCCAGCAGCTCGTCGGATCCTTCCTTACGAATGATCCCAGCAGCAACATGAACAGTCTTCAACAGGAGTCCTCTCTCAACATCAACACGTAACAGGGCGGCTACCCCTACCTTACACAACGGTAAGGCAACCGTAAGCCATATCGATGGTAGCCGACTCGGCTTCTTGCGACTATAGATGCCGTAGACTAATCGCAAGAAAGGACTCGGTATGCAAACCACGCACATGGCGACCCCGGTACTGGAGGTCGCGCATCTCGAAAAGGTATATGGAGCGCTGGGCAACGTGACCCGCGCGCTCAACGACGCCAGCTTTACCGTCAACCGCGGCGAATTCGTTGGCATCATGGGCGCCTCGGGCTCGGGCAAGTCGACGTTGCTCAACTGCGTCTCGACCATCGATAGCGCCACGAGCGGCACCATCCGCATCAACGGGCAGGACGTTACGCGCATGAAGCAGGCTAAGCTTTCGCAGTTCCGCCGCGAGGAGCTCGGCTTTATCTTCCAGGACTCCAACCTGCTCGATACGCTCACGGCACGCGAGAACATCGCCCTGCCGCTCACCATCGCCCGCACAAATTCGGCAGAGATCTCGACCCGCGTGCAGGACGTGGCCGCGCGTCTGTCCGTGAGCCAGGTGCTCGACAAATATCCCTACCAGATGTCCGGCGGCCAGCAGCAGCGCGTTGCCGCCTGTCGCGCGCTTGTCACCGACCCCACCATGATCATGGCCGACGAGCCCACCGGCGCCCTCGATTCCAAGAGCGCTCGCCTGCTGCTCGAGAGCCTGGAGGCCCTCAACCGCCGTCTGCGCGCCACCGTGCTCATGGTTACGCACGACAGCTTTGCCGCCAGCTACACGAGCCGTGTGCTGTTTATTCGCGACGGCAAGATCTTCACCGAGCTGCGCCGCGGCGACACCGACCGCCGAGAGTTCTTCGACCGCATTATGGAGGTCGTTGCCATGATGGGCGGTGAGGGCTCCGATGCTCTGTAAACTCGCTTGGGGCAACGTCCGCCGCGCTGGCCGCGACTACCTCGTTTACTTGTTGACGCTCACCCTGGGCGTCACGGTCTTCTATGCCTTTAACACCGTCTCGATGCAGGTCGACATCGCCGGCATCGAGGAAGCGGGCTTGTCCGAGGTCATGGGTACCATGCTCGGCTACCTCACGTACTTTTTGGCCGGCGTCATGGCCTTTTTGATGGTGTACGCCAATAACTTCATCATGAAACGCCGCAAAAAGGAGTTTGGCCTGTACCAGGTACTCGGCATGGGGCGCGGGCGCATCGCCACGATCATGGCGCTCGAGACCGTGATCGTTTCGGTCGGCGCCTTTGTCGCCGGCATCGTGCTGGGCGTGGGGCTCTCTCAGCTCATGGTATTCTTTACGGCCTCGCTCTTTAAGACACAGATCGCCAATTTCCACTTCTTCTTCTCGGTGCATGCGTTCAACCTGACCCTTGCCTGCATGCTCGTAATGTTTGTGCTCACGTTGCTGCTGAACCTTCTCGCCGTGCGTCGTACCAAACTCATCGAGCTTATGGGTGCCGAGCGTCGCAACGAGAGCATCAAGACACGCAACCCCTGGATTGCGATTGCCATCTTTGCCGTGGGCGTGGTGCTGGTGGGCGTGGCCTATTACCGTCTGCTACGTGATGGGTTCCCGCTCACCGAGACGGACAGCAAGCTGCAAGAGGCCATGAACCAGTTTGGCATCACGACCGCTATGGTTACCGTGGGCACCTTTGCCCTATTCTGGGGACTCTCGGGCATGCTTATCAAGCTGCTGCAGAGCCTGCGTGGTGTGTATTGGCGCGGTCTCAACATGTTTACCGTGCGCCAGCTTGCGGCCAAGGTCAACACGGTGTGCTTTTCGATGGGCGTCATCGCGATGATCCTGTTTTTGTCCATCACCTCGGTGACGTGCGGCATGTCGATTGCCAACGTGATGAACGAGAATCTGGAGCGCTATACGCCGGCTGATATGTCGCAGACGTATATCTACTACACGCCCGATGATCTCGACCGTTACAAAGAGTATGCTGACCCGTCTGAGGCCGATCGTATGGTGCCGGCCGACGCAACGGTCGACTTGTACTCTGCATGGCATGGTGAGCTTGCTGATCCGGACAATGATACGGAGAGTATTTATGGTAAGTCGGCGGACAACAGCGTCGAGACCGGCAAGAAGGTCAATATCGCCGATGTTGCCGGTGAGCATGTGCAGATCGATTCGTATCTGAGTTATCCGCTTGGCGGCTCGGATCCTTCGGTGACTCCAAGTGAGATGTGCAAGATCATGGGCGAAAAGCTCCCCAAGGCGCTCGAGGGTAGCAACGCCGACACGACAGGCCTGTCTGTGACGCCGGCAAGTCAGTACAACAAATTGCGTCAGATGATGGGCAAGGAGCCGGTGAGCATTGGTCGCGACCAGTACTTGCTCACGTGTGATATGGGCGGCGAGCTGGTCGACATGTACACCAAGTATATGGCTGGCGGCCATGCCCTTACCTTGGGCGGGCATACACTCAAGCCCGCTGGCGACAAGTCGGACGAGGATACGGCTGCCATCGCCAACTCGGCGATGGGCAGTAATCCGGGTACCGTCGTCGTTGCCGACGAGCTGTTGTCCCAACTTAATCTGCAACCGTATTCCAGTAGCCTGCTCGTTAACTACAAACAGGGGATGGATACGACCGAGGCAGACGAGAGCATTAAAAACACTGCGCTCGACAATCTGCTCGTTGACGGCAAGGAGCCGGGGTCGTGGGGATTCTTCATCACACGCTCCGAGATGTACGTGCAAGCAGCGCAAATGAACGGTCTTATTAGCTACCTAGCCATCTACATCGGCTTTGTATTGGTCGTTGCATGCGCGGCGATTCTGTCGATCCAGCAGCTCTCCAATGTGGCCGACGGCAGCCGCAGCTATCGTGTGCTGGCGCAGATCGGCTGCGACGACCGCCAGATCCGCCATTCGGTGATGGCACAGCAAGCGGTGTTCTTCCTGTTCCCGCTGGCAGTAGGCCTGGCGCACTCCTTTGTGGCGCTCAAGGTGATTATCGACCTGGTGAGCACGTTCGGTCATATGAGCATCGGCGGCACGGTGGGCCTCACCTGCGCGATCTTCTTGGCATCCTACGGCGGCTACTTCTTGGTAACTTACCTCATGAGCACCGGCATAGTGCGAGCCGCCATCGCCACCCGCTACAGCGAGTAACAAGCGGGCAAAATCGTCGCAAAACCAGTGCGAACAACCGCTGCGAAGGGAGTCCAGCCCCCTTCGCGGCGTTTTTTTGCCTGACTGATGAGTCTCAAGACCAAGTGAGTAGACTTTTTTGGATCTGTCGAGCACATCGCGGGTGGCGCCCAATAAAACAGCAGGTCAGGGCTGTGGCGTTTTGGGGCGTGCTTGACCTCCTGCAAAAAGCCTACTCACTTGGTTTTTTCTGCTAGAAAACCGCCGCGAGGGAAAGCAGCTCCCTTGCGGCGGTTGGCGTTTGCCCAGATAAAACCTACCAAAATAAACCTGTCCCTTTTTGGCAGGTTAACGCTTCCAGAAGTGGAGTATCAGCGTGGTGCGGTTTTGCTGCTCGGTTTTGACCAGGATGTTGTGGATGTGCGTTTTGACGGTGCCCACGGCAAGGAATAGCTCGTCAGCGATCTCTTGGTTCGATTTGCCCAGTACGACCAGACGCATAACTTCGGTCTCACGGTTGGAGAGCTTGTAGGCGTTGCGATAGAAGGGCATCTGCTCTTCTATGTGCCGATCAAGATCGCTGACGTTCTTTTCCTCGGGCGCCTCCTGCATGCGGATTGAAAACACGTGGTAGGAGTAGATGATCAGCAGAATCGCAAAGTAGCACGCAAAGACGTTTTCGTTAAAGTTGCGCTCGGACAGATATAGCTGCAGCCAAGAGGGCGCCAGACTCATGGGGACGACAAGGATGTTGTAGAAATCCTCGGCAACGATGCAACCGACCAGAATAGCGCCGATAATCAGGTGTTTTCGTTGGTTGTTAACGCGTGTCTTCAGCTCAACCTTTGTACTCTTATGAGCCGTCCAAAAGATATACAGTCCCATAAAGACAAGGAATACCTGACGCATCGTGTAGTAGAGCCACTGATGCATGGGGCCGGAGGGGACAGCGACGATAATCAGCGACTCGCACAGCAAAAACGTTAAAACGGGGATGGCGAACAACTTCTTTGAATGCTTATCAAGTAAGTCCATGGCAATGGCCCAAATAAAAGCCTGTGAAGCGGTCGCCACAAGGGTCCGCATTACAGGCATGGTAATTGAGTAATAGTCATTGGCCGGAAAACTTCGGTTTTGCAACGTGTATTCAAAAAAGAAGATCTCGGTCATCTCGATGGCATAGCAAATAAAAACGCCGCTGCCATAGATAAAGAACTGTCGACGAGACGAGGCGTAGGCGGCAAGCGAAAGCACTGCCGTCACAATACAGATTACGAGTATCGCTAGGGTATAGAAGAACATGAGCGTGTCCATATGTCACCGTCCTGTCTCATTTGATCTCTTATGGAGCCCGCTATATCCCCCCGGGTATACATGCCTCCGCCGGTCGTTCCATTGCGTTCCATTGCGGATTAAACACCGAGATACAGCATAGCCGTATACCGTTCGCGGTTCCAGACGGTAAACCCCCTACAAGCCAGCTGCCTGCGGGTTTATATTGGTTTAGAGGGGATGTAACTCCGTGAATGGTCTTTAATCCCGAATAAACTAGGTGAAAATTGCATACGGGTGAATGATGGTCTTGTCAACACGAGGCGTGATGTTCGAGCGCCTCATAGTAATAGTCGGCAAGACCGGCGGAAAGGAAATCGACATGGCACTGCCTAAGGATTTCATCGACACCAACGACTTCACCAAAGAGCAGATCCTGGCTATCGAGGATCTTGGCCTGGCAATGAAGAAGGCCATCAAGGTTGACGGTTATTATCCGCACCTGCTCCGCAACAAGAGCCTTGGCATGATCTTCCAGCAGGTCTCCACCCGCACCCGTCTTTCCTTCGAGACCGCTATGACCGACCTCGGCGGTCATGCTCAGTTCTATGGCCCTGGCACCATCCAGCTCGGCGGTCACGAGTCCTTGGGCGACACCGCTCGCGTTATGGGCTTGCTGCTCGACATCATGATGGCTCGCGTTGACCGTCACAAGGACGTCGTCGGCCTCGCCGAGGGCTCCGCTGTGCCCGTCATCAACGGCATGTCCGAGTTCAACCATCCCACGCAGGAGATGGGCGACCTCATGACCATGCTCGAGAACCTCCCCGAGGGCAAGAAGATCGAGGACTGCACCCTGGCCTTCATCGGCGACGCCACCCAGGTCTGCGTCTCCCTCATGTTCATCGCTTCCAAGGTCGGCATGAAGTTTGTCCAGTTTGGACCTAAGGGCCACCAGATCCCCGACGGCGGCCTGCACGTTGGCACCGTCGAGGAGCGCGCCGAGTTCGGCAAGCAGATGATGGCCATCGCCGAGGAGAACTGCAAGGTCTCCGGCGGCTCTGTCGTCATCTCCGACGACATCGAGTGCATCAAGGGCGCCGACTTCATCTACACCGACGTGTGGTATGGCCTGTACGACGAGGAGGTCTCGGGCGAGAACTACATGGACGTGTTCTATCCCAAGTATCAGGTCACCATGGACATGATGAACTTCGCCGGCCCCAACTCCAAGTTCATGCACTGCCTGCCGGCCACCCGCAACGAGGAGGTCGTCGACGAGGTCATGGACGATCCCGAGCGCTCCCTGTGCTGGGTCGAGGCCGAGAACCGCAAGCACTCCATCCGTGCTCTCCTTGCCGCCCTGGGCAAGCGCACCCCGCTCAACGACGAGGGTGTCGAGTACTCCGCCAAGGCTGAGCTCCACGCCGCTCTCGAGGCTCTCGAGCAGCTCTAAGCCTCAAGGCTTCTAAAAGCACGTTTGCGGGCGGCGGATGCTCGTCTCCTGTCGCCCGCTCACCGAGGCCCAAGCAATTGCCTTAATACCTTAGGGCCTCGGATCTGTCCAAGACTGAGCGAAGGAGCTCATCATGAGCGACGGAAAGAAAAAGCTTTCCTTCTTGACGGTCATTTCGACCATCATCTGCGTCGTCTTCGTTTGCGAGGCCGCCGCTCCTGCTGCTGCCATTGGCAACCAGCAGTTCTTCTGGTGGATCTTCCTGATCCTGACCTTCCTGCTTCCCTACGGCATGGTTGTTGCCGAGCTCGGTACCACCTATGACGGCGAGGGCGGCATTTACGACTGGGTACGCGATGGCCTGGGCGACAAATGGGGCGCCCGCATCTCGTACTACTACTGGGTCAACTACCCGCTGTGGATCGCCTCGCTGGCTACCATGTTCCCCGACATTTTGGGCATGGTCTTTGGCGTCGAGTTCAACTTGATCGCCAAGATGGGTATCGATCTTGCCTTTGTGTGGATCGTCTATCTCATGGGCCGCTCCAAGGCGGCCGACTCCGAGTGGGTCCTTAACGGTGGCGCCATCATCAAGGTCGCCGTCGCCGTTATCGTTGGCGCTTTGGGCATTTGGTATGCCATGGAGAACGGTTTTGCGAACGACATGTCCGCTGCCACCTTCCTGCCCGAGCTCACCAACACCAACGCTCTCGGTTACCTGTCGATCATCATCTTTAACTTCATGGGCTTCGAGGTCATCTGCACCATGACCGACGACATGGCCGATCCCGCTCGCGATATCCCCAAGGCCATCATCGTCGGTGGCCTGTCCATCGCCGTGATCTACCTGTTCGCTGGCTTTGGCATCGGCGCCGCCGTGCCGGCCGACTCCATCGATCCCGACTACGGCATGATCGTCGCAGTCCAGACCATGGTGGGCGACTCCATGATCTTTAAGGTCATCTGCATCGCCTTCCTGATCACCCTGTTCGCCAACATGGCCGCTTGGTCCTTCGGCGTTAACTCCGTTGCTCGCTACGCTGCCGAGCACGGCAACATGCCCAAGGTCTTCGCCTCGATGATCTCGGATGACGACATGCCCAACGGCGCCAACCTGGTCAACGCTGTCGTTGCCTCCCTGGTGCTGTGCCTGCAGCTCGTTCCCATCGACGCCATCTCCAACGGTGTCTTCTGGATGCTCTTTGGCACCTCTGTCGTCTTCCTGCTGTTGACCTACATCCCGATGTTCCCGGCGTTCCTCAACCTTCGTAAGAACGACCCCAACCGTGAGCGCATCTTCACGTTCCCGTTTAAGGGCGCCATGATGAAGGTCATGCTGGCCATCCCCTGCATCGAGCTGGTTCTTGCCATCGTTGCCACGCTGATCCCGTTCTCCGCTGCTGAAATTGGCGACAAGGTCCCGATGATCGTTATCTTCATCGTGCTCGTGCTCATCGGCGAGGTCGTCCGCGTCGTCAGCGCTAAGGGCCGCGAGACCGAGTACAAGGGTCTGACCCCTGAGCTCGCAGCCCAGCGTCTCGCTGAGGAGGCCGCCGAGGCCGAGGAGAACTAGAGCACCCGGTTCTGGGGCTCCAACCCTCCTCGTGTACCAACGCGCGCTTCGTCGGGCTTGTCGCTCCCGACTCCGGGCACTCTAGCCTCTTCGGAGGCGTGTCCAAGCGACAGGTTTGCTAACCATTCCCCCGGGGTGGGTGTGAGCGATAGCTCCGGTAACCACCGCCCACCCCAATCTCTCTTCCGTATCCTTCGTGCGTTTTGTCTCCGCGCACTTGGTTACGTCGTCGCTTGCCGGTGCGATTCCGTGAAAACCGGCACCGGGCGCCCCGACCTTTGCCGGGGAACGGGCGCCTACCATCTCTTGGTTTTAGGCTGCGGGTAACCCGCCCGCAGCAAGCGATCGTTCGATTTGGAGGAAATCTTATGCGTACGATCACCGAGTCCGAGTCCACCCCCAAGGCCGACGGCTTCTTCATGCCCGCCGAGTTCGCCCCGCAGGATCGCGTGTGGATGGGCTGGCCCCACCGCACCGACACCTGGGCCCACGGCGCCAAGCCGGCCCAGAAGCAGTATGCCGCCATCGCCCGCGCCATCTCCGAGTTCACCCCGGTCTATATGTGCGCCAACCAGGTCGACTACGCCAACTGCAAGGCCGTCTTCGAGAACGACGAGAACGTCACCGTCATCGAGATGACCACCGACGACGCCTGGTTCCGCGACACTGCCGCCACCTACGTCATCAACGGCAAGGGCGAGAAGCGCGCCAACCACTGGCACTTCAACGCCTACGGCGGCCTCGTCGACGGCCTGTACTTCCCGTGGGACAAGGACGAGCAGATCGCCCTCAAGATGGCTGAGCTCTCCGGCTGCCGCCGCTATCGTCCCGACGACATGATCCTCGAGGGCGGCTCCATCACCGTCGACGGCGAGGGCACCCTTGTCGTGACCGACCAGTGCCTGCTTTCCCCGGGCCGCACCTGCTCTGCGGTTCTGGAGGAGGAAGAGGATCCCGAGTCCATCTGGCCCAAGTACCGCAAGAAGTTTGAGCCCTGGAGCGAGGAGCTTCGCGCCTACATGGACGAGCACCTCAAGGATTACCTGGGTGTCGAGAAGGTCATCTGGGTCAAGGAGGGCATCGACCCCGAGGAGACCAACGGCCACATCGACGACGTCGCCACGTTCATCGCGCCGGGCGTCATGGCCTGCATTTGGACCGACGATCCCGAGTATCCGTTCTACGAGCAGTGCCACGCTGCCTACGAGACCCTCTCCAACGCCGTCGACGCCAAGGGCCGCAAGATGAAGGTCTACAAGCTCTGCATGCCCGTGAACCCGCTGTTCATGGACCAGGCTTCCTGCGACACCATCGACGCCGACGAGAACGCCGAGCCGCGCGTCCCCGACGAGCCGCTGATCGCCTCCTACATGAACTACCTCGTGACCAACCACGGCGTTATCGTCCCGCAGTACGGCGACGAGAACGACCAGCTGGCCGTCGACACGCTCCAGAAGATCTACGACGAGGTCTGGGGCGAGGGTGTCTACAAGTGCGTCGGCGTTCAGTCCGAGCAGGTCGTCTTCGGTGGCGGCAACATCCACTGCATTACTCAGCAGGAACCCTCGGCGTAACTGTCTGTCTTCCCGAGGCACGGCACCTTGCCCTTCAATCGTCGGGCATGACCCTTAAGGTCTATGCCCTCCTCTTTCAGGGCAATCTGCCGCACCTCGGAAACCCAGCCGGTCAAGCGGACCGACGTAGCTAGTTATCGCATTAGTCATTGGTGCCAACCCTGGCAACGATGCAGGTCGAAAAACGTCAGCGAAAACCCGCCAGAGCGAGCAAGGTGCCTTGATACGAGGCGGCATTGACCTTTTGATCATGCCGCCGAAGCTGAAAGGCAGATTGCCGCCCTGGCGGGTTTGCAGCGTCGAGCCGTTACGCGGTTTGGTAAAACCGCGTAACTAAATACGTTCCGCGATCTCGTGGATGAGGTAGTCGGTCTTTTCCCAGCCCAGGCACGGATCGGTGATCGACTTGCCAAAGACGCCGCCGTCGACCGGTTGGTTGCCGTCCTCCAGGTAAGACTCGATCATAAAGCCCTTGACCAGCTTGGAGATGGACTCGTTACGGCGGCAGCTGTCGAGCACCTCCTTGCAAATGCGATACTGCTCCAGCGGACGCTTGCCCGAGTTGTCGTGGTTGCAGTCGATGACCGCTGCCGGATTGGCATAGCCGGCATGCTCGGTATAGCGCTCGGCCAGGCGCTCCAGGTGCTCGTAGTGGTAGTTGGGGTAGGTGCGCCCATCGAGACCGATGTAGCCACGCATAACGGCGTGCGCGAGCGGATTGCCGTCGCACTCGACCTCCCAGTTGCGGAAGATGAAGCTCTGGTGCGCCTGCGCGGCGTAAATGGAGTTGAGCATAACGGTGGTAGAGCCGGCAGTGGGATTCTTCATGCCGACGGGTACCGAAATGCCGCTCGACACCAGGCGATGCTCCTGGTTCTCGACCGAGCGTGCACCCACGGCAACATAGCTCAGCAGGTCGACGAGGTATTGGTAGTTGGACGGGTAGAGCATCTCATCGGCGGTAAAGAAGCCGGTCTCCTCGATGACGCGCAGGTGCATGTGGCGGATGGCCTTGACGCCCTCGAGCAGGTCGTCGGGAGCCTCGGGGTTGGGGTTGTGCAGAAGACCCTTGTAGCCGGTGCCCTTGGTGCGCGGCTTATTGGTGTAGACGCGCGGAATGACGATGAGCTTGTCCTTGACCTCTTCGGCGGTCTTGGCCAGTCGGTTCATGTACTCGAGCACCGAATCCTCGCGGTCGGCAGAGCACGGGCCGATGATGAGCACCTTACGTGCGTCCTCGCCGGTAAAGACTTTGGCGACCTCGGCGTCAAATGCCTGCTTTTTGGCGGTAAGCTCGGCAGAAAGCGGCATTTCCTCGCGGATCTCCATGGGGATCGGCAGCCTGCGTTTGAATTCCATGGCCATAGGGTTCTCCTCAATCTATAGAAAGAGCAATAAGCGTGTTGTCGAATGCTCGGCATTATCCGCTGTCGCACGCTAAAGTGCAAGCCCTTGTCACCCCGAAACCTACCAAAAAGAGACAGGTTTATTTTGGCAGGTTTTATCTGTGGAAACGTCGGCGGATGCCGGGAGGGAGCGGCGCCGCGCGGGACCCTAAGGCTGTTGTCGGTTCCCCAGGAAATACCCTGTGGGCAAAAAATGCCAAATATGAGTACGGTTGCTATCTTAGTATCATATTGTCTTCGCAAAATAATAGATATAACAGCAAAATATGTTCATTAATGCAAACACATATAAGTTCGCTATAGGGCTGTTTGATCAATTTAGGGGCGCGTGTAAGCTGTGAAAACGGCATTTGGGGCTGTTTTGGCTGTTACTAAAAAGGTAGCAGTACTCATATTTGCCATTTTTTGCCCACGGGGCCTCGAAGGGGCTGTCAATCAGGTCCCAGGGGAGGCGGTTTGAGGGTCGCAGAACAAGAAAACGGGGGCACAGGTTGTCCTGCGCCCCCGTTTTCTTGGCATTGCGGTTGTTTGTCGCCGGTTTTTACGCCGCCTCGTCGAACTGCGAGTTGTACAGGTCGGCGTAGAAGCCACCCTGGGCGAGCAGCTCGTCGTGCGTGCCCTTCTCGACGATGTCGCCGTCGCGGATTACCAGGATTACGTCGGCGTTTCGGATCGTGGACAGGCGGTGCGCGATGACAAAACTGGTGCGGCCCTGCATCAGTGCATCCATGGCGCGCTGAATAAGCTCCTCGGTACGGGTATCGACGTTGGAGGTCGCCTCGTCCAGAATCAGTGCCGGGCGGTCGGCCAAAATGGCACGGGCGATGGTCACGAGCTGGCGCTGACCCTGCGACAGGTTGGTGCCCTCCTCGTTGATCATAAAGTCGTAGCCACCGGCGAGCGTATGAATAAAGTGGTCGCAGCGTGCGGCGCGCGCAGCGGCCTCGACCTCGGCATCGCTTGCGTCGGGGCGTCCGTAGCGGATGTTCTCGCGGATGGTGCCGTTAAACAGCCAGGTGTCCTGCAGCACCATGGCAAACTCGCCGCGCAGTGCCGCGCGGTCCCAGTCGCGCACATCGACGCCCTCGACACGCAGCGAGCCGCCGTCCACGTCGTAGAAGCGCTGCAGCAGCTTAATGAGCGTGGTCTTGCCGGCGCCGGTGGGGCCGACGATGGCGATGGTCTGGCCGGGCTGCGCCTCGCAGCTAAAGTCGTGGATGATGATCTTGTCGGGCGTGTAGCCAAACTTGACATGGTCAAACACCACGTGGCCGGGGCGCTTCTCGGGAATCTGCGCGTCGGCCTTCTGCTCCTCCTCGGGCGCGGCCAGGAACTCAAAGACGCGCTCGGTGGCGGCAGCCATCGACTGCATCGTGTTGCTCACGTTGCCCAGCTGCTGCACGGGTTGCGTAAAGTTGCGAACGTACTGGATAAAGCTCTGGATGTCGCCGGGCGTGGCATTGCCGGTCAGCGCGAGCTGCGCGCCCACCACGACGACGCCCACGTAGCCCATGTTGCCCACCAGACTCATGAGCGGCATCATCAGGCCCGACAGGAACTGCGAGCGCCAGCCACTAATAAAGAGACGGTCGTTTTGACGGTCGAACTCCTCGATTGAGGCCTCGGCGCGGTCGAAAACCTGAATGACGTTCTGGCCGGCAAAGTCCTCCTCGATAATGCCGTTGACGGTGCCAAGGACTTGCTGTTGCTCGCGGAAGTACGGCTGCGAGAAGTGAATCATCACGGTCAGGATAATCGCGGCGGCCGGCAGCGTGAGCACGGTGACGCCGGTAAGCGGCAGGCTGATCGAAAGCATCATGACGAGAACGCCGATAATCTGCGTCACCGACGTGATGAGCTGCGTCACGCTCTGGTTGAGCGACTGGCCGAGCGTATCGACGTCGTTGGTGATGCGGCTGAGTACGTCTCCCTTGCTGTGGCCGTTGAAGTAACTCATCGGCACGACGGCAATCTTGGCGGCGATTTCCTTGCGCATGCGGTAGCAGATCTTTTGCGTGACGCCGGTCATGAGCCAGCCCTGGACCAGGCTGCAGACAGAGCTCGCCAGATACAGGCAGAGCAAAAAGCCGAGCGTCTTGGCGATCCAGTCAAAGTCAACGTCGCCGGTGCCGTTGACCTTGGCGACCAGGCCTTCGAACAGCTTGGTCGTAACCTGGCCGAGCACCTTGGGTCCCACAATGTTAAAGATGACCGAGCACACGGCAAAGGCGACGGCGGCAAACACGGCAATCTTGTGCTGGCCGATATAGCCGAGCAGCTGCCTCATGGTGCCCTTAAAGTCCTTGGCCTTTTCGCCACGACGCATGCCACCCATGCGGCCCATGGGACCACGCTGGCGGGTGGGCTTGGGAATCTGAGTCTTGGTCTCGTCTGCCATTAGCGCTCGCCTCCTTCCATGACGGCTGCAATTTCTTCTTGGGTAAGCCCCAGCTCCTCGGCGGAAAGCTGCGACTGTGCGATCTCCAGGTACGCCGGGCAGCTGCGCAGCAGCTCCTCGTGCGTGCCGGTGCCCACTACGTGGCCGTCGTCGAGCACGATGATCTGGTCGGCGTGCATGATGGTCGCGATGCGCTGGGCCACGACCACGAGTGCGGCGTCGGTAACGTTTTTGGCCAGCTCCTCGCGCAGGCGCGCGTCGGTCTTGTAGTCGAGGGCACTAAACGAGTCATCGAACACCACGACCTCGGGCTTTTTGGCCAATGCGCGGGCGATGGCCAGACGCTGGCGCTGACCACCCGAAACATTGGAGCCGCCCTGGCTGATGGGGGAGTCGTAACCGCCCTCACGCTCGGCGATAAAGTCCTCGGCCTGTGCGATGCGCGCGGCCTGGCGCATGTCATCATCGCTCACCATGTCGCCGGCAAACTTGAGGTTGCTCTCGACGGTGCCCGAGAACAGACGCCCTTGCTGCGGGATGTAACCAATGCGGCGGCGCAGCTCGGAAAGGGTCATGTCGCGCACGTCGATGCCGTCGAGCGAAATGCTGCCGCCCGTGACGTCGTACAGGCGCGGAATCAGCTGTACGAGCGTGGACTTGCCCGAGCCCGTGGAGCCAATGATGCCGAGCATCTGACCGGCATGCGTGGTGAAGTTCACACCGCTAATGACGTCGGCGCGGGCATCGGGGTACTGGAAGCTCACGTCGCGGAAGGTGAGCTCACCGCGCGGCGAGCTGGCCGCGGGCAGTTTGGGCGAGGCAGGGTCGTTGATGCTCGTGGGGCAGGTGATGACCTCATCTACGCGCTCGGCTGCGACCTCGGCACGGGGCAGGATGACCGAAACCATGGTGAGGATCATAAACGCCATGACGATCTGCATGGTGTAGGAGATAAACGCCATCATGTTGCCGACCTGCATCACGCCGTCGGACACGCCCTGCGCGCCAAACCAGACGATAAGCACGGTGATGCAGTTCATGACGAGCATCATGAGCGGCATCATAAAGCTCATGGCTCGGTTGGTGTAGAGCTGCGTGGTCATCAGGTCGAGCGACGCCTTGTCAAAACGTTCGAGCTCATGTTCCTCGCGGTTGAACGAGCGGATGGGCATAAGGCCGTCGAGCAGCTCGCGGGCGGTAAGGTTCACGCGGTCAACAAAGCTTTGCATCTTTTTGAACTTGGGCATGGTGAGGCCCATAAGCACGCCGACGACGGCCGAGACCGCGATGATGGCAACGGCGATGGTCCACTCCAGGCCGGTATGGTTGGCCAGGACGCGCATGACGGCGACGATGCCCATGACGGGGGCCATCAGACACATGCGGATAAACAGAGTTGCGGCCATCTGGATCTGCTGAATGTCGTTGGTGCAGCGGGTGATGAGCGAGGCCTGGCTAAACTTGCCCACCTCGGCCGGCGAGAAGTGCATAACCTTGTTGAAGGTCTCGCGGCGCAGGTCGCGGGCGATGGAGCAGGCGGTGCGCGAAGCCACGGCACCGGTCAGGATGGTGGCGACGAGCGACACGAGGCACAGTCCAAACATCGTGGTCGCCATGCGGCTCAGGTAGGCGTTCTGCACGTCGGCGGGGTCGATGCCCTGCGCCTTGTACTCGTCCTGTACATAGCTCACGGCGCGCTGGGTGACGATGGAGCCCGACATGGAGCCCATTTTGTCCGCCATTTGGTTGGCGCCCTCGACGAGCTTGCTTTGGTCTACCAGACCGCCCTCGACACCCAGGCGCAGGCTCTTCATAGTGATCTTACCGCCGTCGGCATCAATCTGCTTTTGCATGTTCTGCGCCGCCGCGGCCTTCTGCTGCATCTCGGCGAGCTGCTCGGGCGTCATCGCTGCCATTTGCTCGGGGGTGGGCATGGCCTGGGCAGCGTTGTCGTCTTTCTCGCTGGACGAGCCCATCATGTCGCCCATGGAGTTGGCGTCGATGCCCTGGTTGAGCGAAAGGACAACAGTCTCGGGCAGGCTCATGATATCGGCGAGCTTGCTGCCATCGGCACGCTCTTCCTCGGTGCCCATGTACGTTCGAATGCCGTTTTTGTCAGCCTTGCTAAACACGGCCTCCACAGCCTTGGCGTCCTTGGCGCTCATAAAGAGTTCGAGGTCGTCGAGCGATTCGGCGCGGATGGTGTCGGGCATGGGCGAGGCGATGCCGCCTTGCTGTACACCCACGTCGACGATATCACTCATGTAGGTAGGCAGTGCCAGATCGGCGTTGCAGCTGATTACGATAAGTACGATAGCTGCGAACAGTGCCAGGATATGCTTTTTAAAGAGCTTGAGAATCCTCATTCGGCATCTCTCCTTTCTTGATTGCGGTCGATAATTTCGTTGGCACGCCTTAGAAGACGCACCATCTCTTGGGTATCTGTTTCGCCGAGCTGCTCGAGGAAGGC
This sequence comes from Collinsella aerofaciens, assembly GCF_015553355.1. GTDB lineage: Bacteria > Actinomycetota > Coriobacteriia > Coriobacteriales > Coriobacteriaceae > Collinsella > Collinsella aerofaciens_V. Next base: position 94,885 of record NZ_JADNGN010000003.1, read on the forward strand.
CGCGGTGCGGTTCTCGAATTCCCGACGTTTGATTTCGAGATCCTGGAATCCTTTGTCGGTCACCGTGACGTGCACGCGACGACGGTCGGTCTTTGAGTGCTCGCGCTCGACCCAGCCCTTGGCTTCGAGAGCGCGTAGGATATTGGCGATGCGGGCACTCGAGACCCAGGCGCGATCAGCGAGTTCGCTCGGCGTGAGCGAACCGCCGGCGAGTATGAGGGCGCGCATGACGGCCATCTCGCCGCCGAGGGCTTTGTCCGCAAAGCGCGAAATGCGCTGATGCATGCTGCCGAACTCGGTAAGGAGCTGGCGCCCAAGTTCACGGAAATCGGTATCTTCCACCGAAAACCCCTAACACTAGAAACTATTTTCGGTGAAAGATGATACTCCCACTCAACCATCCCATTCGGTGGATTTCTAAGCATGTCCCAAAAATCTACTTGGCCGCTAGGCAATATTAAGAGTGGATTAAGACTTAAAATCATTCAATTGCTGAAGCGTTTCAAAGAACTATTATGCACGCGGTTAGGCGAGGGGTTGTCACCACCATGACGACTGGGACTCATATAATCGCCACGTGCGATGCTCCAACTTCCCGCAAGGAGACACCTTACATAAAGGGGGATGGAGTCATGGCATTTGACTTCACGGGTAAAACCGCGATCGTTACCGGTGGCACTCAGGGCATTGGCCTCGAGATCGCCAAGGGTATCGTTGCGGGCGGCGGACACGTCGCGCTCATCGCAAGGAACGCTGCTAAGGGCGAGGCCGCTGTGGCCGAGCTTGGCGAGGGCAACAAGTTCTATCAGCTCGATGTTGCCGATGCGCCCAAGGCGCGCGAGACCGTCGAGCAGATTTTTACGGACCTGCCGCAAACCAACATCCTGATCAACTGCGCTGGCGTCATCAGCACCAAGAAGTTCGACGAGATCGATGACACCGAGTGGCGTCGCACCATCGACATCAACCTCAACGGCACCTTTACCATGATGAACGCCGTGTACCCGCACTTTAAGGCGGCCCATGCCGGCACTATCGTCAACGTAAGCTCTGTTGCTGGCAAGATCGGCGGCGGCCTGCTCGGCACCGCGGCCTACGCGAGTTCCAAGGCCGGTGTCAATGGCCTGACCAAGGCGGTCGCCAAGGAAGGCGGCAAGTTTGGCGTCCGCTGCAACGCCGTGTGCCCGTCGCTCACGTTGACCGATATGACCTCGATTCTCTCTGACGAGAACTCTCAGCGCATCATCAACGGTATTCCTCTGGGCCGCGCCGCCCAGGCCAGCGAGCCTGCGCAGATGGTGCTGTTCTTCGCTTCCGACCTCGCCAGCTTCGTGAACGGCGAGATTGGTGACTGCGACGGCGGCATCGTCCTGGACGGGTAATACCCCGCGGTGATCGTTTGGCGACGGCTCCTGCGACTCGGGACCGTCGCCTTCTTTCTGATATAGGCGCGTGCGGCTACGAATCGCATGCATCCAAAGGAGATATATATGAGTGAATCGACTGCGGTGGAGGCGCCGGCGGCAAAGGAGCCGTTCTTTAAGATGTCCTCCATCCCGGGCGCCAATATTTTGGTGCCGCTTCTGTTGGGCTGTCTGCTCAACACGCTATTCCCCGACCTGTTCAAAACGCTCGGCAGCTTTACGCTTGGCATGACTCAGCAGGGCGCTGGCCCGCTCGTGGGCGCTTTTTTGCTCATCGTCGGTACGACGATTTCGTTTAAGAGTGCTCCTGCCGCCGCTGCCCGCGGCGCCATTATCATTGCCGTCAAGCAGGTCGTGGTCGTTGCCGTGTCGCTGCTCATCCTTTATGTATTCAACGACAACTTGTTTGGCATCTCTGCCATGGTGATGCTGGCGGCTTGCACCGGCGCCAACAACGCTATGTACGCTGGTCTGATGGGCACCATGGGCAACGAGGCCGAGCGTGGCGCCGTCGCAATCACCACGCTCGTTGTCGGCCCTCCGGTCACGATGATCGTGCTCGGCGCCGCCGGTCAGGCTCCGATTGGCTGGTCGCTCGTGGGCGCCATCCTGCCGATCGTCGTCGGCATTATCCTGGGCAACCTGTTCCCCAGCTTTAAGAAGATGATGGCTCCGGCGCTTTCCGCCATCATCGTGCTCGTCTTCTTTGCCATGGGCTCGACCATGACCTTTGGTCAGCTCATTAATGGCGGTCTTCCCGGTATTCTGCTCGGCGTGATCTGCTCGGTGGTCTTTGCAATTCCCGTCATCGCGGTCGATAAGCTCACGGGCGGTACGGGTGTCGCAGGTGCGGCCATTTCGAGCTGCGCCGGAGCCAATGTGGCCACGCCTGCTGCCATGGCAAGCGTCAACGAGGCCTTGTACGGCGGTGCGGTGCTCGCGACGGCTACGGCACAGGTTGCTGCCTGCGCAATCGTGACGGCTATTTTGACCCCGCTGGTCACCAGCTGGTGCCACAAGCATTTTGAGGGCCAGCAGAGCAACGGCAAGGCGACGACCGACAAGGCCTCCGCAGCCGCCTAATGCCAAACGGTAATCAAAGCTAAAAACTAGCTACGCCACAGGGCGGCCACGGGGGATCCCGTGG
>NZ_JADNGN010000040.1 GCF_015553355.1 Collinsella aerofaciens
AGATTCGACAAGGGGCGACCATTGTGCAATCGCAAGAAGATGACGGGGCGGAATGTCAATCCTGGTCTAACAGAGCCAAATCGATTGCTATATCGAGATGATTGAAAAAGATACGTCTGTGAACGAGTTGAGTCAGCGATCTTCAAATGCACTGGATGCTCGACGGGCGGCTCTTGACCGGAAGCGTCTTCTGGTGGAAGAAGAGAAGGCGATGCTGGATCCTCTTCCCGTTAAAGCCGAGGAGTCGAAAGGCGGCTGCCTTTCTCAGGCGGCGGTTCTATGTGCGTGCTGTATTGGGGTAATTTCGCTTATTGCGAATGTGCTATTTGGGTTGTTGTGACAACGGAAAGGAACAGAAATGAGTCAGAACATCGGCCAGCTCGTTGCAGAGCTGAACGCGTTGGTGTCGAAGATGGAGACGCAGCGAGGTGTGTGCGTCACGGTGGCGGACGATCTCGATTCACTGCACGACATGCTTAACGCGGCAATGGAAGGAACAAATTCGACCGCTCAAAATGAGGCGGTTGGGCAGCTCGGGGCGGCAGCGGCGAAGCTGCTCGAAGCGGGCGGCCTCATCAGTACGGCATGCGATGTGGTCAGCACGTATGCAAGTACGCTCTAGGCGTTTATGGGTGGCGCGGGGGCTCGTCTCCGCGCTTGCCGTTTTCTTGTTCGGCTTGGGAATTGTTCTGGTCGGTCGTATTGGCGTGAGAAAGGTCGTGAAATCCAGCGGAAGCAATTGTGTGCTGGCGGCTTGTGCAGATGGTGTTGGAGATGTGCTTGATGTCTGCAACGCGAGAGTTGCTGACACGGTTTCAGGGGTTGTAGAGCAAGACGAATCTCGCTCTTCGTCCATCGATGGGAGCTCGGAATTTCAGCCAAGCATTCAAGAACGGTACTACGCCGACTTGGCGCATGGGCCTAAGGGCCCTGAGTTTCAGAAGTACATCGTTTTGCACGATACGGAGGGCGATTCTTCCCCTGAAAGTGTCATCGATTGGTGGGAGTCCAACGGCAATAAGGTAGCGGCTCATTTTGTTGTTGGAAAAGATGGGTCGATCGTTCAATGTGTGCCTCTCGATCAAATCGCGCACCATGCCGGTTTTGGCGATGCTGGGAAGAACGAGCAGTATGGAACAATCGATGATTCGAGAGATGACAAGGTCGGAACGTTACCGATAGGGGGAAGCTATCCCGATTACGGCATGAACTCTTACTCCGTTGGGATTGAGATGGTTCATGTTGGAGGATCGGGTGATTACCCCGAAGAGCAGCTTATCGCTGTCGACGGTCTAATTGCGTATATCGATGAGTACTACGGGTTCAAGAGCCAGATTATCGACCACAAGGCGTGGCGGACGGGAAATTCGGATACATCGGCGGAATTCTCATCATATCTGTCGAACTATCAAGAATATCGGCGTCATGTTGATGGTTAAAAGACAGCTTGAAAGGGGAGACAGTGAAGTGTCCCAAATGTAACGCAGAGATAGAAGAGGGGACAGTTTACTGCCCCTTTTGTGCTGCGAAAGTATCTTCTGACGTGGGTCGGTCGACCACAGAGAATGAGCGGATGCCATTCGATGGCAAGGATAATGCGAAGGGGAGGGCAGCGGCGGAGGATTCTGGCAACGAACTAGGTAAAAGAGTAATTGGGTTAATTGGCGGATTCGATTCAAATAAAATCGTGATAATTGGCCTGGTGGCCGCCATCATTGTTGGCGGCTTTTATGTTTGGAATCGATTCGGGGGCGGGCACCCATCACCAGAATTCACTCAAACCTATCAGCATACGATGTATAAATCGGACGCCGATGAGTTTGAGCCGGAAAACTCAGATGAAAAGGACGAGGTCGACGACGAGGGCGCAACTGAATTAATAGTGGTATCAAATAACTCCGCCGGGTTTCCAGAGATGGTGGTGAATGTCAAGGTGACCGGCTCTTCGACAGAGGCGTTGTCGAAGCCGGAGAATTGGTCCCTGAAAGAAGTGGGTACGGACGGTGGGCAGGCTTCGACTAACCCCCGGAGTGTTGTAGTTGGTTCGGACGGAGTTTGCAAGCTCGCATATCGATCGACGCTCGGTAGCGATTCGGGTGATAGCCGTACGGTTGTCGTGTCATATATTGATGATCAATCACATAAGGTTATGGATAGCTTTTCCTATTACTGTGATGCGAAGAGTTCGACGGTAGACGGTTACTTACTTTCTGAAAGCGACTCACGGCGTTATACCGAGGCGGAGATTGAAGAAATGGGTATGAGCACATGGGAGCTTTGCTTGGCAAGAAATGAAATATATGCACGCCATGGTCGCAAGTTCAAGAATGAGAAGATTCAAGAGTATTTCGACAATAAGGATTGGTATGAAGGCATATACTCGCCTGAGGAATTTGATGCGATGACATCACCGCTTAATGATATCGAGAGGGCAAATGCCGAAACGATCCAGTCTTACGAACGTGCTATCGGATCTGAGTTTTTAAATCCATAACAAAACTTGTGGCAAAGACTAGGCAAATGAAGAAAACGGGTGCGAGTCCGTCTGACCCGCACCCGTTCACTGGGGGCTGTTTGTGATTACCATACTATCCGTGGTCGCGGGCGCAGCGCCCGGCTCTCCGGTGAGCGGCGCAAAACCGCTCATGGACGGCAGCACATGACCGGCGTATTACAGATGCTTCTCCAGCAGCGCCTGCAGCCTCGCCTTGGGCAGAGCGCCAACCGAGCGGTCAATCTCCTCGCCGTTCTTAAACACAATCAGCGTGGGGATGCTCATGACGCCATACTTCATGGCCAGATCCTGGTTGTCGTCGACGTTGCATTTGGCAACGGCAAGCTTGCCCGCCAGCTCATCGGCAACCTCGTCAACGATGGGCGAGAGGGATCGACAGGGCCCGCACCACGGTGCCCAAAAATCGACCAGCACGGGCAGGCTGTCGTTAACGATGGAATCGAAGTTCTCGGGGGTAATCTGATTAATGTCAGCCATGGTGACCTCCATAATGCGACGCGGCTCGGCCGCGTAAAACTCAGTACGACCGTGCTTATACCCAGCCGACCGCAAAGCAACCACTCGCGGGCAGCTCTTTTATATAATGGTGGGCACGCAAACGATTGGAGAGCGCATGCCCACGTCACAAAGCCAGAAAAAAGAAGCCATCGCCCAGGCGGCCGAGCAGGAGCTCACATCGCTTGCGGTCCGTGGCGTGCGTATCGCGGGCAACGCGTGCTCGCCGATCGTTCTGGTCAAAGGCGATTTGGACGAGGCCGAGCGTTCGGGTGGCGAGCTTGCTGCCGGCCCGGATGGCGCGGCGTTGCGCAAGGCGCTTGGGGCCATCGGCTACGCGCCCGAGGATTTTTGCGTGCTGGCAAGCGTCGCCGGCGTGGGTGACGGAGCGGTCGCGGTGGGCGAGACTCTGCCGTGCGAGCTGTTCCGTGAGGCGCTTGAGGCTTTGGACCCCGAGGCGGTGCTACTGCTCGACAACAACGCGGCTGACGCCATGCGCGAGACCTACGCCGATATGCTCGTGGCGATCGATGACTTCGACACCGCCATGCTCAAGCCCGGCTTGGTCGCCCATGTGCAGGGTCGCCGCGTGCTCGCGCTCGACGGTTTTGAGGCGGCGCTCACTGACAAAGCCGCCAAGCAGCGCATGTGGGCCTACATCAAGCAGCTGACTCCGGCGGCCGCTCCGCTGTAGCGGACCGGAGCCGGTAAGGCGGCCCTGACGGGTCGAGCGCGGCGCCGGCTTATCGCGTCCCTACATCACAGCGCGCAGCTCAAACCGATCGCCGTTAATGCGGAACTGACAGTTACCGTTCATGCGCTCCACGGCAAGTTTGATGCTCTTGGTGCCAAAGCCGTGGCCCGCATGCCGGGTCACGGGCATGCCGTCGACCATGCGCGGCGCGCGGTCAAACGTATTGGAAACTAACAGCAGCAGCTGGCCGTCCTCTAATCGCAGGTCAAAGTCGACGAATCGCTTTCCTTGGGGTGCGGCGCTTGCGGCGGTGATAGCGTTTTCCAAGGCATTTGAGAGCACGCTAAACAGGTCGGCGTCACCTACGTGGATGGTTTCGGGTACGGCGGCGCGCAGGTTGGCGGTAATGCCGTTTCTATTGATATCCGAGTTAAATGACGAAAGCGCGATGTTTACGGTCTCGTTGGCGCAGAAGCGGCGTACGGCGGTGCGGTCGCCGGCTTCGCAGAGTTCGTCGATGCGATCGAGCGCCTCGTCGGTGTGGCCCTCTTCAATTAAAGCGGCCAGGCCGCGTAGGAAGTGGCGCATGTCGTGGCGAAGAATCGACAGCTCGCGCCCAGATTGACGCCAAGCCTCGAGCTCTTTGATGGCGACGCTGTCGCGGGTTTCGAGCATCCAGCGCTCTCTCTCGGCGGTTTCCTTTTCTTCGTATTCACGCAGGTAGACGGCGAGGAACATAAGGTAGAACGCGCAGAGCGCAAAGGCCAAAAACTCAACCGTCACCACCGAGCCCGAGTGGAACAGCGTGGTGTAGACGTTGGTGGCATAGTCAAAGACGTAATAGACGAGCGGCAGGATTAAAAGGATGCCCAGCTCGGTGGTGCTTTTAATCGCCAAGCGCGGACCGATGTCGCCGGCCCAATGCAGCAGGACGGCAAAGACGGCGAGTGTGGTCGCGATGCGCGCCAGATAGTGCGCGATCTGAGAATCGGTTGCGGCAAATGCGGCGATGCCCATCCAATTGCTGAACTGGCAGCTCAGATAGGCACTCGTAATGCCGAGCACGGCAAGCAGCGGGCTCAGGCGGTAGCGCGCGCACAAATAGATGACGAGCGGCAGATGCACGACGAGCGGATATACCTGGCGGGCGAAAAGCTCGCCGCCGACGGCATTGGCGATCGAAAAGGCAGCGCCGGTCACGACGCCGACCAGCACCAGTTCAAGCGCATGACGCCGGTTGATCTCGACACCGCACAGCGCCGCCGAGGCAAAGACGCCAAAGAGCAGCGTCGTGGCGTGGTGGATTGCCCAAAGGACCATTTCGACCGAGGAGACCATCAGTGTCTCCCACCCTCAAAGCGCACCGCAAAGTAGGCGTCTTGGAATCCCTGCTTGCAGCTGCGCGAAAGCGGGATGCACGCGCCCGAGCGCATGACGATGTCCGTGCGGTCAAAGTGATCGATATTGCGCAGGTTGACCTGGTAGCTGCGGTGGCATTTAAAGAAGACCGCGTTTTGCTCCAAGCGGTCCTCGACGCTGTGGAACGACTCGAGTGCCTCGATATTGCGTCCGTCGCGCAGGTGGAAGACCACGTGCTTGTTGCGCGCCTCGGCATATTCGATGTCGGACAGGCGCAGGGCGTGGTAGCCAAAGGAAGTTTTGATCACGAGCTCGTCGGTTGCCGCCGGGCGCATGCTCGAAAGCTCGTCGAGTAATCGCGCCAGGCGTTCGTAAGTCACGGGCTTGAGCAGATAGTCGAAGGCGCGGACCTCGTAGGATTCCAGCGCGAACTCGGGCGACGAGGTGAGGAACACCAGGCGCACGGCGGTGTCGGCCTGGCGCAGTTCGCGTGCGGTGTCCATGCCGTTGACGAGCGGCATGATCATATCGAGCAAGATGATGTCGGCGCGCGATGCGGCATGGCGGGCCAGCAGGCCCTCGCCACGCGTGACGAGCGCAACATCGACCGCCGTGCCCGTCTCGGTCGACCAACGGTCGATCATCCGGTGCAGTCTATCTAGAAAAGCGACATCATCGTCGCAGGCAATAATCTTGAGCATTCGGCCCCCTTAAGTAGTTCGATTTTGCCACATCGGGCACGCGCCGCTTGCGGGGGTGCGGACCGTTTGCGCCCCACGGCGTGCAGCTCGCGCCAAGCGGTGTTGCGGTGGCGAAAGATGCCTCCTGCGCCATCGAGAGCTCGGCTATCCTCAGCTTGCCAGTTCGAAAATGGACCTGCCACATGATTGAATCTTTATTTCAACTTTACACCTAGGTTTACAGCTGTCTTGTCAGCTGTAAACCTAGGTGTCATACTAAAGCCCCAAGATTCGCCAAAAGAGAGGGGCCTTGATGGCACAGAGCGCGAACATGGATGCATCGGAGCTTGCACGCGACATTGCGGCCGGCCTGGCATCGGCAACGACGGCAACGGAGCGCGCGGCATTGGTGCCCGCAGAGCTCGTCGAGGCCATTCAGCAACTAAAAACCCAACGTGACGCGGTGATCCTAGCGCACTATTACGTGGCGCCCGAGGTCCAAGCCGTTGCCGATTACGTCGGCGACAGCTTCTACCTGGCCAAGCTCGCCAAGAGCCTGCCGCAGCAGACCATCGTGCTGTGCGGCGTGGAGTTTATGGGCGAGAGCGCCAAGCTGCTCAACCCCACCAAGACCGTGCTGCTGCCCGAGCCGGGCGCGGACTGTCCCATGGCGCACATGGTCAAGCGCGAGACGGTCGACGCGGCGCGCGCCGAGTACGGCGACGACCTGGCCGTGGTGTGCTACGTCAACTCCACGGTCGAGATCAAGAGCTGGAGCGACGTGTGCGTCACCAGCTCCAACGCCGTCAAGATCGTGTCCGAGCTGCCGCAGCAGCATATCCTGTTCATTCCCGACCAAAACCTGGGCCGCTTCGTAGCCGAGCAGGTGCCGCAAAAGCACGTCATCCTCAACAACGGCTACTGCCCGCGCCATCACATCATCACCGTCGAGCAGATCGTCGACGCGACGGAGGCCCACCCCGACGCGCTCGTGCTGGCGCACCCCGAGTGCAAGGCCGACGTCCTGGCCGAGGCCGACTACATCGGCTCCACCGCCGGCATCATCAAGTACGCCGAGGAGTCCGACGCGAGCGAGTTCATTATCGTGACGGTCCGTGGCGTGCTCTACGAGCTCGAGCGCCGCTGCCAGGGCACCGGCAAGAAGTTCTACTTCCCCGCGGTGCAGCCCACCTGCGTCAACATGGATCTCATCACGCTCGAAAAGCTCGTGCGCTGCCTGGAGACGGGCGAGGGCGAGGTGCAGATTGGCGTGTCGGACGAGGCCGCCGATCAGGCCAAGCTCACGCTCGACCGCATGCTCGAGTACGCAGCGTGCTAGAACAATGCGGCATGAGGGACGGTCCCTTATGTCACATTCAAGGGAGAGGATTCCTGTGGAAACCAAGCAATACCCCGATATGGAGTGCGACGTCGTTATTGCCGGCTGCGGCGTGGCGGGCCTGTATGCGGCTCTCAACCTGCCGACGAGCATGCGCGTGATCATGCTCTCCAAGGGCGCTGTCGACGAGTGCGATTCGATGCTCGCGCAGGGCGGCATTTGCGTGCTGCCCGAGGGCTCGGACTACGATGCCTTCTTTGAGGACACCATGCACGCCGGCCACTACGAGAACCGCCGCGAGAGCGTCGACATCATGATCCGTTCGAGCCGCTCGGTCATCAACGACCTGCTGGCGATGGGCGTGGACTTTGAGCGCAAGGCCGACGGCAGCCTCGACTTTACCCGCGAGGGCGCGCACAGCCGCCCCCGCATTGCCTTCCATGCCGACATTACGGGCAAGGAGATCACGACCAAGCTGCTCCAAGCCGTCCGCAAGCTGGACAACGTGCAGATTTTGGAGCACGTGGCCATGACCGACATCCTAACGGGCGAGCGCGATGGCGCCACGGTGTGCACCGGCGTCGTCGCCGTAGCCGTGGACGAGGACAACTCGGTTCGCCCCGCCGACGAGCTGGCAAATGCCGTTGAGGGCGTGCATGCCGGTAAGCCGTTTAAGATCCATGCCCGCCACACGCTGTGGGCGACGGGCGGCATCGGCGGCGTATACGACCACTCGACCAACTATCCGCAGCTCACGGGCGATGCCTGCTACATCGCTCAGGAGCATGGCATTAAGATGGAGCACCTGGACTACGTGCAGGTTCACCCCACGGGTCTGTTCTCGCCGCAGCCAGGCCGCACGTTCCTGATCAGCGAGAGCTGCCGCGGCGAGGGCGCGATTCTGCTCAATGCCGCCGGTGAGCGCTTTACCGACGAGCTTCAGCCGCGCGATGTGGTCGCTGCCGCTATTCGCGAGCAGATGAAGCAGGACGGTACCGAGCACGAGTGGCTGAGCTTTGCCCCCGTTGAGCGCGATGTAGTGACCGGGCACTTTGCCAACATTCGCGCACGCTGCTTGGAGGACGGCCGCGACATCTTGGACGAGCCCATCCCCGTTACGCCTACGCAGCACTACTTTATGGGCGGCGTGTGGGTCGACAAGGACGGCCGCACCTCGATGCCCGAGCTCTACGCAGCCGGTGAGACGGCCTGCAACGGCGTGCACGGCAAGAATCGCCTGGCTTCCAACAGCCTGCTCGAGTCCCTGGTTTGGGGCCGCCGTGCCGCCTGGTGCATGCGCACCGGCGAGTCGCTCGCCGTGGAGCAGGCGGGCGAGCCCGCGCTCGACGGGCGTCATCGCGCCCTGAGCGCCGACTCCCTGGCAATCGATGATTTGGCCCGTGCCGCTGGCACGCAGGCCGTGGAGGAGTAGACCATGAATCCCATTACCATGAAGCTCGTCGTCGATGATCTGATTCTGCAGGCTCTACGCGAGGACATCACGTTTGAGGATGTGAGCACGGCGAGTGTGTGTTCCACGGCGCGCCCCGCCACGGTGGAGCTCATCGCCAAGGCCGATGGCATCATCGCCGGTCTGGACGTGTTCGCTCGCACCTTTGAGCTGCTGGATCCGCAGAGCTCGGTGCTGTTTGATGTTGCCGACGGTGACGAGGTACACGCCGGCGACCACGTGGGCCAGGTGCGCGGCGATGCGCGCGTGCTGCTTTCGGGCGAGCGCGTGGCGCTCAACTACCTGCAGCGCATGAGCGGTATCGCTACCTATACGCACAGAATGGCAGCGGCGCTCGAGGGTACCAAGACCGTGCTCGTCGACACACGCAAGACCACGCCGGGCATGCGCGTCTTCGAGAAGGCCGCGGTCGAGATCGGCGGCGGCAGCAACCATCGCTACAACCTGTCGACAGCCGTCATGCTCAAGGACAACCACATCGATGCCGCCGGTGGCGTGACGCGCGCGATCGAGATGGCGCGCGCCCATGCATCGTTTACCACGACGGTCGAGATCGAGTGCGAGAACCTGGACATGGTGCGCGAGGCCGTGGAGGCCGGCGCCGACATCATCATGTTCGACAACATGACCCATGACGACATGGCCGCCGCTATCGAGCTTATCGCCGGTCGCGCCAAGACCGAGTGCTCGGGCAACGTGGACGCCAACAACATTCGCGCCCTGGCCGACCTGGGCGTTGACTTCATTAGCTCGGGCGCCCTGACGCACTCCGCGCCGATCCTCGATCTCTCGCTTAAGCACCTGCGTCTGCTGGACGGTAAATAATGAACGCCCGCGAGCGTCGCCGTGCCATCATGGCCGTGCTCGAGGGGGCCAAGGGGCCCGTATCGGGCAGCGCGCTTGCCCGCGAGGTGGGTGTGAGCCGCCAGATCGTGGTGCAGGACATCGCCCTGCTGCGCGCCGATGGGCACGATATCGTGGCGACCAACCGCGGCTACGTGCTGCAGGAGGCCCCCAGCAGCCCCGCCGTGCCTACGCGCTTGGTCAAGGTTCGCCACAGCGTGGAGCAGGCAGGCGATGAGCTCACGAGTATCGTCGACGCCGGCGGCGCCGTGCTCAACGTGATTGTCAATCACCGCGTGTACGGTAAGATTACGGCCGACCTGGACATCCGCAATCGTCGCGATGTCGAGCGCTATCTGCGCGATATCGAGAGCGGCAAGAGCTTTCCGCTGCTGACGGTGACCAGCGGCTACCACTTCCATCGCATTGCGGCGGAGGACGAACAGACCCTCGACGAGATCGAGGCCATGCTCAAAGAGAAAGGCTACCTGGCAGATCTGATGCCCTACGAAGATGACCTGTCCTAGTAACGACGAATGCAAAAGGAGGCCTCCGCGGCGATGCGGAGGCCTCCTTTTTGTGCACGGTGTACTTGTGAGTGTGCAAGTGGGGGAGTTGTTACTCCTCGACGATCTCGGTGATCGCGCCAGCGGGGCAAGCGTCCTGGCAAGCGCCACAGGCGACGCAGGAGTCCTCGTCAGCGACGGTAGCGACGTCCTGGAGCTCCAGAACGCCAGCGGGGCAGGAGTCGACGCAAACGCCACAAGCGATGCACTCGTCGGCATCAATTACGGGATGAGCCATGGTAGTTTCCTCTCTGTTGACCGACGCTACAGGCGATGCGCGCCGGTTTGATTCGGGCAAAAACATACCACGGGAGCGACCGTTTGCAATACCCTCTGACCGGCATCTTCATACCGTTCGCCGAGTATGCCAAGGTTTACTAAAAAATGCGCAGGTGGGGCCGTTGAGCTGCGCAAATGTTAGCTAAAGGTGACTTGAAATATTGAGCTATTGAGCGTGCTTGCGGAAACCGCATCCCATTATTTTGTCGAAAAACGGGTTGCAGTTTCCGGTTAGGCCCGCTAGCGGAAAATGCGAGCCGGTATCAGCTCTCAAAACGGGATACGGTTTCCGGTTGAGTCTTCAGACGGAAACTGCGACCCGGAATCCACGCTCAAACCGGGACGAGCTTTCCACAAGGCAGCCCCAGGCGCCCCCGGACCCAAACCTCAGCCATCTCTACATAGATCTCAATAGATTTGCCGAGAACTCAATCAGCGCATCTACCTGCGCATTTAAGAACCTAAACTCTCAGCAATAAGAAATCTTATATGAATTGACTTAGATTTTGTATATTCCGGCCCATAAGGGGATACACTACATCCTGAAAGACAAGCCGAAGCGCCACGCGGCAGACCGCCGAGTCGGTGCAAACGCACAAGAGAGAGGGAATTTCTAATGGGCAAGATTCTTGGTATCGACCTTGGTACTACTAACTCCGCAATGGCCGTCCTCGAGGGCGGTTCTCCGACCATTATCGTGAACGCCGAGGGCGACCGCACCACCCCGTCCGTCGTGGGCTTCCGTGCCGACGGCGACCGCGTCGTGGGTAAGGCCGCTAAGAACCAGGCTGTCACCAACCCCAAGAACACCGTGTTCTCCATCAAGCGCTTCATGGGCCGCAAGTACTCCGAGTGCACCTCCGAGATCAAGACCGTGCCGTACGAGGTCAAGGAGGGCCAGGGTGGCCGTGCCGTCGTCGACATCGAGGGCAAGGATTACACCGCCGAGCAGGTGAGCGCCATGACGCTCGCCAAGATGAAGGCCGACGCCGAGAAGTATCTGGGCGAGACTGTCACCGACGCCGTCATCACCGTCCCGGCCTACTTCAACGACGCCCAGCGTCAGGCCACCAAGGACGCCGGTAAGATCGCCGGCCTCAACGTCAAGCGTATCGTCAACGAGCCGACCGCTGCTGCTCTTGCCTATGGCCTGGACAAGCAGGGCACCGACCAGCGCATCCTGGTCTTCGACCTGGGCGGCGGCACCTTCGACGTCTCCATCCTCGACCTCGCCGACGGCGTGTTTGAGGTTCTGTCCACCTCGGGTGACAACCACCTGGGCGGCGACGACTGGGATCAGCGCGTCATCGACTGGATGGCCGATAAGTTCCAGCAGGAGAACGGTGTCGACCTGCGTCAGGACCCCATGGCCCTGCAGCGTCTGAAGGAGGCCGCCGAGAACGCCAAGAAGGAGCTCTCCGCCGCCCAGCAGACCACCATCAACCTGCCGTTCATTACCATGAACCAGTCCGGCCCGCTGCACCTCAACTACACGCTGACCCGCGCCGAGTTCGAGAAGATCACCCGCGACCTGCTCGAGCGCTGCAAGCAGCCTGTCACCAACGCCCTGCGCGACGCCAAGCTTAAGCTCTCCGATCTGACCGAGGTCATCCTCGTCGGCGGCTCCACCCGTATGCCCGCCGTCCAGGAGCTCGTCAAGACCATGACCGGCAAGCAGCCCAACATGTCCGTGAACCCCGACGAGGTCGTTGCCGACGGCGCTGCCGTCCAGGGCGGCGTGCTCACCGGCGACGTCGAGGGCATCCTGCTGCTCGACGTTACCCCGCTGTCGCTGGGCGTCGAGACCATGGGCGGCATCATGACCAAGATGATCGACCGCAACACCACGATCCCGACCTCCAAGACCGAGGTTTACTCCACCGCTGCCGACAACCAGACCAGCGTCGAGATCAACGTGCTCCAGGGCGAGCGCGAGCTTGCCCGCGACAACAAGTCGCTCGGTAAGTTCCAGCTGACCGGTATCCCGGCTGCCCGCCGCGGCGTGCCGCAGATCGAGGTTACCTTCGACATTGACGCCAACGGCATCGTCAAGGTCTCTGCTAAGGACAAGGGCACCGGCAAGGAGCAGCAGATCACCATCTCCGGCTCCACCGCGCTTTCCGACGACGAAGTCGATCGTATGGTCAAGGACGCCGAGGCTCATGCCGAGGAGGACAAGAAGCAGAAGGAAGAGGTCGAGGTCCGCAACCAGACCGACAGCCTGTGCTACTCCACCGAGCAGACCCTCAACGAGCTGGGCGACAAGGTTTCCGCCGACGTGAAGTCCAAGGCCGAGGCCGCTATCGCCGACGCCAAGAAGGCGCTCGAGGGCTCTGACGTCGAGGCCATCAAGGCCGCCGGCGAGTCCCTGCAGTCCGTGGCCTACGAGCTGGCCCAGGTTGTCTACGCCGACGCTCAGCAGCAGACCGACGGTGCCGCCGGCGCCCAGCCTGCCGACGATGACGTCGTCGACGCCGACTACGAGGTTGTGGACGACGAGGACAAATAATCATGTCCGCCCGTAAAGCTCGCACGGAGGCGGCCGCCGCTGGCGCCGCCCCCGTTGACTCTGAGGAGAAGGACGTGAAGATTCCCGTAGAGGCCGCAGACGTTACCGAGGCCAACGAGGCCCCGGCCGCCGAGGCTGCCGAGAACCAAGTAGAGGATTCCAACAAGGAGGCGACGATGACCGAGGACGAGATGGTGGAAGCTGCTATCCGCGCCGGTGAGGAAGCCGCCGACAACGACTTTAAGCTCAAGTTCGAGCAGGCCCAAAAGGAGCTTGCCGACGTGCGCAGCGAGCTCGATGCTGCGGCAGAGGCTCAGAAGGCCGCCGAGGACAAGGCAAAGGACGCCACCGAGCGCACCGCCCGTCTACAGGCCGACTGGGAGAACTTCCGTCGCCGCACCGCTAACGAGCGCATCGCCGAGCGCGAGCGCGCGACCGAGAAGCTCGTCACTGCGCTGCTGCCGGTGGTTGACGATATCGAGCGTGCAATCGACCATGCCCGTAGCCAGGAGCTTTCCGACGATTTTAAGCAGTTCGTCGATGGCGTTGACGCGGTGCATGCCAAGCTGCTCGATGTGTTTGCGCACGAGGGCGTTGAGCCCATCGACCCCAAGGGCGAGGCGTTCGATCCGCTCGAGCACCAGGCCGTGGGGCGTGTCGAGGACGCATCGCAGTACGACGAGACCGTCAACGACGTGTACCAGAAGGGCTACCGCATGGCGGATCGCATCCTGCGTTCCGCGATGGTGACGGTGACCTACGGTGGCGAGAAGCGCCCCGCACCGGAGCCCGAAGCGGCGCCCGAGGATGCCGCGGCCGATACGGCCGAGAGCACCGAGGAGTAATTGAGAAGGGCCCCGGGGCAACACCCGGGGCCCTTTCTGGCCTAGTGCCATATGAAAGCATGAGCCGTCGTCTGCATGGACGGCGGACGTAACAGGAGAGGAGCTACGATGGCTGCAGGCAAAACCTTCTATGACATCCTGGGCGTATCCAAGAGCGCCTCCGACAAAGAGATCAAGAGCGCGTTTCGCAAGCTCGCGCAAAAATATCACCCCGATGCCGGCGGCGACGAGGCCAAGTTTAAGGAGATCAGCGAGGCCTACGAGACGCTTTCGGACGAAAAGAAGCGCAAAGAGTACGACCAGATGCTCATGTTTGGCGGCATGCCGGGCGCGGGCGGCGCGTATGGCGGTGGCTACGGTGCCGGCGCGGGTGCCAGCGGCTGGGGCGATATCTTCGACAGCATCTTTAGCGGCAACGGCGCTTGGGGCAGCGATTGGGGCTCGGGCTTTGCCGGGACTGCGGGCGCTGCCGGTGCCGGCGCTGGCCGCAGCCGCGCTCGCAAGGGCGGCGACCTGTCGCTGACCGTTGATGTGACGGCCGAGGACGCGTTTCGCGGTGTGACGCACAAGGTCACCTACCGTATTCCCTCGACGGGCGAGCAGCAGACCATTACGGTCACGGTGCCTGCAGGCGCGGTCGACGGCGGCAAATTGCGTTACAAGCGCCGTGGCGAGTACGGCGTTGCCGGAGGCGAGCGCGGCGACCTGGTCGTGACCACACACGTGGAGGAGCATCCGCTGTTTAAGCGCAAGGGTGCCGATGTGACCATGGAGGTGCCGGTCTCGGTCTACGAGGCGGCGCTCGGCTGCACGGTGGACGTGCCCACGCCCGGCGGTGCGACGGTTCGTCTGAAGGTGCCCGCTGGCACCCAGACGGGCAAGAAGTTCCGCTTTAAGGAGATGGGTGCGCCCGACGTTAAGCATCGCGGCCGCACGGGCGCGCTGCTCGTCGAGATCAAGGTGCAGGTTCCCACGAACCTGTCCGACGATGAGCGCGATGCCATGACCAGGCTGCGCGAGGCCGACACGCGCGATTATCGCGAGAAGGTCAACCGTTACAAGGCAACGTACTAGTTTGGTTGCGTGGCCCACGGGCTGGCCGCAGGCTTATGATGGAGATGTGCGAGACGGAAAGGGGTCAGGTAGCATGGCCGAGGACAATAGGAACAAACCGCTGTACATGATCAGCGTGGCGGCCGAGCTGACCGGCATGCATCCGCAGACTCTGCGCGTCTACGAGTCCAAGGGCCTGGTGAACCCCCAGCGCTCGGGCGGTAACACGCGCCTGTATTCCCGTGCCGATATCGAGCGTCTGGAACTCATCAACCAACTGACCGACGAGGGCATCAACCTTGCCGGCGTGGTGCGCATCCTCGATATGAAGGAGCGTGCCGAGGAGCGTGAGCGCGAGAACGAAAAGCTCCGTGCTCGCGTGCGCCAGCTCGAGGACGAGCTGCATGAGTACAAGATGCAGAAGAAGATCACCGCCCTGGCCCCGCGCGACGGCTCGGTCAACCCCGAGCAAGTCATGCGCAAGCTTTTGGGTGCCGGCGGAGATTTGTAGTTACGCGGGTTTACCAACCCGCGTAACCAGTTGACGCTGCAAGCCCGTCAGAGCGGCAATCTGCCTTTCAACTTCGGCGGCATGATCAAAAGATCAATGCTGCCTTGTTTCAAGGCACCTTGCTCGCTCTGGCGGGCTTTCGCTGTCTGCGCCAAAACATCGGCGTTGCCGGAGTAGGGTAGTTTGGCACTTGGGGACGTTCCTTTTAATATGAGCAGGACATTGTCAAGAGGCAAAATCGGGCCTGGCCCCAACGATATGGGGTCAGGC
>NZ_JADNGN010000041.1 GCF_015553355.1 Collinsella aerofaciens
CCCGCTGCGCACTTCGTGCGGCGGGGGTCCTGCCGTCCTGCGGAAAGATTTGGGGGCAAAGCCCCTGGCCTCCCCTACGTTAGCTTCGCTGACGGCGGCTACAGGGACCTACGCTTTGTAAAAGCGCCGGGCTGATAGTTGCTTTTTATTGGTAGGGGCTCTTGCTAGATAGGGGCACTTACTAGTGACAGGCTTCGCCTGTGCGCTTGGTTTACGCTGCGCTTGTTTCTTTGTATTCGAAGACTGGTTCTAGGAGGTCTTCGATGTTGCAGTGTAGGACTTTTGCAATATCCCTCACTGTCGTTACCGAGGCTTCGTTGATGTTTCGCTGGCGCTGTTCGTACATTTGGATTGAACGGAGCGATACACCCGATTCGTATGCCAGGTCTTGTTGGGTTTTTTTAATCCTCTTTCTTGCTAGCGCCAGTTTAGTCTGACGCGGCGCCTTCTTCGCCATATCACAGACAAGGCGCGCCACGCGCTCCTCCGAGGCCTCATGCCAGGGGTAGTACAGGTTTCGCAGCGCATCAAATGGAACAACATGAAGCAGATCTTCGAACGATCCCCCTAGGCGCCACTGCAAATATGCCAGTATCCAGCCCGTCCAATATTCTGGTGTCTTCTCAAATCGGTAGGTCCGATCTGGCATCGACCCTGTTTGGTAACCAGATCTTTCGGAGATGAGCGCAAATAGTTCAACGCCCGACTTTCCCGACACTACCCATGCGTTGCCGCGTTCGAACTCGCGAGCTACGCCGCTCAGGCAAAAGAGTTCAGCAACTTCCGATCCTTCTGCTCCGTAATCGTTAACGGCATAGTCGAAGCAATCCCCGAGGTTGTTCATTGCGTCCTCAAGGTAATAGACGGGATATGTCCTACTCGGCCCACGATCCGTTAACTCTTGGATCATTTAAATCAACCCTCCCTGCCATCAAATCCCTAATGTCGACACCATCAGAGTCAAATCCGTTTACCGTATCCAGGTACTTTCGTCGAGCGTTCTGTTCTCGCTCAAATCGTTTGGGATAAAACTCAGCTCCCGAAGCCTGCTTCCAATCGCGGAACTTAATCGCCGAGAACGCACGCTCACTCATAAGCGCATATTGAATGCCCAAATCCCCCAAAAACATAATGCGCTGCAATTGCCTGAGCGAGATCATGCCGTTGACAAACTGTCTTGCAAACGAGAAATAGGAATCGTCTGCACGATAGCCTCGAATAACGTCATAGGGAGAAATATCAATCAGGCAGTTATCCAGCAGATAACGAAGCCCCTCGCGTGCTACTGGCGTTGAAACATTGAACTCTCTGTTATTCGCCAGAATTGCAAGCCAGTTGAGAATCGAGAACTCACCTGATTCCAAATCCAAAATCGCAAGGCCATCTAAATCAAGCTCATATCGATTGGCAATGCCATCAGACTCGGTCCGACATGCCCACTCCATTGCCATTTCCTCATGCGGTGTGCAATAAAACCCGCGCCCATAGTCATTGAATTGCCTGCATTTATCCAACGATGGATGCTCGACAACAACCTCCGACCCGTGCCAAAGCTCCATATCGACCTCCTAAAAAATATCACCCCAGTGATAGTTTACCAATAACTATCACTGGGGTGATATGAACGGGGGCTTTTGACGGTTTAACCCTGACTAGAGGCAGGCCTCGGCGATGCGCTTTTTTAGTTCGTCGATACCCACGCCGGTCTGGGAGCTCGTGATGATTACATTCTCGGCCGGGACGTTGAGCTGCTTTTTGATGGCTGCTGCTTGGCGAGCCTGCTGGGTGCGGCTGAGTTTGTCGGCCTTGGTGAGGCAGACGATAAAGTTGAACTCGTTGCCCTGTAGGTAGTCGATCATGTCGTGGTCGAGCTTGCTGGGGTCGTGACGAATGTCCACCAACGAGACGACCAAGTTAAAGCTGCGCTCGGAGTCGAAAAAGTCGCCGATAAGCTCGGCCCAGCGGTCGCGCTCGGCCTTGGAGCGACGGGCGAAACCGTAGCCCGGCAGGTCCACGAAATGCACGTCGTCGGCCTCGAAGAAATTGATGTTGCTCGTCTTGCCCGGCGTGCTCGAAACCTTGACCAGGTTCTTGCGGCCAAATAGCTTGTTCATGATGGAGGACTTGCCCACGTTGGAGCGGCCGACGAAGCTCACCTCAGGGCAGGTGGACTCGGGAATCTGCGAAACCTTGCCGTAGCTGGCAACGAACTTGGCAAGCTGATAGTTAATGGAATCGGCCATGGACACTCCTTGGTCGTAGGTTCTTACAAATAGACGCGCTATTGCGCAGCGGCAATGCGGCGGACGATATCGAGCGTGATGTCACTTGCGACACGCGCGTACTCGAACAGATCGAACTCGCGCTCGCAAATTGCATCGTACGCCTCGTCACAATTATCGCTGATAGCGCGCAACACCAGGCAATCGACACCATTTTTGGTTGCGACATGGGCAATTGCCGCGCCCTCCATGCCGACACAATCGGCATGCGTCGCCTCGATAGCGTCGTTGCGCATGGTGGCGCCCGTCACAAAGCGGTTACCCGTGGCAATCGTGCCGACCAGGAACTGCTTGGTGCCCTCATTCGAAGCGACTGCATTTGTCGAAGCGTCAACAAACCCACGCTCAGCAAGCACGTCGGCGGCAATATCGACCAGCGCGGGCGTCGAGCCAAACTCCTCGAGCCCCGGTGCGGACTCGGCGATAAGCGCGGTATCGGTATCCAGATAGCGTAGGCGTTTGCCAATGACCACGTCGTCGATATGGAGCTTGGGGTTCAAACCGCCCGCAATGCCCGAAAACACAACAGCCTGCGGAGCATACTTGCTAATGAGGTGCTGTGTTGCAGCAGCGGCGTTCACCGTGCCCATGCCCGCCGTTGTGGCGACAACTGTCAGGCCGTCGAGCTCACCGCTCACAACGGTCAAGCCCGCCTCCCGTGCCTCGCAAACGTCGCTCAGCTCTTCCTTAATCTGCATGATCTCTTTTTCGAGCGCACCGATAATCGCGATGGTAGCCATACCATTCCCCAAACCTATTCGAAATTCTCAACCACGGTATGGTACCAGCATTTTGTTTGACCTCGTCAAACGAACACGCTAAGCCAGTGCAGCTCGCGTATCAAACAGAGCCTTTGCAATCGCGGCCGTAACCTCGCTCGAGCGGTCGCTCCACGGCATCGATGTCATGATACCCATGACATAGGTACAGCCATCGATGTCGATAAGGCCCGCATCGCATGTCGAGTAGTAACCATCCTCGCTAATCCAGCCTGCCTTGTTGCGCACCAAAACCTGCTCGTCCGCAATGCCATCGCGAATAAACGAGCGCGATGTTGATGCCAGAAGGCCCGACAGCCATTGCGACGCCTCGGTGTCACAGCTCAAATACTCACTCATCTCTCGCCACAACTTTGCCGAGGTGCGCGGGCAGTAGGTCGGAAAATCACTCATCGGATTCAGTGCCGTTTCGCCATCAACACCCAGATTGGCAATCCAATCCTCATAGCCATCATGGTCAAACGCCGCGCGTAACGCGATAAACGAATCGTTGTCTGAGTTGACGACGACATTCTCGATAAGGTTGCGCACCGTCTGCCAGCCCATGCTGTAACCACCATACGTGGCTAAAGGCCCATCGAGCGACACCTGCCCCGATTCGACCAACGTCTCGCAAATATAGAGCGCATACAGCGCTTTGTAGCTGCTCGCTCCATACACCTCGACATCGGCGTTATACGTCACGCCCCTACCGCTCGATAGGTCGTAGAACACTACACCCACATCGCCCAGCTCCTGCGCCCGACACAGGGCATCCTGGAGCGAGGCAAGGCTCTCATCCTCCAAGGCAGGAGTCTTGTTATCCACCAACGAGAAGGTCCGAACGGTATCACCCGAAGGGATATCGTTGAAGTCCGCCTTCGAAAGTCTCGTCTTGAGATCTGCCGTCGACAGAGCTTGATCTGCCGACGCTTTGGACTTTGAAACCTTCTCGTTTTGCAGCTGTACCGTTGACGCATCTGGGCGCACCGTTCGCTCCGAGGCGTAGGTTTTAACGGTAATTCCGAGGATAATAACCGCCGACGTTAGCATCCCAATGGCGGCAATCTTCCTCACGCGGATGCGAGCGCTGGCAAGGCCACGCGAAGACGTGCCCTTCGTCTTATATCTGCTGCCATGCTGCGGCGCATACTCGTCCCGCGATGCGATGTTTCGCACGTGGTCTCCTGACTGCCACCGTTTATATACGAGCAGCATGATACCGAGCAGGCATTTCTTTCCAAAGATATTCAGCGGCGTTTAAGGTGTCTTTAAAGAAACCACAAGCGTATTTATCCAAATGGCACGATTCTGTTGCGCATCTCACCGCAACCCAGAGAGCAGTCTTTTTAGGACGGGGCTCTTTAGCAATCAACTAGGTGCCCAGGGACACTCATTTAAGTCTGTCCCCAATGAGTGCCCTTGGGGAACGAAAATGGCATGCTATCCGATAGCGTTTTTGAGCTCCGCGCGGCGCTTTTTCATGCCGGTCATAACGGCATTGCGCAACTCGGGCATGCGCGCGGTATCCATCTGGGGCACGCCCTCGAGCTTATAGGGAATGCCCAGTTGCTCGTACTTGACGACACCCATCGTGTGATACGGCAGCATTTCCAGGCCCACCACGTTGTGCCATGGAGCGATGAGGCGACCGAGTGCCTCGCACTCCTCCACCGTGTCGGTAATGCCCGGCACCACCACGTGACGGATAACGACCTTGATCCTGCGTCGCGCCAGCTCATCGCCAAACGCCAGGATACGTGCAGGATCGCAGCCGGTCAGCTTTTTATGCTCAGCCGGATCGGCATGCTTGATGTCGAGCAGCACCATGTCGGTCTCGTTGAGAACGGCATCGAACTTCTCGGGGTGGTTGGGATCGAACGCATAGCCGCAGCTGTCCAAGCAGGTATGCACGCGGCCATCGGGGTTGTTGTGCATTGCACGGAACAGGTCGGCCAAAAACTCAGGCTGTAGGAGCGGCTCGCCGCCGGACACCGTAATTCCGCCGCTGCGATAGAACTCGTGGTTACTCTGGAACTCATCCATGAGGTGCTCGACGGTCACCATGGTGCCGCCGTTGACCGACCAGGTATCGGGATTGTGGCAATACGCGCAGCGCATGGGACAGCCCTGAACAAACACCACAAAGCGGATGCCGGGTCCGTCGACCGTTCCCATCGTCTCGATCGAATGCACGCGGCCAAGGGCAAACGCAGAGTCCTCGGGACGAGCGTCCACACCCTCAAGCGTCATTTCTGCCATTCGCGCTACCTTGCCTCTCCTTGGATGCAACCAATTAAAATGCCAGAGCCATTCTAGCCCATACGCATGATGGTGAAATGGTTTAGCGGTCAATTGGGTTGTTCTATTTGACCCCACGCAAGAGCGGCGGGAGGGTTATCGCAGCCCGCCCGCCGCCGAGGCAATAGATATCGATAGACGCCAGGCCTTACGCCTTGAGCGTGAGCACCGCGCCGAAGGCGGTCGGGCCGCAATGGCTCGAGATGACGCCGCCGACCTGAGTCCAGGTAACGTCCTTAAAGCCCAGGTCGTGCGCATAGACTTCCATGTCGTCGCGCAGCTCCTCGGAAAGACCTACCGAATATGCCAAGCCAATGTGCGAGTAGTCGATCTCGCCCTTGGCAACCATGTGGTCAATAAAAGCGCGGGCGCATTTGAGCATAGAGCCGCGGAACTTCTTGGTTGCCACGAACTTGCCGCCCGTTACCTCAATGCAGGGCTTAATCTTGAGCAGATGGGCGCCCAGGAACGCGACGTTGGACAAGCGACCGCCCGCCTTAAGGAAGGCAAGGTCCGTAGGAACAAAGCCCAGCAGCACGCGGTCCATGACGGAGTTCGTAAATGCAAAGATCTCGTCGACGGTGGCATCGGGGTGAGCCTCGATGTATTTGGCGGTCTCGACGACAACGAGCGACTGGCCTACCGAGACAAAGCGCGTGTCCATGGAGTAGACGTAATCGCGACCCTTGGCGGCGATCTTCGATGATTGATGCGAGCAGGTCGTGGCCTCGGAATATGCAAGATGCAAAATAGTCGCGTCGGGTTGCTCGGCATGGATGCGGTCGTACACATGCGCAAAATCCGCTGGCGAACAGCCACTGGTCTTGGGCATCACACCAAACTCGTTACAGCGCGAATAAATCTCGAGCGGATCAATCGAGCCGTCCTCGACGGTCTCGTCGCCAATCGTGACATGCATGGGCACGCGCACGATGCCGTAGCGTTCGCAGAGCTCTGGCGTCACATCCGAACCAGATTCAACCACGATTACGTACTTGCCCATTCTTATCACGACCCATCTCGACGTTGGTTTTTTAATATATGACGCACGTCCGCCGTCCTGCTGCAGAACGGCCTCCAAGCGCCAAAGAGACGCCGTCCCTTGCACACAACAAAGGACAGCGTCTCCCTGGAAAACTCCGTGCTTAACTGAGATTCTACACGGTTTATTAAGGAGTGTTACTTATTCCGCAAACGGTCGCTATACGCGATAAGCGGTAGCTGGCCGCGGCAACTGCGACACATTCCGCCCAACAAGTCCAATCGTGCTCCATGCACGGTTAATGAGCGAGGCGGTAGAAATCCATCGACGCCGCACCCTCGGCGTGCAGCTCCATCGTCGGAACCGCCGGCGAATAGGTACGGCTCGTAAGTGCCGCCTCGCCACCGTTGGCAAAAATCTCGACCATCGTAGTGTCCGAAAGCACGCGCAGGTCGCGAAGTTCGCCGAGCTCGATCGACCTCTGGTCGCGTCCATAGCCTTCGTCGCCCATATCGAGGGTAAGCATCCCGTCCGTATAACGCACAAAGACACCCTTGCGGATTTCGAGCTCGATCATCTTGGCTCCCTCGCAGGAAACCACGACATCAAACAGGCGTCCCGGCTCCTCAACGGTCTCACCGCCTACAGCACGAACGCAATCGCCGCGCATCCTCTCAATCTCGTGCGCCGGCCACTGGCAGAGCTTGCCGCCGCGCATGCTCAGCTCTCTCGGCATCGTCAGCGCGCACTGCCACCCGCGCGCCGCCGTCGGGCTTTCTGTCGTCGCATCGGGGCAACCCGACCATCCGATCATCAAACGCCGACCCGCAGCGTCCTCAAAGGACTGCGGGGCATAGAAATCAAAACCGGCATCGACCATCGGGGGCATGCCCTTCCCGACGATTTTAAAGCTCGGCGCCTCCCAATCGGCCTCGATGGGGAACCACACGCACTGATGCGGATTGCGGTAACGCCAACCATCGGCAGGCACACCCTGCGGACAGCAAACGAGAATAAGCTCGCCATCGAGCTCAAACAGATCGGGGCACTCCCACATAAAGCCAAACTTCTCGCCCAACTCAATGCGCGTCGCATAGCTCCAGTCCTCAAGATTGCGCGAGGTATAGACAAGCACGCAGCCACGGTCGTCTTTCGTACGAGCGCCCAGAACCATGTAGTAGATACCGTCGTGTTCAAGGATCTTGGGGTCGCGCACGTGCGTACCGATATCGTCGGGGTAATCGACCGGCCCAACAGCTATGCGCTTCTCGCCCAATTCGTCGGGATTCTCGGCAACCATATGAATCTGGTTTTGCTCACGGCCCGTCAACACGTAGTCGTAATCATCACGGTCAAAATGCTTAACGTTGCCGGTATAGAAGTAGTGAATCTTGCCATCACGTACAAAGGCAGAACCAGAATACGCTCCACTCGAATCCAAATCGGAATCGGGGAACAGCACGGGACCGTGATTCTCGTACGTCACAAAATCCTTTGTCGTCAGATGGTTCCAAAGCACTGGACCGCCATGCGCAGCATCGAACGGATCGTATTGATGATAGATGTGATACGTATCACCAATCTGAACCAAACCATTGGGGTCGTTGAGCCAGCCAAGCTCAGGCTCCACATGGAACAAAAGCCTATCGGGGTCGGACGCGATGCGAGCCGCCGTCTCATCCTGTCCGGCACGCCACTGCTCATAGTCCGCACGCATCACCTTGTTTTTTTGATTAAACATCGCCATTGACCTTCTCGTCTATAGGAAAGGACGCTCGACTCACACGAGCCGAACGCCCTTCCCCAAATGGACTTATCCGCACATTACGCTGAACGGCTCAACTAGAAGCTAACGTCGAAGCCAGCGCCAGCGCCCTCTTCATCGGTGGTCGGCACGCCCTTTGCCTTGTTGTAGGCAAAGATCAAGACGATCGGCACGATGAAGGCGATGAGATTGCCAGCCACATACCACACGAGGGTCTCGGGCGTGACGATGAGCAGGCCAAGCACGCCGGTCAGACCCTGACCGATAGCGCGTACCTCAAAGAGTTTCACGAAGGCACCGCCGCAGCCTGCACCGATGCAAGCGCAGATGAACGGAATGATCGAGTAGCGCATGTTTGCAGCAAAGATAGCGGGCTCGGAGATTCCGACCAGCGTCGGGATAAAGGACGACATGCAGATGTTGCGCTCTTTGGAATGCTTCTTGTGAATGAGATACATGCCGATGGCGCCGCCGCCCTGGGCGATGATGGAAACAGACCAGATAGCCTGAATGTAGTTGAAGCCGGTCGTGGCAACGAGATTAGCCTCGATACCCTGGATGAACTGATGCGTACCGGTAACGACGAGCGGTTGCAGGAACGCAGCGAAGACAAAGGCACCAAAGACGCCCATCCTGTTGTACAGGACATCGATTACGCCGGCAAGGACGTCGCCGATCAGGTTGCCGAGCGGGCCAAACACGGTGAACAGGGCAACGTTGGCAAGAATCAGGGTGACGGTCGGGACAAAGACAAACGAGACGACCTCGGGGATGTACTTCTGGGCAATCTTCTCGACCTTGGCCATAAACCAGGCAGTCAGGATTGCAGGGAACACGCCGCCCTGGAAAGCAACCATGGGAATGGAGAGCGGACCGAAGTTCCAGTACTCAGCACCCGTCGGGTCCATAACGAACGTGTTACGGTTCATAAGGCTCGGGTGAACCATGACGATACCGACGAGGATGCCCAGGATCGGGTTACCGCCAAAACGCTTGACCGCGCTGTACATAACCAGGACAGGTAGGTAGTCGAAGGTGGTGGCGATAATGGCAAAGAAGCTTGCGAGGTTCTTGAGGAACTCGCTGTGATCGGCGAGGCTGCCCTCCATGCCAAAGAGGCCGTTGGCAACGATCAGCGACTTAAGGCCGATGATGATAGCAGCGCCGACGAAAGCGGGAATGATGGGGATAAAGATGTCCGAGAATACCTTGAGGACCGAGAAGAACTTGCCCTTCTTGTCCGCCTCGGCGCCCTTGACCTCGGAAGCGCTGATCTCCTTAACGCCCGTCAGAGCCATAAACTCATCGTAGACCTTGTTGACGGTACCGGTACCGAAGATGATCATGAGCTGGCCGCTGTTGTACAGCACGCCCTTGACGCCATCGATGTTCTCGAGCTCGGCCTTGTTGTACTTGCTCGTATCCTTGAGCACCAGACGCAGACGCGTAACGCAATGCGTGGCGCCCTCGATGTTCTCCAGACCGCCGACGTTATCGACGACTTGCTGAGACACTACTTTGTAGTCCATGTTCCTCTCCATTCCCTTACGAAATCATAAAACGTTTTGATGCCATTACAGAGACGCGATCGTTGCATTTGCGCACTTGAGCGTACCGTCGGTGACCGTCAGCGCCACACCCTGGC
Organism: Collinsella aerofaciens; assembly: GCF_015553355.1. Classification (GTDB taxonomy): domain Bacteria; phylum Actinomycetota; class Coriobacteriia; order Coriobacteriales; family Coriobacteriaceae; genus Collinsella; species Collinsella aerofaciens_V. The sequence continues at coordinate 9,734 of NZ_JADNGN010000041.1, forward strand.
CCTGCTTATTGCAGAATCGAGCGTTAAGCGCAACATCATCGACAAAGATGGTCGCGATATCGTCGTCAACGACCAGGCGCACATGATGAGTGCCCTCGCCCTTAAAGAACAACGGACGCTCGAGGCCCATGTTGTTGACCTGGAACCACGGATACTGGGGCGCCGCCGTAAACTCGAGCTTGCCCTCACGCAGGTTGGCGCGGAACTCATAGGCAAGACCGGACTCGGCGTCCTCGGCAAGCTTCACCGAGAAGCCGGCAGCGTCACCGGCGAGCTCGATGTCGGCATCGAGCATATAGGTGGAACCGGCATCCGCGGCGAGCACCTGCTCGACCTTGCCCGACTCGCAGGAGAGCTCAAAGGCCTCGACTGCCTTAGCCTCGCCAAAGGCGCCAAGCATGCTGTCAGGAAGCTTGGTGCCGAGCGTTCCGTCGGCACGCTGAACGATCTCGAGGGGCATAAAGGTGCCACCCCACAGGTAAGAGCTGGGGTCGCCGCCCTCGTCACGCGTAGGAACCCAACCAAAGAGAACGCGGCGCTCGCCGTCAAATGCGGTACGCGCGGCATAGTACGCGCGGCCATCGAAGGAATCGTCCGCAGGAGTGATCCAAGGACCGTTGATAGAGCGAGACATGCGGTAACGGGTCTTGTTGCCATCACTGTACTCGGAGAACACCAGATACCACCAGTCGCCCATCTTAAAGAGATCAGGCATCTCGAACATGGTGTACAGGCCCGGATTCCACCAGTCGCCCTGGAACTCCCAGGTATCCAGGTCCTTGGAGGTGAACTTGACCAGACGACCGGTCATCAGACGCTTGTCCTCGCCCACACGCGTGCCGAGGATGAGCATGTACTCTTCGTTCTCCTCATCCCAAAGCACAAAGGGATCGCGCCAGTTGCGGTCATCGTAACCCTCCTGGGGCGGAAGCAGCGTCTCGGCGATGTTCTTCTCCCACTTGACGGCGTCGTCACTCGTTGCGTGAAGAAGAACCTGCTTCATCAAGCGTGCCTTGACCTTATCGCGATTGCAACCAGTGTAGAGCGCATGGTACTTGTCGCCCACCTTAAACACCGTGCCGGCATAAACATACTGGTCGACTTCCTCGTCGCCGCCACGCTCAAGGCTCTCGCCAAAGTCTTTGTAATTGACGAAGTCCTTGGTTGTCGCGAGTGCCCAGCCAAACGGCTCTCCGAAAGGTCCGGGGTTTCGCGTGTCACGCTGATGATAGAGATAGAACGTGCCGTCCTCGCCGTACGGCATGATGTCGCCTACCCAAATTCCCTCAGGCTGGTAATACACCTTGTGCATCCGAGACTTCCTTTCTCACGAGATACTAACTCGGTACAACTGCAAGATATGTCAATCGTTTTCATATGTCAAACGTTTTCACACCAATACGTCTTTTCGCAGTTCCAGTCGTCGGCAAACGGTTGACATATGCCGGCGAACGGTCATCAGAGGCGTTTGAGGAATTCTTTTGGCACGGGATGAACTACGCGGTTTTACCCTCAATGAGTTCAACGGGGAGCTTGATATTCGATTCGGGCTTTTCGCCGTTAACAAGAGCGACGATGGATTGCGCCGCGAGCTCACCGATGCGATCGATATCTTGGCGTACGGTTGTTAAGTCAGGCATAAACGTCATAGTGCGGCGGGCACCATCCGCGCCCACGACCTTAATATCACCCGGAGCGCTCAAGCCGCGCTGCTTCATCACGTTAAGACAGATAGCCGCCATCGTGTCGTCTCCCGCAAAGATGCCGTCAATATCGGGGTTCTCATCGAGGATCTTCGCAACGACCGCGCTCTTTTCGTCGTCGGGCTTAACGAACTCGACCTCACGGACAAGCGCGGGCAAACCGGCCTGCTCAACAACATCGAGGTAGGCATCGGTACGCTTATTGGCAGGCATGCGCATGCGGCTATTGCTGCGCAGGCACAGGATGCGTGAACATCCGTCATCGATCAGGCGACGCGTGGCAAGTTCGCCGATGCTATAGCTGTCGCTCGCAATCTGAACAGAGGCTTCGCCAAGGTCGCAGTCGATACCAACCAGACTCAAGCCCATCTCGGCATACGCCTCGGCACCGATATTAAGCGAGTTGACGATGACGCCATCAACCATATTGCGTCGAAGCATGTCGATATAAGAGCGCTCAAGCTCGGGTCGATTGGCGCTATTGCACAGCAGCATCTTAAAACCGTTTTCGGCCAGGGTATGCTCAATGACTTGAACCACTTGGGCATGAAACGGACTGCTGACATAGGGGACGATCATACCGATAAGATTCAGGCGACCGTTGAGCATGGCACGGGCGATATCGTTGGGCGTATAGTTGATGCGCTTCATCGCGGCATGGACCTTATCGCGGGTCTCTTGGCTAATATAGCCGCGATTATTAAGCACGCGAGATACCGTAGTAGGCGAAACCCCCGCCACCGCCGCAACTTCCTTGATGCCAGGCTTAGCCGTATCCTTAGAACGAGCACTCTCGCGAGCCATAGCACCCTCCCGCATCAACATGTCATACGTTTACATACGAACAAAGCATACCCCAACAACAGCGGGATGACGGTAACAGTACAAGTAAGTAAACGACTCATCCAAATAATTAGGAGAGTTCCGCCTAAAGGGTGACTCCAAAGGACCCCACATGGCCGGTTTTGGGTTATTTTCCAAAACGTCCCGCAGGACGCAAAGGGCTCCGCCGCGCGAAGCGCGCAGCGGAGCCCTTTGCATGTCCGAGGACGTTTTGGAAAGTAACCCAAGACGACCCGGCGATCCTGCGGGAGTTAAACCCCTTTAGAACTTGTTGTGGAAGGTACGCGCAATGACCTCGTCCTGCTGCTCCTTGGTGAGCGTGTGGAAGTTCACGGCATAGCCGGAAACGCGGATGGTCAGCTGCGGGTACTTCTCGGGGTGAGCCTGAGCGTCGAGCAGCGTCTCACGGTTGAAGACGTTGATGTTCAGGTGGTGGCCACCCTTCTCGGCGTAAGCGTCGAGCATGTGGACCAGGTTATCGGCCTGAGTCTCGGAAACTTCAGAAACCTTCATAATGTGTCTCCTTCGATTGATAGGCGCCGGCCGAAACCGGCGCGCTAATCAGTAATCGTTATTGTTAGTATAGCACTAACAATAGTTACTCGCCCAGCTGATCAAGGTCGATATCGCCAAAGAACACCTGGTCCTCCTTGCCGAGCGCACTCGGGATGATGGAGAAGGTGTTGGAGATGCCGTCCTGAGCATCGCGGAACGGGAGCTTGGAAACCGAAGACAGCGAAGCGATGGCGCCGTGGCTATCGCGCTTGTGCATGGGGTTAGCACCCGGGGCGAACGGCTGGCCAGCCTTGCGGCCGTCGGGCGTGGAGCCGGTCTTCTTACCGTACACGACGTTGGAGGTAATGGTCAGAACCGAGGTCGTGGGCACGGAGTTGCGGTAGGTGTCGTTCATGCGGATGTACTCCATGAACTGGTGCACAACGTCGTGAGCGATCTGGTCGACGCGGTCGTCGTCGTTACCGTACTTGGGGAACTCGCCCTCGGTCTCGAAGTCGACGATGATGCCGTTCTCATCACGGACGGGGTGGACCTTGGCGTACTTGATGGCGGACAGGGAGTCAGCCACGACGGAAAGGCCAGCGATGCCCGTAGCGAACCAGCGGTGCACGTGCTTGTCGTGCAGAGCCATCTGGATGCGCTCGTAGCAATACTTGTCGTGCATGTAGTGAATGATGTTCAGCGAGTTGACGTACACGCCAGCGAGCCACTTCATCATGTCGTTGTACTTGGCCACAACGTCGTCGTAATCGAGCGTATCGCCCTCGACGGCGCGATACTTGGGGCCGACCTGCTTCTTGGAGACCTCGTCAACACCGCCGTTGAGTGCGTACAGCAGGCACTTGGCCAGGTTGGCGCGAGCGCCGAAGAACTGCATCTCCTTGCCGATGCGCATGGAGGACACGCAGCAGGCGATGCCGTAGTCGTCGCCATGATAGACGCGCATGAGGTCGTCGTTCTCGTACTGGATCGAGGAGCTAGCGACGGAAGTCTTGGCGCAGAACTTCTTGAAGTTCTCGGGCAGACGGGTCGACCACAGAACGGTCATGTTGGGCTCGGGGCTGGTGCCCATGTTCTCGAGCGTGTGCAGGTAGCGGTAGCTCATCTTGGTAACGAGCGTACGGCCGTCGACACCCATGCCGCCGATGGACTCGGTGACCCACTGCGGGTCGCCGGTAAACAGGGCCTGGTACTCGGGGGTACGGGCAAACTTGACCATGCGGAGCTTCATGATGAAGTGATCCACGAACTCCTGGATCTGCTCCTCGGTGAAGGTACCGTTGGCAAGGTCGCGCTCAGCATAGATGTCGATGAACGTAGAGGTACGGCCGATGGACATGGCAGCGCCGTTCTGCTCCTTGACGGCAGCAAGGTAGGCGAAGTACATCCACTGGATGGCCTCCTGCGTGTTGGTAGCAGGGTTGGAAATATCGAAACCATAGGTCTCGGCCATCATCTTGAGCTCGCCGAGGGCGCGGATCTGCTCCTGCAGCTCCTCGCGATCGCGGATGTTGTCGGCGGTCATGACCGTCGGGGTGGAAGCCTTCTGGGCCTCCTTGTCCTTGATCAGGTAGTCGACGCCGTACAGGGCAACACGACGGTAGTCGCCGATGATGCGGCCGCGGCCATAGCCATCGGGCAGACCGGTGATGATGTGAGCCGAGCGGCAAGCACGCATCTCGGGGGTGTAGACATCGAAGACGCCGGCGTTGTGGGTCTTGCGCTCGAAGGTGTAGCGCTCGACAACGTTCTCGTCGACCTTGTAGCCGTGCTGGCTGGCAGCCTGGCAAGCGATGCGGATACCGCCGTTGACGTGCAGCGCGCGCTTGAGCGGCTTGTCGGTCTGGAGACCGACGATGGTCTCCTTCTCGCGGTGGGCGTTATCGATGTAGCCAGCGGGGTGGCTCACGATACCCGTAACGGTCTTGGTGTCCATATCGAGGACACCGCCCTGCTCGCGCTCCTTAAGCAGCAGGTCGAGAACCTCGCCCCACAGCTCCTTGGTACGCTCGGTCGGGCCGGCGAGGAACGACTCGTCGCCCTCGTAGGGGGTGTAGTTCTTCTGGATGAAGTCTCGGACGTCAACCTCTCCCGTCCAGATGCCTTCCTTGAAGCCTTCCCATGCCTCCTGCATTGTGTAACCACGCTCCTAGTTACGTGTAATGCGGCGCTCTCTCACACCGCTGCTTATTGAATTCTTGAATTATCGGCTTGCACTACCGGCTTCTTCCGTTCTTCACCACACGTTGGTGCGGGGAAAACGTTTGTCCACCTTGGAACTACAACCCAAAACCCAAGATTTCACCCGTCTGAGAAGGATAACATAGCGACCCTCTCCATCTGGGCTGTTATATGTTTCTTTTTTTATATCATAAGGGCGTTTTTTACAAATCCGCAGGAAACGCGAGCGCGAACAACTACCGTTCACCGATTTGTATGTTATTTTTCCTTGCCTTTGTACGACGTTCGCTCTAGCTGTTATGCCAGCTTTAGCAGGGTAAAGTGTCCCAAAGACCCTACAG
>NZ_JADNGN010000042.1 GCF_015553355.1 Collinsella aerofaciens
GCCCGCATTGCGATTCGGATTAGCGAGTCGGTTTTCATGCGGCGGTCAAGCCGCCTATGATCGCGACCTTCGGTCGCGGGCGTTTCGAATCAAACGAAGAACCAGGCGGCGAAATTTTGCGTTTCGCGGTTTAGATCTCAGAAAACAAATCTAAAAACTGCGGCGTCGATTTCACTTCGCCCGCAGCATCACGGCGCAAGAACATCCAAGGGAACAACTTGGACGCCGCGGTCGGTAACATAGGCTTGTGAGCCAAATCCAATAATCGCTACTTTAGAAACCGGCGGGGTGTTTCCAGCAGCAACCATACGTTCCTCGACAGCAACAAGATTGTCAGATGCCTCTTCTATTTGAGCAGAGCTGAGTTTAACTTCGACCGGGATCCAGGTCCCACCAGGAGCCGCAATGACTGCATCGACCTCTAGATCACGAGAATCGTGATAGTGATAGAGACTCATTCCGTTTGCTCGTGCATAAACCCACAAATCATGGAGTGCCAGCGATTCAAAAAGTAGTCCAAGCGTCTTGAAATCTAGCAGCAAGGTCTCCGGAGTCGCCCCGAGTGCAGCGGCCGCAAGTGACGGGTCAGCAAGATGATGCTTCTTTGATTCTCTTAAGTGCACAGGAGATCTCATTGCTGGATTCCATGCGGGAATATCGCGAACGAAGCTGACCCGAGCGAGAAGAGATATATACGATGCTGCCGTTTGTCTCGATACCTCTCCACCAAGATCAGCTACGAGCGTCTTGAGTGTCGCCAAAGTGGATTCATTGCGCGCAAGCGATTCGATAACAGCTTTGACCTTTTCGGGATCGCGTCGAGAGCCATCAACACGAGACAAATCTTCTTCGGCAACTATGCCGATATAACGTTTTGCCATCGCCGACGCAGCCAGCACATCGCGCCCGACCGCCGCGGGCCATCCGCCGCGAACAACGCACTCGGCAATCGAGGCAGAATCCAACGACCCGAAAGCGCCATTGAACTTTTCGCCAGAAATAATGCTCGACAGCTTGACCGCACCGCTAGATTTCCCAAGTTCGAAAAGCGTCATGGTATCCATGCGCAATTTAGCGAACCTTCCAGCACCACTGTGCATCGGCCGCTCATTGTCTCGCGGTGTCGCCGACCCCGTAAATATGAACTGGCCAGGCTCGCCGCCGCGGTTGTCGCACTCAAACCGTGCCGCGTCCCAAAGTTTCGGAACCTCCTGCCATTCGTCGATTAGCCGCGGCACCTCGCCGGAAACGGCAAGCGCCGGGTCCGTCTCGGCACGCAAACGATTCTCGAAGTTGCGCGACGGATCCATGAGAAGGAGCCTGGACGCCGCACGGGTCCCGGCTGTGGTTGTCTTTCCACACCATTTCGGTCCTTCGATGAGAACGGCACCGAATATCCCTAACATCTGGTCGAGCTCATTTTCGATAATTCGAGTGTAGTACTTTTTTGGCATGTTTTTCACCATTGATTACCAGTGCGTTTAACTAAATTTACCGTTTTCATTTAACCAAATTTTGCTTTTTTGATTAACCAGATTTACGCATTTCAGTTAACGAAACAGATTAAACATGCACGAAGTGAAAATCATCTACTCAACACCGCGCATGAGCTCCGAAATGGTGATTTGAAATCCGTCGGCAATCTTCTTGAGATTTGAGAGGCTGACATTACGCCGACCGACTTCAATGCTCGCGTAGTAGGAACGATCCATTTCAATCAAATTGGCGAACTGCTCCTGACTGCACCCGAGTCCAGCGCGGAGCTCTTTGCATCTCATGCCGAATGATTTCTGAAGCGTCGTATCCATGACAAAAAGAGTCATGGATTGTTGTATAAAAGACAACGGACTATATACAATAATCCCAGTTAAGGCGCATAATTATCTCTATTGGAAAGCGCTCTGATGCCCAGTCGGATAGGGCACGGAAAAGGAATGGAACAGCACAATGACCCAGGGAAAGCACTTCGCTGCCGGTGGCGATCACTTCGCCGCACTGCCAAACAAAAAGATTCACACTCCGAAGGGGATCGCGCGTCTGACCGTCACCGCGGCGACCATGGCCGCCATGACCGGATCGAGCCTCATCTCACCGTTCACGGCATTCGCCCAGACCGGTGACGGGGGCACGCAGCACCCCGCCGTGATGTCGCCGATCGCCGCCCACGCCGGCGCGGCATCCGGTACCGGCGCGAAATCCGCCGCACAGACCATCGCGGACCTGCAGAAGGCAGTCAACGAGGCGAAGGCGAAGGAGGACGCCGCCAAGGCAGCCTACGATGAGGCCGCCGGTCCCTACAACGAGGCGGCTTCCGCCCGCGACCAGGCCAAGGCATCCTACGATTCTGCAGTCAACGCCGGTACGGCAGCTGACCGAGCGGCAATGGACGAGTACGCCCGTCAGGTCGCAGAGGGCAAGGACGCCGCCGATGCCGCCGGCAAGGACCTCGAGCAGGCGAAGGCGGGTCTCGCAGACGCCAAGGCGGATGCGTCCGAGAAGGACGAAGCGTACCAGTCCGCCCTCAAGGCGGCCCAAGATGCCAAGGACGCCCTCGATAAAGCCAAGGCCGATGCCGTAAGCGCCACCCCGGAGGCAATCAGTGCCGCCGAGCAGGCCGTGCGCGACGCCCAGGCTGCCGTGGACAGGGCACAGACCGATCTCGACAACGCCAACACGACGCTTGCCGATGCCCAGTCCAAGCTGGTTGCGGCCCAGTCTGCAAAGGATTCCGCCGATGCCGTCCTCGCCGCAGCCCAGCAGAACAAGGACGCGGCGGATGCGAAGGCCGCAGCCGCCAGCGCCGCCTACGAGAAGGCGAAAGCAGACCTCGCCGCAGCGGAGGCAGGCGCCAACGGTCCGGAGTACGATGCGGCAAAACAGAAGGTCGCGGACGCGGAGGCAGCCCTCGCTGCCGCACGAGCGACACAGTCCCAGTGCGAGTCCGAGCTCGAGCAGGTACAGTCCGCTGCGGCAACGGCACAGGCCGACCTGAATGATGCCCAGGCGTCCCTCTCCGTAAAGCAGCAGGCCGCGGCCGATGCCGAATCCGGTGTGAACGCCGCCCAGTCCGCACTCGATGCCGCGAACGCCGACCTCGATGCCGCCAAGCAGGCGAACGTCGACGCCATCTCCAAGCTGGATGCAGCGAAGCAGGCTGTCAAGGACGCTGAGTCCGCCAAGGCGGCCGCCGATGTAGAGCTTGCGAACGCCAAGGCCGCAAAGGATACCGCAGACGCCGCCGTGACCGCCGCGCAGCAGAAGGTCGACGAGGCACAGGCGAAACTCGATTCCGCCGACGCGCAGCTCAAGCAGGGAGCCATCGGCTTCTTCCGTGCCATGGGTGCCGATTCAGCCATCGAGATCATCCAGAACTGCACGTACAAGGACTACACCGAGATCGGAAACAGTCTCGACGCAACGGGCCTTGAAAACATGCTTTCGTCCATCACGGTCATGAAGAACGTGAACGCCTACCGTAAGTCCGTCGGCCTTTCCGAGCTTGAGGTAAGCTATAAGCTCATTGCGGCAGCGATTGCAGATGCAAACTATTCGACGAAAAATGTAGAGCATGCCCAGCAGTTCGATGTCGGTGAAAACCTTGCCTGGAGCTATCGCGACCCCTGCAAGGCCTGGATCTATCAGGAAAAGGATCTGTTTGACAAGACTGCAGCTTCCCTTGGTGCGACGAATCTTTCCGGAAAGGACGCCTACGACTTCTGGTATGCCAACCAGGACAAGTTCGATTACTACCGTATCGGTCATTACATGAACATCATCAACCCTGACTATGCTGTCATGGGATGCGGTCTGAACGATGACACCCGTTTGACGTTCTCGCTCACGCTGCAATACGGCGGTTGGGCCGGTTCGGGCTGGAATACCGGAGCCATCTCCGTCGACGAGTACGAGCAGAAGCTGACCTCCTATATCAACGGTCTCAAGAACGCCAAGAGCGCACTCGACGCGGTCAAGGCCGATCTCGCATCCAAGCAGCAGGCAGCCGCCGGCGCCGCCACAACCGTCCAGCAGAAGCAGGTCGCAGCGGATTCCGCACAGGCAGGTGTCGATGCCGCGAAGCAGGACGTCACCGATGCCCAGCGTGCCGTCGATGCCGCCAAGGCTGATGTCGCCGCCAAGCAGCAGGGCGTCACGGTTGCCCAGACCGAGCTTGATGCGGCGAAATCGGACCTCGATGCCGCCAACGCGGCAGTCGATACGGCAAAGTCGACCGTCCAGCAGAAGCAGGTCGCCTTTGATGCCGCCAACGCAGCCGTAACGACCGTACAATCTAAGTTGGATGCCGCAAAGGCCGACACCGAGGCCAAGCAGCAGGACGTCACGGTTGCGAACGCCGATCTCGCGAAGTTCTTCCAGGACGTCGCCGACGCCAAGAAGGCGCTCGATACAGCAAAGAGCGCCCATGACGCGGCGGCAGCCGATCAGGTCGAGAAGGCGACCGTCCTCGCCGCCGCCGAGCAAAAGGCGGACGCCACCGCACGCGCCCTCGCGGATGCCCAGCGTGCCGTCGATGCCGCAAAGGCCGGCACCGGCGTTGCCGCCGACAGGCTTACCGGCTCCCAGACCGATCTCGAGGACGCACAGTCGAACCTCGACATCCTCACCGATCTTGCCGCGAAGCTCGCAGAGGCACAGCAGCGCGAGCAGGATGCAGTAAAGGCCGTCAATGACACCAAGGCCGCCCTCGATGCCGCGAAGGCGGATACCGCCGCCGCCGAGTCCCTGGTCTCCGCCGCCGAACAGGCGAAGGCGCAGGCAGACGCCAAGCTGTCGAAGCTGAACTCCATCGATGCCGGCGCGGCGATCGCTTCCGGCCATGATGTGAACGCGGATGACGCCCTCAACGCGCTTTTCGCCGCAGCAGTCGAGGCACGTGCCAAGGTCGCACCCGCCAAGGCCATCCTGGACGAGAAGCAGGCCGCGGTGGACGGGCTCCAGTCCGGCAATGATGCGGCACTCGCCGCCTACGAGCAGGCGAAGTCCGACCGCATCGCAGCGGAGCAGAAGCTTTCCGATGAGATCGCACGACAGGAGGCAGAGGAGGTCGCAAAGCAGCAGGCCGCATACACCCCGAAGCACCTCGCCGGAACGGATACCGCTCAGCCCGGCAGCCTCGCCCAGACCGGTGACCGCGCGGGACTCATCGGTGAGACGTTCGCCATCGGCGGTACCGTCCTCGTGGCAGCCGGCGTCTTCCTCGATCAAAAGAAGCGCCGCGAGCAGATGTAAAAGCGAGCCGGGCGTTGGATATCGGCTGGTGTCCAACGCCCGGTTTCATGGACAGGGAGATCGGTGTGAGAACAAAGGCTATTATCGTTGCGCTTCTGGTGTGCCTTTCGGCACCTCAACTTGGATGTGCCAGCGTTGCAAAGCAAGGAAGCGGCTCTACGGAAAGGGCCGCCACAGCGGTAAAGAATAAAGACAAAAAGAAGGCGAGCGAAGAAAAGGCGGCGCAAACCTCTGGAGCCAAGACCGAGGAGAAGAAGGAATCCGACGACAAGGACCAGAAGTCCGATGACTCCAAGAAGGAGGGTAACAAGTCTTCCGATTCTTCGAAGTCGGACAGCAAGGGCGATTCCTCCCAGTCCAAACAGAATTCCGGCAATTCACAGGGCTCTGGCAGCAATAACTCTTCTTCCAACGGCGGTAGCCAGAAGAAGTGGATTGCCGAGCAGGGCCACTGGGAGACCGACTACGGCCAGGTCTGGGTCCCGAACGTCGTGTACGTGCGCCACGGCCGCTTCATCTGCAACGCCTGCGGCGCGACCTTCGACTCGAAGAACGGATTCTATGCCCATAGCGACGCGATGTATGCTCAAGGTCAGAACCATGATGGCTACACCGACGACTCATATACCACAAGCGAGGACCAGGGACATTACGAGCAGCAGGCGACCGGCAGGCACTGGATCGTCGACGTGGCCGGCCACTGGGAGTAATGTGCATCGTTCCTCTCCTCTTACATTCGGTAAATGTTTATTTATTTGTGGGCGGCCGGTTCGGCCGCCTTTTTAGACGCCCAGTCTGGGAGCAAACGATAGGAAAGCAATCAAACGAGAGGCCGTTCCAAAAGCATCCGGCGGTGCCGGATGCTTCGGGCAAAACCTTCCGCAAATCGGTAAAGTCTTCCATCAACTTGCTCCAGCCCTCGCCCGGAGTCCGCTGCGCGGGACTCATCGGCGAGACGTTCGCCATCGGCGGTACCGTCCTTGTGGCGGCCGGCGTCTTCCTCGACCAGAAGAAGCGCCGCGGGCAGATGTAGGACAAATCGCATAACGACTCGGAAAGGGGAATCCCGCAAAAGGGATTCCCCTTTTGCGTTTCGCCCGACACGGGTCGTTGAGGCAGCTTCAGCTTACGGACTGCGGATTAAACCGATCTACAGCTGTGACTATATGTCTGTGAGCACATGTTAGCCTGGTCTTATGCTCACATATTTTTAAGAGCGCCTATGTTTTACCGACCGTTTGTCAGTGCTTATTGAACAACCAGTCGAACCCGGGCTTACCGAGAGTCTGGCGCATCTGGCCGGTCTGAAACTCGGTATGGGTCCCGTCGGGGCCAATGACCGTGTTCATACCACCGGCTCACGGAACGACCGTCTTGGTCTCACCGGTCGTGAGGTCGATTCTCATGTTGCCGACCTGGTTCTCGGCGTGCATCTGTCCGTCGCTGCCAAGTACGTTCTGGAGCATGTCCGCCTCCTTGAAATCGTCTTCTTGCCGACAGTATGCCCGAAACGAAAAGGGACGCAGCATGAGTTAAATCTATAATTCTTCTATAAGGTTTCTAGGGATTTTCTAGAAGAATTATAGAATTAAATTGTTGGCTTCCGGGTGTTGAGGCGTCTGGATTTGGCTATCTTCCTGCGGTAATACCGGTTAATAGACGAATTTTCAGGGTCTTTAGGTTAATAGTCGCTAATAGTCAGGTGCATGGGCACTATTAGGAACTATTAGGCTGAAGGCGAGCGATACACTTTGGATGGCGGCGCGGTGGGCGCCTGGTCATTTCCTTCCACCTTAATCTGCTTGTCTGCCGCGCCGTCGCTTCTCAAATAGCTAGGCCAAATCGAAGAACGCGCGGGGCGCCAGTGATCAACCCGAGAATGCCGATGGCACGGATAAGGCGGGGATGACGGCCGAAGTCGTTCGGCCATACGGTAAGGACCGTTGCAAAACCGAGGTGGCCCAGAAGTGCAAACACTTGCCAAAAGCCAGTCACCACAACCCCCTCCCTCTCCCAACTGAGTCTTCATTTATCGTATCAAGGCGCAAACCAGAAAGGTACGCGTGATCGTGATTGTATCTAGAAATACTCTAGAAGTTTCTATAAAACTTCTAGAGTATTTCTAGATTTGCAGGGATTCATGGGTTATGGAGCATTGCGGTGCGGTAAAATGAATCTAGAAGGTTTCTAGAAATGTTCTAGAAGAATTATGGAGAGGACCGGTGCAAAAATGATCGTTTCGCTGATCAATCTGAAGGGCGGTGTGGGCAAGACGACGAGCTGCATCGCGCTCGCGACGGCCGCCGCTCGCGACGGCAAGGAAGTCGTCGTACTCGACGCGGACCCGCAAGGATCGGCCACCTTCTGGGCCGATAACGCCGAGGACAACGGCGAGGAACTTCCCTTCGCCGTCGACGCCGCGAACCCCGCGACCGTCAAACGGGCGGCGAAGAAGTTCAAAGGCGATCCTGGCCGCTGGGCCTTCATCGATTGCCCACCCAATGGGGCCATCTTGGACGCGGCGCAGGACGCGTCGGACTTCGTCATCGTGCCGACTGGCACCGGCAACGCAGACCTCGTGAAAACGGCCGAGACCGTGAAAACGATGGAAGCGAACGGGAGGCCGTACGCCGTGCTTCTTACCCGCGTGCTGACGAACACCAACGGTTTCAAGGCTGCGCAGGAAAACCTTGCCGCCGGCGGTATTTCCTACTTCGACACGGCGATCCGCCAGAAGGAGGACCTGAAGGGCTACTTCGGGCTGCCGTTCGGATCGGCACTCTACGGATACGATGACGTCTACAGCGAGCTCAGGGAGGCCCTGAATGGCCGTTAAAAATAACTTCAATGCATTTGCCAACAACAACACCAAGCCGGCCAAAAAGCGCCTCATGGACAACCAGGACACCGCACACAAGGGTGATGCCGGGACCGACGAGCGCAAGATGATTACGTTTTACGTGTCGGCAAAGAAGCACGCAGCCCTGAAGGCCTACTGCAAGCAGGAGGGCAGGACGATGACAGCTGTGATGCAGAACGCTGTCGATGAACTGCTTAAAGAGGCGGAAAACGAAGACCGATAGGTTAGTTTCGGAATCGATGAGAAAAGGAGCCGATATGACTCAAAGCGAGAAACGCAGGAAGCTCAGCGGCGACATCACCACGGAGCTCTGCGGGCTCAGCGGGCTTTCGCAGGTGATGAACACATCCGAAAACGAAGCCCTGTTCGCGCTGGCCGACCTTCTCGGCCCAGCCGTAAACCGATTGCTCGGCCTGCTCGAAGAGAGCGACAATATTGATTCGTTCACCATCCCAGAGGATGCCATCGAAGACTCGACGAAAACGGCCGAGGAGACGCGCGCCGAAATTTACGACAAGTTCGCCATCGAGCTTCATGGCCTAAAGGGCCTCGCAATGGCAATGGAGGAATCAGGGAGTGAAATCACGCTCGCTCTTTCAGACCTTCTAGGACCAGCCGTAAACCGATTGCTCAATCTGATTGAAGAATTGGAACAAGCATCCTGATATCGCATTTCGCGAACATATCTTAATCAAACGTCAGTCAAGAAGAGCACCGGAAGGTGCTTTTTCTTTCTTGTAGGCTCTCAGATCCGATTTAAGGCATCGAAATAATGCAGTCTGAGGAATACGGTCGAATTGGTTCCAAAGTGTCAGATATTCGATTCTGTGGCCGTTTCCGTGGTCTAGACGTGAGGTCGACTGAATGTCGGAATGGATAGCAGCTGAAAAAGATGCCCTATCTGTAGTCACCTCACGATTGCAAAAAGACGTTCGTCTTTCAGTGAGTTTCAAGCAAGGGTTCTAGGCCACTTGTGGCCCTCTCTCTTAATTCTCAATTCTCTTTTCTCTACATATATAGGGACATGTACTCATGCAACGTTAACCCCTATTTATCACGTACTGATGCAACATAAATGTGTACTCATGCAACGCTATGTGCGTACTCATGCAACGTTATGTACTGATGCAACGTTGCATGAGTACGCGTTAAGGGGTTATGACAACGCATTCAACCGTGAAGAAATATATTTGAACATCGTGATATATACGGATATACTATTTGCAATGTAAATTCGGCCAGAAAGGTATTTGAGATGGAATCCAAGAAGGACGCAACTCCGTCCAAGAAGCGCGTGTTGCTCACCCTTCCCGTTGAGCTCGTGGATTATCTTACCGAGGTTACCGAGCAGACCGGAATGAACAAGTCCGGGTATATCGGCGTGCTTTTGCGCAACCAGATGCTTCATGAGCGCGAGGATCGGGCTGGCGATGAGGAAAAATAGGCAGAAAAAAAGACTCGCAGCCGCCAAGCAAATGAGTCTTTCTTTCCGACGTGATATCGATTTGTCAAGGACATCATACCATAGTACCTTCGGTTCTACCGCTGGTTTTTGTGGATGTACCTTGGCAGATGATGCTGTCGGCTAGAGGTCGTGATAATCATGACCAGCTTGGCCAACGCTCTGGCTGCCGCCGTCGGCAGTCAATCTGAAAAATCGAATGATGCCCCTGCGCCGTTCGTGTTCCAAACCGAGCTTTCGGTTGGTGGAGGCAATCTGGGTACTTCCGCTGCAGCGCCTGTGCTGCAGCGCCCCGTCGCAACCCGTGAGCTCAAGGACTATCCATGGCTTCTCGTGCGCCTCGGTCTCGTTTCGGTGGTTGGCAAGACGATGCCGAATGGGCGCAAATGCTCGATCGGAACCGTTATCCTGCTCTCGCATATCGGATCTGGTCTTTCCGAGCTTCGTGAGTCAACGGCCGTCGAACTTGATATCGATCGGTGCCGAGTGAGTACAACCATCAACGAGATGGTTGGTTGGGGATGGGTCGTGCGCTCGGAAAGCGGGGCTCTTTCGGTTGACTTTGATGAAATCGGTAACTTTGTCGGCATGTCCAAAAGCGAATTGATTAGCGGTCAGTTCCTTCACGTGCCGCGATTCATGCTTGCAAGTGATGCGTTCCACGATGCAGCCTGTGTCGTGTTCGGCGACCTCGTGTCCCAAAGTCTGCTGGACCACCCCCGCGGCGCGATGAAGAACCCGGAGCTGGCAGAGCTCCTGGGTATTTCCGTCTCCGCGCTCCAAAAGGCTAGGAAGCATCTTGCCGAGCAAGGTTTCATTGAGCTCAAGAAGCAGGGAAAGCAGGTCGTGCCGGAAATCGCGTCGGGGGCCGCTGTTGCTGCGGTCCGTCTCGAAGATGACCGCACACGAGCACTGGAAGCGATTCTCAAGAAGTCGAGAAAGAGAAACAAGTAAATGCGCACTGATGCAACGTTGCATCAGTGCGCATTAAGGGATAAATCTAGATATTTTCTAGAAAATATCTAGAAAATAGCAAATTATTCAACTGCGTATTCATGCAACGTTGCATTGGTACGCAGTAGGAAGGCCAAATATGCCGTTACCAACGAAACTCCCGTCCAACATCGAAGCAGAAAAGAAAGTGCTGGCCGCCGCCATGACGAACCGCGTTTCACGCGTGGAAATCGTGGCAAGTTGCACGGAGTCAGATTTTTTCTCTCCGTCGAACAGGACGATCTTCAAGGCGATTTGCGATCTTGATGCGAAGGGTATCGGGGCCGACTGCGTCTCCGTCATCGATGGGCTTCGGAGCAGCGGAAAGCTCGCTGCCGTCGGTGGCGAGGCATACGTCATCGAACTCATCTCGGACGACTTTGCTCAGGCGTCGTATGAGCACTACGTTGACATCCTGCGACGTGACACCGCTCGCCGTAATGTCATCGCCGCGACCGCTGAAGTAACGTCGCTAACCAATAACCCGCCGATAGACACCGCGGAATACATCTCCGCAGTCCAGGACACCTTTCTCGCCGCGACCGAGCAATCCGTCCCAAGCGATTACAAGAGCATGGAAAGCGCTTTACGTCTCGTCCTCGATTCCGCCGAGGCGACCAGGACGGGCGGAGCGACGGACCATGTCAAAACTGGATTCTCCAAGCTCGATGAGCTTATCGGTTCGTTCGAGCCTGGACAGCTCATCGTCCTCGGCGCTCGGCCAGCGGTCGGTAAGAGTGCTTTCGCAATCAATCTGGCAACATCGATCGCAAGCGTTGGTACGAAGGTATGCCTCTTCTCGCTGGAGATGACTGCTACCGAAATAGGACAGCGCATACTCGCGAGCGCGTCGGCCGGCGCTTCAAGCGGCTTGACCATCGGAGCCATCAGGGATGGGCTTATCAAGGAGGGCGACCGCGCCCTGGCTGAGAACATCGTGGCATCCGTGAGTGCTCTGCCAATCGACATCGACGACACGCCCGGAACGACCGTCGCGTCCATTCGCGCCAAGGCGAGGCGCATGCTTCGCGGGCAAGGAAAGGGAATCATCATCGTCGACTACCTGCAGCTGGTTGATGATCCCAAGGGAAGCAAGTTCGAGAGCAGGAACGTTCAGATCGGCAAGATCTCCCGTTCGCTCAAGATCCTCGCAAAGGAGCTTAACGTTCCCGTCATTGCGTTATCCCAGCTTTCTCGGCAGGTTGAGAATCGCGTCGGAAAAGTGCCCCAGTTGTCTGATCTTCGCGACTCCGGCTCGATCGAACAGGACGCCGATATCGTTATGTTCTTGGACCGTTCAGCCGACGATCGAGAGGCGAACATGGATGGACGTCCGGCCAAGGGCATCGCGAATGTCATCGTTGCTAAAAACCGAATGGGGGCGACCGGGACTGTTGAGTTCGTCTTCAAGCCGGAGTACTGCCGGTTCTACGTTGCCGCAAGAAACGTAGCGCGATAATGCGGTGTATTGTGTACTCATGCAACGTTGCATGAATACGCTTTTGCCCAATTTCTAGAAGATCTATCGCAATAGATGGATTGAAAAAGGGGGATCCATATGTATGGACCGGTGAGCAAGGACGGGCCGTCGATGGAGTTTGGCGAGGTCGGCGAGGAGATCAAAGATGAGGCACGGCGCCGGGTGGTGGAAGAAATCGTCGCAAAGCTCAAGGTCGATGCCGACGATGTCACCGAGATCACTGGAACCCCGGTCGAGGAAATTGATCCTTTCTGGAGCAAAGAGAACCAGAAACACCTAGAGGTAGCTGCAGAAAGGCTTGATTCCGGTAAGGGAGAGATGCACGAGCTCATCCCTTTAAATGACTGAAGCCGCCCCTACTAGGGCGGCTTCAGCTGCTGGGAGAAAACCCCAAACTGTTTCCATCCGCGCAGGGCGCCGGCTCTGCCAAGCCTATAAGCGCTCCCGTGCGCTATATGCATCCTACATTCTTATAGGCTTTCTTTTAGTGCAAGCTTCATAGTTCAACCTGCAATTGTCCCAATGAATTACCTGCAATTGTCCCAATGAATTACCTGCAATTGTCCCAACGCAGCAGATAAACAGTATAATTTCTCTGTTTAAGAAGTGGGGTGCACTAGTGAATAGATATATAGACCGATGCGTCGATCGGCTGATCGAACGAGACCTCGTCATTTTCGGCGCGGTACTTGTTCAGGGACCGAAATGGTGCGGGAAGACGACGACGGCGCACCGCTTTGCGGAGTCATCGCTTTCTCTCTCCGATCCCGCTGGCGGCTTCGCGGCGCTTCAACTCGCTCGCCTCGACCCGGCTCAGGCGATAACCGGTGCGGCGCCGCGACTCATCGACGAGTGGCAGGAGGAGCCGAAGCTATGGGACGCAGTGCGTTTCGAGTGCGATGCGAGGGGAGGGGAACCAGGGCAGTTTATCCTTACCGGCTCGGCGACGCCGAACGATGCGGACCGACCGATGCACAGCGGCGTCGGGCGCATCTCCCGCCTGCGGATGGACACCATGACGCTTTCCGAACTTGGCGTCTCGTCTGGTGCGGTTTCGATCGGTGCGCTGTTTGCAGGCGATCCCGTTAAAACATCGCTCGGGTCCATCGATGGCATCAGCGGTGTTGCCGATATTCTCTGCCGCGGCGGTTGGCCTCAGGCGGTCGGTAGGACGACCGCCGAAGCGATGCGGATATCGGCTGCCTATATCGATGGCGTGTGCGAATCCGATGTCTCAAGAATCGACGGAGTGAGACGCGACCCGGAAAAGGTCAGGTCCCTGCTCTGCTCGCTCGCTCGCAACGAGTCGACTCTTTCCGGCACGAAAGCCATTGAAAGGGATCTGGACGGCGACATATCGAAGAACACAATTGCGAGTTACATGGACGCGCTGCGACGGATCAACATCGTCGACGACATCCCGGCGTGGCACCCGGCGCTCAGATCCCCGGTGAGGTTGCGCCAGGGCGCTAAGCGACATCTCGCGGACCCCTCGCTCGCCGTGGCGCTGCTCGGCGCGAATCCCGAGTCGTTGACGGCCGACCCGAAGACCCTCGGCCTGCTCTTCGAGTCCACCGTCCTGCACGATCTCAAGGTCTATGCGGCGGTCAACGACGCCTCCGTCTCGCATTACCACGACGCCGACGATCTGGAAGTCGATGCCATCGTCCACAGGCGCGACGGGTCATGGATCGCGGTCGAGGTCAAGCTGGGAAGCCCGCAGGTGCCGGAGGCATCCGAGAACCTGCTTCGCCTAGAGCGGAAGCTGGTCGAGCGCGGGGAAAGACCGCCTGCGGCTAAGCTCATCGTCATCGGGTTCGGGATGCCTACCCACACGACGCCGGACGGCATCACCATCGCACCCATCGATACGATCGGCATCTAGCGCGCAGCGTATCGGCAGCCACTCCTGCCATACCTTTCGGTACACGCGGGTGATTTGCAAGTACCGACTATTAGCTGTATCGTCCGCAAGTCCTGTCTAATAGTCACTAATAGTGACGGTCGGGCAACGAGTTCGGGCTATTAGCCTTAATGTCTCCTATCCTCGGCCTGCTTCTTCTTGCATCGAAGCCTGAACCAGGTTCAGCTGGCATGGTTAAAAACGAGGGGCGACGCTTTTGCGTCACCCCTCGTCCCGGCCGGTTGCTTTAGTTGTACACACGGTAGTTACACTTGAACTGGGTTATGTGTCCATAGTTGGAGCGGTACCAACCCGACGTATAGCTGATTGCCTCTGCGCCTAGATAGTCGTAGCCCTTGTTGTAGCGAAGCTGACGGTAGGTCGTGTCGTACTCTGCTACGTAAAACGTGTCTCCAGAGAAGGCTTTGTACCGGTCCTTAACCGTCGAAGCCATGTACGCGGGTTCGACATCGCCTTTCTCCCCGTTGAGCGCATAGACGGGTGCCGCGATTCCGCATAAAGCCGTTGCCACGAGGATGGCGTAGACAGCCATGCGCGACGCATTGGACTTCAGCTGTTCAAATAGTTTCATGTCATTCACGTCGCTCGTATGTATCGAGGTATTCCTGCTTGAGCGTCTGCGAGGACGACTCGGTCTTTTCCACGAGCGTGCCGGCCTCGA
>NZ_JADNGN010000043.1 GCF_015553355.1 Collinsella aerofaciens
GTGTTGGCTAAAATGGGTCGGCCGGGATTGGTCAATCTCGGCCGACTATATTTGGCTAAAATAATCCGACGCTAACAAAGGAGCGAACCTCAATCAGCTGATGTGCTTTGTGAACGCCCAGGGGCTTCCCGCGTACAACGAGAAAGCTGTTTTCCGCACACTCGAAAAGGTTTACCAAAACGCTCGAAAGGTCGACCGGTTCATCGAGGAGCTTGAAAAGCGTTATCACGTCGATTATGTTCCACATGATTATCTGGCAGATGAACCTGACAACAGAAATCTTTAAGTCGGAGCGCAATTGGATCAGATTCAGAAGTGAGTGCAATTACTCGTTTAGCTATTTCTGATATTTCATAAAACGGCTTTCGGAAAATGGAAGGAATGATTTTATATATCTGAGAACGTTCAGCTACAACTACTGAGTAAAAGTGAAAGGAGATAGCAGAAGAGATTGACAGTCATTAAACAGAAAGCAGTCAGCTCGTACTTATACTTCGCGAATGATGCGCACAGCGCCATTGCAAGACCGATCGCAAGGCCAACAGCCGCTATCTTTGCATAGCTCCTGCCCGCGCGTCCCAGTTTTCGGCCTAAAACTGGATGCATTTTCCGAACCGGCGCTCAAAAGGAAACCGTATCCCGCTTTGGAGCGGGGGCTGCGGAAAAATTGGCCGGTGTGGGCATGGAGATAGATGAGTGGATCGAGCGATATAATGACATGCTATGGAGGCCATATGCTCTTTTCCCGCCGTTCTGCCACATCTGCCTGCGTCATTGTGCTTATCGTAATGGCGGTTACCCCTTATCACCGGTTTTCATCTTCAATCGGCTTGGCATCAGGTGCAATGACCTGGCTCGTTATCCTCGGCGCATGCCTCGCGGCGTTTGGTCATGGTGTTGCGCTCCGCAAGGGGAGAGAAATAAGACGCCCGGGTCGCCTTGGCGTCTTCGGTGTTTTCCTTGCTGCTATTGCGGTGGTTCCCGAATGGGTCGACCTGGCCTTCTATGCTCGCGGAGATTCTATCCCAATCGTGTTTGCACCAATCTGGTTGTTGCATGGTGTTTCGTGTACCTCGTGCTTCACTGGGTCGTTGCTCCTCTCATATGTAATTTGGGATACGGCGGGCTCTCCTTTGATACGGGGGGCGGCGCGGGACGGCGAAAGGGGGACCCGCCGATCGCAGAGCGCGCTTTTTGCAGAAACAATAGTTGTCCTGTCTTGCCTGCTGTTTTGCTGTCGAGTTTCATGGAGAGTCGTTCCCGAGCCATGGGGGATGCCCTCTGTAACGGCCGCATCAATTGGCATCGTGCTTTTAATTCCTCTGGTCTACCTCGTATTGGCTGCGGTCCCGCTGCTTTGCTGTCCCCGCGCCTTTGGTCGGGGGCAGGGCGACGTGTTTGCCCGTTCTGTGCTCGTAGCAGTTCCCATTGGCCTTGTTCCGGCTGTCGAGGTGGCATACTTTGCAAGCGATGCCACGGTCATTGTGTCGCTGACGATGGGGTCCGCTATTGCCGCCTTCGGATGCACGTTGCTCAGGAAGAAGCGGAACAACGATTCGGATACCCCCCGCACGTCCGACCCATTCGATGCTGGGGCGTTTTCCCCTGCCCTGTCGCCTCGAGAAGAGCAGTTTGTTCGGCTGCTGCTCAAAGGGAAAACGCCGGCGGAGATTGCCAGGGAGACGGGTACGAAGCCATCGACGGTACGAACAACGCTTCACCGAGCATACGGGAAGGCGTCGGTTGCGGGCTCAGGCGAGCTCGTGGCGTTGTTTGCAGGTGAGGGTGATGCTGTAGGGCCTGAGCCGCTGCAGCGGCATGCTGACGACCTGCTGGTATCAGCTCGGACGCGCCGGCTGTTTCGATACCTGCTCACATCATTTTTTATTCTTCTTGCGGCGGGTCCCTTGGTAATGGCGGATAGCGATTGGAGTTCCGGCGTTACGCATGCAATCGCTTTTTCTCTTGCAAGCTATACATTGGGTCTCGGGCTGCTTCTGTCGCTGTGCAGCGCGGGTGGAAAACCGAAGCGCGGGGACGATCTGGATGGAGCGGATGGGGCGATCGGGCTCGGAAGCCCGTGTGTGTGGGCGATACTGTCTGCCGTGGAATGGTCTTTTGTCTATATCGCGGCATGGAGGTGCATACGCGATCCGTTGATGGCTGCGCCGGTCCTGTTTTGCGGCATAGCGTCTATGGCTTCGCTCGCCGTTAAGCTGTGCCCGTTTAAGGTTCATGCCCATACTCGGGCTATCGCGCCATTAGTTTCGATAGGTGTGGCTGCTTTAATCTATGCAGCAACTAGGGGGCGAATTCATGGACTTGCGGTACTGACGGGGATGCTGCTCACGTATATAGTGCTGCGAAGCTGTCCGCAGCGCAAAATGCTCGGGGTATGGATGCTCTGCTTTGGGGCGACGGTTCCTGCTTGGGTTGTCTTGCTCAACATGGTGCAGGATCTGACGGTTTTCGAGCCGTTGTTCCTCGCGTCGTTGTTGGGGCAAAGTTCGGCTCTCAATGTCGTCGTGGCAACGGTGATCGTCTGCTGGTCTGTGCCCATATTCGTCACGCACATCGCGCTCGCCCGCTCGGTTGAGGACGAGAAGGCCGTCTTGGAGTACCGCGCGAACGGGTCCACCGAAACAGCTCGCGTGCGCCAGCTGGCCCTGCTTATGTCGCGCTCCCTTTCCGATGTTCAGTCGCAAATTTTGCTGATGACGGCAGAGGGCGCAACGACAAAGACCATTGCGGAGGATGTCGGTTACGCTGCATCTACGGTGCAAGCACTGCGGTCTGCTTCTTACCGCCAGTTGAGGATCAAGAATAAAACGCAGCTTATTTCATTGTTATCGCAGGTAGATAACGTGTAAACGCCTGAGCGGTCGACTCAATAGCGGGTGTTTACAGACATCTTTCTCTATTCATGCAAAGGTTGCCGTGCGTCGACGCATTGTTAACCGCTTTTGATTGGAGAAGGCCATGATTAAGCCAAGGAGCGCTATTGCTCGAATCGGAGTCGGCTTGGCGATTGTTGCGGGCTTGTCGATGGGTGCACCTGCCGCATCATTTGCTCAAGAGGAGTTTGACACTTCCCAGGTTTCTAGCATTTCGCAGAGCGCGGATGCCGGAATTGCCACATGCAAGAACAACGAAGATAGAGATTTCGCTTTTCAATGTTCTGGCACGAGCGCAACCGGCTATCGCCAGAAAGAAGATTCATCTTCAGTCTACATTTGGATCAAAGGCTATTCAGGAAAGCCGTTACGCTTGTACGTGGACGGTGCCTATGACACTAGAGGAACGGGCAACATGAATTGCACGCAGGGCGTTTATCGCTCCAACCATGAGCGTGAATGGGAGATATACAACCTCGTCCGTGAGAATAAGCGCAGCCATGCTCGTCTGACTGCATGGGCCGAGTCCGGATACGGCACGGTCTATGGAAAGTGGAGCCCCGATTGCTTAGGCCATTTTAACAAACTTCCCTCCTAGCCAATCCGCAGCTTCTTGTTGTGATTAGGGCCGGGCCGAGCGTTGCTGCTCGGTCCGGCCGAAGGGAGGGTGATGTCGCTTGAATAGAAATCTAATGCGGCACGAGTTGTCCAAGATATTTGGCAATCCTATATTTGCGTTGACCCTTATGGTTGCAACTGTAATTTCGATGGCGGCTGCCATTGAGGCATGGTGGACGCTCGAGACTGAGCGCAAGCAGCTGTTATCGCTTGGCTATGGCGTTGGTTTGCAAGTCCAGGCATACCTCGGCCAAACGCGTGAAAGTAGCTTTGGTAACTGGATCGTTGTGAGTGCAAATGCACCGCTATCGGCATCAGTGTTTTTCTATGCGCTGCCGTTGCTTGCCATGCTGGCCGGGTCGTGGTCATGCCTGTCCGAGCGTTTGAGCGGTTACGAGGCGCAGGTCTGCACACGTGTTTCTAGAAATGCATACCTGAACGTGAAGATGCTGTCTGCTTTTCTCTCTGCGTTTGCGGTCACGGCTATTCCGCTACTCGTGAACTTCCTGATTGTCTCAATGCTGTTTCCCGCGTATCTCCCCCGGGTCGATGAATCGACTTACGTCGGGCTCTATCTGCATAGCTATTTTTCTGGTCTGTTTTATTCCCGGCCTCTGTTATATGTGCTGGTTTATACACTGTTCGATGCGGTGACGCTGGGGGTTCTATCCATGGCCGTGACCGGTCTGTCGGTTGTGTTTCGCAGCAGAATCAAGGCGATGGTCGTTCCATATCTGATTATGGTTGCATGGCATTTTGTTAACGACTGGATTTTTAGCGTCCTTTCATGCGTCGGCTTTAACTGCAACATTCTTAACAGCATCAGGTCGGAATCGCTAAATAACTGGCCCGACATTCGAGCGGGGTTTGCGGAAATCATTTTGCTGTTCGTCTTTTCTTTGATTTCCGCGAGATTCTTAAAAAGGCGCGAGGTGGTCTGATGCTGTTTAGGCTGGTCGCTGCGGACCTGAGGACCGTTTTGAAGAAGAACATCGTTACTTTTATTGCGGTTGCGGCAGTGACCGTTGCGAACTTGGTGTACGCCTACGGATTGTCTTCTGTGTATGGGGTCAGGACGGATACCTTGGGGTTTGCGGATAATCTTGCGCTCGTGTTTGCCGGATCTGCTCCGTTTGAGCCTAGGCCCGGGGTCATGTTTGTGCCTCCGTTAGGGTGGCTATTCCTCATTCTGCTTATTCTCTATACAACACTCGATTATCCGACCGAATCGTTGCACGGGCTTGGTTTACAAGCACTTGTTCGATGCCGGGCAAGAACCCTTTGGTGGGCCTCGCGTTTTATCTCAGTGGCGGCGGTAACGGCATTTTCACTGCTCGTGGTGGTTTGCTCTGTTGTGATTTGGAGCTTGGTGGTGAGCTCCTCGTTCAGCGCGGACATTCATGGCGAGTCGCTTCAGCTGGCTAATTTGGCGCCGTGGTTTCTCAAAGCTGCCGAGGCAGATGCGCTGCCGTTTTTCATAGGTCTCTTATTTGCTTTTGAGGCGCTTGCGTTTGCGCAGGCAGCGGTTGGGTTTGTGCTTGGGCCGTCAGTCTCGTTTGTGGTTTTAATGAGCTATCTGATCTGCTCGGCATATGCACGACATTGGGCGCTATTGGGTAACGCCTTGATGCTGTTGCGCTGGGGCGGAATTGTCAAAGAGGGAATCGCGGCGGGCTCGAGCGTCTTGTCATCAATTGGGCTTATGTCGCTATGTCTATTGCTGGGTGGACTGTGGTTTCGAAGGGCCGACCTTATTGAAAAGGGGGACAAGATATGAGTGTGATCGTTAGGGACGTATCGAAGCGCATGGGCAAAAACGATGTTCTGCGCAACGTGTCCATCGAGGTTGACCCTGGGACTGTGGTTGGGCTTCAGGGGATAAACGGTTCGGGTAAGACCATGCTTATGCGAGCGGTCTGCGGATTGATCAAGCCTACCGAAGGCGAAATCTCTATCGATGGCCAAAGGCTTGGGGTGGACATCTCGTTCCCGCCGAGTCTGGGGATGTTGATCGAGGCGCCTTCCTTTTTGGGATATCTGTCTGGCTACGATAATTTGGAGCTCATCGCTCAGATCAAGGGCGTTGCCACCTCCGAGGACATTCGCTCTGCCCTGCGGCTCGTGGGGCTCGATGCAGACGAAAAAAAGAAGTTCCGAGCATACTCGCTTGGGATGAAGCAACGTCTGGGGATAGCTGCGGCAATTATGGAAAAGCCGAAGCTACTTGTTCTCGATGAGCCAACAAATGCCCTCGACGAAGCGGGCGTGGAAATACTCAAGCGCGTTGTGGCGATGGCGGCATCGACGGGTCGCGAGGTTATTCTGTCCAGCCATGACGGAGAGGTGCTCGAGGAGCTGGCCGATCGGGTTTACTGCATGCGCGACGGTGCCGTTGTGAAAGTTCGGGAAAGGTCGTGAGCGCGATGAAGAAGACCCTGTGGACAAGAAGGGCGGTGCTTGCTCTTTTCGGCTGTGCTGCCACCGGCCTTGCGGGCATGAGGGTGAGCGTCGTTAACGGGAACCGGACGGTCATTCCTGAGAAATATTATGCGGAGGGCGAATGGCTCTCGATGGATGGGGCGTTTCTGGGGTCGAAGGATGTGGCGACTGACGGGTATTCGTTTTGCATAGACGGGGCAGAGCTGCTCACGCCGCGCGAGTATCTCAAGCGTGCGCATGATGATTATTCAAAATATGGCATCGTGGATACGAAAACGAAATTGAAGGACGCCGACATCACGTGTGTTATCGCCGTAAAGATGCGTGTCAGGAATAAGGACAATGTCGAAGGCGGAATCAAAACGTATGTTTGGCATTTGGTGCCGGAGTCTGCGCCAAACTATGACTTTGTGGTCAATACCGATCTGATAACGCAGGCAATGCCGGCTCTGGGCGGCTCTGCTGCGTTTGCTGTACAGGTTGGGGCGGAGAACGAGTTGCTCGTCCCATTCATGATGCAAAACACCAACGACTATTTCGAAGGTTACGAGACCGTCCGTTTTGAGAAGGCTTTTCCTGGGACTTATACGATGAAGATGACCGATCTGCCAGAGAGAAGGCTCTTAAGGTTTGAAGTGAAGTAGCTCGAAGATCCCGCGGTTCGCGACGAGCTCCTTGCGCGCCGCGGCTACGCAAGGGAGATTCGCAACCGCTATGCCGGCTCCGTTCCCGATGCCGGTGACGACCGCGTCCGCGCCACCGGCCAGGCGCACGGCGGTAGCGCCGTGTCGCGACAGATGGACGATCGCGTCGTCGATCGCGGTGACTACTCGCGCGGCGACACGCCCCGCTAGTTTTGAACTGTCCTGCCCTAGCGCGTTGCAATTCAATCAGCTGTTACAGAATCCTGGAAGAAAGGGTCGAACCGAAGTGTCTGGCCGGACGCCGATTGTCCGGGAACTGCTTCGGATTCGACCCTCTTCTACTTTACTTCCATGGCCATGCGGAAGGTTAGTACTCCTTAACCGGATGCTTCTTACCGAAACCACCGTCGATGCCGAAACGGCAGAGCCTGTCGATGGCGCGAAGATGCTCGTCGATGGCGTTGGCGATCTGAGTGTCAACGATGCTGTCATGGTCGTTAAGGCTGCGGACCGCCTCGTCGGCGGCCATGAAGGCCTTGATGGCTTGATTGAACTGAGCCTTAAAGATGTCGACCTTCTCAACTGCGGAGGCTCGGTCTGCCATCTCGCGCTCGAGCCGATGCACGACTTCCATTGAATCGCTCATGCTATTCCTTTCCCTCGGGTGTTCTGCCTAATATATCGCCCCGTGCGGACACGATTCTCACCTAAGGAATGGCAATAGCGTGTTTATGAACACGCAGATAGACGACTTAACAGGATTCGATTTACGGGGCGATTGAACCTGTGGTGGTGCAGATGCCCCGACCCGAGGCACGACTTAACCGCCGTTATGTTAGCGGCATGTCTAACATAACGGCGGCGCAGACCGCTCACTCCCTGCGGCAACGCCGATTCCGGGAAGGCACGCCGGGGCTATGCCGACCTGAGTATCCTCTCGGCCTTCTCGATCGCGGCCGAGCGCAGAAACTCCGACTTCCGCATCCCGCACGCGGCGGCCGCCCTCTCGATGAGGGCGGCGCCCGTCTTCGGGCACTTGAAAGACAGGTTTGCGTTGGCCTCCACCTCGGAAAGCCTGGGGCGGCCGACTCGGAGGTTCACCAGGCTCCCCTCCCAGGAGCCGGATTCGTATTCCGCGCACTCGCGCTCGATGTCCTCATCCGTGATAACGGATCCGTTTGCAAGCCTATATTCCATCAGTAACCTCTCCTTCTCGCGTTCTCGATCTCCCTCAGCGTCTTCTTGCTCGGCGGCGTCATGGCGTGGTAGACGAGCCACACGCCGTCGGCCAGGAGGACACCGACCATCTCGATGTACCGACCTTGCGGGTCGTAGCCCGTCCGCATCTCGCGCTCCCCGGGTATGCGGACGGCTGCGAAGCAGTAGCTCTCCCACGCCGCCTCGACATCACCGTCATCTAGCTCGGGGTGCCGCTCGTGAACTCTCTGGTGTATCCGGACCATGAGCCTCCAATCTTTACGATAGTATTCTACTACTATTTGGTAGTAGAATACTATCCGTCCCAACATATTCCATTAGCCGTTCGTCCCAAAACGTATGCCTCTTGGCACTCGAAAATCGAACCCTCGATGCCGTGAACGTCGAGTGCCAAAACCCAGTGTCAAAACCTCCGCGTCAATTCCCATGGGAAAATCAAATACGAGGCAGGAGGCTGAAATGACACGTTACGGATATGCTCGCGTGAGCACGAAAGACCAGAGGTTGGACCGCCAGATCGAGGCTCTGGTGAACGCTGGCGTGGCCTATGGCCATATCTACAAGGACAAGGTCACGGGTGCCCAGGACGGCGACCGGACGCAGCAGAAGCGCCTGTTCAAGAAGATGCGGGCGGGCGACGAGGTGGTGGTCGAATCCTGGGAGCGCTTGACCAGATCGACCAGGCAGCTGCTCAACTATGACCTTATGTTTCGAAACCTCGGCGTGAAGCTCACGTCCCTGAAACAGCCCGTGGATCTAGATACCGCATTCGGGCGCTTCGTGCTTGGCACCCATGCTTGCACCGCGGAACTTGAGCGAGATCTGATCAGGCAACGCCAGGCCGAGGGTATCGCCGTCAAACGGAGCCACGGCGGCAACGTGGGTGGCAGGCCTCGCACTGCCGGCGTCAAAGCCGATGCCGCAGTAAGGCTCTATCTTGGAGGAGAGACTCCTATTCCCGATATTTGCGCTGCGACTGGCGTCTCCAAATCAACGCTGTACCGCATCCTTCGTGAACGCGGATTGGTGGGCGTCAGGAAATAAGTCCGTCTGTCGTTTCGCGATTTGCCTGATAGGCCTGAGTGCGGCGGCGTTACTATATAAGGGTGCGGTATTTCTCTAACCGAAAACCTGCGTGAACGCATGGCTTGAGACGCCTTTTAGAACTCACCGATCGCAGGACGAACACAACTCAACAGCGGCCGCGTATTTGTTCCCAGCCGTACGGCGTGGCGGAGCCATGCCCGTTGTTGATTGGAGTGCCGCATCATGGCCGAAAACCAAGTCCAGTCCGAAAAGAAAATGACCAGTCTGAATGTCTCATCGGAGACCCGTGACGCCATAAAGGACATCAGCACGAGCCTTGGCCTCTCGCAGGCCGATACCGTCGCCCGCTTGGTCGACGGCTACCACCCTAACGCCACTCCCGGCGTGAAGGCTGCGCTCGACGCATCGGCCGTCCTCGATGAGGCGGTCGAGCGGGTCAAGCGCATCATCGTGGGCGCTGCCGAAGCCGCCGCGATGGAGGCTCGTGCTGCCCGCGAGGACGCCGACGCCGCCAAGAAAAGTGCAACGGAACAGATTCAGAGCATCAAATCTAATTGCGTCGAGCAGGTCGCCGCCATCAAAGAGAAATTCGAGCTGGATACTGCGAGCTTGGAGATTGAGAACGATGAGCTCCACGCCACCGTCGCCGATTACCTCTCGCGGCTCAAGAAGCTCGATTCCGAGAACAATCAGCTCTTGGCAGAATCAGCCGCAAAAGACGATCGAATTGAAAGCATGAGGGGCGCGGTCGACGCCGCGGCCAAGGCTCAGGCCGATCTCAACGTCTCCCTCCTCGCCCAGCGTGACCTGATGGCCGAGGTCGCCGCCCTCAAGGACCGCCTCGCCGCCTCCGAGCAGCGGGCGGCCGTGGCCGAGGCCAAGGTCGAGGTCATGACCCAGACGAGGGGCGAGTAGATATGTCCGACAAGCTAAGGCCGTCTCGCCGTGAGTTGATAACGGCAGGGCTAGTCGTCTTTTTGGTCACGGCACTCGTCTGGACTGTCATTGATGGTGCCGGCGCAAATGCGCTCACCATCAGCGGTGTCATCACCCGTCAAAATGCCGTCTGAGCTTCGCTTGCAGCAGTTTCAGTGGTCATGCTCATTGGGGCTTGGCTGTTTGGCTGATGGCATTCAAAAACAATTAAGTTTGGAGTAGTCGATGGAGCATCTCTCTGTTAAAAAGGCAATCAACCTAGCTCGGAACTTTGGGGCTGCTGGTGTTCTGGCAGCCGCCCTAGTTATGACCTCTGGGTGCAGCCAGGCAGACGATCGTCAGACGGCAGTTCAGGTCGCTGATTCTGATAACGCGCAGGAAGACGGGGTTTACGGCAAGATGGAGTATTCAGTCACCGGCGTCGAGGTGCATGATTCCTTGGCTGGCGATGGCGGGAAGGTCGCCGTTGTTCGCTGGCACGCCATTAACAACCGATCGGCAGATTCATGCGCTGTTGGTAGCTACATCACGGCTTATCAAAATAAGCAGATGCTATCTCGCGGGTTTGCCGCCGATTTGCAGGAAGACCGCTTCTCTTCGCAAGGGCTTGCGCCGGGAGGCGAATGCGACGGTGTGTCGATTTTTGACCTTAACGACATGTCTCCCATCGAAGTGAAAGTCGACGGGATGGGCGCCGGGTCAAACTCCCTCGACCAGACCTTTGAATTGGAGTAGGCCGCAAAGCGTCTAATTTCTAGAAACCCTCTAGAGCATTTCTAGAGGGTTTCTAGAGCCGGGCGCAGCATTTTCGATCGGCACGATGTCTCGGTAGATAAGGCGGTGCCTGTCGTCGCGCCATTCGTCGCCGTGGTAGTGGCCGAAGAACCAGGCGCGGTAGCCGAGCTGCCCGTCGAGCTCGGCAAGGAATCGTTGCAGCTGGTCGTCCAGATACTCGCGTTCGCGCTCCCGGCACAGCTTCTCTGCCAGGTCGGCAGGAGCCTCGTGAGTCACCGCGTAGTCGACCTTCCAGCCCACGCGGTCGAGCGAGGTGCGGCATTGCCACATCTCTTCCTCGCTCGGCATCTCCTCGGGCCACCAGCTCCTCCCCTCCTTGCGATACTGCCTGTCGTTGCTCGCTTTGGCACCGCCCATGGCAAGGACCGTGGTTCCCGCGATGTCGAACACCTCTCCGCGCATGAGGTGCAGCACGTGCGGTCGCACCTCATGGACGAGCCCGCCGTTCCACTCCAGCACCGGCAGCCCAGCCAAGGCATGGTGGTTCTCATGGTTGCCGTCTACGAAACACGTGGTCCACGGCTTCGACTCGAACCAGTCAAGCCAGTATTTCTCGGCGTTGGATCCATCCCAGACAAAGCCGAAGTCGCCGGCCACGATCACCACGTCATCGCGCGTCAGGGTCCGGCCCAGCGGCCAATTCTTGAAGGCAAACCGGCTGGACCCGTACTCGGCCCTGCCGTGCACGTTGCCCGTCACATAGATAGCCATCAGTACGCACCCCACGGCAGGAGTTTGTCCCCGAGCCTCACGATCCGGTCGTACAGCACGGTATGACGCTCGTCCGGGTTGCCGTCTCGGTGAAAATGGCCGTAATACCAATGTTTATAGTCCAGGCGGTCCTCGAGCTCGTCGAGGAATCCGGTCAGCCGGTCCACATCAGGGCGTTCCCAGCCTGGGTCCGGGTAGAGCGTCGGCGAGAGCATGCGCGTCGAGCAGGTATGGGTGATGACGCAGTCTACCTTCCAGGCGACCTCGTCGAGCCTTGCCCGTGCGGCATCGAAATCGCGCTCGTCCGGCAGCTCCTGCGGCCACCACGAGCTGTACGGGATGCGGTACGCCCTGTCGACGCTCGTCGCCCCGCCCATGGTGAAGACCGTCTTCCCGTCGAGCTCGAAGACCTCGCCGCGCGTCAGGCGCCGAATGGGCGAGGTGCCCGACAGGCGCTGCGTCAGCCCGCCGTGCCACGGCTCCATGGGGCGCTCCGCCCAGTGGTCGAAGCGCTCGTGGTTGCCGTCGACGAACAGTACCGTGTAGGGGCGCGACTCCAGCCAGGCGATGTCGGCGCATTCCTCGGCAGAGAAATCCCACGGAAAGCCAAAGTCGCCGGCGACGATGAGATAGTCGTCGCTGGTAAGACTGTCGCCAAGCTCCCAGTCGCGGAGCTTTTGCATGTCGAGCCCACTGTGGATGTCGCCCGTCACATAGACCGTCATCGGACCACCTCTTCCCTCTTGTACGCCGCCAGCTCGCGCTCGACCTGCCTGTCGCCGGTCTCGTTGACCCACCAGGGCCATTTCACCCGGCCGCACGGCTCGCCGACTCCGGCGAACCACTCCCTCAGCCCGTCGAGGCTCACCGGGGAGTGCCCGTTGGCGTCGCAGCCCACGTCGTAGCGCAGGAGCCCCTGCTTGCGGTTGAACTCGTTGTACGCGCCGCCGCTGCTGTGGATGTGCCCGTGGAGGTGCCACGATCCATGGCTCATGCCCTGCCAGTCGGCCATGGGGTAATGGCACAGGACGATCTTCTGCCCGTCGATCTTGAGCACGCAGATCGGCGGTTCCACGGTGAACGCGCCCGCGACCGCCGGCTGGGTCCAGTCCTTGTCATGGTTTCCCGGAACGAGGTGGATGCGCCTGCAGGCGATCCGCTTACGCAGCCCGTATGCGTCCTGGGCGGTCATCTTGAATGAGAAATCCCCCAGGATGTAGAGCTCGTCATCCACGGCGACCCTGCCGTTGATGTTGTCGACGATGGCATCGTTCATCTGCCAAATCGTCTCCCACGGCCGGTCCGTGAACTTCAGGACGTTCTCGTGCCCGAAGTGCGTGTCGCTGGTGAACCAGATCATTCCATTGTCTCCTTGTCGCTAAATACCGTTCTCCTTTGCGCAATTGAGGAGACGTATTTTGAGCGACATGAGGCGTTCGAACCTCATGTTCTGTGCTCCAATCTGCCGGATTGTTCCAGCTAAAACTTTAAAACCTCGTGCGGGCAGAAAACCGTGTCCCGTTTGTGGGGTCATAGTATAGGCACTGTTAGAACTAATAGCCCAAATCCGTTGCCAACTGGCCACTATTGGCAACTATTAGGCCTTTTAGACAGCCGAACTGACTAATAGCCGCTATTTGTTGGGCCGTTTTGCAACCACGAGCGCTGCCGTGAATTCTTGATACGGCGCATCGACAACAGCAATGTCAAGCGGGTAGAATGGTGCCGACGGCAGCCCAAGTTGTAGTGAGCTGGGCAGAGCCGTTGCGTTAGAAAGTTAGGTCATCGTCTTAGCGACGGTGGCCTTTCTTTTTGGGCTTCGAGCCCTGCTTGAGTGCCTTGGAAAGGCCGACAAGGGCCGTGAGGAGCGAGACCGTAGCGGTCAGGAGCTTCACGAGCTCGGTGAAATCGGTCATGGGCATCACCTCCCATCAAATGGAGGGCTCTGCCCGGCACGAGGGCTGCCGACAGCAAGGACGATTCTATCAGAGCGGCTGACTCCCGCCCGATATTGCCATCCCACCGCGCCTGTGCAAAAAAGAGGGCCGCCAAACAGCGACCCTCCAGCGAAAGTGCACGTTATTTAGATGTGACGTTTATATCAAATTATCTAATTTGATAGTTGCAACGCCATGTTTCCACGGATCCAACCCCAGTAGCTTGAACCTGAGAAAAATATTCACCGTTAGAACCGGTGGCGCGAGTATTAACCCAAGTTGGCGCTAGAGTACTATAGGAATTAGGAAAAGATAGCGACTTGTAATCCCTATATACAATTCGATCTTTCACTTCTCGACCATTCAATAGTCCCGTAAAAGTCCAATATACATTCAAGACCCTTTCGCTGTTCGCACGGCGAGCAGTGGTGCCAGAAGCATATGAGAGATCATTAGATAGAGAAGCAACCGGCTGAACATCGTTTCTCATATTGTAAACAATCCCGTCCGCAAAGCCTGCAGCCGGAAAGCACAAGCAAACAAAAAGAAAGAAAGGACCTACAATTACTTTGATCTTCGTGCTAAGCATATAAGCCACCTACAATCAAATCAACGTGTTTGATAGTTGCACTGAAATACTTTCATCACGCCGTCAGCCTTGCATGTGGGACAAGTATAAATAAAACTCGTTCGACACGTATCCGGATAAATACGGCTGTAGCTATTCTTGAAGGTTAGTCGCTTATAAGTTGGGTCCTTTAAAGGAATATTATGAGCAACGTTATTAAAACAGTAAAAAGAACAATAAGTATCAAGAACGTCTTCTTGCATAGCGCGCCTTGCTATAGAGAGCTCATCAAACAAGGAAGCTTGTGTATAAGACGCGCTGGTAGACATACTGTGATTTGCCGTCAGACCAAAAGATGGAGTTACAGCAAAAAAGCTGATAAAAGGACAGTTGATGCTGAAAATAACATTAGCTTACGAATAACGGATTTTACTGCCATGACTCCTCCAATCCTATTGGATAAAACTGTTATTATATTAATATATTTGTATCAGCACTCGAAAGGAGTGACCGATGAGCGGTAGAAGAATCGTCTTGAATGTACTTATGGCAGTAGCACTGGTAACGCTCTTGGTCTTCTCCTACTCATACGTGAATCACCCAAGATTTGGATATGCTTTATACGCTGTGTTTTCCGGCGAAACAACTTACAACACTATAGACTTCATTGACGCAATCTTTTTCTATGTAGTCGGCCCCCTATCAAGCGAACTGGTCGCTTTTGTTGTCTGCTTCAACC
>NZ_JADNGN010000044.1 GCF_015553355.1 Collinsella aerofaciens
GGGGCCTCGGGGGCGTTCGGCTAGCTGCGGGAACGGCCTGTCCGCCTAATGTGTTCGGCTGAGATCGGAAATCAACCAACGCGGTTGAACGGTCGCGTTTGCGCCGTGAACGGTATGGAAACGCCCGGTGAGATGATGCACCGGGCGCTTCCATTCGCAATGTCCTAGATGTCAAAAACGTAGCGAGATCCAACGATCCGCTGACGACCGATGATAAACGGCCGCCGCTGCTCATCAAAAAAGAAGGCTTCCATATAAAACAAGGGTTCGCCAACGGGAACTGCCAACAGTCGAGCGACCTCGGGCGACGCGCACGCGATCTCGAGCGTGCACGGGTCGGTAAACGCGGGCGTGCGGCCCGTCCGGTTGCGCACGAACTCAAAAATGGATTGGTTAGATAGAGGTGCCGTTGATAGATAGGCGTTGTCCTCGTAAACGTATATGTTGTTCTCGAGCATGACAGGGACGCCATCGGCAGTACGCACGCGCTCAACGCAAATCAAGTCAGTTCCAACGGGAACACCAAAGAACTGCGCTTCGGTGGAATCCGCCGGCAGTATCTTTCTCGAAATGACACACGCCCCCGGTTCCATTCCGTTAACGCGGCATGCGTCCGAAAAACTCTGAACGTCATCCTTCTGGCGAATCTTGCGCTTGAGCTTGGGGGCATTGACAAACGTGCCTTTCCCTTGTCGCTTCGTTAGATAGCCCTGCTGGACGAGCTCCTCAATAGCGCGTCGCACGGTAACGCGGCCAACTTTATAGCTCTCAGCCAATTCGAATTCGTTGGGTATCCGCGCGCCTGCCTTGTAGGCGCCGGAGTTGATTTCGTTTTTAATGATATCAATGACCTGTTGGTACAGCGGTATCGCTGCTTTACCGTCAGTTGGCCCTTCAGTCGGTGGCATATACCCTCTCCCAGCACAATTAATTCTAAAACGGGCTTAAGGGCATTCAACAAGCCCTTAAGCCCGCATTAGCTTAAAGTATGCTAGGTGTCGCACCAAAATGTTGGCTATTTACTCATCAGACCCGAAAAACGCGCAACTACCGCGCTCCTAAGAAAGCGTGAGCAGTTCCGGCAGCTGGTCGATAATCTTGTCCGCGGCATCCTGGCTAAAGCCAAAGCGCTCCTCGCGCTTGGCAATGACTGTCAGGCCGGCTCGCTTGCCGGCAGTGATGCCAGGCACCGAATCCTCGACGCAGCAGCAGCGATTCGCGGGCAGCCCCAGCAGGTCCAGCGCATGCAGGTAGATGTCGGGCTCGGGCTTGCTCTCCTTAAACTGCTCGCCGCTCACCACATACTCAAAGGCATCCGACAGCCCGCACGCATTGAGCACTTCCTCGATGCTATCCATGGGAGACGAGCTGGCAAGCGCCACGCGAACGCCGCGGCGCGGCAGCTCTCGAATCGTATCCACGGCGCCTGGGTTAATCAAAGTCTGATAGTCGCGCGGGCGCTCATGCGCCCACTCGTCCCAGCGGGCCAACGCTTCCTCGCCAGTGAAATGCCCCTTACCGGCGCGCTCAAACCAATCGACCAGCATATGCAGGAAGAACTGATGCGAGGTGCCGATTTGCCCATTCAACTCCTCTGGAGTCAGGTTAAGCCCAAGCTCCTTGGCAAACGCGGCAGTCTCGCCCAGATAGTAATACTCGGTATCGACAATGACGCCGTCCATGTCAAAGATAACGGCATCGAACGGAAATGCGGACACGGCACCCTCCCTAACAAAAGGGCGCCTGTAAGCAGGCGCCCGAACCATGCATTATCGGCGATT
This sequence comes from Collinsella aerofaciens, assembly GCF_015553355.1. Taxonomy (GTDB): domain Bacteria; phylum Actinomycetota; class Coriobacteriia; order Coriobacteriales; family Coriobacteriaceae; genus Collinsella; species Collinsella aerofaciens_V. The sequence continues at coordinate 1,782 of NZ_JADNGN010000044.1, forward strand.
CTAACCCAGCAGCTTATCCAGCGCCACCGCAATACCGTCTTCGTTGTTATTGGCGGTCACCATCTGGGCTACAGCCTTAACCTCTTCGACGGCGTTACCCATGGCAACACCGGTGCCGGCCCACTCAATCATGGACTTGTCGTTCTGGCCGTCGCCAAACGATACGACCTCACTGGCATCGATGCCGAGCTTGGGCAGGGCACCCTCGAGTGCGCGGGCCTTGTCGATACCGGGCGCCGTGTACTCAAAGTACCAGTCGGCCGTAAACATGCCCGAAAGCGTCTGCTTAAAGGGCGCATACATCTCCTCGTAATGCGCCTGCAGGTAGGCCGGATCGCCCGCCGTCAGCAGCTTGTCCACGGGATAAGCATCAGCGACCTCATGTAGGCTCTCCACCTCGCGAATCTTAAGATCGCACGCGTCGCGCTCATACTTGACGATATTCTTCTGCGAGCCGTCAGGCAGCGTGATCATGCAATGGTACGAGTCCTCGACGTGCAAATCGCGACCGAGCGAAATCATAGGGATCACGTCAAAATTACGCAGGTGATCAATCAGGCGATGCAATTCGTCGGCAGGCATAGCCTGATCGAACAGCACCTCGTCGGTCTGGGCATCGACGACGTGTGCGCCGTTAAAGGCCACCAGCAGACCGTCATGGTTTTGAAGGTCGAGCTCTTGCGCCAAGGCGTGCAGCCCCCATGCGGGACGGCCCGAAGCCAAAATGAGCTTAATGCCCGACTCCTGCGCCGCGAGCAGCTTCTCGCGCGTACGCGGGCTAATCACTTTCTGATCGTTGGTGAGCGTACCGTCGATATCCATCGCGATGGCTTTGATTGCCATATATGCCTCCCTGTCATTGAACAACCTTGTCTGAGCCATCATACAGAACACCCATCGCGACTCCGTTTACAACGGGCAAAAAGTCATATTGTCTCGAACATGAACAGCGTGTGGTCGTGAAGCTTTATCGCTCAGGTCAAATACGTCTGCTAGCGACGCTCATCCGTCGGTGCGCCCTCGACGATCGCGATGCCCGCCGATGCACCTAACGCGCTGGCGCCGGCCTCGATGAATGCGCAGGCCTCTTCGTAATTATGGATACCGCCCGCCGCCTTGATTGCCACGGCATCGCCGAGCACCTCGTGCATCAGCCGCACGTCCTCGAGCTTAGCACCGCCAAAGCTTCTGCCGGTCGATGTCTTAAGGAATCCCGGCTTGGCCTCCAGCGCGATCTCGCATACACGGCGCTTGGCGGCGTCGTCGCCGTCCAGCTTGCACATCTCGACGATTACCTTGTCAGTGATGCCATGCGCGCGACAAAAATCAGCAATGGTAGTCATCTCGCGCTCGATGGCATCAAAATCGCGGTTCTCGATCGACCTCTGATTCAAAACGTAGTCAATCTCGGTAAAGCCACACGCAGCGTATTCCTCAAACCTCGCAAGCTTCTCCTCGAGCGCCATAGTGCCCTGGGGAAAGTCGATAGCGCCGGCAAGGATGATGTCAGAGTCCTCGAGCATGGCGCGGCCCGTCTCGTACTCCTGCAGGTTCGCAAATACGCAGCGAAAGTTGTACTTTAACGCCTTCTCGACATATTGCTCAAACGTGTCCTCGGGGGCATCGATATAGTCGATGTATTTGTTGATGGGTTTGGCAAGCGTCATGCTGGGCCTCCTTGTTCAGGACTGACAACCGATTCGTGGTTTCACGCGAAAAACCACGTTCAATGTACGCCCGGTATGCAAGGACAGCGTCCGCATTCCGACAGGTGGTATGAAATTAGCTTTAAACGTATATTTACAGACAGCGAATGGCACCGCACGCGGATGCCGACAGCAAGACATCCCCCTCCTCAATACACCCTCATGCCCCTTTACTGTTTGCGACCAGAAATGATGAGCTGCACAACGCCGTTAGCGGTCGAATTCGACCTCTGACGACGTCACGCGACTCATCGTATCCGACCGACAACAGAAAGGGGCACGTTCGCATAGCGTGGCGCGTGACGGTTGCAAAACCACCCCATTTGAAACAAAGGCAAAAAAGTACTTGCAAAGACGCGTTCCGACATATAAGTTGATAAAAGACCGCCGTTGCGGTTTTAAGTAGATCGAGCATATGAAGTTTGAGTTTTAGCGTGTAAGAGAAGGAAGATCGGCAAAGTACAACCCCAAACGCAATGACAACTTAATGAGGTAACTGCCACATGTGAGGCACCCAGGGCATTGCTGTCTCGATTTTGAGCACGATGCCTTCCGCCTTGCATGGGTCGTTCCATCCCGCCCCTGCAGCAACTGCCTCACGGGCTCATTGAAAACCGCATAGCACCCCAACGTCAGCACATCACCCACGGCAAGCACATCACTCACGACAACCAACACATCAACAAACAGCACGAACATCAACCGATTGGAGAAGCTATGACAAACCACCACGCTGAAGGCGACGATAAGAAAAGCATTCTGGATGCCCGCATTGAGCGAGCATATGCAAACGAATATGACGCCGCCTTTGCCGCCGCGACCATCAAGAACTACGCGTCACTACCGCTCGCGACGATCTTGGCCGACCACCCTCAACTGCTGAAGCGCTGCACAAAGATCATGGGGGACCCCGACATTCGCAAGCGGACAGACCCCTATGCCCCAAAACGCGACAACGATTCGTACGTTCTTACCGTAGGCTGCCTAGCCCATATGCTTACGGCGCTCGACACGAAACTCAAGCTCGAATGGGAACCCGACGAGCGTCATGAACTCGAAAGCAAGCGGAACACCCTGCGCACCGCACTGTTCCTTCCGTTGGACGGCCTCAAGCGCTGCAACGTCGAGCTCAATACACGGGCGCGGCAAAAGCCCGGGACCACGGGGCAGAAAACTCCAAGACCCCATGCGGCCATCGTCGACCGCAACCGATATAACCGCATGACCGCGCACTTTTCCGCCGAGGGAGCAGCCATAAGGACGCTGATTGACCTGCTGTGCCTCCTGAGCATCAACGAGCTATTTGAGGGCTATCTCGCCCTTGTTCCCGCGACGGCACCCAAGTCGGTAGCAAAGATCATCGAGACCTGCAGACGCCAGTTTGAGCGCCATCGCAATGGCAGCGAGATGAACGCCAGCATCGCGCAGTACTACGCGGCTCATTACAAAAATGACGGATGTGCCCCTGTCGAGCATCAGCTGCGGCTCGCCTACACCACGCCCGCCGCAACGCTCCATCGCTTTGGAGCCCTTGGCGCTTGCGAGCCGCACGAACAGGCAGCCTGCCCCACAACCGAGCTCGATCTCAGGCTCGGACGAACCCTGTAGCCCGCCAGCCCCTCCGCGGGCAACAATCCTATTCCACAACACAACCAACAGAAAGGAGTCCTCATGGACACCAATCATTCCCCCATCATCAGCCCCCTCACCATGCGTGAATCCGCCCGAGGTATCACGCTCACCAGCATTTACGATGAGATGCTCGCCCGTCGCGAGCTCTCCGTCATGGGAAACATCGAAACCCCGATGGCTCACGACCTATGCCAGCAGATCCGCTTGCTCGATGCCACCGACCCCAGCCGTCCCATCACCATATTTGTCGCCAGCGCCGGCGGAAGCGTACGATCGGGTCTTGCGATCTATGACGCCATGCGCCTCGCATCGTGCCCCATCCGCACCGTTTGTCTGGAATTCGCCGCGTCCATGGGTGCCGTGATCTTTATGGGCGGCGACGATCGCCGTATGGCGCCCCATGCAGAGCTCATGATTCACGACCCGCTGATCCCCCAGGGGGCAGGCGGCTCGGCACTTGCGCTGCAGGAAACCAGCCGGCGTCTCATGCAGACCCGCAAGACCCTCACGCAAATCCTCTCGGACCGCAGCGGCCTCACGCCCAAGCGCATCCAGTCCCTCACTGCAAAAGACACCTACCTTTCGGCCGAGCGCGCCGTCGAGCTCGGCTTTGCCCACGAAATCCTCTCGACCACCAAGGAGGTCGCCCATGCCTAACCTCGCCAGCCGCCTCGCCGCATCTGAGTCCGCATCGTCCACCATCCTCGCCAAGGATCGAACGCTTTCCTGCGACACCCGCCAAACGGGACTCAACAACAACGCACTTGTGATCGGCCCCTCGGGAGCCGGCAAGACCCGAAACGTCCTCAAGCCCAACCTGTTGCAAATGAACGCAAGCTACATCGTGCTCGACACCAAAGGTACGCTCTGTCGCGAAGTGGGACCCGTGCTGGCAGCCCACGGCTACCGCGTGCAATGTCTCAACTTCGCCGACCTCAACACCGTCCCGGCCCTTGCGCCCGGCATCGAGCGCTGCGGCTACAACCCCCTGAGGTACATTCGCTGCAAGGCGGACGGCAGGCCCAACCAGCAGGACATCCTCTCGGTGGCAAAGGCCATCTGCCCCATCGAGGACAACAACCAGCCTTTTTGGGATCATGCGGCGGCAAACCTGCTGTCGTGTCTTATCGCCTACGTCACCGAACAGCTGCCCGCCGACGAGCAGACGATCAGCTCGGTCATCAAGCTGATCGAGCACCTGCAGGACGGTGCCACGGGTCGATTGTTTGACGACCTGATCACGACCGACCCCCAAAGCTATGCCCTCTCGCTATGGCGGCGCTACGCCATTACGCAAAATGCCGAGCGCATGCACGCGAGCATCGTCGGCATCCTTGCCGAAAAGGTCATGTGTCTGGGGTTCGACGGTGCGGCACAGCTCTATCGTGAGTGCCATCAGGTGGACTTCGCTTCCATGGGACACACCCCCTGCGCCCTGTTTGTAACCGTGAGCGATATTGACCGCAATCTCGATCCGCTGACCGGCCTCTTTATTTCGCAGGCGTTTATGGGCCTCATTCGTGAGGCCGATAGGCAGCCCGACGGCAGCCTGCCCGTGCCCGTGCGCTTTATGCTCGATGACTTCGCAAATCTGCAGATCCCCCAGATCGACAACGTGCTCTCGATTATCCGAAGCCGCAACATCTGGGCAACGCTGCTGTTGCAGTCGACCAACCAGCTCGATGCGCTCTATGGCGAGGCACGCGCACGCTCCATCATGGGCAACTGCGACACGCATCTGGTGCTGGCGTTCCAGGATCCCGAGAGTGCTCGGGTGTTTTCTGACCGCGCCGACGCGCTGCCCAGCACGCTCATGGCGACGCCGATTGATCGCTCGTGGCTCTTTGTACGCGGTCGCACTCCCGAACAGGTCGAGCGCTTTAGGCTCGAAGACCATCCGCTCTACGGGGAGCTGCCCGAGGCGCAGCGAGGCCATGCGGAGACCGAGATCTAGGCGCAGGGTTCTCGCAGCGCGCGGCGCCCCGGCGATGTTCCGCAAAGGCCGTGCGCCCTGGGACCACGGCAAAGCAAAGGGGCCCGCATCCGATAGGATACGGGCCCCTTTCATCATAAGCCAAGTCAGCCGAAAAACTACTTGCGGTGAGCGCGGTAGAACTCGATGAGCGCCTGGGTCGAAGCGTCCTGCTCGGCCTTGGCGGCGTCGTCGTGGAAGGCCGGGGTAATCTGCTTGGCAAGCTGCTTGCCCAGCTCGACGCCCCACTGATCGTAGGAGTCGATACCCCAGACCGTGCCCTCGACAAACGTAATGTGCTCGTACAGGGCGATGAGCTCGCCGAGCGCGAACGGGGTCAACGTGTCGCCGAAGATCGAGGTCGTCGGACGGTTGCCCTCAAAGCAGCGGGCCGGGACGATCTGCTCGGGCGTGCCCTCGGCGCGCACCTCATCGGCCGTCTTGCCAAAGGCGAGCGCCTTGGTCTGGGCCAGGAAGTTGCCCAGGAACAGCTCGTGGACATCCTGGCCGCTGTCGGTTGCGGGGTTGGCAGTGTTGGCGAAAGCGATAAAGTCGGCCGGGACCACCACGGTGCCCTGGTGCAGCAGCTGGTAGAAGGCGTGCTGACCGTTGGTGCCGGGCTCGCCCCAGAAGATCTCACCGGTATCGGAGGTCACGGCGCTGCCGTCCCAGCGGACATGCTTGCCGTTCGACTCCATGGTGAGCTGCTGCAGGTAGGCCGGGAAACGGTGCAGGTACTGGCAGTACGGCAGCACGGCGTGGCTCTTGGAACCGAAGAAGTTGACGTACCAGACGTTGAGCAGGCCCATCAGCGCGACGGCATTATTCTCGAGCGGCGTGTTGCAGAAGTACTCGTCGATGGCGTGGAAGCCCTCGAGGAACTGCTGGAAGCGCTCGGGGCCGAGCACGACGATCAGCGACAGGCCCACGGCGGAGTCGACGGAGTAGCGGCCGCCGACCCAGTTCCAGAAACCGAAGGCGTTGGCCGGGTCGATACCGAAAGCCTCGACCTTCTCGAGTGCGGTGGAAACGGCGACGAAATGCTTTGCCACGGCCTCGGCGTTCTGCTCATCGGAGCCGTCGATGGCGCCCTGAGCCTTGAGCTGCTCGAGCATCCAGGTCTTGACCTCGCGAGCGTTGGTGAGGGTCTCGAGCGTGGTGAAGGTCTTGGAGACGATGATCACGAGCGTGGTCTCGGGATCCAAGCCCTTGAGCTTCTCGGCCTGGTCGTTGGGGTCGATGTTGGAGATGTAGCGGCAGTCGACACCGGCGTCGGCATAGGGACGCAGAGCCTCGTAAGCCATGACCGGGCCCAGATCGGAGCCGCCGATGCCGATGGACACCAGGTGCTCGATCTTCTTACCGGTTACGCCCTTCCACTCACCGGAGCGCACGCGCTCGGCGAAGGCATACATGCGATCGAGGACCTCGTGCACGTCGGCGACGACGTCCTGGCCGTCGACGATGAGCTGGCCCTTCTCGCTTGCCGGGCGACGAAGCGCGGTGTGCAGGACGGCGCGGTCCTCGGTGGTGTTAATGTGCTCGCCGGAGAACATGGCGTCGCGGCGCTCCTCGAGCTTCACCTCGCGGGCAAGATCGCACAGCAGCTTGACGGTCTCATCGGTCACCAGGTTCTTCGACAGATCGAAGTGCAGGTCGCCGGCGTCAAAGCTCAGCTTGTTCACGCGCTCTGCATCGGCAGCGAACCATGCCTTAAGGTCGATACCCTCGGCCTCGAGCTTCTCCTGATGGGCCTCGAGCGCCTTCCAAGCGGCGGTCGACGTAGCGTCGATAGGTGCGGCAACAGTTGCCATAAAGTCCTCCTCAACATACGGGCGCATACCTCCATGCGCCCGGATAATCAGATGCCCCTATTCTAGCGCAGGTCAAGACCGTAATCAGCGAGCGTTGCCAATCCGCCCCCAAACGGCGACCGACCAAAAAGGGACAGGTTTATTTTGGAATGTCAAACGCTTTACCTACCAAAATTAACCTGTCCCTTCCTGGCAGGTACTAGGCCGCGGCGCACACACTGCCGAGCAGCTCGCGCAGAGGAGACCCAATGCCCTCCAACAGTTCGGGCGCAATGATGGCAAAAACGGGAACCTCGCCGGCACCCACGACGGCAGGCACCTTGCCCTCCGAGACAATACATCCATAAGGGACAAAACCGTCTTCGCCGGCATCGAGCACGGCCATGCGACGCGCGAGTTCGCGCGCAAAGCTCGCCGTATCGGCATCGCCGATCGCCAGGACAAAGTCCACGCCTTCGTCGGTCGCTAGGGCTACGGCCTCATCAACCAAATCGTCTCCCCCGTCGTCCCCGACCAAACCGCAACGAAAGAGCACGCGTTCAAGCAGGGCGCGATCGAGCGAGCCGAGTGCCGCCGAGACGAGCTCATCGCGCGTATGCTTGTCACCGCCCAGCACGACCAGCGCCTTAGTGCCGCCGTAGTGAGCGACCAATCGTCCGCACCAGCGAGCCACGTCCCCATCCGCAACAAGGCGTGTCGGCATACCAAACCCATAATTGACCATCTTTCCCACAACCCTTCCGTGCATGTAGGTGGCACCGATCGTTAGGCTCATGCTACGAAGCGAGGTTTTCCGGGCTGTTTCGCACTCTTTAGGGCTGCGTTAAATACCCGATGTAACCGAACGACCATACCTGCCAAATAGGGACAGGTTTTGACGATGTCCGCGCAAGCCGGTATTATCGAACAGGTATTCGATAAGAACATGTGTTTGATGGGAGGACGCGTGGGGCACGAGCGTCACACCTGTATCTGCATCGACCTTAAAACGTTCTACGCCAGCGTCGAGTGCGTCGACCGCGGGCTCAACCCGTTCACCACCAACCTGGTCGTTGCCGACGAATCGCGCGGACGAACGACCATCTGCCTCGCCATCACGCAGGCTATGAAGGACCTTGGAATACGCAACCGCTGCCGTCTATTCGAGATTCCCGACGGCATCGACTACATCAAGGCCGTTCCGCGCATGCAGCACTATATGGAGGTGTCGGCACAAATCTACGGCATCTATCTGGAATACGTCAGCCCCCAGGACGTGCACGTCTACTCAATCGACGAATGTTTTATCGACGTGACACCCTATCTGGACCTCTATCACACCGATGCGGAAGGCTTCGCCTGCATGTTGCGCGACGAGGTCTTGGCGCGTACCGGCATCACAGCGACGGTCGGCATCGGCCCCAACCTATTCCAGGCCAAGGTTGCACTCGATATCACCGCCAAGCACGTGCCCAGTCGCATCGGCAAACTCGACGACGAGACCTTTCGCAAGGAGATCTGGCCCCATCGCCCCATCACCGACATCTGGGGCATCGGCCCCGGCGTGGCGGCCCGTCTCGAGAAATACGGCGTCTACGACCTGATGGGCGTCGCCGCACTCGACGAGAACCTGCTCTACGACGAGCTCGGCGTCAACGCCGAATATCTCATCGACCACGCCTTTGGGCGCGAGCCGACAACCATCGCCGATATCCAAGCCTATCGCCCGCAAGCAACTTCGACCACCACAGGACAGGTGCTCTCGAAGGGCTATGCCTACGAGCAGGCCTACACCGTCTTGCGCGAGATGGTCGACAACGCCGTGTTGGACTTGATCGATAAGCACGTGGTCTGCGACAGCATCTCGCTCTTTGTGGGCTACGCGAGCGAGCGCGCCGACATACGCAGGCTTGATGCCAGCGGTACTGCACAATATGTGGACGGATGCGGACACCTGCGCTCGAGTACGTCGAGCATCGAACCCACCGCAACCGCCGGCCCCGAGCTCGCGCCCCGTGCTCCCAAGCCCGTCCAGCGCGATGACGAACGGCGCCGCCTGGTGCGCGAAGCGCAGGCAATCGATGGCATCTTTGTGGGAGAGCATGGTGGCAAACCGCGTGGTGGCTATGCCGCGCTCTTTGCGCACTCCAACGCCTCGCGCAAGCTGCCCGAGCGTACCAATTCGTTTAAGAAGATCATGGGCTATTTCGATGAGCTCTGGGCGCAGACTGTCGATCCCAAACGACCGGTCAAGCGCATCAACCTGGGCTTTAGCAATCTTGTGCCCGAGGAATTTGCCACCATCGATCTGTTCAGCGATATCGAGGCCGATGAGCGCGAGCGCGACCTGGCGCGCGCCGTCCTGGCCGTGAAAGGCAAGTACGGCAAGAACGCGCTCGTCAAGGGATTAAGCTTTACCGCCGGCGCCACCGCGCGCGAGCGCAACGATCAAGTTGGAGGACACCGTGCCTAAACCCAAACAACAGCCCATGCGCCCGCCGACCGCCTTCGAGCGCCTGGCGGACCCCGAGGGCAGACGCCGCGCAGCCGACCCCAACCTCACTGCCAACGGTGCCGTGCGCGCCAACCGCGCCGCACAGTTTATGCCCTTTGCCGCCCTCACGGGATACTACGAACTCGTGCGCAAGCAGGAAATCACCGTCGAGCAAAAACGTGAGCTCACGGAAGAAAAAGCCCTCGAGCTTTCGCAAAAGCTCGAGGGCCTCAAACGCGGCGACTTGGTGCGCGTCACCTATTACGATACGTACGGCTATCGTAGCCGCACGGGCATTCTCGACGAAGCGTTACCCGCATTCAAGCTGCTCAAACTCAGGGATATCGCCATCAACTTCGACGATATCCAGGACATTGAGCTACGCGGACGAGCCTAGCGACGAGAACGCTTGCGCAAGACGAGAGCAATGCCAAGCACTGCGGCAGCTGCAACCAGCAATCCCAAGACCAGCGTGAGGGTCGAGTCGCCAGCGCGAGGCAGCGAGCCGTCCTTCGGAGTCTTCTTAGCGGTCGTCGTGACGGTGGTCGTGGTGCTGCTCGACTGGTCGTTGCCACCCGTCTGGCTGCCGCCAGGCTGATCGCCGCCACCCGGCTGCGAAGGATCGGTGGGTTCCGTCGGATCCGGAGTACCGGGATCAACCGGATTCTCCGAATTCTCCTTGCGCTGGATCCAGACCTGGCAACCATAGAACGGGTTGGCGGTACCAAGGCACAGACCCTGGTTGGTCACCGCAAAGGTGCGCAGACCATGGTTATACGGATCGTTAAAGCCATTGGTCGTCAGCGTCGTAAAGTTCACGCCGTCCTCGGTCACATACATATCAAAGCCGCGCTCGGCATCGCGCAGGTAACACATGCACGTAAGGACACTCTGCAACTTCTTGAGGTTCTCCTCGCTCAGCAGCTTATCGAGCGCATCCTGAATATCGCTCGGCAGCTCGGTGCCATAGGCATCCTCGTACTGCTGCTTAAGGCTCTCATAGCTATCGAGCATGTCCTGGTACTGGTCGGCAAAGGACTTGAAGTACGCGATCTCGCCATCGATCTTCTGGACATAAGCGGCGTCGTCCTCAAAGTCCTGGGACATCGTCGCGGCCTGATCGCAAAGACCGCCCGCGGCATCCTCCAGCGCATCGCTCAGATCGCCAAAGCCCTTAGCAACCTCGGTCTTCTCGTCATCGACATCGACGGCCTTGTTTGAATCATCAACCTCAGCAGCTTCGTTCGAATCATCGACCTCGACGGCCTCGTTTGAATCATCGTCCGCAAGCGTGTTCACGGGAACGATGGGGTCGTCAGGCGATTTCTTGTCGAGCAGGTGATTGAGCAGGTCCCTAAGGCGCTGAACCTGAGAGTCCCACTCCTCGGGCGTCATATCGATAATGTCGCCATTGGAGAACTGGCCGATCGGCTCAAGCAGGCTCGCGGTATCAAAGGTACCGATATACAGCTTGCCGTCGAACTTCTGCATGCGCCAAATGTACTGGTTCTCGTTTCGGCCAAAGCCCGAAGTCAGGCCGGAAATACCGCCCTCGGGGAACATGTCGGTGCGATCGCCAACGACGAGCTCCATGTTCTCGTCCTTGTCCATGCGATAGATGTTAACCGACTGCTCAAGATTGGCATTCACAAACGAGCAGTCAACGCCACCCATGCTGCTCTTGCCGCCCTCTTCGGTGTTGGATTTGTTGAACAGGATGCGCTCGAGGGCAATCTCCTCGTCGTTGTATTCACCGATATAGAGGTAGTCGTTGTAGACGATGAGGTTGGCAGCGCCAGAACGGGTACGGGCAGGATCGATGCCAAAGCAGTACTTTGCACCGTCCGTCTTCTGATCGCCGACAATGGGAGTCCACGAATAGCTGCCGTCGGCATTCTTGTCGCCACGGACCATGGCAAACGACTGCATGGAATTATCATCGGGAGCGTTCTCGGGCGTACCGGTGCAGATGGTCGCATAGAGATGGCCATTGTACGAGACCATATCCCAAATGGCGCCGCCGTAGATGCTGTCCTGATAGCGAATCGCCGGATAGCCAAACAGCGTCTCCGAGTTGGCAATCTCGGTGAAGCTGTCCTGGCCCTTCGAGGGGTCAGACGACGTCAGGATTGTCGACACAAAATTACCGTTCGCGTCTTTACCCACATTACTGATGACGAGCTGGCCATCATGGACGCACATGCCGCGGATACCGGTAGAAATGCCCTGCTTGTAGGCAGCACCGTAATCCTGCATGCTCGAAAGGCCCTGATAGACAACTTTGTACTCATCCGTCTTAGGATCGATCTCGTATACAGCAGGCAGGCCGCCTTTGCCGTCATTGGTCCTGACGCTGCCGCAGAAATAGAGCTTACCCTTATAGCTCACGGCATTGCGGAACAAAGGAGCGACGCCGTTGAGCGATTCAGAGAGTAGCAGCTTGGTCTCACCGGTCTTGGTATTGATCTTGACCAAGATGCCGCCGCTGTCCTTGTCGGCCGTGCCGTCCTCCTTCTGCTGTCCATAGAAGAAGGTACCGTTAAACATGGCCTCCAGCGTCAGGCGCATGGTTTCGACATCAAAGGAATCGCCCAGCGTGCTGTTCATGAGCGTCAGCGTGTTGCCCATCGCCGCATAGCAGGTGCCCACATAAAGCCAGTCACCATAGCTCGCAGCCGCCCAAGTGTAGCTCTGGCCGCGATCGCCTTCGTTGTTGGCCGTATTACCATCGGCGCCCGGAACGGCAACGGCACCGTTACCCTGGTAGTCGACGATGCCATCCGGCTGCGACGTTCCTACCGTAGGATGCGAGAGCTTCTCAAAGGAATACCCATTTCCCGCATTGTAGGTAACGGCACCCGATGCGTCTTCGGCGTGCGCCGGCAGCGGCGATACCAAGATAGCGGCAAGCGCTGCCACCAAGCCAAGTGTTCCCACTCGTCTCATAAGGTTATAGCCTCCCCTGTCCTAAAGCCCAGTTTTAGCATTCTTCATTTCTGTCCACGGTTAATTCCTTGATTATCGACTTCATCCGAACACCTCCCACATTCATCCGTACATGTACGGATGAATGTGGGAACCCGATACCC
>NZ_JADNGN010000045.1 GCF_015553355.1 Collinsella aerofaciens
CATCATCGCGGTCTATGGGGTCAACGATATGGCACCGTGGGGACACATGTATGTCAATCCTGGTCTAACAGAGCCTTTAAAAATCATTAGGTACGCAATGATTTTTAAATCCCCGTCCCAGAATAATCATCCTTCGGCTTTGCTCGGGGCAGCTAAAAAAGCCCCGTCCCAAATTAACTAGCTTGCGGCTATACTGGTGCGCGGTCGCGCGCGAGCTCACGCGGCGGCCCTTGGTAACCCGACTTCCCGCGCCGTATCCGTAGCGGCGCTCCCGGGGGAAGCGGATATACGCAAAGGAGTTCTATATGAGCAATCCCTCGAACCGCACCTCGATGCGCGGTCAACTCACGCTGCGCGGCGTCGTCATCGGCGTCCTTGGCTGCATGATCATCACGGCAAGCTCGGCCTATACCGCCCTCAAGATGGGTGCGCTCCCCTGGCCGATCATCTTCGCTGCCGTCATCTCGCTGTTCTTCCTGAAGCTCATGGGCAACGCCAGTCTCAACGAGGCCAACGTTACCCACACCATCATGTCCGCGGGCGCCATGGTCGCCGGCGGACTGGCGTTTACCATCCCGGGCGCCTGGATGCTGGGCTATGCCGACCAGATCAGCTGGCTCGACATGTTTATCGTGGCACTCGCCGGCACCATCTTGGGCCTTCTGGCGACAGCGCTCATCCACCGTCACTTTATCGTGGACGCCGCGCTGGAGTTCCCCACCGGCAACGCCGCAGCTCAGACTCTGCGCGCCACCGAGGCCGGCGGCAAGACTGGCAAGCAGCTCTTTGGCTCCATGGCCATCGCCGGCATCTACAGCGTGCTGCGCGACGCTCTGGGCGTGGTGCCCAGCATGCTGTGCACGCTCAATATCCCCGGCGTGACCTTTGGCATCTACAACTCGCCCATGTTGCTGTCCATCGGCTTTTTGGTGGGCTTCGCCCCGGTTGCCTTTTGGTTTGCCGGCGCGCTGCTGGGCAACTTTGGCATTATCGTCGGCGGTACCGCTGCCGGCCTCTTCGATGTTGTGACCGCGCAGGGTGTCGTCAAGTCCCTGGGTATGGGCCTTATGATGGGCTTTGGCGTCGCCGTCGTCCTTAAAGACATCCTGCCGCAGGTCGCAGGTATCGTCCGCGGCCTCGCCGCCGACAGCTCCAGCGACACCGACGAGCAGTCGCTCATCTCGGGCTCCCTTAAGCTCGACGCCGGCATCATCGGCCTGGGCACCGCCGCCATCGCCGTGATCGTTGCCATCGCGCTCGACCTCGGTCCCGTCCCGGCCGTCATCGTCACGCTGTTCACCTTTGTCACCACCATCATGAGCGCTCAGAGCTGCGGTCAGACGGGTATCGACCCCATGGAGATCTTTGGCCTCATCGTCATGCTCATCGTGGCAGCCTTCGCGCAGCTCGCGCAGGTCAAGCTGTTCTTTATCGCCGGCATCGTTGCCGTGGCGTGCGGCCTTGCGGGCGACGTCATGAACGACTTTAAGGCCGGCGCCGTGCTGGGCACCAACCCGCGCGCGCAGTGGGTCGGCCAGGCCATCGGCGGCATCGTGGGTGCCCTGGTCGCCGCAGCCGTCATGGTCGCGCTCGTCACCGCCTATGGTCCGGACGCCTTCGGCCCCGACAAGAGCTTTGTGGCCGCGCAGGCAAGCGTGGTCGCCACCATGGTCTCGGGCATCCCGAGCGTGCCGTGGTTCGCAGGCGGCTTTATCGCCGGCATCGTCATGTACTGGCTCGGCATTCCGGCCATGATGATCGGCCTGGGCGTGTACCTGCCGTTCTACATGTCGCTCACGGCCTTCCTGGGCTCCTGCATCAAGCTCGCCTACGACAAGTGGGCCGCACACCGCGACGCCGCCGCCGGTCTTTCGGACGAGGAGAAGGCCGCCAAGGATGCTGCCTTCCAGGAGCAGGGCCTGGTCGTTGCCAGCGGTCTGCTGGGCGGCGAGTCCGTCGTCGGCGTTATCTTGGCGTTTGTCTCCGTGGGCTTAAGCCTGCTGGGCTAAGCTGAGCAGCTGCTCGACAGCAACCATATTGCCTACGGCTTGCCCGGTCGGTAGCTTTTGCGGCTGCCGACCGGGCTTTTTTATATCGAAACAAAGAAAGGCCGGGCGCACTGCGTTTAACAGCGCGCCGGCCTTATCGGTTTAGTTATCGAAGCGTTCCTGCTATGAACCGCAGTTCGTTGCAGAATCTACGCTCGAAACGCTACATCTGCTTGCGACGACGATCACCCAGCGTCACACCCGCGGCCACAAGCGTTATGCCGCCGATGACGAACACCTCGCCTGCAAGTGCGGAGTCATCGCCAGTCTGGGCGAGTGCGGCCGACGCGGCCTTCTTCTTGGCGACAGGAGCCTTTGCAGCAGCCTGCGCAACCTGAGGCTTGGCCTGCAGCTCAGCCTTGGGATGATACTTGTCGTACTCGGCCTGCGCGGCAGCCAGGGCATCCTTGGCATCGCCAAGCTCGGCAAGCGCGGCGGCATAGGCGTCGTTGGCATCGGACAGCTTGGCATCGGCATCGCTCAGAGCAGCCTTGAGGCCAGCGGCGGCATCGACGGCGGCCTTATAGCGAGCGTAGGCAGCGTTCAGATTGACCAGCTTCTCGTTGCCCGTCGTGCCCGCGGCAAGGGATGCCTTGTGGTCGACAGCCTCAAGATCGGCCTTGAGCGCCTCGTCGTTGGCAAGCTCGGCCTTGGCCTTGACGATCTCGAGGTTCGCATCGACGACTGCTTCGTTGGCGGCCTCGAGCTGCTTCTGGGCATCGGCGACACCGGCGACGGCAGCATCATAAGCTGCCTTGGCGTCGTCAACAGCCTTCTGAGCGCCGGCGAAGCGCTCAAAGGCCTTGTTTGCGCCGGTCAGCTCGCCCTCGGCAGCCTTGGCCTTAGCCTGTGCGTCGGACACAGCCTGCGCCTTGGCGGCAACCGCCTGCTTGGCGTCCGAAAGAGCAGTCGCGGCGTGCACATCTGCGGCCTGAGCCTTGTCAACGCCAGCCTGGGCAGTGTCGTCGGCCTTCTTGGCATCGTTAAGCGTGCCCTGCTTGTTCGCAAGATCCGTCTTGGCGGCATCGCACTTGGCGGCAAGGTCCTTGACCGAAGCGGTAGCGTTGTCATACGCCTCGTTGGCCTGATCGGACTTTACCTTGGCGGCGTCGCGGGCGCTGCGAGCCTTCGCCTTGTGAGCAGCGGCCTCGGCTGCCTTCGTCTTGCTGTCAGCAAGCGTGGCGTTTGCCTTATCGAGAGCTGCCTGGGCAGTAGCGGCCTCGCCCTTGGCGGCATCGAGGTTCTGTTTGAGGGACTCGATGTCAATTCCGCCGAGTGCGTCCTTCGCGGCGTCGTATGCCGTCTTCGCGGCGGCGGTGCCGGACTTAGCCTTCTCGTACTCACCCTTGGCGGTGTTCATGTTCACATCGGCTGCGGTGAAAGCGTCCTGGGCGGCACCCTGCCCGTTTACAGCTGCGAAGTAAGCTTCCCTAGTAGTTCCAAAGTTCTTCTGTGCCTCGGCGAGCTTTGCCTGAAGCTCCTTGAGCTGCGCCTTCTGCTCCTGCGTGCCGCCTGCATTGTAGGCGGAAGCGATGTAGTCGTTGACGAGCTTCTTGAACTCGGAGACCGTGAAATCCTTCTGCCCCGTGCTCCCGCTATAGTCGAAAACGGTTACCTCGGAATCGGTATTCTTACCGCTACCGGTCGCGATGCCGATAGCCTTCGCACCGGCATCGATGATGTTGAGATAGTGCCCGCACTCATTGTAGATGCTGTTGTAGTGCTGCCAGATATAGTAGGAATCATATCGATGGCTTCCAAGTGCGTCACCATACTGCTCGACATACTTATCGAATGCCTTTTTCTCCTGGGTGTAGAGACCGGTATATGGCCAGCCAAGCGTATCCTCGGTCTCGCCGCCGGTGTATGCCCCGCCTCCGCCGGCAAGATTTTCGCCTTTGTCGAAGTAGCATTCCGAGTGTCCCCAGATGTTCGATGAATATGATGTATTAAGGGCGGCTGCCGCAGTCATGCGGAGGCTGACGCTAAGCTCCGACTGACCGTTCGCCTTGCGGAGGTTGTTCTGGGTATCGAGATAGGTCAGGGCGTTACGCATCTGCTCCAAGGAGAGCGGATTGGTATCGCGAGACATGTCCTGATCGACGTAACTATCATACCAGTCCTGCTTCTCTGTCGTCCCCATGAGCATCGACGCGGCAGTACTTGCATTCTTTTTCTGCGTGTCTGTGAACTGGCTGCCGCCGATGATGTAGTTCATGAAGCCGAACATACCCTGACTGATGACTTCCTGGTCAACGGTCATGTTGGACTTTAGGTCTGCAATCTGCTGCTCAAGAGCCTCAACCTGGGCATTAGCAGCGTCATAAGCCTTTTCCGCGGCGTTCGAAGCGGCGCATGCCGTCTCCCACTCGCCGCGTTTCTGCTTGCGAACTTCGACAAGCTTATCGTACGCGGTCTTCTTGTCTGCTTCGGTCTGCTGCGCCTTCTCGTATGCGGCCTTGGCGGCGTCGCGCTCGCTGGCGGCGGCGTTGTACTCCTTGTTTGCCGCATCGTATGCGGACTGGGCAGATGCCACGGCAGCGTTGGCGGCGTTGGCCTTCTCCTGCGCGGCGGTGGCGGTATTCTGGGCCGCCTGCAGGTTCGCCTGGGCGGTAGCGTCGGCATCCGTCGCGGCGTTGAGCTCCGTCTGCGCGGTCTTGAGCTCACCAGCAGCAGCGTTCATGGCGGCCTCAAGCGCACTCAGGTCGACACCCGTACCCGAGACGGCAGCATCGAGCGCGGTCTGCGCCTGGTTGAACTTCTGCTGGGCGTTATCGCGCGCGGTGGTTGCGGCTGCGAGAGCAGCGGCAGTCTCCTGCTTCTTGGCCTGGGCAGTCGTCAAAGCTGCCTCGGTATTCTGCTTTTCCTGCTGGGCGCTGGCCTCGGCAGCCTTGGCCTGGTCCAGATTGGCCTGTGCAGTAGTAACGGCCTTATTGGCGTCATCGAGCTTTGTCTGCGCGTCCTCGACGGCCTTCTTGGCGGCCTCGTACTCGTCCATATCCATGGCCTCGAGCTTGGCCTGGGCATCGTCGAGGGCCTTCTTGGCCTCATCCTGCTTTGCCTTGGCGTCCTTGAGCGCCTGGGTCTTATCCTCGACACTCTTGTTGGCTTGATCGAGCTGATCGTTCAGGTCGCCCAGCTTCTTCTGCTGCTGCTCGGTCTTTTCGACGGCGGCTTTGAGCTCGTCAATCTTCTCCTGGAGCGCGGCGACTTCTGCTGCGTTCTGCTCGATTTCGTTGTCGCTCACAGCCTGCGAGGCCTGATTCTTTTGCTGCTGTGCCTGCTTTTGAGACTGGCCCGCCGCGTCGGCCTTCTTCTGGGCGGCATCGTAGGCGGCCTGAGCGTCCTTGAGCTGCTTTGCCGACTCCTCGGCCAGCTGGGCAGCCGTCTTTACGACCGCTTGGTTACCGGCGGCAACGGTGTTCTCTACAGAACTACCCCCCCCCTGAACAGAATCGCCGTTATCGGTTGACGGTGCGGCGATTGCCGCCAGCGGCGACATGAGCGGCTGAGCGATGAGGCCCGCCGTCAAAACGGTTGCGACGGCGCGGTTAGCAACGCCCTTGACGTTGACAGTCTTGGCCCGAGGCTCAAAGTGTTGTGGACTGTAGTTTGCCATGGCTTTCTCCCTTTGACACGGATGTATCCATACGTATCAAACGGTAGCTGTCGATTTTTGAATTCTGTTGCGCAACATTGGCGACCAGCGTATTTTTTGAAATTCACGCTCTCGTGCTTCACAGTTTCGTCACATTTGAAGGAGCTGGTGCATCATATTCTCGCGGGATGGAATTGAGCCTGTGATTTGCATTTGCTCCCGCGTCATCCGCCCTATCGGATTCCGCATCCAACAGACACCCCGCCCGCCACGGTGTAGAGTTAGGACAACGGGCGCGTTGCGCGGACCGCGCTGGAACGAGGTGGACATGGAACTCGATAGACAACAGCTCAAGCGACTGCGTGAACGCCATCACCGGCGCCACGGCATCCGCCCTGCCCATAGTGAGGCTGCCGAGCAGGCTGGTCGCTTTTTAAAGCGCGCGTTCAACATTCGCGAGGGACGCGCGCCCTATCACGTGATCCGCAAGCGTTTTGTAAACGGAGCGCGTCTGACTGGCTCCCACCTATGCATCCTCATCATCGCCATGCTCATCGCAAGCATCGGCCTCGATATCGACTCGGACATCGCCATCGTGGGCGCCATGCTCATCTGCCCGCTCATGGGCTCGGTTCTTGCCATGGCATACGGCATTGCCACGCTCGACCGTGAGATTACCGTCGAAGCCGTCGCCGGCCTTGCGCTGCAAATGGCCTTTTGCCTGGTCACGTCCACGCTGTATTTTAAGCTCTCGCCCCTTGGCACCACCACTGCCGCCATCATCGACAATTCGACACCGACTGTGTGGGACCTTGCCGTCGCGCTCGCGGGCGGCTTTGCGGGCGGCCTGGGCAACTCGCGCGACCAGGAACCCGCCACGCTCATCGCCGGCGTAGCCGTGGCGACCGCGCTCATGCCGCCCCTGTGCGCGGCGGGCTACGGCATCGCCATCGCAAGCGGGTCACTGTTTCTCTCGGCGCTTTACGAGTTTGGCATCAACGTGGTCTTTATCGCGCTGGCGGCCGAAGCCGTATTGCTTCTTTTACGTGTACCGCTCAAGCGTGACCTCAACGGCGACGGCATTGTGACTGCTAAGGAAGACGCCGAGGTCGACGAGCTGTCACGCAAAGTGCGCCGCCGCATCATCGTGGGAACGGCTATCTTTGCCATCCCCTGCATCGTTATGACCGCGGGGTCTATTGGCTCGGCGCAGGCCGGCGTGCAGGACGGCTATGGCGTCACCGAAACTACGCGCGAACTTGCCGCGGTGCTGCCGGGCTTTAAGGATTACACCGTCGCCGTCGAGACCTCGGCTGCCGAGGGCGAGGAAGAGGGCATCGTCGAGCGCGAGGTTGTCGCCCACGTGACGACAAGCGAGGCGCTCGGGGCGCACGACCGCCACGTCGCCCGCAAGCTCATCGACCTCAACGTGCCCGAACTCGATCGCGTGGAGTTCGATGTGAAGTAATGCAGAGCGCGGGATGAATGCTCGCACGGACGCAAGTTACGACGAGGCGCAGGTGCGATACGGACACGAGCAAATAGCGGGGTGCAGTTCACACCCGCGCCCCGCTCGCTTTTTTATTGCCGTGAATCAGACGTCCGCATCGACATCGCCAGACTCCACCGTAAACGCCGGATCGGTGCTCACAAGATAAAATCGGGTCACCTCAGTATTTCTAATTAGGTAAATCTGCCCCTGATTGCGTCGGCGCGATATATATGCAACGTGAACCGTGCCGAACTCTTCGCCGTTTTCCTTCTTTAATACCAGGATATTGGGATCGTCCGTACGCTTAAACTGCCCGTTTGTGCAGCTTCCGTCTTGGTCGACCAGCTGCCATCGACAGTTGTCCTCCTCAAGAAAGCCAGGGTTTCCCGACTCGTTTTCTCATCCCGATAGAAACCATCAATGGCAAACCCTTCGGAAGCGCATTCCTGCATATAGGACGTTTCTCGGCTTATAGCAAACAGCCCTGTAGCGCCCAGGAGCACAGCCAGACAGACCACTGCAAGGGCTATCGAAATAGCACGGCGACCCATGTTAGCCCAACCGATAGTTGTTTAACGGAGCGCGAAACATACCTGGAACCTCCGATATCAGGGGGAACGTCGCCAGCAGGCTGGCGACAACTATATGTTTCTGACATCAAACCATATGGCTGCCACTCGCGGAGGGGGCATCGGCGAACGGCGTGTTTTCATACTCCATTGGTCAAACCTAAGCGCGGCCCTACAGCTCGTACTTGTACACGCGGTAGATGTACTTTTCGGCTTCCATCTCGTAGGTGGCGATGGGTAGACCGTAGCGATCGTCTCGTCGTTTGGCAGATAGGTCACACTGTGCTGTCCCGCGTTGAGCGAAAAATCGCCTTGGGCCTGCAGCAACTTGTCCTCAAAGCCCGAGTCAGCCCAAAACTCTGGCGAGCCCACGGAAGGCTGCAGCAAGGTCATTTGCGCAACATATGTCCAGCAAAACGGGTGGTAGCCGGTACGGCTACCACCCGTTTGTCTCATATCTGGCACATGGCAGGCCAACTACTTCTTAATGCCGCGTCCCAGACGCTTGGCAACCGATGCAACGACCTCCTCGCTGGCCGGCCCGCAGCTCACGCAGCCGTCATGGGCACGCATCTGGCCGGTGACCTCGTCCATCGCGAGCGGCGCCACCTTCTCGAGCTTAAAGCCCTTGCCGGCGCGCATGTTTTCCTTGGCCACGCTGATCATGAGCTTAATGCGGTTGAGCTGGTTGACCTCGGACGCGCCGGGGTCGTAGTCCACCGCGACGATGTTGCTCTCGGGATGCTGGCGGCGCAGCTCCTTGATCACGGCCTTACCCACTACGTGGTTGGGCAGGCACGCGAAGGGCTGCGTGCAGATGATGTTGGGCGCACCGTGGTCGATCAGGTCGAGCATCTCGGCCGTGAGCAGCCAGCCTTCGCCCATGTTGTTGCACACCGAAAGCACCGTACGAGCCTTGTCCGCCATGGTGCCAATGCGCTCGGGCGCCTCGAAGCGGCGGGACTTTTCGAGCATCTCCTCCACCGGCGTGCGCATCCAGTCCACCAGCTTAATGAGCGCCTGCATGCTAGCGCGCGCCGTGGCAGAGCTTCCCAGCTCGTCTTTTTGAAGCTCGGCGTTGCTCATGGAGTACAGGAAGAAGTCGAGCAGGCCCGGTACCACGGCCTCGCAGCCCTCGCGCTCAATGACATCGACCACGTGGTTGTTGGCCGTGGGATGGAACTTGACCAGGATCTCGCCAACCACGCCCACGCGCGGCTTGGTACCCTCGCCCACAAGCGGCATGGTGTCGAACGCGCGGATGGCCTCGCGGCACAACTTGGTGTAGTTGTGCCTGTTGAACTTTGGCGCCAGCTTGCGGGCGCGCGCCATGTACTCCTCGTAGAGTGCGTTGGCGGCACCGGGCGTGGCCTCGTACGGGCGGCAACGATAGAGCATCTGCATCATGACGTCACCAAAGAGCACTGCGTAGACTGCCTGCTTAAGCAGTGCCGGCGTAATCTTAAAGCCGGGGTTGTCCTCACCGAGCGCCACGGCCGAAAGCGAGATCACCGGGATCTCGGGGTGGCCGCTCTCGCGCAGGGCCTTGCGGATGAGTGCGATGTAGTTGGTGGCACGGCAGCCGCCGCCGGTCTGGCTGATAACCACGGCCGTCTTGGACAGGTCGTACCGACCGCTCTCGATGGCCTCCATAATCTGGCCCGTCACCAGGATCGACGGATAGCAAATGTCATTGTTCACGTAGCGCAGGCCAGCCTCGACGGCATCGTGGTCGGTCGAGGGCAGCAGCTCCAAGTTGTAGCCGGCACCGCGGAACACCTCTTTGACCAGGTCAAAGTGAATCGGCGCCATCTGCGGGCACAGGATGGTGTAGCCCTCCTCGCGCATCTGCTCGGTAAAGGGCACCTTGGGCCACGCGGTCGAAGCACTCTCACGCTGCGCCTCAAACGTGTACTTGCGGCTCGCGAACGCGGGGGCATCCGTGGAGGGCGCCACCGGCGCGGCATCGCCTTGCTCGTAGGCCTCGCCCGCGGCCGTGGCATCGGCCAAGCGCTCGGCCTCCTGGTCCTTAAGCGCGGCCATGAGCGAACGGATGCGGATGCGCGCGGCGCCCAGGTTTGACACCTCGTCGATCTTGAGTACGGTGTAGATCTTGCCGCTGGCCTCCAGAATCTCCTGCACCTGGTCGGTGGTCAGAGCGTCCAGGCCACAGCCGAAAGAGTTGAGCTGGATCAGGTCCAGGTCGTTGCGCATCGTCACAAAACGGGCGACGGCGTACAGGCGGCTGTGGTACATCCACTGGTCGACGACGCGAATCGGACGCTCGGGCTTTACCAGGTGTGCAAGCGAATCCTCGGTAAAGACCGCAAAGCCAAAGCTCGAGATAAGCTCGGGCAGAGCATGGTTGATCTCGGGATCGTTATGGTAGGGACGGCCGGCGAGCACAATGCCGTGGCCGCCGTGGTCCTCGACCCACTTGAGAGCCTCCTCGCCCATGGTCTGGATATCCTCGTGGAAGCGCGCGTCGGCCTCAAAAGCAGCGTTGACGGCGGCATCAACCTCGGAGCGCGTGATTTTAGGACCGCGCACGCGACCGCGACCGGCCTCAGCATCGGCCACACGGTCGACGGCGAGCACCTGGTACAGGCGGCGCTTGAGCTCGGTCTTGTCGTGATACGGCACAAACGGATACAGGAACTCGATGTTCTGCTCGCGGATCTCGTCAATATTGAGCGCCAGCGCCGTGGGGTAGCTCATGACGATGGGGCAGTTATAGCAGTTGCCAGCCGTCGGATCCTCCTTGCGCTCCCAACGCACGCACGGCATCCAGATGAAGTCGACGTCACGGTCGATAAGGTTCATCACGTGGCCGTGGCTCATCTTTGCCGGGTAGCACACGCTCTCGGACGGCATGGACTCGATGCCCGCCTGGTAGGTCTTCTTGCTCGACTGGTCGGACAGCTGCACGCTAAAGCCCAGGCGCGTAAAGAACGCGTGCCAGAAGGGGTAGTTCTCGTACATGTTGAGCGCGCGCGGGATGCCGACGGTGCCGCGCGGGGCCTCGTCGGGGCTCAGGACCTCGCGGTTAAAGAGCAGCTCGTTTTTCTTTTTGAAGAGGTTGGGGGCCTCGGTCTTCTGCTTTTTGTGGCCGGCGCCCTTCTCGCAGCGGTTGCCGGTAATGAAGCGCCTGCCACCGCCAAAGTCGTTGACGGTAAGCTGGCAGTTGTTGGAGCAACGGCCGCAGCGGACATGCTTTTGCGTCACGGTGAGGTGCGCGATGTCCTCAGCCGAGAGGATGGTCGAGGTGCCGTCGGCGCCAGCGCGATCGCGGGCGAGCAGGGCCGCGCCGTAGGCGCCCATGCAGCCGGCGATGTCGGGACGCACGGCATGAACGCCGGTGAGCTGCTCAAACGCGCGCAGCGTGGCATCGGACATAAAGGTGCCGCCTTGGACGATCACCTGGCTGCCGATCTCCTTGGGGTCGCGCAGCTTAATGACCTTGAACAGGGCATTCTTGATGACGGAATAGGACAGACCGGCCGCGATGTCGCCCACCGTGGCGCCTTCCTTTTGCGCCTGCTTGACGCGCGAGTTCATAAAGACCGTGCAGCGGCTGCCCAGGTCGACGGGGGCCTTGGCATGGATGGCGGCATCGGCAAACGCACGCACGTCCATGTTCATAGACACGGCAAAACTCTCGATAAAGCTGCCGCAGCCCGACGAGCAGGCCTCGTTGAGCATGATGTGCTCGATAACGCCGTCCTTCACGCGCAGGCACTTCATGTCCTGGCCGCCAATGTCCAGAATGAACTCGACGCCGGGCAGGAATGCCTTGGCGCCGCGCAGGTGCGCGACGGTCTCGATCTCGCCGGAGTCGGCCTTGAGGGCCTCGATGAGCAGCGCCTCGCCGTAACCCGTGGTGGTCACGTGGCCGATGGTGCAGCCGGCGGGGATGTGGTTGTAGAAATCGGCCATGATGACCTTGGCCGTGCCCAGGATGTCGCCGTTGTTGTTGCCGTACCAGGTGTGCAGCAGCTGGCCGTCCTCGCCCACGAGCGCGGCCTTCATGGTGGTGGAACCGGCGTCGATGCCGATGAACACGCGGCCGGTGTAGCCTTCGAGCTTGCCCTTGGGGACGACTTCCTGGTCGTGGCGACCCTTGAACTCGGCAAAATCCTCGTCGGTGGCAAAGAGCGGGTCCAGGCGCTCGACCTCGGCACCCTGCGTGTCGCCCAGGGCATCGATGGCCTCGATGAGCTGCGGGAACGTGCTGAGCTTGTTGGACTCGTGCGCCATGGCGGCGCCGCTCGCCACAAACAGGTGAGCGTTTTGGGGCACAATGCGGTGCTCCTCGTCCAGGTTGAGCGTGAGGTAGAAGCGGTGGCGCAGCTCGGAGAGGTACTGAAGCGGGCCGCCCAGGAAGGCGACGTTGCCGCGAATGGGACGGCCGCACGCCAGGCCCGAGATGGTCTGGGTCACGACGGCCTGGAAGATGGAAGCGGCGACGTCCTCGGGGCGGGCGCCTTCGTTGAGCAGCGGCTGGACGTCGGTCTTGGCAAAGACGCCGCAGCGGCTAGCGATGGGATAGATGGTGGTGGCGTTGGCCGCGAGTTCGTTAAGGCCGCTGGCGTCAGTGTGCAGCAGGGTTGCCATCTGGTCGATGAACGCGCCTGTGCCACCGGCGCAGGTGCCGTTCATGCGCTGCTCGATGCCGTTGTCGAAGTAGATGATCTTGGCGTCCTCGCCGCCCAGCTCGATGGCGACATCGGTGGCCGGGATGAGGGTCTCGACGGCACGCTTGCTGGCAATGACCTCTTGGACAAACTCCAGGTCGAGCCACTGGGACAGCAGCAGGCCGCCCGAACCGGTGATGGCGCAGGTCATCTGGGCCGTTGGCAGCACGGTCGCAGCACCCTCGAACAGGTCGCGAGCGCAGGCACGGACGTCGGTGTGATGGCGCTGGTACTTGGCGTAGACGATCTGGTTGTCGTCGTTGAGCACGGCGAGCTTAACGGTGGTGGAGCCCACGTCGATGCCCAGGTGCAGGTTGCCATTAGCGTTGCCGGGGTTGAAGATCGCGCCTTCGGGGGCGTGGGCGGCGGTGGCGGCTACGGGCTCAGCGGCGGCGGGCTCGCTAGCGACGGACGTCTCTCCTGCCGCGTTCTTGGTATCGGCAACTGCCTCGGCAACTTTCTCGGCAGCTGCGGTCGCGGCCTTCTGCGCGGCGTCCACCACGGCGGGCGCGGCCTCGCGTGCGGCAGCGACCATGCGGTCCTTGATGCCCTCGACGAGTTTGCTCATTGTCTCTCCTCTTAGTTGTTGGACTCGACGGTTGCGGTGGTGTCGACCGCGTCCTCGAGCTGCAGATTCAATAGCTTCATGCCGTATTCCGGCACGTTGATATCGATGGGTTGGCCATACAGGTCGCCGGGGCGCACAAAGGCGATAACCGTCATAATGCGCGCCATGGTCTCGGGCGATTCGGTGAGCCCACGCTCAAACCAGCGCTGAATCAGACCGACCTCGGCACTCACGACATAGGTAACGTAGTAGTCAAAGAAGGTGCCCAGTGCCAGGCCCAAGATGCCCGTCTGTGCACGCGGCACCACGGCCTCGCGTGCGGTATCGATGATCTTTTTAATAAAGGCGGGGTCGCCGCCCGGGCCCAGTAGGGCCCCGATAAGGTCGCGATTAGCCGCAAGATAGCGAAGCAGCTCAACCGAACCGGGTGCCGGCTCGAGCTCGTCGATGTTGCGGTAAAGATCGGGTAATTGAGCTGCGGTGATAAGCTCCACCCGCTCGCGAATCTCGGCAAGCAGGCCGTCCTCGATCTGGCTGATAAAGTCGGGGATATCGCGGTAGTGCGAATAGAACGTTCGACGCGTAAGACCGGCGCGCTCGGTGAGCGACGCGACGTTAATGCGCGAAAGGTCGCCGCTTTCGGCAAGCTCGCTGGCAAGCGCCTGGCGAAGGGCGCGCTGCGAGCGAAGGGACCGGCGATCACATTTCTCGAGCTGGGACAAGCGTCCTCCTTGTTACTCAGACTGTACGCTATTGCACAGTGCGAGTATTATTGCACACCGTGTGTATCAACACGTAAAGGCAATATTTGGAATGTGACAAAGGGCAGTCCCTTTGTCACATTCAGCGACCGCCTAGGTTGTGCCAGTTGTGCCGGTTGATTTCCGATCTCAGCCGAACACATTAGGCGGACAGGCCGTTCCCGCAGCTAGCCGAACGCCCCCGAGGCCCC
>NZ_JADNGN010000046.1 GCF_015553355.1 Collinsella aerofaciens
TCACCATTGTCGGCCTAATCCGCGGTCTTTCATGCAGCAGGGGCTCTCAATGTTTTTATGTCCTGCTCATATCGTCTCTGCCGGCAGCTTGGAACAGTCCTTAAAGCCCGCATCAATCAACTGCGGAAAGCGCATCCCAGAATGAGCGTCCAACATGGGACATGGTTTCCCTTGAGGGCCTCAACCGGAAAATGCATCCCGGAATGTTGCCGGAAAGTGGAACGTAGTTTCCCAAACAGGCCGTGCGCGGAAAGTGCATCTCGCTATCGAACTTCAAAGCGGGATGCATTTTCCGTGCCAGCAGTTCCGGGCAGCCAGAGACCACTCATTTAAGTCTGTCCCCAACGACTAGTAGTAGGCCCACATGGCTTCGACTTCGTTGAGGACCTCTACGACGCCCCAGCGTCGGGCGCTGCGGCTGGCCGAGTTGGGATCGAAGACTTCAATCTGGTCGGCGTCGCCAATACCGTAAAGTACAATGTAGTGGCCCACGTTGGTAAAGGTGCCCGGCCGAACGGCGGCGATGACGGGCGCTCCCGAACGCAGCGCCTGAGTCATCGAGTCGCGATCGTTATGAAGCTCCGTTCCGTTAAGTCCCAACTGCCACGCACCGCTCGTCATAAACGACCATTCGGTTGCACCGGTGGGGGCGTAATTGCCTGCCTCGGAAAGCGCGCACATATTGACGGGGGTCATATCGGTGCGTCCCGTCTTAAAGATATAGACCATGGTGAGGCACGTAGGCCCGCAGGCATTTTGGCGGATGGTACCGCCGGCGTAAGGCAGCTCCGACCATGCAGGGTCGATCTGATAGATATGGGGCATCGTGCCGGCTTGCCATTGCGAGCGCGGGGTCGAAAAGGCGAAAGAATAACCGGGCGCGACGGGGGCCTTGAGCAGCTTGTCCTCGGCGGTGGGCTCGAGACCGGCCGAGCCGTGGGACATACAGGAGCTCATAAGCACAAAGACCAGACAGATGAGGATAGAGCACAGTGCGAGGCAAAGCCGACGAGCCGGCAGGGCGGGGGCATTCACGTACGATGTCGAGCGGTAGGGCTTGCCGTCGCGTCCGCCATGGGGATGCGAAAAGAAGCGGTTGATATGGCTGCCGGGCTGACGTGCGCCGTTGCGGCGCAGTTGCGGAACCTCGGCTTGGCGCTGTCGAGTGCGCGCGCCCAAGCGGCTATCTTGCTGTGCGCTTGTGCCCGTGCTCGGACGGCCACTCTGCCGTGTTCTGTTTGTCTGCTGCCGAGACGAAGGCCTGGGTTGCTCTTGAGGGCGTTGCGGATTGCTGCTCGTGGCACTTCTGGGCGTCGGCGTGGTGCGGCCAGCAAGGCGAACGCTTTGTCGCCGTTGATCACCGTCGTTGTATCCGTATGCCATTCGTACCGCCTTGTCTCATGTATAACCTGTCTATCCTACAAAAAAGATGTGCAACAAATGGGTCCGCGCGTCAAAAGCTCGGTAAACGGTACGAAAGGCGCAAAACACACGGCCTCAAAAACATCTCTATATGCGTCCGATGAGCGTACGCCCGTCGGACGGGCGACAACAATGAGCGGCAAACCGTGCCGTTCGTCCCAAAAACGGCGCCGCTCGTTTTGCAGTTCTGCCTTCGGTCGAGCCACAAGCGGCGCTGCTGTGCCAAGGCCGTATCTTAAAGCCATGAAATAAAAGCGCGCGGCAAAACAGACCGCGCAAGGGGTGACGCCAAAGAGGCGTCAATAAGGAAAGGAGGGGAACAATGGCGGACAAGAACGCAGAAGTTGCAGTCGAAGGTAACGGCGGCATGAAGAAAACGCTTTCGCTCTGGAACTTCTTCACCATCGGTTTCGGTGCCATCATCGGAACTGGCTGGGTTCTGCAGGTCGGCGACTGGATGGTCGTGGGCGGCGGTCCCGTTCCCGCTATGATCGCATTCCTCTTGGGTGCAATCTTTCTCGTGCCCGTCGGAGCTGTTTTCGGTGAGCTCACGGCTGCTATCCCCATCTCGGGCGGCATCGTCGAGTATGTCGATCGTAGCTTTGGCCGTACGCTGAGCTATATCACCGGTTGGCTCCTGGCCCTGGGCAACGGCATCCTGTGCCCGTGGGAGGCAATCGCTATCTCGACCCTCGTGTCCGAGATGTTCGGCAGCCTGCCCGGTCTTGAGTGGCTGCGTGCCGTCAAGCTCTATACCATCCTGGGCGCCGACGTTTACCTGTTCCCGACGCTGATCGCGCTCGGCTTTGCAACCTACGTCATCTTCCTCAACTTCCGCGGTGCCAGCTCGGCCGCCAAGCTGCAGGCCTTCCTGACCAAGGCCCTGCTCTGCGGCATGCTGCTCGCCATGGGCGTCTCGCTGTTCACCGGCTCGCCGGACAACGCCATGCCCGTGTTCTCCCAGGTCACCGGTGCTGGCGGCGGCAAGCCTGCTACCGAGGGCACCAGCCTGTTCGCAGGCATCGTTTCGGTCCTGGTTCTGACCCCGTTCTTCTACGCCGGTTTCGACACCATTCCTCAGCAGGCTGAGGAAGCGGCCGAGGGCCTCAACTGGAACAAGTTCGGCAAGATCATCTCCCTGGCCCTGCTGGCCGCAGGCGGCTTCTACATGGTCTGCATCTACTCGTTCGGCACCATCCTCGACTGGCATGAGTTCGTTAAGAGCCCGGTTCCCGCGCTTGCCTGCCTCAAGGGCATCAACATGCTCCTGTACCTGGCCATGCTCGTCATCGCCACGCTTGGACCCATGGGCCCGATGAACTCCTTCTACGGCGCCACGAGCCGCATCATGCTCGCCATGGGCCGAAAGGGCCAGCTGCCCGAGAAGTTCGCCGAGGTCGATCCCAAGTCCGGCGCTCCCAAGCTCGCCTGCGTCGTTCTGGGCGTCATCACCGTCGTCGGTCCGTTCCTGGGCAAGAACATGCTCATCCCTCTGACCAACGTGTCGGCTCTCGCCTTCATCTTCTCCTGCGGCATGGTCGCCCTCGCTTGCCTGCGCATGCGCTTCACCGAGCCCGACCTGCCTCGTCCCTACGAGGTGCCCGGCGGCAAGTTTGGCATCAGCCTCGCTATCGTTGCCTGCGGCACCATCATTGGCCTGCTCGTGATCCCGTTCTCTCCCGCCTCCCTCAACATGGTGGAGTGGAGCATCGTGATCGGCTGGTTGGCTATTGGCCTGGCCCTCATGGCTTTCACCAATTCCCGCAAAAAGTAACGCCTAGCCGGGGCGGATCGGGTGCGCGGAATCCTCTCTCCCGCGCACCGAACCCGGCGCCACTTGGGTAGCTTTGTGAGGCCTTAACCCAACACGGCCTCGCCCACTATATGGATCCATAAGGAGGAACCATGTCCACTAAGTATGCAATCGTTGGCGGCAAGCTCATCGACGGCACCGGTGCCGAGCCGGTCGAGAACTCCCTCGTTCTCGTCGACGATAACGGCAAGATCGAGTATGCCGGTGTCATGCAGGACCTTCCCGAGGGCGTTGAGGTTATCGACGCCGCCGGCAAGACTGTCCTTCCCGGCCTGATCGACACCCACCTGCACTTCTCGGGCAACTTGACTGACGATGACACCGACTGGGTCATGCAGCCGCTCCTCGAGAAGCAGGCCGTCGCCGTCAAGCAGGCCTATGACTGCCTCACCCACGGCCTCACCACCGTCTGCGAGATCGGCCGCTTTGGTATCCAGATCCGTGACTGCATCGACAAGGGCGTCTTTAAGGGCCCGCGCGTTCTGGCCACTGGCCTCGGCTTCTGCCGCGTTGCCGGCCACGGTGACTCCCACCACTGCACCCAGGAGCTCAACAAGGAATCCCATCCCTGGGGCGACCAGGTCGACGGTCCTTGGGATTTGCGCAAGGCCGTCCGTCGTCGCCTGCGCGAGAACCCCGATGCCATCAAGATCTGGGCTACCGGTGGCGGCATCTGGCGCTGGGACTCCGGTCGCGATCAGCACTATTGCTCCGAGGAGATCCAGGCCGTGGTCGAAGAGGCAAAGATGGTCGGTATCCCCGTGTGGAGCCACTGCTACAACAACCACGCCGCTGCCTACGATTCCGTCCGCTTTGGCTGCGAGCAGCTGATTCACGGCTTCGATATCGATGAGCGCACCATGGACCTCATGGCCGAGCAGGGCACCTTCTTCACCCCGACGATCGCCTTCCTGCCCACCTGGTACGCCACCTATCCGCCCGTCTACGTCCCCGAGCTGCACGACAAGTACGAGGGCACCCTGGTCGAGAAGGAGCTGCAGCGCAACTACGACTGCCTGCGCGAGGCCAAGAAGCGTGGCGTCGTCATGACGATCGGCTCCGACTCCTTCTCCTTCGTTACCCCGTACGGCACCTGCTCCATCGAGGAGATGTACGAGTTCGTCGACAAGATCGGCTTCACCCCGGTCGAGACCATCACCTGCGCCACCCTCAACGGCGCCAAGATGTGCCACATCGAGGACGAGACCGGTTCCATCGAGGCCGGCAAGTGCGCCGACCTGCTGGTCGTCAACGGTGACGTCGCCGCCGACATCCATGTGCTCAACACCGACAACATGGATGTCATCATGAAGGACGGCTGGATCGTCGAGGCTGGCACCTTTGGCGAGGCCAACAAATACAGCGCCTAAGATACCGTTTGTCGATGACTGGATGTAAAACACAGTTTTTGATTGCATAATGCAATGGAGAGGGTCGCTTGCGGCCCTCTTTATTGCTATGGGTGCGGTAGATAAAAGGGGATGACGGTGGATTTAAACAGGCTGATTCTGGGCAAGAGTTACAACTCTACCAAGGTCTTTCGTACGGCCCAGCATGTGGTCCAGGCCATCCTGCTCGGTGTTGTCGTTCCGGCGCTTATTCTGCTGCTTATCTGGGATTTAACCGATAATCCCAATCCCGTTCCGGGCGTTGTCGTTATTGCCGGCCTGGTCATGCTGTGCTTCTTTTTCTCGTATGTCTTTGTGGTCCCCGACGACCTCACATCGAGCGCAACCGACCGTACGCTCGCCATCGCATCAAAAATATTCGCCTACACGTCGCGCGGCCTTACGCCCGAAGCGGCCCTGGGTGCCTCTAAAATTATCCTATCCGAGACCATCGCCTCCGCCATCTGCTTTACCGATGGCAAACAGGTGTTGGCAAGCTGGGGCGAGGACTCGGCAAAGTGCCCTGCCGGCACCCCGGTCGTGCTCAAGACCACGCTCAACGTGATCGAGTCCGGCGAACAGAGTGTGTTTTCGCGCGACGCCTCCAATGAGACGGGCGGCTATTTTCCCCGCCTGCGCGCCGGCATTGTCGCGCCGCTTACCGTGCGCGGGCATTGTGTGGGCACACTCGAGCTGTATTACCCCCGCCTGAGCAGCATCGATATGCGCCAGACGGCCCTTGCTTCGGGTTTTGCCGATCTCATTTCCACGCAGCTCGCCAGCTTTGAGCTCGAGCGCCAGGACGAGCTCACAGCTCGCGTTGAGCTACGCGCCCTGCAGTCGCAGGTCGACCCGCATTTTCTATTCAATACCATTAGCACGATTGTGTCGCTCGTTCGAACCGAGCCCGACAAGGCGCGATCGCTGCTGATCGACTTTTCCAACTACTATCGTCAGACGCTTTCTGATTCCGATACGCTCACCACGCTCGAGCACGAGGTGGAACAGGGCACCCGTTATATCAATCTTATGCAGGCCCGGTATGGCGACGGCCGTCTGCGCGTTTCGGTCGACATCGACTTTGAGGTGCGCGACAGCCTGGTGCCGCCGTTTATCTTGCAGCCGCTGCTCGAAAACTGCATCAAGCATGCGCAGCGCGAGACCGAGCCGCTTTCTATTCGTGTTAGGGCTTTTGAGACCGATGACGGCTTGGAGATCATCGTCGAAGATGACGGCATCGGTATGAACGAAGAAGTCTGCGCGCATCTGTTTGAGCAGCATCGCCGAGAGGAGCCCGAGAGCATTACCGCCGACGGCTCCATCAAGCGAGGTTGCGGTCTGGCGCTCTTCAATGTGCTTCAGCGCATCCATTTCTTTTACGGAGAAGATTCTGGCATGCGCGCGAAGTCCCAGGAGGGCGTGGGGACACAGGTCATCGTTGAGTTGAACGGCGAGCCGCATGAGCCGGCGCCGCTAACGGTGTAGCACGCGGTTGGATTGAGAGAAAAAGAGGGGAAGCGCATATGTCCGAAGGCTGGAACATCTTGGTGGTTGATGACGAGCCTCCCATTAGGGCTGAGCTACGCTATCTGTTGGAAAAGGATACGCGTGTGGGACAGATTGCCGAAGCGGGCAATGTCACCGAAGCCGTGGAGTCGATTCTGTCGAACAAGCCCGACGTGCTGTTTTTAGACATTACCATGCCCGGTCGCTCGGGAATTGAGCTTGCCGAGACGCTGCAGAACCTAAAGACGCCGCCAGTCGTGGTGTTTGTGACGGCATTTGCCGAGTATGCGGCTGATGCCTATAACCTCGATGCTGTCGATTACATCGTCAAACCGGTCGAGGATGCCCGCTTGTCAAAGGCACTCGACAAGATCGAGACCGCCCTGGGCGCTCGCCGTGTCGTCCATGCTCCGCGCCAACCTTTGCGCCTGACGGCGGATCGTGGGGGCAAAAGGGTGTTCATTCCCGTGGCGGATGTCTGCTACTTTGAGGCGCGCGCCGATTTTTGCAACGCCGTCTGCGCCGAGGGAACATACCTGGTCAATGAGTCGATTTCCTCGCTCGAGCGGCGCCTGGCCTCCGAGGGCTTTATCCGTGTCCACCGCAGTTATCTGGTCAATTTGGAAGACGTGCATAATGTCGAGATCGGTTCCACGGGTCTTATGGAGCTCAGGCTCGATCGCGTAACCTCGACGGTGCCTGTGTCCCGTCGTCGCGCAGCCGAGGTCAAGGCGCACTTGGGACTTGCGTAGGCAGTCTGCATATCATCGTTTACCGCCGCAGGTTTGGCGTGACCGTGCGGTGGGCATAATGGGTGACATCGAATGAAATCGAAAGGATCATTATGCCCGCGCTCATTACGCATCATCTGTTTGGCGAGGAAAGCATCGACCGTCTTCCGCAGGGCGTTATTACGTCCGACGAGGAGCGCATCGCCTTTATCCTGGGAAACCAAGGTCCCGACCCGTTTTTCTTCCACATGCTCACGCCGCGCATTTCCGACTGTATGTCGCTTGCTCAGGTCATGCACCGCTCGCGCATGTCGCGCCAGTTCTCGTGCCTGCGCGACGGCGTGTCGCACCTACAGCCGCGCGATGCCAATCTGGGTCGCGCCTTTGCGCTGGGCCTGCTGTCGCACTATGTGCTCGATCGCAATGCCCACCCCTTTGTCTACGAGCAGCAGTTTGGCATTGTTGAGTCCGACCCCGAGCTCGAGGCTTCGGGCAGTCAAGTTCACGCCGTGCTCGAAAGCGACCTGGACGTGCTGATGCTGCAGCTCAAACGTGACGGGGCCACGGTCGAGGATTATCCGCCGGCGGGCGAGATCGTCACTACCGACCGCATCAACCGTGTGGCCGGCGTGCTGATGAGCTACATCGCCGGGCGCGTGTACGGTATCGACATCCCGGCGGGGGAGTACGCCGGCGCCGTCTCGGACATGCAGATGCTCTATCGCACCATTGAGCCGGCCGGCTCGGTAAAGACGCGCGCGATTGCCCTGGTTGAGGGCTTGGTGCATGACTACTCGCTGCTCGACGGCCTTGCTCATCGCGTGACGACGGAGCTTCCCGAGCGCACCGGTAACCTGGGCCACCTGACATGGAAGAACCCCTTTACCGATGAGGTCTCGACCGAGAGCTTCCCCGAGGTCTTTGAGCGCGCGCTGACCGATTACGAGCTCACCGTTGCCCGCTTTATCGAGACCGGTGACATGGATGCCGTGACCGGCCATATCAACTATAGCGGCCGCGTACTCGACGCCGACGAGGAGTTCGACCGCGAGGAGTAGGACCCGTGCGTGCCCCTTTGCCGAATCCTTACCAGCGCTTCTGTGCAATTGGGGTACGATGAACTAACTGCATATCGGGCGAATACGAAGGGGCCCTGTCCATGAAATACACCAAGCTCGAGCGTAACTGGGTTATGTACGATGTGGGCAATTCGGCCCTCGTGTTGCTCAATACCTCGGTGGTGCCCATCTACTTTAACGCCATCAATACTGGTGCTTCCTCGGCAGACCTGGTGGTCGCTTGGGGCAACGCTCAGACGATCGCCTCGCTGGTCATTGCCATGCTCATGCCCATTCTGGGCGCGCTTGCCGATTACGCCGGCAACAAGATTAAGTTCTTCTTGGGCTTCTTCCTCACGGGCCTGGTTCTTTGCCTGGCGCAGGCTATCCCAATGTCCGCCATGGCATTTTTGACCGTGTACGTGCTGTGCACCATCGGCCTTAACTCTTCTATGACGTTCTACGACGCCATGCTGCCCGACATTACCACCGACGAGCGCATGGACGCCGTGTCCAGCTCGGGCTATGCCTGGGGCTACATCGGTTCCACCGTGCCGTTCATCATCTGCCTGGCGCTCATCATGGGTGGCCCCGCTCTTGGCGTCCCCACCATGCTGGCAACGCGTCTGTCGTTTATCATCACTGGTGCCTGGTGGCTCATCTTTACCCTGCCGCTCATTCGCACCTATAAGCAAAAGTACGGTCGCGAGCGCGGTCCCGAGGACACCATCGGCCACATCGTGGGCGGTGTGTTCTCCGAGGTCGGACACACCATGCGCGAGATCGCCCACAACAAGACCGTGCTGGTCTACATGATCGCGTTCTTCTTCTATATCGATGGCGTCCACACGGTCATTTCCATGGCTACCAGCTACGGCTCGGCTTTAGGCATCGACTCGACCCAGCTGGTGCTGGCGCTGCTCGTTACGCAGTTTGTGGCCTTTCCGTCTGCCATCATCTACGGCAAGCTCGCCGGACGCGTGGGCACGCTCAACATGATCCTGGTGGCCGTCGCCGCCTACATGGGCATTGTGCTGTTCGCCGCATTCTTCCTAAAGACCGCCTTCGAATTCTGGGTGCTTGCCATTATGGTCGGCCTGTTCCAGGGCGGCGTGCAAGCGCTCAGCCGTAGCTACTTTGGCCGCATTATCCCCAAGGAAAAGTCCAACGAGTACTACGGCTTCTTTGACATCTTTGGTCGTTATGCAAGCGTCATGGGCACTTTCCTGGTGTCGGTCGTCACCTCGCTGACCGGCAACCCATCGCTGGGCGTCCTTTCCATTGGCGTGCTGCTGATCGTTGGCTTTATGCTGCTGGTTCGCCTGTCCCGCATGACTCAGGCGGCAGAGCAGGCCGCATAGGAGCGAGCGGCTATTGGGCCTGTCCGCGGTACTCTTTTGGGGTTATCCGCAATAAACATTGCGACTTGCGAGCAATGATTTGCCCAAGTGGGTATGATGGAATCAGCTAGGTCGCGGGGCGTCGCCTGTGTTTGGCGGCGCCCCGTTTTTGTGTTGCAGGGAGGGTAAGGCATGAACGCCACAGTCGTGATTCCAACGTATTGGGCGGGCGATGACGCTTGCGCAAACGCCCCTGGCACTTATGACCATTCGACGCGACTCAACGCCGACAATTCCGAACTCGACCGCTGCCTGGCCTCGCTTGAGCAGGTGCGTGACATCCCACGCATCATCCTTTTGGTGGTCTGTCCCGTTTCTGCCACAGCCGATGTGTCGCTGCGCGTGCACGAGATTGTCGACGCGCATCCCACGCTCAAGGTCACCGTTGTCACCAACACCCAGGCCTCGCGCATCGCAGACCGGGTTGCTCAGATCGCGCCCAAGGGTTCGGGCGAGTGCGTGAGCCTGCGAGGCTACGGTGCCATCCGCAACATGGGGCTAGCCTGTGCCGCTGTGCTGGGGCATGACGCGGTTATCTTTTTGGATGACGATGAGACTGTCATCGACGCCGACTTTATGAAGCGCGCGACCTATGCGTTGGGGCAGCAGACGCGTCAGGGCTTGCCGATCTTGGTCAAGAGCGGCTATTTCTACGATCGCGACGGCTCGCCGCTGGCTCCCACGGACAAGGCGGGTATCTGCCATCGTTGGTGGACCAAGCGCATCGAGTTCAACCGTTGGATGAAAAAGGCGCTCTCGGGCACCCGCATCTCGCGCTCCAACTACGTGTGCGGCGGCCTGATGGCCCTGCATGCCCGCGCCTTTACGCGTGTGGCCTTTGACCCGTTTATCACCCGCGGCGAGGACTTGGATTACCTCTTTAACATGCGCATGTTTGGCTACGACGTGTGGTTCGATAACGAGTGGACCGTGCGCCATCTGCCTCCGGAGTCCGAAAAGCGCTCACCGCGCTTTATGCAGGATGTATACCGTTGGTACTACGAACGGGCCAAGTTGACATTCGCCGCGCATCAAAAGGAGCTCATTCCCGTTACAGCGGCATCGCTCATGCCCTACCCGGGCCCGTGGATTTCGCGCGAGCTCGACGACCGCGTGCGCAAGACCGCTATGGTCCGCAGCGTGTTTACCCGCGAGCATGAGGGCTACCTGCGCATCTGGCGCCATGGTATCGGCGAGGCAAAGGCCTATGCGCGCCAAAACGCTGCAAGCTACCTGCGTTTCCAGAGCTTTTGGCCCAAGATCATGGACGGGCTTTGGCGTGACGCACAACTGATCAGTATCCTGGAGGGGGCCGAATGATCGACCGCCGCGCCCAGCGCGATAGTTCAATATCAATCTTTCGCATCATTGCCGTTGCCTGCGCCATTTGCGTGCTGGTGTACTTTATTTTTGCCTTGGTGACCGGTATCGAGCCGATCGCCACGGTGATTGCCTGCGCGCTGCTGTGCATCTTTCTGTGCATCTTTATCTTTTTGACGCTCAATCCCGATTCGGTGCGCTCCCAGTACACCGAGGAGACGCTCTCGGTGGCCTCGGCCATGCTCGAGGACATTAAGGGCGGTCTGACGCAGGAGTCGGCGCGTTTGGTGTGCCGGCGCATTTTGCCCGAGACGCGCGCCATGACGGTGGCCATCACCGACGAGGACAACGTGCTTGCCTGTGCGGGAGAGTTTGAGGAAAAACTACTGCCAGATTCTCCCATCCACACGCTTGCCACACGCTACGTTATCGAACATGGCATCGTGCAGTCGTTCAACCGTATGGTGGATGTCGTGGGCTCGGACGGCTCGCACAACCAAGTTCCCGCCGGCATTATCGCCCCCATCAAGGTGGGCGATCGTACCGTCGGCACGCTCAAGTTCTACTACAAGACCCCGCGCGCCGTCGACCGTACCCAGTACGCGCTTGCCTCGGGCTTTGCCGAGATCTTGTCCACGCAGCTCGCCATCCACGAGCTCGAGGTGCAAAAGGAACTCACGGCGCGCGCCGAGGTGCGTGCGCTGCAGGCGCAGATTAACCCGCACTTCCTGTTCAACACGCTGAACACCATTGCATCGTTTACGCGCACCGACCCGCTGCGGGCCCGCGAACTGCTTCGTGAGTTCTCATCGTTCTATCGTGCCACGCTCGACAACTCGGGATCGCTTATTCCGGTCTCGCGCGAGGTCGCACAGACCAAGCGCTACCTTACCTTTGAGAAGGCCCGCTTTGGCGAGGACCGCGTGCTTGCGACGTTCGATGTGTCCGAGGACGTGGAAGATACGCTGGTGCCGGCGTTCGTGATCCAGCCGATTGTCGAGAACGCCGTACGTCATGGTATGGGCGATGACGACGCCCTGAGGATCGACGTGACCGTTCACCAAGACGGCGAGGATGCAATCTTGATTGCCGTGGCCGATAATGGCGTGGGCATGGATGAGGGTACCGCCGCCAGACTGTTTGACGAGCGTTCTGCCCGTCCCGACGCCAGCTCTCCCCAGGGTGGCGGCGCCGGTGTGGCCATGCACAATATTTCGGAGCGCATCCATCGCTTTTATGGGCCGCACTCCTATACGCGTGTCGAATCGGCGCCGGGCAAGGGCACCAAAGTGCTCCTTCATCTTGATTTGTCAGAGAGCATCTTCGACATTCAAGAGTAAAATAAAAGGCTACGGGCTCAACGTCATGCGACGGATGCCCGGCGTAGTTAGTTGACGAAAGGTTTTATCCCTATGCTGCGTGCGATGATTGTGGATGATGAGGCGCCGGCTCGCTCGGAGCTTCGCTTCCTGCTCGAGCAAACGGGCAAGATCGGCACGATCACGGAGGCGTCGAGCGTCCGCTCCGCCATCGAGATGCTTATGGAAAGTCGCGTGGATGTCGTGTTTCTCGATATCTCGATGCCCGGTGCCTCGGGCCTGCAACTTGCCGAGGCGCTGCATAAGCTCAAAAATCCGCCGGCGATCGTGTTTGTGACTGCGTATAGTGACCATGCAGTCGAGGCATTCGACGTGGATGCCGTCGATTATCTGATGAAGCCGGTCGAGGAAGCTCGCTTGGATCGCGCGATCGAGAAGGTCACGCAACGCACCAAGCCGGTTACGGACAGCAAGGTGACCATCGAGCGTATCCCGGTGGAAAAGGGCGGCCGCAAGGTGCTCATTCCCGTGGACGACATTCGCTTTATCATGGCCAAGGACGATTACTCCTGCATCTATACCGTCGATGATCGCTTTTTGTCGACGACCTCGCTGGCGCAGTTTGAGGCCAAGCTCTGCGACTTTGGCTTCTTCCGTGTTCACCGCCGCTATATCGTTAACTTGGCGTGCGTTACGGACGTCGAGACGGTGCCCTCGGGCGCCATCCAGCTGGGCATTACGGGCGTCGACGAACGCGTGCCGGTTTCGCGCCGCCGCGTCGTGCCGCTCAAGAAGGCTCTGAGTCTCTAGCACACTGGCCCCGCAGCCCTGTAGACCCATCGTCTGCGGAGCCGTGGGGCCTTTTTGTATGTATCTGCCGAATCGTTTTTTGCGGAAGGGATCCCATGAACAGTGCAAGCGCCAAGCGTATCGACATCATCTCGGACACCCACGGCTATTTATCGCCTGCGCTCTTGGATGAGCTTGAGGGCGCAGACCTGATCATCCACGCCGGCGACCTCACGTCAGAGATAGACTACGAGCACCTATGCACCATCGCCCCCGTGCGGGCCGTACTGGGCAACAACGATTACTACCGCGACTACGGCCCCGATGTAGACCGTCTTGCGCTCTTTACCTACGAAGGCCTCAAATTCGCCGTAGCCCACTACCGCGAAGACCTTCCGGTGGGGTCCGTAGACGTAGCCATCAACGGTCACACCCACGTAACCAAAGAAGCCCAAGTGGGCCGCTGCCTGGTCCTCAACCCAGGCAGCGCCAGCTACCCCAGAGGCACCCGAGGCCCCACCATGGCCAGAATGCTCGTAAAAGACGGCAAGATCATAAGCACCAAATTTATTGACCTAGACTAACCGCAACAAAAACGGGGGATGCACAATGCATCCCCCGTTTTTCTTTAAGCCAAAGGCCGAAGTTCAACAAGATCCATCAGACCAACCCCGCCGAGGAGCACGCGGGCTAGCCGCGCAGCGGCGCACGCCCGCAAAACTGGTTGAATAATGTGACGGCAGGGAGGGTCTCCGGGGCTGAGGGCGGGGGTTAAGTTTGTCGCGAGTTCCGCACGCAAAGGAAAGCACTTAATGTGCTTTCCGTCTTGCGCAGGACTGTAGAGCAGC
>NZ_JADNGN010000047.1 GCF_015553355.1 Collinsella aerofaciens
GCCTGACCCCATATCGTTGGGGCCAGGCCCGATTTTGCCTCTTGACAATGTCCTGCTCATATTAAAAGGAACGTCCCTAAGTGCCAACTAATCAATTGCCGTCTTCGGCAGCGATGGCAACGCCGCAGGTAGAGGACGGACAGCGAGCGACGTCCAGAGCGAACAAGTTGGCATGAAAAAGGCAAGGCATAGACCTTCTGGTCATGCCTTGCCTTTTGAATGCCAAATTGTCGCTCTGGGTGGCGCGCAGCGTCGAGCAGTTACGGCGTTTGGTAAAACGCCGTAACTTAAACGGCCTGTGCCAGCTTCTCGGCTCGCTCGGCGGCGGCAAGTGCCTCGATGACGGTGCCGAGCTGATCGCCCAGAAGGACGCCGTTGTAGGTGGAGTTGAAACCGATACGGTGATCGGTCACGCGGTCCTGGGGCTGGTTGTAAGTACGAATCTTCTCGGAACGGTTGCCGTGGCCAATCTGGCTCTGGCGCTCGGCGCCGAGCTCGGCCTGCTGCTTCTCGAGTTCCATCTCGTACAGACGGGCACGCAGCATCTGCATGCAGACCTCGCGGTTCTGGATCTGGGAACGCTGCTCCTGCGACTGCACCACGGTGTTGGTGGGCAGGTGGGTGATGCGCACGGCGGAGTAGGTGGTGTTAACGCACTGACCGCCAGGGCCGGAGGCACAGTAGGTATCGATGCGCAGGTCGGACTGGTTGATCTGAACGTCGATCTCCTCGGCCTCGGGAAGCACGGCGACGGTTGCCGTGGAGGTCTGGATGCGACCCTGGGACTCGGTCTTGGGGACGCGCTGTACGCGATGCACGCCGGACTCGAACTTCATGACGGAGTAGACGCGGTCGCCCTCAACCTTGAACTCGATGGACTTAAAGCCGCCGGCCTCGCTGGGGCTGGAGTCGAGTACGGTGGTCTTCCAGCCGCGCGACTCGCAGAAGCGCTGGTACATCTTGTACAGATCGCCGGCAAAGATGGCCGCCTCGTCGCCACCGGCGGCGGAGCGGATCTCGACGATGGTGTTCTTGTCGTCGTTGGGGTCGCTCGGGATGAGCATGTACTTAATGTCTTCCTCGAGCTGGGGAAGCTTGGCCTCGTTTTCGGAGATGTCCATCTGGAGCATCTCCTTCTCATCGGCATCGGTGGTATCGTGGAGCATCTCCTTGGCGGCCTCGATGTCATCGAGCGCGCCGATGTACTCGCGCGAGGCCGCGATGAGGTCGGACTGGTGCGCGTACTCCTTGTTGAGACGCGTGAACTCCTTAATATCGGAGGCGACGGCCGGGTCGGAGAGCTTCTTCTCGAGCTCCTCGTAGGCCTTGATGATCTTTTCGAGCTTGTCGCGCATGGCGGGACTCCTTTATATGCGTGAAGGTGAAAATCGGCAGAGTTGATGGGGCGCGCGGCGCCACTGCGGGGGTAAGCCCGGCTAGAACATGTCGATCTTCAGATACATGCGCATCCCTTCGCGTATGGGGTACATAGTTGCGGTCTAACCCATACATGATAGCGTGCGCAGGCAAACCTGCATATAACCCGCACGGATTGATTGGACGTAGCCGTTGGGGACGTTCCTTAACGACTAGTCGTTTAAGAACACCCAACGGCTAGCAAAGGGACTGTCGCTTTGTCACACTCTAGAGCGTCTGAAGCAGAGCGACGAGGAAGCGGATGCCCTGGAGGTAGGCGCGGCGGGTGATGCGCTCGTTGGTGCCGTGTACGCCGCGGTCACACTCGTCGTCATCAACCACAAAGGCCGAGAAGCGAATGCACTCAGGGCAAATGCGCTGGTAGTTGGCAGCATCGGTCGCACCGATCACGGTCGAGGGCACAATTGCCACTGGCTCGAATGATCCATTTTCCTCCGTCCCCTTTGGATCACGGAAATAGCGGGCGGCGATGGAGCGAACCGCCTCGAGGCCGGGGCCACCGATGCGCGGGGACGGCGAGGGTTCGGAGCTGCCGGGGCCTAGCTCCACTTCGACACGACCGGCAAGGTCCGCCCCGGCAACCGCCTCACGGCAGCGCGCCACAACGTCGGCCACGCTCGTGCCCTCGAGCATACGGAAGTTGATGTTGGCCCACATATCCTGCGGCATTACGTTGGCGCCGGTGCTGCCACCCTCGATCTGCGTGGGTGCGCAGGTGGTCGTCACCAGCGGATAGAGCTTCTTGCTGGCGAGGCAATCGCGGACAATGGCGCCCCCGTTGGCGGCAATTTCATCCGCCGTGTAGAGCCCCAGCTCGACGAGCTGGGCGGCAAGCAAGTCGGTCACGCGCGTCGGCCACTCGATATCGCAGATTGCGGTGATGGCACGGCTGAGCACCTCAAGCGACGTGCCGCCGTAGGGGTTGGAAGAATGTCCACCCACACTCTTTGTCTTGAGCACAATGTCGGCATAGCCCTTCTCCGCGAGGTCGGCGTGCATGAGCCAACCCTCGCCCGCGCTGTACTCGGCATCCGAAACGATGCGGTAGTCGCCCTCGTCGATCAGGAACTCGAGCTCAACACCGCGCTCCTCGAGCGCGCGGCCGATGGCGCCTGCGCCGTACTGCGTCGTCTCCTCGTCCTGGCCAAAGGCCAGGAGCAGCGTGCGCTCATGCTCCCAACCGTGCGCCAGCGCATACTCGACAGCCTCGAGAATGCCTGCGACCTGGTCCTTCATGTCGATCGCTCCACGGCCCCAGATGTAGGTGTCGTCCACGTGCCCGCTAAAGGGGTCGTGCGTCCAGTCGGCCTCGGTACCCGGCACCACGGGAACCACATCCATGTGGCCCATGAGCATAATGGGCTTGAGGTCAGGGTCGGAACCGCTAAGCGTCACCAACAGCGAATGGTCGACAAACTCGACCTCGCCCGCCGCAAACACGCGCGGCCAGGCCTGCTGCATATAGGCGCGCAGGTCGTCGAAGGGCTGCCAGTCCACCGCCTCGGCATCCATGCTCGAGACGGTCGAAAACGACAGCACGCGGCCCAGGCGTTCGCACGCGCCAGCTTCGTCCAAATCGGCAAAATCATCCTCATGCGCAAAGAAGCGCCAAACCTCGGCCATGACATCCTTTCGATTGTGATGACGAGGGCCGCCCCACCGGAGCGGCCCTGCAACGTAAGCGTTTGCGGTCGGTTATTTGTCCTCGAGATAACGCGAGAGGAACTCGCGGGTGCGCTGGTGTTTGGGATTGCCGAAGAGCTCGGCCGGTGCCGCATCCTCGAGCACCACGCCCTTGTCCATAAAGACCACGCGGTCGGACACGGTTCGGGCAAAGGCCATCTCGTGCGTGACGACGACCA
The DNA here is from genome assembly GCF_015553355.1 of Collinsella aerofaciens. Classification (GTDB taxonomy): domain Bacteria; phylum Actinomycetota; class Coriobacteriia; order Coriobacteriales; family Coriobacteriaceae; genus Collinsella; species Collinsella aerofaciens_V. The sequence continues at coordinate 3,300 of NZ_JADNGN010000047.1, forward strand.
TGGTCATGCCGTCGGCCGCAAGCTTGCGCATGACCTCGAGCACCTCTCCCACGATCTCGGGGTCGAGTGCGGAGGTCGGCTCGTCGAACAGCATGATCTGCGGATTCATGCACAGGGCGCGCGCGATGGCCACGCGCTGCTTTTGGCCACCGGATAGGCGGCCCACGGCGGCGTGCGCGAACTTTTCGAGCCCCACGCTCGTCAGATGCTCCATCGCGACCTTCTCGGCCTCGGCCTTGCTCATCTTTTTGAGCGTGACGGGCGCGAGCGTGCAGTTGTCGAGCACATCCATGTTGTTGAACAGGTTAAAGCCCTGGAACACCATGCCGATGTCCTCACGCAGCTTGTTAATGTTGCAGCGCTCGGCCGTAAGGTCCTGGCCGTGAAACCAGATATGGCCCGCGTCCGGGGTCTCGAGCAGGTTGAGGCAGCGCAGGAAGGTCGACTTGCCCGAGCCCGAGGCGCCGATAATGGTAACGACCTCGCCGGGGTTAATGGACAGGTCGATGCCCTTAAGCACCTCGAGCGAGCCAAAGCTCTTGCGCAGGCCCTCGACGCGGATAAGCGGCTCATTGGTCTGTGCGGCGGCCGCGGTGCCGGTAGTGGCGATATCTGCCATGATGATTCTCCTCGTCTTGAGCCTAGTTGGAGCTGGGCAGCGTTGCCGGGGCCTCGGCGCCGAGCTTTTTGCCAAAGGCCTCGAGCAGGCGGCTCGCCACGAGCGTCAGGATCAGGTAGACCACGAGCGCCACGCAGTAGACCTCCATCTGGCGGTAGTACACGCCGGCGACGGTGGTGGTGGCGTACATGAGGTCGAACACGCCGATGACCGAAAGCACCGACGAATCCTTGATGTTGATGATGAGCTCGTTGGTGAGTGCGGGGATCGCGTTTTTAATACCCTGGGGGAACACGACCTTGCGCATGGCCTGCCACTGCGACAGACCCAGCGAGCGCGCCGCCTCGGCCTGGCCGGGATCGATAGACTCGATGCCGCCGCGCAGGACCTCCATCATGTAGGCGGTGGAGTTGAGCGAGATGGTGACGAGACCGGCGGTGAAGGTACTCCAAATCTGGTTGGCCTGGGCGGTCTCGAAGCCCATGCCGCGCAAAACGGTGAAGCCCGCGTAATAGATGAGCAGGCCCTGGACCATCATGGGCGTGCCGCGCACGATGGTAGAGTAGACGGTCGCAAAGCCGCGGCCGATGCTCTTAAAGAAGCGCACCAGATCGTTATCCACGCGGTCGAACGTCTGAATACGCAGGAACACAAAGAGCAGCGCCAGGAAAAAGGCGATGACGGTACCGAAGGTCGCAAGTGCGATGGTGATCTCGATGCCGCGGATAAAGAAGTCGCCGCTCTTGTAGGTCATGTAGACCAGGCTCGACAAAAAGTCGCTGGGGTTGGAGTCCGAGACAATGCTCACCTGCACCAGGTCGATAAATGACATGACGCAGCGGTCCACGAAAAAGATCGCCGCGATGGCGACCACGACGTAGCTGCCTAAGCGTGCGCCACGACGGAAACGCTCGGATGCGAACGGCGACGCCTCGCGATAGTCGTTCCAGTGCATGAGCTTGGTGACCAGCGCCGCCGCCGACACGACGAGCCAGGCCCAAAGAATTGCCCAAAGGCAATCCTGGAAGATACCGGTGGGGGCTAAGAAGCTCAGCGGTGTGGGATTGCGTTGGCTAAACGCCAGGCCGAGCGCCGCGACAACGCTCGTGCCCAGGTACACATAACGGTGGTCGGCCTTGATAAAGGAGGCCAGACGATTGATGGTTTTCATGCTGCCTCCCTATGCCGGCTGACGATCGAGGCACGCGTCCCACATTTGGTCGCGCTCCTCTTGGCTAATGCCCTTGAGTGTCTTGTCGATGAGTTTAAGCAGCTTGTCCGAGCCCTTGCGGCAGCCGACGTTTGCCGCGACCTCCTGCTTAAAGCCCTCGCCCTCGGCAAAATGGATGGGGACGATACCGGGATTTTGGGCCATATAGCCCTTCTCGTTCTCGGTGTTGTAGGTCACGGCATCGCACGTGCCCTGCAGCAGGTTCGAGAACACCGTGGGGACCGAATCGACCGGGTTCTTGTGGACAACGCCCGGGATCTCGTCGATGACGGTATCGAGCATGGTGTCCTTTTGGCCGAGCACCGTGGCACCGCTAAAGTCGCTGAGCTTGGTGGCGTTTTGGTAGGGGGAGCCCTCTTTTACGAACAGGCCAAAGTAGCCAATGAAGTACGGGTCGGAGAAGCCGACCGACTCCTCGCGCTCGGGCGTGGCGCTCATACCGGCGATGATGAGGTCGATCTGGCCGTTGTTGAGCGAATCGATAAGGCCCGAGAAGCTCTGCTTGACGGCAACGGGCTCGCCACCGAGGGCCTTGCAGACGATCTTGGCGATCTGCACGTCGTAGCCATCGGCATAGGCGCCCTGCACGTTGTCGATGGGGATGGTGTACTCACTGGCTTCGGAAACCTGCCAGTTGTACGGGGCGTAGGCCGCCTCCATGCCAATGCGGATCTTGTCCTTGCCGATCACGGAATCGGACAGGTCGTCGCGACCGCCGCCCGTCGTGGGCTGAACCACCTTGAGCGTGGACGGGCGCTGACAGCCGGCGAGCGCGCCGGCAACGACGGTAGCACTCGCGGCGAGAGCGCTACCCAAAAAGATGCGACGACTGCATACCGGCTGTGGATGCGCGTCGCGTTGATGGGGAGAATGCATAATCTGCCTTCCCTGTTGAATCGTATGCTAACGACGTAACAGGATACCGCTCAGCGCGACCTCCTGTAGATGCATATATACAAGTTTACGAACTGAAAACGATTGGCAGTCGTTGGGGACGTTCTTAAACGACCGGTCAAACAAGAACGTCCCCAACGACTAGGCATGAAAAAGGCAAGGCATAGACCTTCTGGTCATGCCTTACCTTTTGAATGACAAATTGTCGCTCTGGGCGGCGCGCAGCGTCGACCGGCCCGCCGTTCGTTAGAACGGCGGAACCTCTAGAGCAGTGTAACGCTAAAGCTGCGAACATCCGTCTCGCCGGGAGCCAGCGTAATGGTGTTGACCTTGTGCTCAAAGACGTCGTCCTCGGTGTCCATGGTGGTATGACCGGTCCAGGGCTCGAGTGCCACAAACGGAGCGTCGTTGGCGGCAGACCACACGCCAATGTACTTAAAGCCCTCAAAGTCGATCTTGACGCCGTGGCCCGACTTGCGGCCGCGCAGCGTGAGCGTGGAGCCCGGAGTATCGGTAAACATGATGGCATCGTTATCGAAGCTGCGGTGCGTGATGGGCAGCACGTCCGAGTTATCGGGAGCCTTGTAGCTACCCTCGAACGTCATAAGACCGTCGGGCGTGATGATGGGAGCCTCGTTCGTCCAAGCCTCGGTAAAAGCCAGCTCGTAATCCTCGAATGCCTCGTCCTCGGCACCGGGAGCCGGTACGTTAAACGCGGGGTGGCCGCCCACCGAGAACGGCAGGTCCACGTCGCCGGTGTTCGTAACGGCAAAGGTCTGGGTAAGCGTGGCGTCACCAGTCAGGGCATAGGTCATGTTGAGCTTAAAGTGGAACGGAAAGGCCTTGAGCGACTCGGGCGTATCGGTGATCTCGTACGTTACCGAGGAGCCGTCCTCCGAAACCTCAGCCAGCTTGTGCTCGACGATGCGCGCGAGTCCGTGGCGCGGCATCTCGCAGGTGCCGGCCGCAGACGTTGCCGTGTTGTTGCGCAGCGAACCCACAATGGGGAACAGGATGGGCGCATGCTTGCCCCAAAAGGCGGGGTCGCCCTGCCACAGATACTCGTTGCCGTTGAGAGCAAGGCTCGCGAGCTGGGCACCCATGGAATCGATGGCCGCGGTGAGGCCGCCGCGCTTGATGGTAGTGACGGTAGACATGCTACTTCCTCCAAAAGTAAACAATAGTGTCGAGGGCTATTGTCCCACTCTTGGCGGCGAGACGGCAGGCGATTATTGAGTAGCCATAGCGGAATGAGCGGCGAGCGCCTACTGGGTATCCACGTAAAGATCAAACCCGCCCTGCGGCGTGGTGTCGACCGTATCGGGCGCCTGTGAGTTAAAGCTCACGGGGACCATGCGCTTTGAGGCGCGGAAACGCGTGCCGTCGGTGGCGACGGGCGGTTCATCGACGGTGAGCTCGTAGTCGCCGGGCTTAAGTTCGATGCCGTCACCAGCGGAATTGACGTATTGATACTCGTCAATCGCCTGCCCTTTGAGCGTGCGCCCCACGATGTGGATGAGCATTTGGCTGTCGCCGCGCGCGGTGTCCCACGTCGCGCCGTCCTTGATCTCGACCGACACATGTACCGAGCGCGTGCGGCTGAGCGATTGCTCGACAGACATCTCGACCTTGGCGGCATCTTTGCGCTGTTGCTCCACATGGCTCCAGACATTTCCGATCGCCGAGCAAGCGATGACGCCGGCCATGAAGGCGATAAGGATGGGGCCGAGCGGCGAGCGGCGGCCCGCGTCTTCCTCGCGAGCCAAGTCGGGACGATGCGTGGGCGCGGGCGCCTGAGCGCCCTGCGAGGGCACGTCGAGAATGCTGAAGGATGCCGTGCTGTCGGGGTCGATAGTGTGACGCGGCTGCGGGGTCTTTGCCGGCGAGATGGACATGTCGGCTGGCTCACCCAGTGTGGCCGTGGCATCGGCCTTAGCCTCGTCTGCCTCAGCTTGGGCCCAAGCTTGTTCGAAGGTCAAGGGCTCGACAGGGTCGAGGGCGGCGTCCGAGTCGGCGGCGACGACGGTGCCGGTCTCGTCCTCGTCGCTCGACACGTCACGCGGCGTGGGCTCGTCCCACTCCTCGTCCGGAGCCTCACCCTCGCTATACCACCATTCAAAGTTATCGATATCCATACGGGGCGCCCCTTAGGCCTCGCAAATAAACACTTGTTAGCCTTATACCCCCAGACGACACCGAAGTTCACCCGCGCCGGACACAAAAACCGTCACAACATTCGACGCTTTTCCTCGATTTCGAGGTTTTCGCCGAATGTTGTGATGGTTTGGGCGACTGGCCGGCAGCGCAATGTGACAAAGGGACTGCCCCTTCGTCACATTCTGTTAGAGTTGCAGGGATTGAATCCCGCTTATTCATGCGACATTGGAGTGACAACCTTGACCGCCGCAACCACGCCTAAAAGTAAGTCAACCGCCGCCGCGCTCTCCCCCGCGCGCACCAAGCTCTGCCTGGCGCTGCTCGTGCTGTTGGGATTCTCGCTCGGCTGCTCCGAGTTCGTGGTCATCGGCATCGAAAGTGACTTGGCAACGGAACTCGGCGTATCGCTTGCCACCGCAGGCCAACTTATTAGCGTGTTCGCACTGGTCTACGCTATCGCGACGCCGGTGCTCGCGCTCAGCACGGGGCGTTTTCGCCGCTATCAGCTGCTCGTGTGCTATAGCATCGTCTTTGTGCTCGGCAACCTGGTCATGGCGCTGGCACCCAACTTTCAAGTGCTGTTCGCCTCGCGCATCATCTTGGGCTCCGTCTCGGGCGCACTGCTCGCCGTGGGCGTGACGTATATCCCCGAGCTGCTGTCCCCGCAGCAGACCTCACTCGCCATCTCGGTGGTGTACGGCGCGTTTTCCGTGGCAATGGTCTTTGTCACTTCGATCGGCAAGTTTGTGGCCGACACGCTCGACTGGCACGTGGCCATGTACGGCACGCTGACCTTTGCCGTTCTGATCTGCGGAGCGCTCGTGGCGTTTATGCCGCGCGCTGGGCAAACCGACGAGCCCGCCACCTTTCGCGAGCAGGCGGGTCTGCTGCGCGAGCCGAGCATCGTCACCGGCATGCTCATCTTTTTGTTTGGCGTGGGGTCGGTCTACGTTTTCTATGGCTACGTGACGCCTTATCTTGAGCAGGTGCTGGGCATGGGCACGGTCGAAGCCAGTACCACGCTCATGGCCTACGGCGTGTTCTGTCTGATCTCGAACATCCTGGGCGGATGGATCGATGCGCGCTTTGGCATGAAGGCGCTACTCGTGACGTTTGTGCTGCAGGCTGCAGCGTTACTCGGACTGTTTGCTGTGGGCAGCACCATGCCGCTCGCGCTGGTCTTTGTCTTTAGCTTGGCGCTGCTCATGTACCTGTTCTCGGTCTCGTGCATCACACACTTTATGGACGTGGCACGCAGCCGCCACCCCAAGTCGATGGTGCTCGCAAGCTCGGTAGAACCCATGGCGTTTAATGTCGGCATTTCGTTTGGCACCGCGGTGGGCGGTGCCGTGGTAAGCGGAGCTGGCATTGCATATGTAGGCGCAGTGGGTGCCGCGTTCTCGCTTGTGGCCTGGGTGCTTACGCTGGTGACGATTAAGTTGGCTCGCTGGGAACGCAGGCGGGCGAGGGCGTAGGCGTAGATGCGATACTCGAGCTCGATGATGGCGATCGAAAGGAAACCGCATATGCAACGTGTACTGTTTATCTGCTATGGAAACATCTGCCGCTCGACGATGGCCGAGTCGGTGTTTACCGAGCTCGTGCGCCGCGCTGGGCGCGAGGCGGAGTTTGCCATCGATTCCGCGGCGACCTCGACCGAGGAGATCGGCAACCCGCCACACCACGGTACCGTTGCCAAGCTACGCGAGGTCGGGATTCCCGTCGTCGCACATCGCGCACGTCAGGTGCGTCGCGCGGAGTATGGCGACTGGGACCGCATTGTCTATATGGACGACGAGAACGCCCGCGCCCTGTACCGAATTTTTGGGAAGGACCCCGATGGCAAGATCTCGCGCCTGCTCGATTGGACCGATCGCCCCGGCGACGTGGCCGACCCCTGGTACACCGGCAATTTCGACGCCACCTACCGCGATGTACTCGCCGGTTGCACCGCCATGCTCGAGCAGCTGTAGGCGCTCGGGCGGCGCGGGCACACGGGCCACGCCATCGGCATAAAACGAGCGTGGATTTTCTCCCACTTTGAGCGTTCGAGTGCGCTCTAAACGGGAGAAAATCCACGCTCGTTATCTCGGTGGGAGAAAATCCACACTCATGAATGTGACAAAGGGACTGTCCCTTTGTCACATCCGGGACTGGCCCTAGACCGGCTTGACCTCCAGCTTTATCCCCTCGGCACAGGAGTCGCCCAAAACATCCGTAAGGGCCCAAGTCGCATATAGCGGCAAATAGAGAACCGCTCCGTTGCGCTCAACGTTGCCTCTCGAGAAAACAATCCCGAGCCTTACGCCATATTCAGCCGTATCAAGCACATGACCGAGCGCAGCGTGCGCGTGGTAATAGGAGCCCGATTTAACCTCGATCGGAACAGCCGTCCCATCCGGTCCATCGACCACAAAGTCCACTTCACCGCGCTTTTTTGTCTGATAGTAGTAAAGCTGGCGATTTTGGGCAGCCAGCTGCTGGGCCACCACGTTTTCGTAAATGCCGCCCAGATTGGGCTCCTTGCTATCAAGATACGCCGCTTGGGCGACTCCAACGGGGTAGCGCGCCATCAACATGCCCGTATCCGATTGGTATAGCTTGAACTGCGATGGCCGTGTCGTCTTGAGCAGGGGCGACTTTGGCTCGGTTACGATATCGGCTTTGAGAGCAACGCCGGCATCGACAAGCCAGACAAAATCTCGCTGGTACTTCTCATAATGCGCCTTGGGGTCAATGGAATTGAGCACGAAACGCTTGTGTTCGCCCTCAAGCATAATGGGGAGCTGATCGTAGATGCTCTGCACCTGAAGGGCACGCCCGCTTGCATACTTGGAAATATCCCGTCGGTACTGTTCGTTGAGCTCGGACTGTAGCTGACGAACAGAGGCAAGGTCGCCCTGCGTGTCAAGGAAACGCTGCACGACCTCCGGCATTCCGCCGACAACGGTATAGGTCCTGAAGTTTGCCATCATCGCGTCATGAATGTAACCAGGAATGGGCTTCTCGCTGATACACGCGTCGCGTATCGTTTGGCGAGCCCCCTCGCTCACCCCGGTTGCCCAGCAAAACTCCTCAAAATCGAGCGGGAACATCCTAAGCTCGTGGACATACCCCACGGGATAGGACCTGACACCCTTGAACTGGGTCCCAAGCATTGACCCCGAAAACGCCCAGCGGCACCTCCCGTCCTCAACAAGGAACTTTGCCATCGTCATGATGTCGGGGGCCTCTTGGACCTCATCGATAAACACGAGCGTTTTGCCTGGCGCTATCGGCTTTCCCGAAAGAAGCGTCACCCTGCTGATGAAATCATCGGCATCTCGCGCCTCGAGAAGAGCATCTTTTGCCTGGCGATTTTCCATGAGGTTGAGTTCGATGTAGGTTGCGTGGTTGGCTTTGCCAAACGCGCGAATCGAATAGCTTTTGCCGATCTGGCGAGAACCCGTGATGAATAAGGCCTTTTGCTCGGCAGACTTCAGCCAACGCTCCAGCTCTGCCGCTATTTTCCTGTGCAGCATAGGCTCTCCCCTCAGTGTCATCAAATGAAATGCAAAGTTCTATGCGCTTGATTATCGATGAAATGTAGGATTTTTAGAACCTAAAATCGGATGAAATGCAGAGATTTAGGATTATAAGCAGAAAGAAGGGGCAGCCCCGGCGAATGTGACAAAGGGACTGTCCCTTTGTCACATTGCGCTCGACTACTCGTCGACGATCTCGGCAAGCCAGACGTTCAGCGTATCGACCTCGGGGCAGCAGAACTTTGCCGTACCGGGCTCGTTGCCAGGCACGGTTCCGCCATAGCGCAGGATATCGATATAGGGAAAGCCCACATGGCAGGCCATGGCACACATCTTGCCGCGGTCTCGGTCGAAGTCGAAGACGTCACCCGGCTTGTGCCCGTGATGGCAGCGGCATGTGCCCAGCTGGTCCACGCAGCTAATGCGAATACGTGGGCGCCTGCCGCGCGGGGCACCGAGCGGCTTGTTCTCGCCCGCCGCCTCGGTGCTGCTCTCGTCGGCGTTACTCATGGTCAATCACATCCAGGCAGGCCTCGATGGGAAGGCCGGCGGACTTATCCTCCTGGTCGGCATTGCGCTCGATGAGCTCCGCTACCACACGCATGGCATCGCTCGTCGCGCGCTGCAGGCTCCAACCGGCCATAACGCGGCCGATAAGCACCGCCGAGAACGTGTCGCCCGTGCCCGGAAAGTAGACCGGAATCAGCTCGAAGGGAATCGTGAAGTACTCCCCCGCCACATGGTCGTAACCGATGACGACATTCGCACCGTCGACCACAGCGCTCGTAATGACCACCGACTTGGCGCCCAGGACACGCACGGCATCCACAAGAGCGCGGCCCTCATCGGGCGTGATTTGCTCGGCAATGGGCGTATCGGTGAGCAGGCAGGCCTCGGTGTAGTTTGGCACCGCATAGTCGGCGCACTCGAGCAGGCTGCGCATGAGACCGATCGTGGACTCGGGCACGCCGGCATAGAGCTTGCCGTTGTCGCCCATGATGGGGTCGACGAACACCTTGGTGCCCTTTTGCGCGCGACGGTGGCAGAAATCCGAAATGATGCGCGTCTCTTCCTCGGTCACGATAAAGCCGGTGGAGATGGCGTCGAACTCAAAGCCGAGCTCCTCCCAAATGGCGAGGCTCTGGCGCACGTACTCGGTGGTGTCATGGATGTAGAACTTGGGATAGTTGAGCGTATCGGACACCAGCGCCGTCGGCAGGTTATGGATACGGTAGCCCATGTGCGACAGCACCGGCAGCATTGCAGAAAGCGCGACCTTGCCGTAGCCGCACATATCGTTAATCAGCAGCAGCTGAGTGTTCTTCATGAGTGTCCCCCTTAGTTCGGGCGCGGCGCAGCAGCGCCACAGTGCGACTAAGTGTAGCGCAGGGGACGTTACGAGCGAAGTCGGGCAGCGCGAAGGGCAAATTGTTGCGGAAAGGTTACGGAAAGAAGGAAGCTAGTCGTTTAAGAACGTCCCCAATGACTACTCATAACAACGCCGATGTTTTGGCAGCGACAGCGAGCGGGTCGCATTTGTGACAAGGTGACGTGAAATCAGAACCACCCTTAAAAAGGGTGGTTTGCTCTTAGGGTATAACCCACGGGCCCCGGGCTCGCGTCTAAAGGCGCGGGCCCGGACTTCGTCC
>NZ_JADNGN010000048.1 GCF_015553355.1 Collinsella aerofaciens
CAATCTGACGTTCAACTTCAAGGGCGCGACCAGAAGGTCAGCGCCCTTTCGTTTCACGTCACCTTGCCTCAAATGCGACCCGCTCGCTGACTTATACTCAACCTATGGTGTCATCCTGGCACTTAGGGACGTTCCTTTTGTGCCGACACTTGGGGACAGTCCTTGTCAAGTTACTGGTGCAGGGGGACAGGTTGCTTTGCACTAAGTTGGTGTGACAGCCGTCTCTTTTATGTTTTCTTTAGCCGCTGCCGCCTAGGATGGGGGTTAGTCGGCAGGAAGGGAGCGTCTATATGGACGACGCGAGCGAGCGCGCAATCGAAGAGGACATGCTCGATCAGTTCAACTACTTTGATGACGAGGACGAGGAGCTGATCGATCGTCGCGAGCCGGCGGCGCTCGATGCTTTCGACCTTGTTGATGAAGGGCCCGACGAGGACGAGGGAGAATCAGCGGAGCCTCCACAGCCTTCGCGCCCCGATTCGCTATTCTCGAGAGCCCCCATGCACCATGGTGTCCGTGCCGGCGCGCTCCATATGAAAACTGACTGGCGCCAGATCGTGACCGCGGGCGATGAGCTTGCCGTCGATGCACCACTTACCGACAAATCATCCATCATCTGCCGCACCGGCATGCTTATGCTGGCAAGCGGAACAGGTGCCTGGCGCGTGCGCGATACCATGAATCGTGTAGCCGCTGTACTCGGCGTCACCATCCATGTTGACTTGAGTCTTCTATCGTTTGAGTGTACCTGCATCGAAGATGGCCACTGCTTTAACGAGGTCGTCAGCTTGCCCACAACGGGCGTCAATACCCATCGCATTTGGATGATGGAGAGTTTCCTCAAGGAAATCGAGACCTATGGTCGTCGCTTCACCGTGCACGAGTACCACGAGATGCTCAAGACCGTTGAGAGCTCAAAGCCCGATTACGCTCCCTGGCAACAGGGCCTTGCGGCGGCCTGTGCTTGCGGCGCCTTCGTCTTTTTGCTCGGCGGCGGCCCTATCGAGATGGCCTGCGCGTTCGTGGGCGCGGGTGTCGGCAACTTTGCCCGCGCCCATATTCTCAAGCAAGGCCTTGGTCAGTTCAGCGCGCTGACGACCGGCGTTGCGCTCGCTTGCGTTTCGTATCTGCTGGCATTGCTCGGCCTTGGCCAGGTCATACCGGGGGCAATGTCGCACCAAGAAGGCTATATCGGCGCCATGCTCTTTGTGATTCCCGGCTTTCCGCTCATTACGGCAGGCCTCGACATCGCTAAGCTCGACATGCGAAGCGGTATCGAGCGCCTTTCATATGCCGTATCGATTATTGTGATGGCGACCCTCGTAGGTTGGATGGTTGCCGAGTGTGTGGGGCTGGCGCCGGATGACTTCGCCCCGCTCGGCCTCTCACCGTTGGCTCTTACGCTCTTGCGCATACTGATGAGCTTTATCGGTGTATTTGGATTCTCGGTTATGTTCAACAGTCCGGTAAAGATGGCAGCGGCGGCAGGGCTCATCGGCGCCGTGTCTAATACCTTGCGCCTCACGCTCGTCGATGCGCCGACGCTGTTTCCCTTCTTGGGCCTGAGTGCGGGCATGCCTCCCGAGGCAGCAGCGTTTATCGGCGCGCTGGTATCGGGGCTGCTCGCGAGCTTAGCCGAAATCAAGCTCACCTACCCACGCATTGCCCTCACGGTGCCATCGATTGTCATTATGGTGCCGGGCTTGTATCTGTATCGCTCGATGTATTACATGTGCACCTTCGACACGGTCAATATGCTCGGCTGGTTTGTGCGTGCAGTGCTCATCGTGGCGTTTTTGCCCGTTGGTCTGGGTGTGGCGCGTACGCTCACCGACCCTCGCTGGCGCCACACCAGCTAATTGGTGCAAGGGGGACAGGTTACTTTGCACCAAATGAGTTGCGGTGAAATAGGGACTGAATTGCTGCTTAAAGGGTCAAAACAGTCCGTATTCCACCGCAACTTATGGGGTCGGGGGATTATTGGTGCCCTGCATCTTCATAAACTCAACGCTTACGAAGCGCGGGGTTTTCGTGCTAGGCTGGTTCCACCACATAAGTAGTCGCAGACGCACGTACCACGGGCGGGCGAGATGAAGTCCCAGTAACTCCATCTCGCCCGCCCGTTTTTGTTGGCGGCGCCGCAACGCAACACAGAAAAGACCATGCCCTTTATGCCTATCAACAAACGAGAGAGCCTGCTGTTCACCTTTATCATGTGCTTTTGCATGGTGCTCTGGATGAGCATCTACAACGTTGCCCTGCAGCACGGGGCCATCAACGGCGAGGTCGTTGCCGCTACGTGGCTCGGCTTCCCCGTTGCCTATGTCTTTGCCATGTGCTGTGACTGGTTCGTCGCCAGCCCGCTCGCCAAGGGTTTCGCCTTTAAGTACTTGGTCACGCCGGGCAAGAGCTCGCCGCTTGCCATGACGCTCGCCGTTAGCTCCTGCATGGTCGTTCCTATGGTCATCATCATGTCGTTCTACGGTGCGTGCGAGGGCTTGTTCCACATGCCCGGTGGCCCGCTTGCCAATCTGCAGCTGCTGCCGATGATGTGGCTCATCAACATTCCGCGCAACTTTATTATGGCCCTGCCTTGGAACCTGCTGGTGGCCGGTCCGGTTGCTCGCTTTGTCTTCCGCCGCGCCTTCCCCATGGGAACCGTCTTTGAAGAGCAGCACATGGAGCTCGTGCGCATGCCGGGTGCTCCCGTTGCCGATGCCGTCAATGACGTTACCGAGGACATGGGTGTCGAACCTGCCTGCTAGGCAACAGCTTCTAACCTAGAGCGCCCGCCGCACCCGGCGATTCCTTTTTTGTAGACGTTGTCGCACGGCTACGGGCGGGAAAGGTCCCAACGGTTAACATATACTCCATATGGGTAAAGAGACCAAAGCGCTGCCGCGGGGCGGCGCTTTGCGTTTGAAAAAACTAGCTCGTCTAAGAGGAACTAGCATGTTAGACCGTTTTACCGATCGTGCGCGTAAGGTCATGTCCATGGCCAAGCAAGAGGCGCTCGATCTTCATTCAAATAAGGTGGGCACCGAGCACCTGCTGCTCGCGCTTGCCAAGGAGGACGAGGGCATTGCCGCCGAGGCACTGCGTTCGCTCGACATCTCCTACGATGACATCATGGACACGCTCAAAGAGGTCCAGACCACGGTTCCCGAGCCCAGTGAGGAGACCGAGGCCGCTAAGCTTGCCTTTACGCCGCTCGTCATTAGCGTGATGGAGCGCTCCTTCCGCGTGGCACGCGAGAACAACCAGACCTATGTGTCGACCGAGCATCTGCTGATCGGCATCGTCGAAGAGGGCAACGGCATGGCCATGGATATCCTCATGCGCCTGGGTGTGTCGTCTGCCTCCATCAAAAAGGCTATCGAGAAACTCACCGCCAAGGACCAGGACAAGAAGCGCCCGCTCGCCAGCGCCGGTGCCGGTCGTCCCGGCGCGGGCCTGCCGTTCTTTAGCGGCTCGGATGTCTCGCAGCAAAAGGGGAGTGGCACCGATACGCTTAAGCAGTTCGCAATCAACCTCACGCAGAAGGCGCGCGATGGCGAGCTCGACCCTGTAATTGGTCGCGAAAAGGAAGTCCAGCGTATGATGGAAATTCTTTCGCGCCGCACCAAGAACAACCCGCTCATTCTCGGCGACCCCGGCGTGGGCAAGACGGCCATCGTCGAGGGCTTGGCTCAGCAGATTGCAGCCGGCAACGTGCCCGAGAACCTCATGAACCAGAATATCTGGACGCTCGACCTGCCGGGTCTCGTGGCGGGTGCCAAGTATCGCGGCGAGTTTGAGGAGCGCCTCAAGAACGTGATCCAGGAGGCAACCGAAGCCGACGACGTCATCCTGTTTATCGACGAGATGCACACCATCATCGGTGCCGGTTCTTCTGAGGGTTCTATCGATGCGAGCTCCATGCTCAAGCCGGTGCTCGCGCGCGGTGCCTTCCAGATTATCGGCGCCACCACGGCCGAGGAATTCCGCAAGTACCTCACCAAGGACCCGGCCTTCGAGCGTCGCTTCCAGACCATCGATGTCGAGGAGCCGAGCGTCGAGGACACGGTCAAGATCCTGACCGCGCTCAAGCCGCGCTACGAGGAACACCATCATGTGCGCTATACGCAGGGTGCTATCGAGGCCGCCGCGAACCTTTCCAACCGCTACATCCAGGATCGCTTCCTGCCCGATAAGGCCATCGACCTCATCGACGAGGCCGGTGCCCGCGCTCGTATCGCCGCGAATCGCGCGCCCGAGCCGGTGCGTGAGGCCGAGCATCGCATTGAGAAGCTCAAGGCCGCCGCGCAGGAGGCCACCGAGAGCGACGACATGAACAAGGCCGCCGAGATCACCGAGCAGCAGAAGGCTGCCGAGATTGAGCTCGCCGAGGCCAAGGCCGCCTGGACGGCCGAGCTCGACGCCAGCCCGCTCACCATCGACGTGAGCCAGATCGCCGACATCGTGTCCGTGACTTCGGGCGTGCCGGTGTCCTCGCTTACCGAGAGCGAGAGCCGTCGCCTGCTGCAAACCGAAAGCGTGCTCAAGATGCGCATCATCGGTCAGGATGAGGCTGTCGAGGCAGTTGCCAAGGCCGTGCGCCGCAGCCGCTCGCCGCTCAAGGATCCGCGTCGCCCAGGCGGCAGCTTTATCTTCCTGGGTCCCACTGGCACGGGCAAGACCGAGCTCGCCAAGACGCTCGCCGAGTACCTCTTTGGCAGCAAGGATGCGCTCATCAGCTTCGACATGTCCGAGTTCGGAAGCGAGTTCGAGGTCTCCAAGCTCATCGGTAGCCCTCCGGGTTACGTCGGTCACGACGAGGGTGGCCAGCTCACCAAGGCCGTTCGTCGCCACCCGTACTCGGTCGTGCTGTTCGACGAGATCGAGAAGGCGCACCCCGACATCTTCAACATCCTGCTGCAGGTGCTGGAGGAGGGCCGTCTGACCGATAGCCAGGGCAAGACGGTTGACTTCCGCAACACCGTGATCATCATGACATCCAACGTGGGCGCCCGCGAGATTGCACAGGATGCAAGCGTTGGCTTTGGCACCACCGGCGAGCAGGGCCTCACCTCGAGTGAGATCCGTGGTCGCGCGATGGGCGAGCTCAAGCGCCTGTTCCGCCCCGAGCTGCTCAACCGTATCGACGACATCGTGGTGTTCCAGAAGCTTTCGGGCGAAAACCTGACCAAGATCGCGCACCTGCTGGTGGACGACCTGCGTCAGCGTTTGATTGCCAACGGCATGAACATCAAGCTCACCGATGCGGCCTATGACAAGATCGTGGCGGAGGGCACCGACCTCACCAACGGTGCGCGTCCGCTGCGCCGTGCAATTCAAAAGCTCATCGAGGATCCGCTGTCCGAGGAGCTTTTGGCCGGCGAGTGGGGCTGTGGCGATACCGTCCTGTGCGACGTGGCCGATGGCAAGTTTGTCTTTAGCCATGGCACGGGCGAGATCCCGGCACCGCGTCCGGCGGGCACGCTCGGTGGCGATACCGCTCCGGCGGCACCGCACACCGGAAACGCCGCGCCTGTGAGCAGCGGCGTGACCTCGGGCCCCGGCGGCATGATGCAAGCCGGTTCTGGCGCGCTGTAGGGATTAACATGCCCTGTATAACGGGGGCGTTTCCGATAAGGAAGCGCCCCCATTTCTTGTGGAGAAGAGTTTCCAGTAACGATAAAATAATTGAAAAAGTACTGCTGGATGGCAAAAGGAGTTACTATGGCGAATAGCGCTCAAAAAATTGAGATGTCGTTCGATAACATGAGAAAAATCGGAATAGTTCTTTGTGCCGTGTTGGTGCTTATAGCCATCGCTACTATCGCCGTCTTTGGTTCGGCACTTGTTGTTGCATGCCAAAGTATTTTGAATGGCGCAGTGGTAATCGAAGGGGTCGTTGAGCTTGGTGAGGGCGGCAGCATCGCGCTCCCAAACTTGGCGCTATGGGCGGTTTTGCTCCTGGCAGGGGAGTTTACATTGTCAAGCATTAGCTTCGATGTCGCCCGTCGTCAATCGCCTTTTACTATCCGACATGCACGGATGATTGCCGTTATTGCCTGCCTATTTGCAATCAATGCCGTGATGGGCTCTCTACAGATTGGCAGCGATTTAAAAAAAATGATGGGCAATTGTATGTTGAGCTGTCGTATGAATTCCGCTCTCCTTCAGATTGGTGACTCAGGCATCACTTTGGATGTGGGATCCATCATTGCAATGATGGTCGCTTTCGCTTTGTCGATCTTCTGGCGCTATGGGGCGCTTTTGCAGTCCCAGTCCGATGATTTGGTCTAGGTGATTGACCATGGATTATCTCATTATTGAGGTTGAGACGCTTTTGCTTAAGACCGGGAAAACAAATGCCGATCTAATAAGAGCGACTGGGCATACGCCAGCTAACATTTCTAAAATCCGTAATGCAAAAATCAAAGCCATACGCTTGAAGACATTGCTTGATATCTGTGTTGAGTTGGATTGTCAGCCGGGAGATTTGATCCGTCGCGTGAGTGAAATAGAACTTGAGGAACTTACCATCGCGCGTGCGCGGAATAAGATTTTGCAAAGACGCAATCCCGACCCCTCCGAGATATTGCCCACAGAGGTTTACGTAGTAGATCTTTCTAAGGAATAACAAAACAGAATAAGAAGACAAGAATACAAACACGTATACATGCAAGGCTCCTACTGAAACGATCGGTAGGAGCCTTAATTTATTTGAAAATAGTTCTTGAAATCATTAGATTATCGATATACGATAACAGCGTATTAAAACAGACGATAAATCGAAAGGAGGTAATTATGAACTGGGTAATTGATCCGTGCTGCAACGTGCAGGGTGGTGGCGGTGGCTGCCGCAATTACCACCCGTGTTCGCGCTGTAGCTGTTTTGGCGTATATGTTCATTTCTAGCAACGCGAACGTTAATGCTGGTTAAGACAGCAGAGGGTAAGCAGCGTGGTCGATAACTGCCATCCGTCGGCCGCGCTGCCTTTTTTAATGAGGTTCATGAGACATGGGTAATGCGATTTCAATCAAGGATCTATCAAAGCGCTACGGCAAAAACTGGGCGTTGTCTGATGTTTCATTTGATATAGATGAGGGCGAAGTGTGCGCTCTCGTTGGGGAGAACGGCGCAGGGAAGAGTACATTGATCGATACTCTTCTTGGCTTGCTTAAAGCAACGAAAGGCTCAATCAGTTTTTTCGGCGAGTCTGGGAGAACGGGTCTGGCAAGAGCGCGCAGAAACATCGGATTCGTCCCTGACGGCTGTGGGGCATTCTTGAACTTAACCGGGCGAGAAAACTTGACCTCACGCTGTATTGAGTGGGGGCTGCCAAAAAGTGAAGTCAATCGAGTGCTCGCTGCCGTTGGTCTAGAAAATGCAGCGGATGCATCGGTAAAACAATACTCTCTCGGCATGAAGCGTCGTCTGGATATCGGAACGGCTCTACTGGGCAACCCGCAATTGCTCATCATGGATGAACCGATAAACGGGCTCGATCCAGTGGGCGTGATCGAGGTACGTGATCTTCTGCTGTCGTTAAAGGACAGGAGGGATAAAACGGTGCTCATTTCAAGCCATAACCTAGATGAACTGGAGAAAGTCGCGACATCCTTCGCTTTTCTCCATCAAGGCCGACTTCTCGTTAAGGAAGAGAATTCCTATAAAGACAGAAGTCTGGAAAAGCGGTTTTTGGATTTGATCGGGGAGGCAGATAATGCAACTTCTGCGACTGATTAGATGCGAAGCCCGTCGGTTGCTCAGAAATCCAGCCTATTTCGTGTTGTTGATCTGGGGGATTTGGATTGTTAAAGATGTCTGTAATCCAAATATGTATGGGACCTATGGAACATCTGATTTAGGGGGAGTCGGCAAACAGATCGGTTTCTTTGCGAACATCCTCGACAAGACTGACCCGGCTGGTTCGGCGGTTCGGACGGCACTATTCATGACCTACGAGTGGTTTTTCGTTCTGGTCGGATGCATTGTTATTTCCTGTGCGATGGATTATCAAAGCAGGTCTTCTGAAGTGACGTATGCAAAGGGTACGGGTATAGCAAAGGCCGTTGTCGCAAAGTGGCTTGTTCTGACGATTGCAACTTCAATAGCGTTCAACCTGTTTTCGGGATTTACTCTCTTCAAATCTCCGCTTGGCTGCTATGTGGATGGGCGGGTGTTTCTTGATAGATACCTGCCCGTGTTGCTTTTGATTGATGTTATTTTGGCTGCATTAGTAGCTCAGTCGATGGCAGTTTTCTATTTACTTAGAAATGCACCGCTTAGCATTATGTTGGTGTTGGTCGGGACGCTGCTCGCCTCCGATGAATATACGCTGGTGGTCTTTTCCAATCACGCATCGACGCAAATTCCCTGGTGGCTCTCAGTCGGACCATACTTACGCCATCTTGGAAATCTGTGCTTTCAAGGCCTAGCCATTAATCAGATCATTCTTTTCTCTGTTATTTGCACCGTTGTTTCGTTGCAGCTCGGGGTCATGGGAATCAAAGCGAGGAGGGGGTAGAAATGCGCTGCGAAGATATGATTAAGGCTGAAGCCTATCGAGTTATGAAGAGCAAAGCGCCTCTTCTGCTGATTGCGGCAGGTTTCGTGCTCGCATTGCTTTATTCTGTGTCTTATGAACCATGGAGAGCCTACGGAACGAGCGATTGGCTTGGCGACGGTGTTATGGGCTTCTTCCCAAACCCACAATACGGTTTTAGTGGAATTCCGGGAGACCTCGTTAAAGATGGAGCCCGCTACCTTTCCGCTGTGGCACCGCTTGCCCATTCTCTGTTCTTTCCTATTGTTGCTGTTCTCGTCATCGGCGATGCGTTTCGAACTCCGATAACGGGATCTCAATGGCTTGTTTTCTATGCAAGGGGAATGAAAACAGTACAGTTGTTGGTTGCAAGGACTCTTGTCTCGATTGTCACGCTTGTCGGTGGTTTTGTTCTCTTTTCGATACTCGTTGGTGCGGTCCAAAGCGCGAGTGGCATAGGAATGACGATGGATATGATCGGAGAGTTTCTTCTTCGGCTGTCTCTTGCTGCCTTGATTTGCACAACGTTATGCCTACTGCTCGTCCTAGCCATCTCGCTCTTTGGAAATGGCGCGTTTGTTCTATCGTTCATCATCCTGCTGCTTTATTTGGGGTACGGGAATCCAAATATGCCACTGCACTTGACATGGCTGGCGACCCTTGCGTCCCCGCGGCCAATTCAATTCATCGTGCCGGGGACGTTGCTATTTGTAGCGCTGGCAACAGTCGTTCCCATTGTCATCCTCGGACTTTGTTGGGCTATCAAGGGCGCTATCAGAAAACGGAGCATATAAATGAAAGAGTCTGAATTTAACGTTATTGAAGAGAATGATGCGAACGGTATCACTATCTACAATACCCAGTCTGGTGGCGTTCTCGACCTTGACGCTGCGCACACGAATGAGCTGAATTTATATCGCAAGGGCGTCGCCGCCCTGGATGGTGATTTTGAAGAGGCCCTTAAGATGGGTGGCATGTTGGTAGATGACGATGTTGACGAGCGGCGAATGCTGATGCTTGAGAGTTTGTCGGCAAGGTTTGCAAATGACTATTTAGGACTGACGATTGCTCCAACGCTGGCATGCAATTTTAGGTGCCCCTACTGCTATGAAAAGGGCTGCTCGCACCCCACTATGTCAGAAGAGACAATGACGGATATCGCAGAATTCGTGCGTTCCGGCTATCCTGGGATCAGCGATCTTCACGTTGACTGGTATGGAGGAGAACCCCTACTCTGTGTGGACATGATCGAGCGACTGACAAAAGAACTGAGAGGGGCGATTAGGCCAGGCGCTACTTATTCTGCCGGAATGGTAACGAACGGATATCTCCTGACGCGAGAAATTGCTCAGAAGCTTGCTGATTGTCAGGTCGGTTCGGTTCAAATCACTATTGATGGCTCAAAGAGGGATCATGATTCGCGGAGGGTCCCGGCTGACGGTTGTCCGACATATGATGCCATTATCGACAATATCATCTCATGTGCCGATGTTCTTCAGATTACCATTCGCGTGAATGTCGATGAGTCCAATAGCAAAGAGGTCGATGCGTTGCTTGACGAGCTTGACGCTAAAGGGCTTCGCGGTAAAGTCGCGATTTATCTTGCTGCGGTCGACAATGTTAACGATACTTGCGCAAATGACATTCATTGTTTCTCTCAGCGTGGGTTCTCTCAAGTTGAGACGTTCTTTATGGATAAAGCTAGCGAGCGCGGATTCAACGTTATTCCGTTAACGCCGTATGAACCAAGTGTCTGCTGTGCGGTTTCTCTTAATTCGTTTGTCATCGATCCGCTTGGTAGACTTTTTAAATGTTGGGATGAGGTTGGCAAGGGCGAGTGCGCCGTTGGAAATGTTCGAGAAGGTGTGAAAGCTAATTCGAACTATTTGAAATGGATGGAGTATTTACCAAACGACCCAGTATGTGGCGAGTGTGTAATGTTTCCGGCTTGTATGGGCGGATGTCCCCACGCCGCCATGGAGGGCCAGAGAAAATGCGCGAGCGTTAAGTTCAATGCCAGGCAGAGAATGCGATTGGCTTGTAATTATCAGTATTCGCATAAGGCAGATCACGATGTTTAGATTTTGGAAGATATATCTCCTCCATAAGCCAAGGCTTTATGTCTATCTGCTTCTCGATGTCTTGTCTCAGCTGTGCAGCCTTGCTGAACCATATTTGTTGGGGCTGACTGTAAATGTGCTGGCGGCAAAAAATGGGCTCGGTATTAGTTTGCGGACGCTAGTCTTATGTGTTTTCGCGATTGGCGTGGTCGCCATTGTGGGGTCGGTATTGTCCTATTGGACTTCCCTAATCTATGTCGACCTTCAAGCGCATGCAGGATATCAACTTAACGCTGACACACTTGAACACGTCAAGCGTTTGCCCCGGAAGTTTTTCATCGGATTTGATGCGGGCTATTATAATCAGCAAATCAATCACGATTCAAACGATCTCATAATATTCGGAATAACATCGGCGTCAAATATCATTGGCGGTGTTGCAACGATTATTTGTTCCTTGATTATGTTGATGAATATAAACAATGCGATGGCGATTGCTTGTCTAGCCTGCATCGTTACGGGGGCAGTAGTTTATCGATTGTTTAGCGGGCTGCTGTTCAATCGAGGCTTTGAGTTTCAAGAAAAGACCGCTGCTTTCTATGGGACTCTCCAGAGCCAGCTGGAGAGCGTATCCTTTCTTCGTCGCCATTCATTATTCGATTTCTATTCCTTGAGGCTGCAGAAGGCTTTCGATGGTCTTTATCCAGCTATATTGGCTAACCAAAAAGCCGGATCACGGTTCGAACTTGCGAATCAGTTGATTTTTTCCTTTGCGCAGTTCTGTTTGCTCGCGATTGGAGGCTGTGAGATTGTCGCAGGCAAAATGCCGGTTGGTTTTCTGCTGACGGCATTGAGCTATTATTCGAGCGCCAATTCTGCTCTGGTGAATTTGCTTTCTTGGGGCAAAAGCTACCAGTCGAGCAAGGTGAGCGCCCAACGCCTTAAGCGCCTTTGGGCAATGGATGAAGATGCGAACGGTTCTGTCCGCATTGGTTCTCCTGTTTCACTTGTGTGCAAGGGCCTGTCGATTTGTCGCCCTGATACCGATCGAATCATAGATTATCCAAAGCTCATCTCGTTTAATCGAGGTGTCTTATACGGCGTGTCAGGCGCAAATGGAAGCGGGAAAAGCACGCTTCTCGATGGCATAGCTGGTTTGTACCCCGATGATTACGTTGGGACTATCGCTTATGACGATGTCGATTTGGGCCAGATTGATTCTATAAATCTACGTTCGTATGTCGTTGGTATTGCCGAGCAAGAACCCGATGTCGTTAACGGAACACTCAGAGAGAATCTGACGCTACTCGCGGGCGATAATTATCCAGTTCTTGAAGTCGGGCGACTTGTAGACCAGTTTGGTTTGACCAAACTGGTCTCAACACTTCCCAAAGGTCTTGATGGGGTGCTGGACGAACAAAACCATAATATATCGGGTGGTGAGAAGCAGAAGATTGCAATTATTCGCGTATTGCTTAAGGACTCACCCGTCATGTTATTCGATGAACCGACGTCGGCGCTTGACGGAGCGAGCAGGTCAGCGCTCATTGATATTCTGCAGCAGAAGAAAAGGAACCATATCGTAATTGTTGTTTCGCACGATTCTGATTTGCTTGAGGCTTGCGACGCAGTGATTGAACTGTAAAAGCTTGTGCATGGCGCTTCGTTGCGGGGCTAATTGCTGTGGATAGCGAATTGCAGCTGATGTGGGCAGTTATCCCAAACATGTATCAGCTTATTTTATGGCTCTGTTAGACCAGGATTGACATACATGTGTCCCCACGGTGCCATATCGTTGACCCCATAGACCGCGATGATGGG
>NZ_JADNGN010000049.1 GCF_015553355.1 Collinsella aerofaciens
GCCGTAACCTACAGCGCGTCAGCGCAGCGCTTACAGATATGCGCGTGGCCGTTGTACTCGCCGACGGTGGTGCGATAGTTCCAGCAACGGTCGCAGCACTCGCCCTCGGCTGCCTCGATGGCAACGGAGAGTTCCTCGCCCTGGGTCAGCTCAACATCGGAAACGATGTAGAACTCGGCCAGGTCGACGGCCTTATCACCGGTCAGCAGCGCGTACATCTCGGCGGGAACGACCGCCTTGACGCGGACCTGCTGGCTCTTGGTGAAGGTACCGGCGGAGCGGGCATCCTCAAGGGCCTTGGTCACGGCGCTACGGAGCTCGAGCGAAGCCTCGAGCACGCCCTCAAACTCATTGGCCTCGTCGAACGTGATGGGCGACTTGTACCAATCGAGCAGCGCGGCGTACTTCTGGTGATCGACGCAGCCGGCGGGCGCATAGGCCATGGCCTCGTCGACCGTGTAGGACAGGATCGGCTGAAGGTCGCGCATGAGCATCGAGAAGAGCTCGGCCAGCACGGTCTGGGCGCTGCGCCGCTCGAGCGAGCCGGGCTTCTCACAGTACAGACGGTCCTTCAGGGCGTCGAGATACACGTTGGAGAGCTCGGTAACCACGAAGTCGTAGAGCGCACGGTAGGCGCGCGGGAACTCGTAGCTGGCGTAGGCATCGTCGACCTCGGCCTGAACCTGGGTCAGACGGGCAACCATGAGCTTGTCGAGCGGCAGCAGATCGGCAAAAGCGACGCCGTCGGTCTCGGGCTCAAACTGGCCCTCGAGCTCGGAGAGCAGGAAGCGCAGCGTGTTGCGGAAACGACGGTAGGCATCGGACGTACGAGCGAGAATCTCGTGGTCGATGGAAACGTCGGAGCTGGTGTCGACGGAGGCAACCCACAGGCGGATGATGTCGGCACCCATCTCGTCACAGACCTTATTGGGGTCGATGACGTTGCCGAGCGACTTGGACATCTTGCGGCCCTGGCCGTCGAGCGTGAAGCCCTGCGAGACGACCGCCTTGTAGGGAGCATGGCCGTTGGCGCCAACCGAGGTGAGCAGCGAGCTCTGGAACCAACCGCGGTGCTGGTCGGAGCCCTCGAGGTACACGTCCGCCGGGTACTCAAGCTCGGGGCGATACTCGCAGACGGCCTTCCAGGACACGCCGGAGTCCCACCACACGTCGAGGATGTCCTTATCGGCCTTGAGGTGATGGCCGCCGCACTTGGGGCAAACGCAAGCCTCGCCCAGGTAGCTCTCGGGAGCGTCGGTGAACCAGGCGTCGGAGCCCTTCTCGTGGAAGAGCTTGATGACGGCGTCGAGCGTGGCGTCGTTCATGACCTTCTCGCCGCAGTCGGCGCAGGTGTAGCTGGGGATCGGCACGCCCCAATTGCGCTGACGGCTGATGCACCAGTCAGGGCGCTGCTCGACCATGGCGCCAATGCGGTTGGCCGCGTGGGCCGGATACCACTTGACGTTCTCACGGACCTCCTTGCCAGCCTGCTCACGCAAGCCGGTCTTGTCCATCGAGACAAACCACTGGTCGGTAGCGCGGAAGAGCACCGGGTGTTTGCAGCGCCAGCAGTGCGGATAGCTGTGCGTGATCTTCTTCTCGAGGACCAGGGTGCCGCGCTCGCGCAGGAACTCGATGATGTGCGGGTTGGCCTCGTCGGTATCCATGCCGCTGAAGGGGCCGCCGGTACCAAACTCCTCGCCGGTGTAGAACTTGCCGTCGTCATCGACCGGCATACAGATGTCGGTGATGCCCTCCTTGAGGCAGGCAAAGTAGTCGTCGACGCCGTGGCCGGGCGAGTTGTGGACAATACCGGTACCGTCATCGACACCGACGTAATCGGCCAGCAGCGCCACGCCCTCAACGCCGTCAAAGATCGGCTGCTTGTAGTGGATGTGGTGGAAGGTCTCGGCGGGAACCACATAGGGCTTACCGTCGACCATAACCGGGGTGTACTCCCAACCAAACTCCTCGCAGCACTTGGGAGCCAGGTCCTCGAGCATGACCTCGGCACGACCATCGTGCTCAACGGCGACATAGGCGGCGCCGGGCTTAAGGGAAACGGCCTGGTCGGAGGGGATGGTCCACGGCGTGGTCGTCCAAATGATAAAGTCAACCGGGCCGTCGAAGTTCTCGAGGCCGGCGGGCTTGGAGGTCATCTCAAAGCGCACGAAGATGGACGGGCTCGTCTCATCGGAGTACTCGATCTCAGCCTCGGCCAGCGCGGTGTGGCAGTGCTTGCACCAGTGAACCGGCTTGTGGCCGCGATAAATCATGCCCTTATCGAACATGGCCTTGAAGACCTCGATGTCGGCGGCATCGTGCTGGTGATAGAGCGTCAGATAGGGGTTGTCCCAGTCGCCGAGCACGCCCAGACGGCGGAAGCCGGCCTTCTGCAGCTCGATGTTCTCGACAGCGAACTCGTTGCAGAGCTCACGGATCTTGGCCGTGGGGGTCTGGTTGAACTTCTCGGTGCCGAGCTTCTCCTCGACCTTATGCTCGATCGGCTGACCATGGCAGTCCCAACCGGGGACATAGGGAACCTCATAGCCCTGCATCATCCAGTAGCGGTTGATCATGTCCTTGGAGATCTTGTTCATGGCATGGCCGATGTGGATCGGACCGTTGGCGTACGGAGGACCGTCGTGCAGCACGAACTTCTTGTGACCCTCGTTCTTCTTCAGAACCTGCTCGTAGACCTTGTTGTCCTGCCAGTCCTTGAGTCGCTTGGGCTCGGACTTGGAAAGACCGGCACGCATGGGAAAACCGGTCTTGGGCAGATTCATCGTCTGCTTGTACTCGTTTGCCACGGTACCCCTTTCATGTCGTGGGCGCGCACGCCCGTTGGGCACCAAAAAAGCGCCCGTCCCTACAAGCTGGGACGAAGCGCCACAAAACGGGCAGCCTGCCCGTAAAAGCTCTTCGCTTAACCACCCAGCTTAGATGCCCTCGCCCGCATATTCGCGCGCTCGCATCCGTTACTCGGCTGGCCTGTATCGACGACCATCTCGGCGATGTCTACTAAGACGAACCTGCACGGCACGTCCGTTGGGACCGCAGCTCCGGGGTGATTTTCATCGGTCGCATGCACGGGTTCTCAGCGCTCCCCGCTCTCTGTAGCATGCGGACGGCCGACTACTCGTCCCCATCAACGCTTATGCGGAGTATGCTAGCACGTTCCGCGCCGGCGAAAAACCCTCAACACTGGTTTTATACGTTCGAAATTTCTCGCTATTACAGCCCTTCTCTAGGAGCAAAATACCTGAAAGCACTTTATCGAACGAAAGAAGGTTGCTATGCGCACGATTGGAATGAGCGACTACACCGTTGGCGAGGATTGCTTTACCGAGCTGCCAACCGCACTGGCGGAGTACGGCGCGAAGAAAGTCGCCATCATTGGCGGCAAGCGAGCCCTGGCTGCGGCGCTGCCGGGAATCGAGGCGGCACTTGAAGGTACCGATGTCGAGGTCCTGGAGACGCGCGTCTATGGCACCAACAGTACGCGTGCCAATATCGCCAAGGTCGTGAACTCCCCTGCCTGCCAGGAAGCCGACGTGCTCATCGCATGCGGCGGCGGCAAGGCGCTCGACACCGTGAAGACCGCAGCCATCGAGCTCAAGAAGATCGTCTTCACCGTCCCGACGATCTGTTCTAACTGCTCCGCCGCGACCGCCATTGCCGTCGTGTACAACGACGACGGCTCGCTCGAGGGCTATTCGTACCCCAACCGACCGGCGCACATCTTCATCAACCCCAAGATCATCGCCGAAGCTCCGGCGGAGTACTTCTGGGCCGGCGTGGGCGATGCCCTGTCCAAGCAGCCCGAGGTCGAGTACGCCACGAGCGCCGGCAACTTGGAGCACACGGCAGGCCTTGGCCTGGCACTCGCCCACACCTGCTCCGAGCCGCTGTTTACCTACGGCGTCCAGGGTCTTGAGGACGTGCGCCAGAACCTGTCAAGCGAGGCCGTCAAACAAATCGCGCTCGACATCGTGGTCAACACGGGCTACGTCTCCAACCTGACCAACCAAAACGATTACTACTACAACTCGAGCGTGGCGCATGCGTTCTACAATGCCACGTGCAGCATTCCGCGCGAGGGCTCCTACCTACACGGCGAGGTCGTGAGCCTGGGCGTACTGGTGCTGTTTGCCTATACGGGCGATACCGAGAACCTTGAGCACTACGCCGCCTTTAACAAGCAGATGGGGCTGCCCGTGACGCTTGAGCAGGTCGGCCTTACCGAGGCGGACATCCCGGCGCTGTGTGAGTATGCCCACGCCACCAACGAGTGGAAGCAGGGTAACCCGGAGCCCTTCACCGACGAGAAGTTCGCCGCCGCCATCAAGGCCGCCAACGCCTACGGCCACTCTATCCTGGCCTAACCGACCAAAACCGCCACAAAGGGGACAGTACCTTTGTGGCGGTTTTTTATTGCTGTAACATGCTCGAGTCGAATTCGCTTGCCGGGATCCCGCGGTAGCCGTGGCGCAGGAGCAGGTCAACGAAGACACCGTTACCCGTTGTGAGCGTGCCGCTGAAGGATCCGTCGTAGATATGGCCCACGCCGCACGACGGACTGCGATCCTGCAAAATGCACGCGGCGATCTCTTCCGGCCCGCCCGCCTGCTCGCACATATCGAGCGCTCGTTGGGCACCCAGGCGAAATTCGCGATCGACCGATATGCCCTCGCAGGTACGAACCTCTCCGTTCACAATCTCGGACGGCTTGCGCGGCGTGGGCAGGCCCCCAAAGACCTCAGGGCACACCAAGAGGACCTCGGTCCCTGTACGCTCGCAGGCCTCGACCAACTCGCGATGGTAGTTGTCGAGCCCGTTATACTTGCAGCTCTCGCCCATCAAGCAGGCGCTCACCACGATCTTCATTTCCATCCCTCTCAAGCAAAACGCCCCATTTGAGAAAGCTGCTCAAATGGGGCGTCGGCGTTTACTGGCTCGGCCGCGGCTTTACTGCTGCTTGGGCATCAGCGGATTCTCGCGCGTGAGGAGGTTCATGAACTCCTCGCCCGTGATGGTCTCCTTCTTATACAGATAACGAGCCAGCTCGTGGAGCTTAAACTTGTTCTCCTTCAGAATCTGCAAAGCGCGGTCGTGCGCATCCTCGATCAGCTTGGCGACAATCGCGTCCACGCGCTCGGCCGTACCGGGGGCGCAGGTGAGCGACGTGTCCTGATTGAGATACGCGTTCTGCACGGTACCGAGCGCCATCATGCCAAACTCGTCGGACATACCAAAGCGCGTCACCATATTACGGGCGAGCTTGGTGGCCTGCTCGATGTCGTTGGCGGCGCCGGTCGTCATCTCTCCAAAGATGAGCTCCTCGGCTGCGCGGCCACCGCAATAGACAGCGAGCTTGTCCAAGACCTCCTGGCGCGTCGTCAGGAAGCGCTCGTCCTCCTCGACCTGCATGGTATAACCAAGAGCACCGCTCGTGCGCGGCACGATGGTGATCTTCGTGACCGGCGCAGAGCCCTTCTGGCGAGCGGCAACGATGGCATGGCCGATCTCGTGATAAGAAACGACCTGCTTCTCGTGGTCGGACAGCACCGTGGACTTACGCTGTTGGCCGGCAATGACGACCTCCACCGACTCCTCGAAGTCGTCCTGGGTTGCACGCTTGCGACCCTCGCGAACGGCGCGCAGGGCGCCCTCGTTGATGATATTGGCCAGGTCGGCGCCCGAGGCACCGGGCGTGGCGCGGGCAATCGCGGTCAGGTCGATCGGCGGCTCGGTCTTCACGCTCTTGGCATGCAGCTCGAGGATGTTCTTGCGGCCGGTAAGATCGGGCAGCTCGACGGGGATGCGGCGGTCAAAACGACCGGGGCGCAGCAGGGCGGGATCGAGACTGTCGGGGCGGTTGGTTGCGGCAAGGACAACGATACCCTTATGGTTATCGAAGCCATCCATCTCGGTCAGCAACTGATTGAGCGTCTGCTCGCGCTCGTCGTTGCCGCTAAAGCCGCCGCCATCGCGCTTCTTACCGATGGTATCGATCTCATCGATAAAGACGATACACGGTGCCTTTTCCTTGGCCTGCTTAAACAGGTCACGAACCTTAGCAGCGCCGCGACCGACAAACATCTCAACGAACTCAGAGCCCGAAATGCTAAAGAACGGAACACCGGCCTCGCCGGCAACAGCCTTGGCAAGCAGGGTCTTACCTGTACCCGGAGGGCCAACAAGGAGAGCACCACGCGGCAGCTTGGCGCCGATCTCCTCGTAGCGCTGCGGCTTCTCCAGAAAGTCGACGACCTCCTTGAGAGACTCCTTGGCCTCTTCCTGACCGGCGACGTCCTTAAAGGTCACGCCCACGTCCTTGGAGGCGATCACGCGCGCGCCGGACTTACCCAGTCCGC
The DNA here is from genome assembly GCF_015553355.1 of Collinsella aerofaciens. GTDB lineage: Bacteria > Actinomycetota > Coriobacteriia > Coriobacteriales > Coriobacteriaceae > Collinsella > Collinsella aerofaciens_V. The sequence continues at coordinate 6,378 of NZ_JADNGN010000049.1, forward strand.
CGCCGCCAAAACCGCCGCCGCCAAAGTTCATCGACGGGCCGTCATCGCCCATAGCCTTCTTCATACGGCGGTTGAGCCACCAACCGATGAGGAAGAAAATCGCCATGGGAAGAATGAGGGTGAGCAGGTAGTAGGTCATCAGACCCGAGTTTTTATCGGGAACGACCGACTCCAGCGAAGCACCGGACTCAAGCACGCGATCGGTAAAGCCCGCATCATTCGGCACACCGGTCGTCTTGTAGGCGATGTTCTCGTCCTCGCCCTTCTTGGTGTAATAAATCGAGTAATCGTCCGTGTTGTACTCGACCTTGTCGACGCTCTTCTTATCGAGCGCTTTGACAAACGTCGAATAATCGGTCTTCGTAATCTGCTGCGTGTGACCGATGTTGGGGAACAGAACGGTCGAGAGCACGAGGTAGACGACGAAGGCGATGAGCACGTAGAGGATCATATTCCGTCTACGTTTGTTATCATCCATCTCCATCTGCTTGAACTCCATCTACTGGGGTTGATAATGGTTTCTAGAATACCCAACCCGAGCGACGATAAACCTACGCTGGGCACGAAAGGACAGAGATGGCATCACTGGAAGTCGGCAAGGTTCAAATCTATACGGGAGACGGCAAGGGCAAGACGACGGCTGCGCTGGGGCTCGCGCTGCGCGCCACGGGCTATGGACTTAACGTGCTCATGCTTCAGTTTGCCAAGAAGCTGCACTGCGCCGAACATGACGCAGCACCTCGATTGGGGCTACGCATCGTACAAGCCGACCGCGACATGCCCGAAGCCTGTGCCGCACAGATCATGGAGCTGGCGCGCGAGCAGATTAATCAGGTAGACATGCTGATCATGGATGAGCTGGGAGAAGCGATGCGCCGCGGCTTTGTGACGCGTGAGGATGTGGAGGGGCTTACTGCCCCTCGCGAACCTCGCCGACCTTGTCACCGAAATGCGCCCCATCAAACACTACTTCGACGAAGGGCTCCTAGCCCGCCAAGGCATCGAATACTAAATAACCCGAAAGGGACGGAGAGAAACGGATCACTTCGCCTTATCACCGGGCCAATGATCCGTTTTCCTCTGTCCCCCATGGAACATTAGGCGGTGGCGCGGCCTAACCAGTTGCCGCTGTGGTGGTAGATGGTGAACATCGTGGCCGTAATGAGCCAGGTTACGGGGTAGACCAGCAGTAGATGCTCGAGCGACGGATCGAAGGGCATGATCGCAAACACCCAGATCACCCTGAGCACGACGGTGCCAAAAATCGTGAGCAGCATGGGCTGCAAGCTAACACCGGCACCGCGAATGGAGCCCGACGCGTTTTCGATAATCGAGAAGATCGCGTAAAACGGCGCGATGAAATGAAGAATCGTCGTGGTGTACGACGATATCGAAGCATCGTCGACAAACAGACGCGACAACGGACCCGAAAACACCAGCAGCACGGCAGACAGACCACCAATGAGCATAAACGACAGCACGAGCGACGTGTGATATCCCTTGCGCATTCGCTCGTAATTGCGCGCGCCAAAGTTCTGCGCCGAGAACGTGGTGATCGAGACGCCGAGCGCCTCGGTAACCATCCAGATAATGCCATCCAGGCGCCCAGATAGACCCCAAGCAGTCGTGACATCGGCGCCAAACGAATTAACCGACACCTGGATCAGCACGTTCGAGATCGAATAGGCAGCCGATTGAAAACCGAGTGGCAGACCACACGAGATCATACTCTTGCAAATACCGCGATCGATGCCGAGCTTAGACAGCGAAAGACGCCATGCACCCGGAGCGCGCATCATGCGCAACACGATCATCGTTGCATTGGAGCAAATGGTCAGAGCCACTGCGATGCCGCAGCCCAACGCCTCCATATGCAACACAGCGACAAAGATGATATCCAGCACCACGTTAACCAGGCAGCCAGAGGCAATGATCACGGCGGGGCCGCGCGTGTCGCCCACGGCACGCAGCAGTGCGGTTCCCATATTAAGCAGCAGTGCCGCAACCATCGCGGCAAAATAACAGCGAGCATAGGCCACACCCTCGGCCAATAGTTCATGCGGCGTGTTCATAAGCACCAGCATGGGCTCAACGAACACTATGCCAAGAATCGAGAAAAGGATACCGCCCACCAGCGCGAGCGTCATGGCTGTATGGACCGAACGACTCAGTCGCTCATCATCGTGCTGGCCAAAATACTGACCGGTAATGACCGCGCAGCCGGCGCCAACGCCAACGCAAAAGCCAATGCAGAGCTCGGTGAGGACCATCGTGGCCTGAATGCCGCCCAGCGCGAGCTTGCCGCCAAACTGGCCAACGATATACGTACCGATAAGCGTGTAGGCCTGCTGAAAAAACGAACTAAAAAAGATGGGAACGCACAGCGACAGCAATTGCTGCCAAATGACACCTTGCGTTACATCGATCGCCGTAGATTTCTTAGCCACACGCCCTCCCCACACGCATACGTCAAACAGCAAAACAGCAATTTAAAACCAAAGCCAAATCCAGCTTAGCACCGACTGGCGGCGACCGAAACACCCCGAATTAGAGCACAGTGCGGAATAACTGCCTAGTGATACAAACCCGGCTGGTAGTGATACTCATTGCTCACGTGCGGGCACAGTTGCCAAAAGGCGACGGCGCTCGCCGCGGCCACGTTAAGCGAATCGACCCCGTGCGCCATCGGAATGCGCACCGCGTGGTCACAGCCGGCAATGGTCTTGGCGCCCAAGCCGGCACCCTCGGTACCCATAAAGATTGCCAAGCGGTCAATCTCCTGCAGCACGGGATCGTCCAGCGATACGGAATCGTCCGTCAACGCCATAGCGGCACACGAAAAACCGGCATCGTGCAACGCGCTCAGACCATCATGCGGCCACACACGAGCCTCGCTGCCAATGCGCGTCCACGGCACCTGAAACACGGTGCCCATGCTCACGCGGGCCGAGCGACGGTACAGCGGGTCGCAGCACGTCGGGCTGACCAAAATACCGTCAACGTTCAATGCGGCAGCCGAGCGGAAAATCGCGCCAACATTGGTGTGATCGACAATACCCTCAAGCACGCACACGCGCACCGGACGATCCCCCGCCGCCTCGACGACGCCGCCCAAGAACTCATCAACCGGAATCTGACGCGGGCGACGGAACGCCGCCAGCGCGCCGCGCGTCACGTTAAAGCCCGTCAACTGCTCCATGAGCTCCATGGAGGCCACGAACACGGGAACCGGACCCGCTCCCTCGCGCACGACAAGCTGGTCAAACAGCGGCATCATCTGGTCGAGCCAGCGCTCGCCCAAAAGAAAGCTCACCGGCTCATATCCGGCGCGAACCGCACGCTCGATGACCTTGGCACTCTCAGCGATAAAAATGCCCTTCTGCGGCTCCAGCACGCAGCGAAGCTCACGCTCGGTCAGTCGCACGTAGGCATCGAGCCGCTCGTCCTCGAGCGAATCAATTCGCAGAACCTCAACGGCATCAGTCATAGCAGCCAGCCCGCACCCTTCTTTACAGCACATCTATACCAAACGAGGCGACGCTAAGCGCCGCCCCATGCATTCAATCAACCCGATGATACCGTTCACGCCAGACGATTTACGCCTCGATGCGACGATACGTCACGAACTCATAATCGACGCCCTCGTCACCCTCACCGGCGGCAATCGTCGAGACCCCGCTACGCTGCGCAATCTTCCACGCAGGATCGGCTTCCAAATCGGGAAAGTACGTATCCACGACATGGACGCAGTGGTCATGCGTGACCTCGGCCTCGACGCAATACGGCAAAAACTGCCGATAGACATCGCCGCCACCGATAACCCATGCAACGGGCTCGTCGGCAACCGCGGCGAGTGCCTCGTCGATGCTATGCACCACGTCGACGCCCTCGGGCGCAAAATCCTCGTCGCGCGTAAGCACGATATTGCGGCGGTTCTTGAGAGGACGCCCGCCGGGAAAACTCAGCAGCGTCTTGCGCCCCATGATAACCGGGCAGCCCTTGGTGCAGGCCACAAAATGTCGCATATCGGCGCGATTGGACACCACCATATCGCCCTCGCACCCAATGCCCCAGTCGTCACACACGGCGACGATAGCAGATAGCTTACACGTCATGAGCACCACCTACACCGCAATGGGAATGTTCTTGACCTGCGGACCGTGCTCGTAGCCCTCGACGATCAGGTCATCGGTCGTAAACGCATAGAAGTCATGCACATCGGGGTTGAGCGTTACCTTGGGTGCCGCAAACTGCGGACGCTCGATAAGCTCACGGACGATATCGACATGACGGTCGTAAATGTGGGCATCGGCAATCACATGCAGCAGCTCACCGGGAATCATATCGACCGACTGTGCGACCATCATCAGCAAGATGGCGTACTGGCACACGTTCCAGTTGTTCGCGGCCAAAATGTCCTGGCTGCGCTGGTTGAGAATCATGTTGAGTGTGGGCTTGTCGTCCTGCGGGCGCTGCGTGACGTTATAGGTCACGCTGTACGCGCACGGATACAGGTGCATCTCGGACAAGTCGCTAAACACGTACGTGTTGGTCATGATGCGGCGGCTGTACGGCGTGTGCTTAAGGTCGTACAGCACACGGTCCATCTGGTCAAAGTCGCCCTCGGCATAATGGCTCTTCTGGCCAATCTGGTACCCGTAGGCCTTGCCGATGGAACCGGTCTCGTCGGCCCACTCATCCCAAATATGGCTGTTGAGGTCATGGACGTTATTGGACTTCTTTTGATAGATCCACAAGATCTCGTCCATGGCAGATTTAAGCGCCGTGCGACGCAGCGTGAGCGCGGGGAACTCCTCGCGCAGGTCGTAACGTGCCGTAACGCCAAAGTTTTTAATGGTATAGGCAGGGGTGCCATCCTCCCACACCGGTCGGACCTTTTGCCCCTCGGTGGTGGTGCCATGGTCCAAAATATCGCGGCACATGGCTACAAACTGTTGATCAGCCTTGCTCATTGACCCTCCTGTCAGTCGCCTATAAGCGAGGTGCATTGTAGCCCAGGCGCACGCGGCCCCACAGCCCAAACATAAGCCCTCACTTTCTACATATGCCAGAAATTCCTTGCTCAAATCCGCATATTCGCTATTCTATTATTGACATATGTCAGATAAGGAGCATGTATGGCAGGAAGACGCGAAAAATTGCGCCGCGTTGGGATCATCCCCGAATATCGCGGCTTTACCCCTGACGGCCTTGCCAGCGGAGACGCCATCGAGATGACGGTCGACGAGCTCGAAGTCCTGCGGCTGTGCGACCTGGAAGGCCTCAATCAGCAGACCGTCGCCCAGCACATGGGCATCGCTCGCGCCACGGTGGCGGCAATCTGCAGCCGCGCGCATCGCAAGGTGGCAAACGCGCTGGTCAATGGACGGGCGATCGTCATCGAAGGCGGCAACATCGCGTACTCCCCCATCACCACGACAACGGCCGCATGGCCAGCAAAGGAGGTCGACACCGTGAGGGTGGCAACGACGTACGACAACGGCAACATCTTTATGCACTTTGGCCGCAGCGAACAGTTCAAGATCTACGACATCCAGGATGGCAAGGTGCTCAACGAGCAGGTCGTGGGCACCGGCGGCACTGGTCACGGTGCATTAGCGGGTCTGCTTGCCAACAGTGGCGTTGACACGCTCATCTGCGGCGGTATCGGCGGCGGCGCCATCAATGCACTTACCCAGGCCGGCATCACGGTCTATGCAGGCGCCCAGGGCAGCTGCGACGCCTGCGTCGAGGCACTCATTGCCGGCACGCTCGCACAGACCGGCGAGGCCACGTGCGGCTGCCACGGCCATGACCACGAGCACACCCATGAGCACGGCGAATCCTGCGGTTGCCACGGCCATCACGAGAACGAGGGCCACGAGGGCTGTGGCTGCCACTAGCGGCAAATGCTCTGGCGCCAAGACGTGCCATTCGCGCAACAAACCACACAACGGCGAAGGCCGCCTGGAGTACCATCCAG